>JAJCZV010000001.1 GCA_029262175.1 Gemmatimonadota bacterium
ATCGCGGTTCGCGGCGACCGCATCGTGGCGGTGGGGACGAACGCAGAGGCCCGCGCGCTCGAGGGTCTCGATACCCGAGTGATCGATCTCCACGGAGCTTTCGCATCGCCGGGGTTCAACGATGGTCACGTGCACGTCGAAAGTACGGGCCAGCTTCTCGTCGGCGTGAACCTACTGGAGGTACACGAGCCCGTCGCATTTACGGATCAGCTCGCGGGCGCGGCCGACCGGCTACCGGACGGCAGTTGGATTACCCGCGGCGACTGGGGCGCGTACGAACAGTGGGAATCGGGGTCGACCGGACGCGAAGGAGCAGGCGAGGCCCTGCAACAGGGTCCGTTCACGCCCCACCGCGATCTCATCGATGCGGTCACGCCAAAGAACCCCGTACTGGTAAACCGCTTCGATCGCTCCACGTTTCTTGCCAACAGCGTGGCCCTGGAGATGGCTGGGATCACCGAATCGACCCCCGACCCAGCTGGCGGCGAGATCCACCGCGACGATGACGGGCGTTTGACGGGTATCCTCACCGGCACCGCGGTAGACCTGGTACGCAACGCCATGACGCCAAAGCCGTTCGCGCAGCGCCTCACCGAAGTCCGCGCCGTACTCCAGGAAGCGCGCGAGGGCGGCGTTACGACCATTCAAGACATCACGTCTTCAGAGCAGCTGCACGCGTACCAAGAGCTAAAACGCCGCGGCGAACTGACCGCACGGATCAACATTCGTCCGTCGCTCGACAACGTCACTCACACGGGAGGACTGGGGATTTCCCTCGGCTTTGGCGACGACTGGCTGCGGTTCATCGGATACAAGGCATGGGTCGATGGGATCATGGGTGGGAGCAGCGCCATGTTTTACGAGGAGTACGACCACAACCCCGGCAATTTCGGCATCGTCCGGCAGATCATGCTTCCAGAAGGTGTCGAAGGCTTAGCGCTCTCCATCGGTCGTGATCAAAACTACACCGAGTTTCCGAAAGGCAATCTCCAAACGCTGATGGAGGAGGCCGTACCGACGGGTCTGCCTCCGCACGTCCACGCGATCGGAGACAAGGCAGTGAAGATCATGCTCGACATCTTCGAGGCGGTGCTGACGGAGTATGATCTCGTAGACTCCGACCACCGGTGGCGGATGATCCACGCTCAGATCGTGGAGGAGGCCGACTTTCGACGCTTTGGCGAGCTAAACCTCGTCGCCGAGGTGAATCCCTATCACATCTCCGACGACATGCGGTGGATGGAAGAACGCATTGGTCCGGAACGTTCGCGTGGTGCGTATGCCTTCCGCGATCTAAAGGATGCCGGTGCGGTTCTCGTGTTTGGCAGCGACAGTCCCGGCACCAACGCCGCGCGGTACTTTCTCAATCCGAAGTACGGGTTGTACGCAGCCGTCAGCCGTCAAACCCTCAGCGGAGAACCGGCGGAGGGCTGGTTTCCGGAGCAGCGCCTGACCATCGAAGAAGCGATGGAGGCGTACACCAAGAATCCCGCCTGGGCATCGTTCGAAGAAGATGTGAAAGGGACGCTCGAGGTTGGGAAGCTGGCGGACGTAGCGGTCTTCGATACCGACTTGATCGAAGCAGGGAGGACCGAGCCAAGTCGGCTGCTTGAAGCTCAGGTGCTATACACCATCGTTGGTGGAGAGGTGATGTACGAAAGAGAGGTGCCCTAAGACGGTCCCGGCTCGCTAACGCGACAAGCTGGGCCGGTTGCCGGCCGCATACCGTGCGACCGAAGTCAGCTTCCGCGCCACGGAAACGACAAGGGTCCCGCCAACGAGCCACGGTACGGCTCGGCGAGCGGGGACCGCGGGAGGCGCCAGCGCCAGCACGACGAGCGTGGCACCCACGAGTGTCCACAGTCGCCCGGTGAAGCGATGCACGGTGTGCCAGTCGAACGGCTCATCGCGGAGGCGCCACGGTGAAGGCAGCTTCGCCAGTCGGTTTCCGAAATGCGCCATGAAGACCCCGAGCATCCCCGTCCGGGTCGTCGCGTGCGCTTCACGCAGGGCGGCCCCATCGACATCGGGCAGGAGGCCCGAGAGCCAAACGATCTCGAACGCGTTGCCGAGCGCAACCACGATGGCGACGTAGATCACCGCTCCCTCCAACAGGCTGCGCGATTCGGCGGCGCCATACACCGCCCACCGCTCGCGGGACCGCGCGATCCCTTCGTTGACGCACCAACAAAGGCAGACGAGAACCACCGCAGCGAGCTCCCGACCGTCGCCGGGCTCCAGGGCGAGGGCAGCGAGGGCCGACGCTGCCGCGATGAGGACGGCGGTTGCCGGCATCGGCACCCGGGAGATCAAGCCTTGCGCCCTACGACGTCGCCTCCGAATGGCGTGAGCGCACGCTCCGCGCGCTCGCCGGTCGGATCGATCTCGAACGTCTCGGCAAAGCCGAGCAACGCGTCCTCGAGCACCGACATCCGGAGGCGGTAGGTGATCGTCGTGCCATCCTTCTCGGCGTAAATCAGATCCGCTTCCTTCAGCACGGAGAAATGCGAGGACATGGTCGGCTTCGAGAGCTCGAACTCACCGGCCAGCTCGCCCGCCGTCATCGGTGTCTTCCTGAGGAGCTGCAGCACCCTGCGACGGGTCGGATCCGAGAGCGCCTTGAACACCTTGTTCACGGGCGCCTCACAACGCCTCTAGAAAACGGCGCATCGACTTCTTCGTGAGCACGATCCCACTGAGCTTTCGTTCCCCGTAAACCAGCGTAGGAATCGAGCGAACGCCGGCGTCCCGAGCGCGCCCGAGGTTGGTCAGATACTCGACCCTCTCGACGCGGACCTCCGGAAAATCCGGCTCCAGGCCCGCGAGCAGCCTTTTTGAGACCTGGCATCGCGGGCAGATCTGTGAGTGAAACAACGTGACGGTTTTCATAAATCGATATTTAGCTAAACATCGAATCATGCGCAACAGCGCCGCTTCCGGGTTCTTCCGGGGCCTCCTAGGGCACGAGTCGTGGCCTGGCCATGTTCTTGAGCAGAAACAATCCATCGCCCGTTCCGGTGACAGCGATCGTGCCGCTCTTGAAGAAGGGGTAGTTGCTCCACGAAGCGCCACCCTCGTAGGGAGATGTGTCGAGAAAACCGATTTCAACCGGGTCGGTGGGGTCGGAAATGTCGAGCACGCGGAAGCCGGCCGAGTAGTTCGACTGGTACATCAGATCGCCAACGACATACAAGTTGTGATCGGTGGCGGTGGTCTCGGCGATGTGTTCCTTGACGAGCACCGGGTCATCTAAGTCGGCGACATCCCACACCAACGTTCGTGTACCTGCCACGAGTCCCTGCGGCTCGTCCCCTTCGTCGTTCATGTAGAAGAACCGGTGGTCCTCGGTCAACCATCCCTGGTGCGCATAGGCGACGTTCGGATAGGAAATCGTCGCGAGTCCGACTGGCGCGGCCTTGTCGGTGACGTCCGCAATGCTGAGGGCCGTCTCATTCGAACCAAGGCAGATCTCTTTCCCCACGTGTTCCGTGTCGGGTCCGTGGTAGATGACGCACTGGGCGTCATGCGCGTAGCCGGTTCCGCGGCGCCCCGTCCCTTCTTGGGCGAAACAGCCGGCAAACACGGGGTGAGACGGTTCGTTCAAGTCGATCATGTGCAGCCCGCCCCCACAGGTCTCGCCGCCTCCACTGTTGCCGACCGCGTATGCAAACCCCGTCTCTTCATTGATGACGATGTTGTGAGCGCTATGGATACCGTCATAGAGATAGGTCATCTCGAACGTGACCGGATTCGCCCCCACGTCTCGCAGTTGGCGTAAATCGAAGACCTGTACGCCATGTTCCAATGCGGCATCGGCGACGATGTAGACGTGATCGCGAAACACCTTCATGTCGCGCCAGATCGTGTGACGGGAGCCCTCGGTGGCCGGCAGGTCCCCCAGAAAACGCGGCTGGTACGGGTCGGAGATGTCGACAAAGGCCGTCCCGTTGGTTCGGCCCACGATCGCGTATTCCCGCCCGGTGTCCGAATCCGTCCACCCCCAGATGTCGTTGACTCGAGTCCCCCGCGTGCCGCCGAGATCCTTGATCGGTAGGAAGGAGAGCACGTTTACGTCTCGACATTCGAAGGCCGCCGCTCGGCTGTCGACGCACTCGACCTCTTCGCCGGTCAGCGCGGGGAACCCACGCATCTCGTTCGCGAGCGTGACTTGTTCGACCCAGTTTCCTCTCGCGCCTCGCGTCAGAATGAGGACTGCGCCGGAACCGGAATCAACGCCGGCCGCCCCGACCACCGCGACGTCCTCGTGTACCGCGAGGGTTTGGCCGACCTGCGCGCCTCCCACGAACGCATCGGTCTCGACGAGTGTCGTTCCGCTCCAGCTCCCGTTGGCCCCGCGGTCGAACTCGTAGAACGACCCGGTGCCGTTCGTGCTCCCTGGCGCTCCGACCGCCAAGTAGGGTCCGTCGACGAAGATCGAGCGCCCGAACAGCGCGTTGCGATTGGCGACGAGAGGTCCCAAGCGTTCAAGGACGGCCCATTCCGCCGTCTCCTCGTCATACCCGAACACGAAGACCACGCCTGTCCGGTCATTGACACCGGGCGCGCCGACGAGACCGAAGTCACCAAACAGACCGATCGCGGCGCCAAACTCGCTCCGCTCGGGAAGTTGCTCCGCCGAAAGGGTCCCTCGCTGGGTCCACCGGCTCGACTCGACATCCAATCGAAAGGCATGGACCGTCGCCGCGGCGCCGCGCTGGGCCCGGGTCGTCACCAGGAGCTGCTCTCCGGCGAGCGTCAACGCCGTCCCGAATCCGGGTTCCTCCGGGTCCGTCGGGGCGAGGCGGTCCGTCTGCCGCCAGGAGCCGTCCTGCGAACGCGTGAATGCGTACACCGATCCCGGAGCATCGCCGATGCCGGGCGCCGATACGACCGCTCGATCCCCGACCATCGAAATCGCGCTGCCAAAGCGCGCGTCCGCTTGCAGATCGTCGGGACTCAGGACTGCAGCCTGGGTCCATCCACCGGAGCCATCCGCTTCAAACGCATAGACCGCCCCTGAACCGCCCCGCGCCAACGGAGCGCCGGCCAGGAACACGTCGCCGTCTGCTGCCAGCGCCTGACCGAACCCGTCCGGGTCTCGCACCTGATCGGAAATCGCGATCTGGTCGACTTCCGACCAGCGCCCGGAGCGCTCTCCGTAGACGTACACGATCCCGGACATCGTCACGTTGCGGGACTCGCCGACCAGGATCTGATCCCCACCAAAAGCGATCGAGCCGCCGAATTGTTGGGCAACCGCCGCAGGGACAAGCGTGACAGAGAGTGCGATCAAGGTCCGAAGGGTGCGTCCGCGCATGAGTCACCTATTTTTAAATTCGACTCGACCTTACGTCTTCCGTCGCGGTCGTTGCCATGGCAGGAACGACGCCTCGAGCGTTGATCGAGGATCTGGTCTCGACTACAGACTCGCAACCGATCGGCTGCGAGACTTCTTGGTCAAGGTCGGCGGACCGATTGGCCCCCGTCATTCTTTGGCGTACGTTCATGGCCCCCGTGTCGGACTCCCGCTTGGAGGTGGTCATGCTATCGGTCACGCGAATCGCATCCGCGACCCTTCTCTCCTTCTCCCTCGGCATCGTGCCGCTCGCCGCTCAGACGAGCGCCGCGCCTCGAACGCTCGGTCTCGACATGTATATGGATTGGGAACGCGTGTCCACGCCGCAGATCTCTCCGGACGGCAGTCAGGTCGTCTACACGCGGGGTTGGATCGACAAGGTCAACGATCAATGGGAGTCGACGCTGTGGATCGCGGACGCTGACGGGGCCCGCAAGCGAGAGTTGGTGAAAGGTTCCAGCGCCATCTGGTCGCCCGATGGCAGTCGCATCGCGTTCATTGCTCCGGGTGAACCGGAGGGAGCTCAGATCTTCGTGCGCTGGATGGACGCTGAAGGCGCAACGTCGCAGGTCACACGACTCGAGCATGCCCCATCGAGTCTTCGGTGGTCGCCCGACGGGTCGCAGCTCGCGTTCAGCATGCTGGTCGAAGACCAGGAGGATTGGAACATCGATCTGCCGAGCCGCCCGGCCGGTGCGGAGTGGACCGAGGCGCCGCGGATCGTTACCCGAATCGACTACCGACAAGATCGTCGGGGGTTTGTGGATCAAGGATACGCGCATTTGTTTGTCGTGCCCGCCGATGGCGGCACGCCCCGACGTCTGACCGACGGGAGCTGGAATCATCAAGGTCCTGAGTGGGCCCCCGACGGGTCCGAGATCTACTTCACGTCGCTCCGCGAAGAAGAGGCCGAGTACAACTGGCGAGAGTCGGAGATCTACGCGGTCGATGTTGCGACCAACCGAATCCGCCAGGTCACGCGTCGTCGCGGCCCCGATGGGGGGGCAATACCGTCGCCGGATGGAAGCTTGATTGCCTACACGGGGGAGGACTGGAACGACGACACCTACTCGAACGCCGAGATCTACGTCATGAACCCCGACGGTTCCGGCGTGCGTCAGATCTCGGGCGATTTCGACCGAGGGCTTCGACGAGGGACGCAGTTGATGTGGGCCCCGGACGGCAGCGGCGTCTATTTCAACGTTGGTCAGGAGGGCACCCGGAATCTTCACTTTGCTTCTTTGAGTGGTGGCGTCCAGCAAGTGACCTCTGGCAACCACATGCTGACGCTCTCTTCTTTCAATAGAGGTGGTCAGGCCGTCGGGTTGCTCGAAGACTCGCACCATCCGGTGGATGTCGTCGCGTTCGATCTTCGACGCCCAGAAGAACGAAAACAGCTCACCGACGTCAACGGCGACTTGCTCCGCGGAGTCACAC
Source organism: Gemmatimonadota bacterium (assembly GCA_029262175.1). GTDB lineage: Bacteria > Gemmatimonadota > Gemmatimonadetes > Palauibacterales > Palauibacteraceae > Palauibacter. Next base: position 6,794 of record JAJCZV010000001.1, read on the forward strand.
TCGGTGAGGTCGAGGAGATCAGATACAAGTCGGTCGATGATTGGGAGATTCAAGGCTGGATCGTGCGCCCGCCGGACTTCGATCCATCGCGCAAATACCCGCTCATGCTCTCGATCCACGGTGGCCCGCACGGCATGTACGACGTCGGATTCGACTTCGGTTGGCAAAACCACGCTGCGAACGGGTACGTGGTTCTGTATACCAACCCTCGCGGAAGCGCCGGCTACGGGAGTGCGTTTGGGAACGCGATCAAGAACGCATATCCCTCCAAGGACTACGATGACCTCATGGCTGGTGTCGATGAGGTCATCGCTCGTGGCTATATCGATGAAGACAACATGTTCGTGTACGGGTGTTCCGGCGGAGGTGTGTTGACGTCCTGGGTCGTGGGACATACGAACCGCTTCCGCGCGGCGTCCGCGAATTGCCCAGTCACCAACTGGCTCTCGTTCGTGGGCACCACGGATAGCCCGGGCTGGTATCACAATTTCGAAAACTTCCCCTGGGATGATCCCACCGAACACCTGCGACGTTCACCGCTCATGTATGTGGGCAACGTCACGACGCCGACCATGTTGATGACGGGCGAGCTCGATCTGCGCACTCCGATGCCGCAAACCGAGGAGTACTATCAGGCCCTCAAGATGGAGCGCGTGCCCACCGCGATGATTCGATTCCGAAACGAATGGCATGGGACGAGCAGCACCCCTTCGAACTTCCTGCGAACTCAACTCTTCTTGAGAAGCTGGTTCGAGCGTTGGGGTACGCACGACGCGGAAGATCGACGGGCCGTGTCCGATCAGGGTGCGGGGGGACGCTAGTCAGACGCGGGCGTCGGTCTGGATCGCCCTGATTTCTGCACGGGGCCGCTAGCTCGGGTCTGCTGAGAGTGCCTCCAACACGTCGAGGGCGCGGAGGAGGCACTCGCGATCCTCTTTTCGCAGAGCCGCGAGTTGGGTCCCGAAAGCCGCGACGCGCCCGGCGCGGCCCTCCTCCAGCGTCTGCACAGCCCTTGTCGTGTGCGCGATCCGCCATACGCGACCGTCATGGGGTGCGGGTCGGCGGATGACGTAGCCACCCTCTTCCAACCGCTGCACCAAACGCGTCATGGTCGGCGGCTTTACACCTTCGGCCTCCGCGAGCTCGCCAACTGACATGGGTCCACGAGATACGAGTCGGGTGATCGCGGATAGCTGCGACGCACTGAGTGCGAGTCGCTCATCTTCCCGCCGGACGCGACGCAGCAGATGGATTACAGCCAGGTAGAGTCGGTCGGCTAGCGAGGCGACGTCGTCGGAAGCCTCGGGCGCGCTCACCCGCCAAGTTCCTGCTCGACCAATGCGTCGATCCTGCGTTGCTGCTCGTCCCAGGTCACGTCTTCTACGTGCGATGAGATCCACCACACGTTCCCGAACGGATCGCGGACGCCGCCATAGCGCTCACCCGCATGGTGCATGTGCGAGACCTCCATCTCCGACGTACCGCCTGCCTGAAGCGCGCGCGCGTATACCGCGTCGCAATCGTCGACCGTCACGAAGACCCAACCAGGAGCTGGCTCAAACTCACCCATGGGCTCGCCCATCATCACGACGGAGTCACCGATGCGCACCTCGGCGTGCATCACAGTGCCCTCTGGGCGGGCCAGCTTGCCTGAAAGCTCCGCATCGAACACTTCCCGGCAGAAGTCGATCAGACCGTCTACGCCATCTACCAAGAGATAGGGCACGGCGGTTTGTCGTTCGCGTTTCAACTCTGAGCAGGGCATGGCGCCTCCTTTAAGTGTTTAGGCTAACTAAATAATGTATGCCAAGGATTGAAAGATCAAGGGCCGGTCGTGCCGCAGTGCAGGTTTAGCCTAGGGGACGCGAAACAACGTCACCCGGGTATCGCCGAAATCGTAGCAATCGCCTCGACCGGGGAGTTCGTGATCTGCCGCGTGCTCGACCCCGAGCGTGTTGGCGAAGGGGACCTCGAGCCAGCGCGCCACGATGCGATCCGCCTTCCGGGAGCCATACGGAGGGTCGGCAAACGCGATCGCGTAGCGGCCTGCTTCAAGCCGTTCCGTAAAGGGGATGGCATCGACTCGAAAGATGCGGCTCCGCTTCGTGAGGTGGAACGCGGCCACATTCGCCTTCAAGGCGTGGAGGCTGGCCGGACCGTTCTCGACGAAATCGGCGGATCGCGCGCCTCGTGACATGGCCTCGATCCCCAGTGCCCCGCTGCCCGCGAACAGGTCGATGACCCTGACACCCGAGAGTTCCTCCTCGAGTAGATCCAACCAGCGTCCGCGCACCGCCTCCGCGGTGGGTCTTACGGGCGCTCGCGGAGAATGCAAATCGCGACCTGCCCACTTACCTCCGACGACTCTCACGCGTATCCGTTCGTTCGGTGTTCCGTTGCACGATGCGTCCCCGAGCCTCCATCCTCACGACGGACGACGGCTCTCCGCCAGAGGGAACACATGAGTGAACCTACGCATCGATCGAGGGCGAGCTTTTGGACCTGCTTTGGTCCAGGGCTGATTTGGGCCGCGACCTCGGTTGGGGTCTCGCATTTGGTGCAGTCCACTCGAGCCGGCGCGATGGCAGGGTTCGGCCTGGCGGGCGTGATCGTCATCGCTCTCCTGCTCAAGTATCCGTTCTTCGAGTACGGCGCGCGCTACGCATCGGCCACCGGGCGAAGTCTCGTCGAGGGCTACCGCGATATCGGACGTTGGGCGTTGTGGCTCTTCTTGGCGATCACGGTCGCTACGGCCATCGTTTCGGTTTCCGCCGTACTGCTGTTCACGGCCTATCTCACCGCCTTCGCGTTGGGCATTACCTGGCCGCTACCCGTGACCGGCGCGGCGATACTCGCCCTCTGCATCGGGTTGCTTTGGGTCGGGCGCTTCCGGGGTCTGGACCTGACCATCAAGGTCATCCTCGCGGTGCTCGGGATCTCTACGCTGGCCGCCGTCATCGTCGCGTTGCCTCGGGCAGACATCTCCACCCTGACGCTGTGGCCCGGGAATCTTATCCCGACGGTCGTCCCGGTGGCGTTTCTGCTCGCGCTCATCGGATGGATGCCCTCCCCCGTCGATGTCTCCGTTTGGAGCAGTCTGTGGACGCTCGCCAAGGACAAGACGACCGGTGCCACGACGTCCGTCGGGATCGCGAGGCGGGATTTCCTGATCGGGTACGTTGGGACGGCGGCGTTGGCGCTCGGGTTCGTCACCCTCGGCGCCACCGTGCTCTTTCAGACCGATACGACGTTGAGCGATGCGGGGGCGGTGTTCTCGACCCAGCTGGTCGATCTATACAGTCAGACCCTCGGTGGCTGGTCTCGCCCGTTGGTGCTGGTCGCGGCGGTGACGACGATGTTCTCGACGACACTGGCGGTTTCGGATGGGTTTCCGCGCGCCTTCGCCAGAACTCTCCAGAATCTTCGCTCTGCGTCAGAGGAGGAGATGGCGGAGGGCGTGGATCGGAACTACTGGATCAGCATGCTGGGTCAGTCGGCCATCGCGGTCTTGGTGCTCCTGTTCTTTGCCGGAAACCTCACGACGATGGTGGACTTCGCAACGACCGTCGCGTTCATGACGGCACCCGTGCTCGGATATCTGAACCTGAAAGCCGTAACTTCTGCGGCCGTCGCGCCGGAGCACCGGCCAGGACCGGCCATGCGGGCGCTGTCTTGGGTGGGTCTTCTGCTCTTGGGGGGGACTGGGATCGCCTATGTCATATCTCTTCTTTAGAGGGAACGTCGAGCGTCTCCACCGAAAGGCCTGACGTCAGATGAACCAAACAACCGAAGAGCCCGTCGGTCGAGTCGTCGGTCTGTTTCGTTATCCCGTCAAGTCGATGGGCGGCGAAGAGTCGAAAGTTCTGCATCTGACGGAGACGGGGGTGATCGGCGACCGCGCCTACGCGCTCCAGGATGCCGAAACGGGTCACACGGTGAGCGCGAAGCGACCAAACAAATGGCCAGGCGTTCTCGGCTGGAACGCCGCTTTCAAGGGCGATCCCGAAGCGGGTCGTCCGTTGCCGCCGGTGGAGATCAGACTGCCAACGGGCGCGGTCCTTTCGAGCGCCGATCCGAGCACCCTGGAGGTGGAGGCATCTCGCGCGCTGGGGACTCGAGTCACGCTCCAACGAGCGGACTCGGATCGGGCGACGTACGAGTACCATTGGCCAGACATGGACGGCTTGGTGTACCAGGGCCGAACCTACCGAGACGAGATCACGGCCCACAAAACGCCGCCGGGGACTTTCTTCGACAGCACCATGCTGCACATCCTCACCACCGCGAGTCTCGAGGAGATGCGGAGGCTGGCGGCGCCGAGCCGCTTCGAGCGCGAACGGTTTCGCCCCAACATTCTCGTCGAGCCGCTCCCAGGTAAGAACGGCTCAGCCGGGAACCACGGCTCAGCCGGGAACCACGGCTCAGCCGGGAACCACGGCTCCGCCGGGAACCACGGCTCCGCCGGGAACCACGGCTCCGCCGGGAACCACGGCTCCGCCGGGAACCACGGCTCCGCCGGGAACCACGGTTTTGTCGAAAACGCGTGGGTCGGGGGAGAACTGACCGTCGGCCCTACCGCCAGGGTTCGGGTCCCGGGGCCATGCCTCCGCTGCGTGATGGTGAATCTCTCGCAGGGCTCCATTGCTGCGGATCCTCACATACTCAAATCGATCTTCAACCATAACAACGGCAATCTGGGCGTCAAGGGCGAGATCGCCGCTGCGGGACCCGTGTCGCTGGGCGATTTGGTCCACTTCAGAGCGGCCTCCTGAGGCCTCGACCGCTCGCACAGAGCATAGGCTGCCAGAAACTGGTTCAAGGAGATGTTTCGTGCGCGCACGTTTTCTCGGTCGTGTGGTTCTCTTTCTGTTCTTCGGGGTCCCGTCGTTGTGCGCCCGGCCACCGGAAGTCCGCGCTCAGGGTTTGGAGAGCGGCTCCTACGGCGAGATCGCGGTCGGCGCTTCCCGGAGTGCGACCATCGCCACCGGGAACGGCAGCGTCGTTTACCACACGTACACGACGAGCGTCGGTCCGAACACGGGACAGATCACCATTCGGGTGGACGGTGGCGGTTTGGACGTCGACATGGCGGTCAAGGCGGGCTCCGAGATCGAGAGCTACGATCCGGTCGACGAAGGGGGAGACTACGACTTTCTCGACACGAGCCCGGGGACCGAGGCGAGCTACACCTACACGAACCCGGATCCAGGCATCATCTACATCGACGTGATGAACCTCCTCGATCAGCCGATCGCGTACACCGTCGACGTTCAGTCGACCACAGGGGTGGTCGAGACCTCGCGCGTCGATCCCGCGGCCTCTGGAACGGTGGGTCAGATCGAGCTTGGCCAGACCGTGTCCCGCCAACTTTCCGGCATGGAAGGGTCGGCCGCCTTTCACACCTATTACGTCGACGTCCCGGCGGGCGCGGGAGAACTGGTGATCGAAGTCCGCGGCGACCAAGACTTCGATGTCGCGGTCAAGCATGGCTCGACGATCTCGAGCTACGCGGGTTTAGACGAAGGAGGCAACTGGGACTATCAGGACGTGGAAGCGAGCAACGACGCGACAATCGTGGTGCCTGGGCCGGCCAAAGGTCGCTGGTACATCGACGTCTATGAGGCGTGGACCAGCGATGCGGTCGGGAGTTACGTGTTGACCGTCCGCTAGCAGGTCGGCCTCCCCGACGTACCGTCAAGTTGCCGCTCGTGTTGACGAGGGCCAGTTTTCAGAGGTACGAGCGCCATCACGGCGAAATTCGCCTTGGCTCCACACTGACCCAATCCACGGTATCCATATGCGACGTCCCAACCGTTTCCTGCTTCTTTCCCTCTCCGTCTTCTTAGCCGCCTGCGGATCTGACGCCGCGGATGAGGCTGCCGTCGAGGCCAGCGACATGGAGGCCGCGCCTGTCGTAGCCTCGGCGTCCGGCCTGAGCTGCACTGTGATGGGCGACACCGAAGGACGCGCGAGCGCGCTGGAGCAGGTCTCGTTTTCCTACGACGGTGGAGAGGGCCTGCTTTGTTATGGCGCTCCATCGGCCAATGGTAGAGAGGTCGTCGGCGGGCTGGTCCCGTTCGGTCAGCCCTGGCGTCTTGGCGCCAACGAACCGACCACGTTCCATCTGTCCGCGGCCACCACGATCGGCGGCGTGTCGGTCGACGCCGGGAGCTATTCGATCTATGCCATCCCCGGTGAGACCGAATGGCAGTTCTTCCTCAACTCGAACACCGACCGTTGGGGCATCCCGATCGATGGCGCGGTTCGGAGCAGCGAAGTCGGCAGCTTCCGAGCAAACCCGGAGACCCTGGCCAGTCCGGTCGAGACGCTCACGTTCGAGCACGTGAGCAACGTGATTGCCGTGAGCTGGGAGAACACCCGACTCAACATTCCGATCGGTGGAATGTAGGGCACCCGGAATCGACGAAACCGCACGACCACGTAGGCGTACGGTGACGACCGAGGTATTCGCAGCGGCGGTGGCGGCCCTCCCCGAGGGGGCCGTCGCGTCGTCCGGGGCCGCGTTCGACACCCGTGGCGTGACCTTCTCTGTGGTTCGTGTCTAACCCGAAGGCCCGAAAGGGTCGGGCTTCGCGCCAAGGCCCACGAGCGGCGCTGCTTTTGTGCGCGGCTCTATTCTCCGGGTGCGAGCAGATCGAGTCGATCGCGTCAGATCCGATCGAAGTAGAGCGTACACCGCATGAAGCCTACTTTGCCGCGCTAGAAGGCGCGGGACTGGCGAGCACGACGCTGGCGGCCCAATGGCAAGCTGCCGCCGAGACATCGCTTCGGAACCCGATCTCGATCGATCCCCCGTTTCGCGAGGCGACCCTCTATCCCGGCGACCGACCTACGGCGGTCGCCTATACCGTGTCGATAGAGCGAGGGCAGTCGTTGAACGCATCGCTGCACGTCGAACCAACCGACAGCGCCGGCGTCTTCCTGGACATCTTCCGGCGACAGCCCGACGGAAGCCTCGAGTTCATCGTTAGCGCGAGCCCGGGCTCGACGCAGATTCAATTCGAACCCCGTCGCGAAGGCACGTTCGTGCTCCGTGTACAGCCGGAGCTGCTCCGGTCGGTGCGCGTGACCCTGAACGTGCTTCGCGGCGCGACGCTCGCCTTCCCGGTTTTTGGCGGCGATACGCGCGACATCGGAAGTCGCTTCGGGGCCGACCGAGACGGTGGCCGACGCAGTCACCACGGTGTCGACATATTCGCGCGGCGCGGCACTCCCGTCGTAGCCCCGGCCCCAGGTCGCGTGTCGCGGGTGGAAGAGACCAACCTCGGGGGGCTCGTCGTCTGGCTTCGAGACGACGAGCGTCGTCAATCGATCTACTATGCGCATCTGGATCGTCAGCTCGTTCAGCAGGGAGATCGAGTGCAGACCGGCGACACACTCGGCTTGGTCGGTAACTCGGGGAACGCGAGGACGACGCCACCTCACCTTCACTTCGGCATTTATGCGCGCGGCGAAGGCCCTCTCGATCCGTTCGCCTTTATCAACCCGCCCCCAACCGTGCCCCCAGGCGTAAGTCGCGATTCGACGTGGCTTGGCGATTGGGTGCGTCTCCAGACGGAAGCGCTCGTGCTGGGGGGGCAGGCTTCCGAGACGATCGGCGAGTCGCCCGAACCGACTCGTCTTCCGCGCCACACGGTACTCCGCGTGGTGGGCGTGTCCGATCGAACGGTCCAGGCCCTGCTACCCGATGGGCAACTCGTGGCTCTGCGCGACGCCGTGCTCGAACCCATCGATGCACCCATCGACGAGGTGGTGCTGACCCTCGGGCAAACGGTGTTGCAGCGTCCAAACCCCGGTTCGCTCACGGCCGGCGAGGTCGCGGAAGATGGCTCGCTTCCGGTGCTGGGCCGATACGGGACGTACCGACTCGTCCGTCCCTCGGAGACGCTCGAGGGATGGATAGCCGGAGCACCCTAGCGTCCGTTCGCCCCGGTTTGCTGCGGCTCGACGTCCTTGGCGAAGTATCGCCTTAGGTCGCGCGTCAGCGCGTCGATCGATTCGACCACGAAGATCACGTCGTTCTGGCTCCAGACGGACTTCTCGTGTTGGACTACATCTGCGACACGGAAGGGCGCAGTGGGCACGGCCCCACTCATCACGCTCTCGAGCTCGGCGCTCGAGGAAAGCAGCCCGGCCCCCAACACCTTGAGCTTGCCGTTCTCCCGGATAAGACCAAACTCCGTGCTGTACCAGGCGAGGCGCTTGATCTCCTCACGTCGCTCGTCGTCGGCGCTTAGAAACGCCGGTGCGAACAGCTCCTCCAAGGCCGTGTAGTGCGGAAGCGTGAGAAACGGCAGGTGTCCGAAGATGTCGTGAAACAGGTCTGGCTCCGGCGTGAACTCCAATTCGCCCCACGCGCGTACATAGTCAGTGACGGGGAATTCGCGGGCCGCGAAACGTTGGTACCAAGGGACCGCATCCGTGTAGCGGACGGAGGTCCGGATCGTCCGCCAGCCAGTGCGGGGGGCGATCCTAGCATTCATCTCCGGGAGCGTTGGAATGCGATCCGCGGGCAGCTCGAGGAGATCCCAACCCATCAAGTATTCCCTACACGCCCAGCGCCGGGTGCGAGGCAGCTGTCGGCGAAAGAGCTCACGCCAGATCGCATGCTCTTCCTCCGTAAACATCGGCTCAGTCGCGGAATTGCTTCGAGCGAGTTGCTTCATCGACCTATCTCTCGTTTGACGTAGTTACAAAAAAAAACCACGGCGCCGGGCCGTGGTCTTGGATTGTGCAACTGACTCAGGAAATCCCTAGGTAGATGCGTCTCCGGCCACGACCGATTGGTGGTCGCGGTAATAGTAGAAATCGCCGGTTTCGATCCTCTTCAGCTGCATCGCTTTACGCTAGGTGCCGAAGTCCTCAGCGTCAAATTCCTCGTGACCCTGTTCCGGAGCCTCGAACGACGCATCTTCTTGGTATGAGCAAAGACCATTGGTCCCAAGTCCGAACCCTGTTTCAGCAGGCCCTCGATCAACCCGAGGAAAGGCGCGCCGAGTTTCTCGCGGAAGCGTGTGAAGGAGACACTTCCTTACTCGAGTCCGTTCAGGGTCTCCTAGACAACGACACGGAGGCGTTTCTCAGCACGCCCGCGTATGACTTGGTGCCCCTGCCCGACGTCGAAGCGGGCGAACACCTGGGTCCCTATCGCCTGATCCGTGAGCTTGGCAGCGGTGGGATGGGAAGGGTCTTTCTGGCCGAGCGCGACGACGGCGTCTATGAGAAACAAGTCGCCCTCAAGTTTGTTCGCCACGACGTCCGATCGCAGGCGGCCATCGAACGCTTTGCTGCCGAGCGGCGGATGCTCGCCCGGCTACAGCATGCCAACATCGCGGCGCTGCTAGACGGCGGCATCTCCGAAAGCGGCATCCCGTATCTCGTGATGGAGTACGTCCAAGGGACCTCGATTCACAAGTACTGCGATGAGCAGCGGCTCACGATTCGAGAACGAATCGAACTCTTCGTCGATGTGTGCGCCGCGGTCCAGCACGCGCACCAACAACTCATCATTCACCGCGACCTCAAGCCTGGAAACATCCTCGTCACGGAAGATGGGAACGCCAAGCTCCTCGACTTCGGGATCGCAAAGCTGTTGGCAGATGAGACGGGGGCCGACACACCCCGCACCCGCACCGGCATGCGGATGATGACGCCCGAGTACGCGAGCCCTGAGCAAATCAACGGCGAGTCGATCACCACGGCGAGCGATGTCTACGCGCTGGGCATCCTCCTCTACGAGATGATCACCGGGCGACGGCCCTTCGCGTTTGGGACCCATTCGCTGGCGGAGATCGCCCGCGTCGTGATGGACGAGCACCCGCGACGTCCGAGCACACTGATCACGGAAGAGGAGGGAAAGACGCAGACCGACGACAGTGTCGGGCATCTGCGGAGCACGGATCCGGGCAGGCTCGTGCGTCAAGTACAGGGCGATCTCGACACGGTCATCCTAAAGGCCCTCCACAGAGAGCCCGAGCGCCGCTATCCCACCGCCGCCGCCTTCGGTCAGGATCTCGAAAGATATTTGAAGGGTCTGCCGGTCGCCGCGAAGGCCGATTCTGTCGGCTATCGGACGCGAAAGTTCGTCGAACGAAACCGTGTGGGCGTGCTTGCGACCGTGACCGGCCTGCTCGTTCTCGTTTCGTCATCGATCTTCTATGGGTGGAGTATCACGAAGGAAAGCGCCCGTGCGAGAACGGAGGCGAACAAGTCGGAACAGGTCGTCTCCTTTCTGCAAAACGTGTTTGGCTCCGCGCGCCCCGAGAACGATGGACGCGCCGTCACGGTGCTAGAGGTGATCGAAGAAGCCGAGGCCACACTGGCCGAGGAGCTCGTTGGCCAGCCCGACGTGGAGGCCGCGGTTCGAGCGACCATCGGGTATACGTATCAGGGTCTCGGGCTATTCGAACGTAGTCAAAGCCAGCTTGTCTTGGCTCGAGAAATCCTCGAGAGTCAGCCCGACACCGAGCCGAGACGACTTGCGCAGGCGGTAGCCGACATCGCGCGTCTGCAGTCCGAACGAGGCGTGTACGATTCGGCGAACGCGCACTTTACTCAGGCGCTCGCGATGTATCGCCGGGATGCTCCGGAGGACGAGGGCCTGGACGATACGCTCAACGACTTTGGAGGCATGCTCGCTGAGCAGGGTCATCTCGAGGAGGCTGTGCCGCTCTTGGAGGAAGCGCTGGAGATCCGGCGAGTGCGGCTCGGCCCCGACGCGGTTCCGGTCGCCTTGGTACTCACGAACATCGCGTATACAAACCTGGCGCTCGGTCGACCCGAGATCGCGGGGGAACAACTCGCCGAAACGATTCGGATCTACTCGGCTGGTGAGGGCCACGAGTACGAACTCGCGACCGTGCTCCAGAGTCTGGCCTACACGCGAGTGAGCGACGATTTGGACAGCGCTGACTCGCTATTCCAACGAACGCTCGAGCTCCGCCGCCAGATACACGGAGATCGTCACCCGGAAGTCGCGCTCGGTCTCCACAACTTGGCCTCCCAGATCCATTTTCGGCGGGGCGAATACGGCCGCGCGGAAGAGATGTTGTTGGAGGCGCTCGAGATTCATCGCGAGGCTTTTCCCGAAGGGCATCTGTTGCCCTCGGTGTCACACATTTCGTTGGGCAGAGTCCGTCTCGCCCAGGATCGTGTCGTCGAAGCCGAGAGTACGCTTCGAACCGGACTCGAGATGCAGGAGCGCCTCCTTCCGGATGATCACGCGTTCTTGGCACAAACCCGAAGCCTGTTGGGCGAATCCCTCACGCGACAGGGGCGTTACAGTGAAGCTGAACCCCTCCTGTTACGAGGGCTCGCGGCGTTCGAGTCCGGTGAACGAGGAGACATGAACCACGAGCTCGAAGACACCCGCCGCCGTCTGGTTGAGCTCTACGAGGCGTGGGGTAGGCCGGCGTTGGCCGCACCGTTCCGGTAGGCCGACCGGCCTCGTGCCCAACGGCGTGTTCCGCTAGTTGCCCGACTCCAGGTAGTCGCGGCATTCGATCTGTTCCAGCGTGCGGGACGCATCGGTCTGGATCACGAAGTCGCCCCACTCGCCATCGGGCGCGGGCTCGAAGACGGTGACGTCCGCTACGGGTCGAAGCAGAATGATCATTTGTGAGGTGCCGGGCCGGTACGTCGCGAGATGCTCTGGCGTGCCCGTACGTCGGGCGACATGGAAGCCACCGACCATGTGTAAGACGAGGGCGTTCGGCTCCTTTGCCAGGTGTTCTGAGATCCAGTAGGCCATCGTCGCGTCCCACAGCACCTGACTGTGCAACTGGTTCCCCATGTTGTCGTGCGCGCCGGCGGGTGCCGCAGCGTGCGCGGCCGTTTCGTCGCCCTCCGGCGTCGGGATCGGAAGACCACACTTCATGCCCTCCTGCTGCATCACCTCTGAGATCGTCTGAATCCATTGGTCTCGATACGCATCGGAGGGCTGTCCATAGGGCAGGGGTGCGAGACTCGAGCGAGCGTCGGCGCTCAGGTCCAAGAGGGACTCGCGCCCACTCGCGGAGACGCGACTCGCATAGCGACGCGGAGCGTTCGCGGCGATCACCGCCAACCCGTTGTCCTTCGAGAACTCGACCAACGGTCGGTAGTCGCTCTCGTATCGCGGCCACGGTCGACTGTCGAGTCGGAACGCTCTCTCGGAAATCAAATCCGCCAAGTATTCGTCTAGGATCGGTTGCACGTCGCGCTGAAAGAACTCCAGTGACAGCGCGACCGCGCGGGCAGTTCCAACGCTCGAGCTCGCGGCACCGTACGCCTCGTACGCCCCCCGCAGCAGCGTGGCCTCGAGCATGTGGCCGGTCGGGTCGTCGTGCGATTCCCCGATAAACACGACCTGGTGGTGTCCCATCTCCGCGATAATGGCCTGGATGGACGCGGGTTCGCCGGCCCCGGTGAACACACGGTACTCGCCGGCCACGTAGGCGCTATCTCGCGTCTCCGGCGGAGCATCCTGAGCATGGGCAGGAGGTGCCATCGCTGCGGCGAGCCACAATGCCGTGAGCGTTGATGCACTATTCATTAGGTTTCGTCCCATGGCGCCAGAGTCGGGTCTCTAAATGCTTGCGTACTCCCGACCACTCGGCGCTTAAGATGGAGTACATCACGTCGTCTCTCACGCTCCCGTCAGCGCGGAGCGAATGGTTTCGTAGCACTCCATCCTTCTTGGCGCCGATGGCCTCGATCGCCCGTTGAGATTGGAGATTGAGGACGTCTGTACGAAGGCCGACGACGCCGCAGCCGACGGTGTCGAACGCGTGCTCGAGCAGCAGGAGTTTGCAGGTCGTGTTTACGTTGCTGCGGTGATGACTCGCCCCGTACCACGTGTAGCCGATCTCGACCCGATCGACTTTCGGTAGGACATCATGGTAACGCGTGGATCCGATGATTTGGTCGGAAGACAGGTTGCGAACCGCCCACGGAAGCATGTGTCCGGCAGACTGTCCCTCGAGCGCCATCTCTATGTATTTCGCCGTTGCAGCGGGCCCGGGGACGAACGTAAAGAAGAGATTCCACAACTCACCGTCCGAAGCGGCCGCCGCGAGGTCGTCGCAATGATCCATCGTAAGAGGTTCGAGCCTGATGCCGCGGCCCTCGATCGTCGTGGGATGAAGTTCGATCACGGGGTCGTCCCCTTGAGCCGGGCGCCGATCGTTTCGCGGTCTATCGCGCGGCCGCGGAGGTAAACGGCCTGGATCCGTCTCGTGTTCGTAATGTCGTCGAGGGGGTTGGCATCGAGGACCACGAAGTCCGCGCTCTTTCCGGCCGCGATCGTTCCGATGTCGCTCATGGACATCAGCTCGGCGGAAGTGCTCGTGGCGGCGATGATGACTTCGCCCGGCGTCATCCCCGATCGCACCATGTCTTCCATCTCTTGGTGAACCGCCCAGGCCGCGCTTCCATCGGTGCCGAACGCGATGGTCACGCCGGCGTTATTGAACTTCTCGAGGTTGCGCGCCTGTATGGCGAAGGACTGTTGGGCGTCGGGCTGCGCGATTGAGGCCGCCTGCATTTCCGCGAGTCGGTCGGCAGACACGGTGCCGCTCAGCCAGCCCAGGTCAAGCGCGATGCCCGGGCCCGGCAGGTTGGGCACGAGGACCACCTCCGGGCGTGCGGCCCACAATGCCATGAGTTCTTCGTCGGCGTCGAGGTCACGAACGCCATGCGCAAACACATCGACTCCGGCCCGAAGCAGGCCCTTGGCGTCCTCGAGCGTGAACACGTGCGCGGTCACCTCGAGACCGTGTTGGTGCGCCTCGTCGATGACCGCGCCGTACAACTCGGGAGAGAGCCTTTCGTAGCGTCCGCCACGCGCGTCGACCCAAATCTTGACGATGTCCACCGACTGGGCCGCCAACTCCTGTACGGCGGTTCGGGCTTCCTCTTCCGTGGTAACCCAGTAGGGAACCTCGGACCGCCCGGGCTCCGGAGACGTGATCCCGCGACCGGCGCTCTGTGACCGAGCACCATCGGGGACGGTCTCCGCTCGCATGTCCAGCCCGACCGTTCCGTCGTCCGTCCCGAGGCTGACCACAGCTCCTGCGCCGTAGTAGGCCATGTGCTGGAGCTGCTCGGTGCGTTCGGCCCGGTCAGATGACAGGTGGATGTGCGCGTTGACGATGGCCGGCATCAGCGTCTTTCCGCTGAGGTCGACCTCTGTGGCGCCGGCCGGGATTTCCACCCCCTCGCCGACTCGTGTGAAGCGGTCGTTCTCGACCAAGACCACGGCATTCTCGATCACGCCGCCGGCGCCGGTGATGACTCGCGAACCCACGAACGCGGTGACGCCAGCCCCCGCATCGACGCCCGGCGACCTACACGCTCCGACCGACGTCGCAAGCGCTAGGGTGAGGAAACGAGCCGTCACAGTGGCGTTGGAGAATCGCTTTGCACTGGGCATGGAGACCTCAAGGGATCGAGAAACTGGCCTGGGTGACGTCGTCGACGCGCGCCGGCACTCCTGACGCATCTGAACCTCTGGCTTTGGCAACAACCTCTCAAGCCCTGCGCGGTTGCCGCTCCCTGCGCGCACTCGAACCTTACACCGCATGCAGCCGATCTCATCTCATAAACTGCGGTACTATGCGCGACAACTCGTGGAATGGCCCCTGCCCGCGGGCCTCTTTCGCGCTCGTCGCGCGGCGCTCGTGCGGGCGCTCGATATCGACCCGGAGCGGGCCCTAATCCGGGAGCGTGTGGCCTACTGCAATCCGGTCGACGCGCCTTTCGAAGTCGCACCGGGTACTCGGATTGGTGGTTTTCGCGATCTCGAGCACAGCACCTACTTCTTTGATGCTCGGCGATACTTCCGCTACTTCCCGGCCCATCTCCGGGTGGACTACCGCTTCGGGGATCACGTCGACGGGGCACCTTCTCCGGTGCTGACCAAGGCGCGTCCGATCGGGAATAGGGGGCGCAACTGCGTCCTACTCAAGCTCAATCGCGTCCGCCACTTTCGGTTCGTGAACGACCGCATCCCCTACGGAAAGAAACGGGATGGCATCGTCTGGCGGGGCCTGGCCTATAGACCTCAGCGCCAGGCGATGGTGCGTCGCTTCTACGCTGAACCCCGTTGCAACATCGGCCAGACCAACCCAAACGAGGACGTGCCCTGGCAGAAGCCGTTTCTGAGCATCCGCGAGCAGCTCGGTTACAAGTTCATCCTTTCGGTCGAAGGCAACGACGTTGCCACCAACTTGAAATGGGCAATGGCTTCGAATTCGCTGTGTTTCATGGCTCGCCCGCGCTACGAGACCTGGTTCTTGGAAGGTCAGCTGCGGGCGGGGGAACACTACGTAGAGCTGGCGCCCGACCATTCCGACCTTCCGGACAAAATGGAGCACTATCTCTCGCGTCCCGACGAGGCGCGGCAAATCGTTCGAAGGGCCAATCGGCATGTGGTCCCGTTTCGAGACGAGCGACGCGAGACCCTCGTATCGCTGCTCGTCCTCGAGAAGTATTTTGAGCGCTCAGGACAGCTGTAGGCTCGCAACGCGCGGGGACCGTATCGAAAGCGGTCAAGACCGATCCCCGAAGACTGGAGCCACTCGCCCGATGCTGAACTTGCAAAAGACGCGCGCGCTCGGTGGAGTCCTCATGCTGACCGCCTGCACGCCTGCCACGCCTTCCTCCCGAGTCGACCAGAAGCCGGCGATCCAGACCGCCGAGCACGACTTTCAGGTCGTTCAGGTCGCCGACGGCCTGGTTCGCCCGTTCGCGATGGCGTTCACGCCGGAAGGCGACCTGCTCGTCACGGAGCGCCCGGGCCGACTGCGGATTGTCCGTGATGGGGCGCTGCTCCCGGAACCGGTGGAGGGTCTTCCGGAGATCCGCGCCTTGGGCCGTGGCGCGAAGTCCATGGCTGGGTACGAACAGGCCGGACTTCGGGATGTGATGCTGCACCCGGACTTCGCCTCGAATCGGCTGCTCTACCTCAGCTATACCAAGCCTGGGCCCGATTCGCTCGGGAATATCGCGATCGCGCGCGGACGGTTCGAAAACGATCGACTCTCTGAAGTCGAAGAGCTCTTTCACGCCGATGCGCCGGGGAACGGCACAAACCGAAGCTCGATGTGGGGCGGTCGCCTCGCGTTCGATGGACAGGGCTATCTGTTCATGACGATCGGCGACCGGCAGTGGCCCTCCGCGGGAGATCTCGCCGCGCACCCCGCGCAGAATCTCTCGAACCACAACGGGACCACGATCCGCATCCACGACGATGGACGAGTTCCCTCGGACAACCCGTTCGTGGGTCGCGACGACGCGCTCCCGGAGATTTGGACCTGGGGGCATCGCAACGCGCAGGGCATGGCGTTCCACCCCGAGACGGGAGACCTCTGGCAGAACGAACACGGTCCGGAGGGCGGCGACGAACTCAACTTGATTCGCCCGGGCCTCAACTACGGTTGGCCCGCAATCGGATTCGGTGTGAACTATCGGACGGGAACCGCGATCCACCCCGGCACGCATCGCGACGACATCGAGCCGCCCACGCACGTATGGGTGCCATCGATCGGCGTGTCCGGAATGCTCTTCTACACGGGCGATGCGTTCCCCGAGTGGCGGGGCGACATGTTGGTTGGCGGGCTGAGCGGGGATCGACTCGTGCGATTACGCCTGGACGGCTACCAAGTCATTGAGGAGGAGACGTTGATCCAGGGGATCGGGCGCATCCGCGACATCCGCCAAGGTCCGGAGGGCTTCATTTACTTGGCGCTGGACGGCGACACCCGCGATGTCGATGGTCCGCCGACACCGATCGTCCGTTTAGAACCGGCGGGGCGGCGCTAGCACGTTCGGCGTCAATCGCTCGGGCAGGGGCTCGCGACGTAGACGCTGTCCTTGACCACGACCTGGCCGGGCACTCCGCAGAACCGCGGGACCTTGAGTTCGTAGGGGAAGTCTCCGGCAAAGTCCATCGGAGTCGCGGTCGCCGGATCATCCGGGACCGCAACCTCGAAGTGCAGGTGGCGGCCCATGTCTGTTCCGACGGCCATGCCGATGTTCGACTCCTGCCCCAAGTACTGTCCCGCAACTACTTGGTCACCTACGCTGAGACTCGCCCCATCCGGAGGTGGGCCGGTGATGGTGCCCGTAGCCAAGTGAACGTACTTCGCCCATTCGTCGCCGGGCGTGTGTTCGATCCATACGTAGTTGTTGAAGCAGCCTTCCGCCGACGAACAGTTGACGGTGAACGTGTCGGCTATGAAGCGAACCGTTCCGGGACGGGCCGCGACCACGCTGTATGGCGGATCCGCGAAGGCGCCCCTCAGGTCGAGTTGATTGCCGCCGGGGTGCGTCAGGTGATCCTGCCAGACGAGGATTTCCGTCTCGTCCTGGAAGGGCAGCCGGTAGATGAAGAACGTCTGGTCGGGCGACGAACACCCGCTCGCTATCACGGCCACGAGCAGCGTGAGACCGCCAACAAGGCTTGGTTTCAATATGCACATCGTACCCTTAACCCCTCCTCCTAATGAGCACCTCTCAATCCGTGTCTGGCTGTCCGCCTCGAGCGGACCACGGGCCAATCCATCCCTACACCCTCTCCACGGGTTTCTGGACGGCGTCGGATCAAGGGAGCAGGCGCTAGAACCGGGATGGACCCGTCACGCGCGAGATCTCGCGGAGCCTGCCGCATGGCCAACGCCGAGCACCAACTGCCGATTCCAGGCGAGAAGGAGCGTTCTCGCAGGTTGAAACTGTCCTTTCAGTTCGATGAACCGAATCGCGTTTGGCATTCGGGCGAGCGAGTCCGCGGGCGGATCGTTGTCTCGTCTCCGACTCGGGTGGAGTGCACGGGTCTCACGCTGCAGAGGCGATGGGAAGTTGTGGCTCGGGGTCCGAAGAGAGCGGTAAGCGCCTGAGCGAGCGGCTCTTCGCTGGGGTTTGGGCGGGCGGACGCGAGTACGCCTATCCCTTCGAGTTTGACGCGCCTTCAGGCCCCTTCCCGTACGCCGGCAAGCATGTCCAACTGACTTGGGTGCTCAGGGCACGCGCATCCATCGCTGGACGGGACGCCAAAGCGACCGAATACCTGCCTCTCTTGCCAGGTCCCGAGCAGCCGGACTACAGCGGAGACTACGCGCGTGGTTGGGTCCCCGGCACTGGGTCAAATCGAATCGTGACCGAGCGACGGTTGAATTGGTTCACGCGGTCGTTGGTGGTAATGGCAGCGGTGCTGGGAGCGTTGGGTTGCTAGGAGGGATCGTCGAAGGAGTTTGGGACTTGGCGGCGGTCGGCGCGGCGGTCATGGCCTATCCGATTTTCTCTCTCTACAAAGATGCGTCGAAACGCGCGCTGCGACGACGTCTCGGAGAGGTGGCCTTCGAGCTGTCTGAGCGAGCACCAAGGCGAGGCGCGTTCGTAGAGGGTGTCGTTCGTCTTGCGCCCGCGCGCGACCTAGAACTCGTTGGCATCAGCTTCACATTGCTCGGGGAGGAGCAAGCGGTGGATCATCTGAGCGATGCAGCTCGGACGTACCGACACACGTTTCACAAGGGGTCCGTCTCGGTCGTCGACGCGACGTTCTTGAAGGGAGGCGAACCAAAGGAGTTCGCCGCCCAGCTTCAAATCCCTCGTGACGCTCCCCCTTCTTTTCATGGTACTTCCAACCGGATTTCGTGGAGCGTACGGGCCCGAATCGATCTTCCGCAGCCTCCAAAGTGGCACCAAGAGGTGGGGCTGACCGTTCGACCCTAGATGCCTCGTGGAAACTTCGGGTTGGTGAGCGGGTTCCAATCTTGCTCGTCGGTGCTTCAGGCCGGGTCCGGCGTCGTCACTCAGAGATCCCCTAGTGCGTTCCTAGGACACTATGAAAACCATATTCAGGCTCATAGCGATCGCCGTTGCCTCCGCCGCATGCGGCGAGGATCTCGTTGGCCC
Source organism: Gemmatimonadota bacterium (assembly GCA_029262175.1). Taxonomy (GTDB): domain Bacteria; phylum Gemmatimonadota; class Gemmatimonadetes; order Palauibacterales; family Palauibacteraceae; genus Palauibacter. Next base: position 25,706 of record JAJCZV010000001.1, read on the forward strand.
TGACGGCGTCGACGCCGACGTCCTGGCGCGATGCGTGGCCGGGTTTGCCAACGAGTTCCCCTGCGACCGAGTCGACCTCATCGCGCACGTCTCTCGGCTAGATCTCGAGCCCGGGCAGGCGAACCTGGCGCAACTGAGCGACGTGTGGGGATGGACAGATCCTGTAACCGGCGTGGAGTACGCGCTCGTCGGACGCGACAACGGACTCGATATCGTGGATCTTTCCGACCCCCTGAGCCCCCGTCCGATCGCTCGACTAGCGGCCGCGACGGCCGCGAGCCCTTGGCGCGACGTGAAGGTCCACGCGGATCACGCGTATGTCGTTGCGGACGGAGCATCGGGACACGGTATCCAGATTCTCGACTTGAATCGGCTGCGCGATCTGACGGAGTTCACCGAGTTGCAGGAGGATGGTCACTACGCCGGCGTGAGCAGCGTCCACAACATCGCGATCAACGAAGAGACCGGCTTCGCCTATTCGGTGGGGAATGGCGCGGGGGGCAACACCTGCGGCGGCGGGCTTCACATGCTCGATCTCGCCAATCCTACGAGCCCGTCGTTCGTGGGGTGTTACGCAGAGATGGGGACAGGTCGCTTGGGAACCGGGTACACCCACGACGTCCAATGCGTCGTCTATCGCGGGCCGGATGCTGCGCACACGGGTCGCGAGATCTGCATCGGGTCGAACGAAACGGCCATCTTGGTCTCAGATGTTACGGACAAGAACAATCCGAACATGCTCGGCCTGGGCCAGTACCCGGACTTCGGCTACGTGCATCAGGGCTGGCTGAGCGAAGATCATCGCTTCTTCTTCCAGAACGACGAGACGGACGAGATCTCGGGACGCGTCAACCGCACCCGCCTTTTGGTATGGGATCTATCCGACTTGGACGATCCGGTCCTCGCCAACGAGTACATGGGTCCCAACGGCGCGATCGATCACAACCTCTACGTGCACGGCTCGCTCGCCTACCACTCCAACTACACCTTCGGTATGCGGGTTCTGGACATTTCTCAACCGGCGAGCCCCACCGAACGCGGGTTCTTCGACACCGTGCCGGGGACCAACGCGACCTCGTTCGGAGGTTCTTGGTCCAACTATCCATTCTTCGACAGCGGCGTGATCATCGTCACGAGCCAAGACGAAGGGCTGTTTCTACTCCGACTCCAGGAATAGGCTGGCTCGCTGCGGCGTCGGGCGGCTCCAGCGACGCGACGTGCGCTCATCCTCGGCTAGCGCGGGACGATCGGCAGCATGATATGCGATGGGTGCTCGACCGAGTGGTGAACCGTGTTCTCCGCCACGATCCACTCGCTCTCGTCAAAGTTGTTGCCACCCGTGTTTAGGTTCCGCTCCCACCTCGGGAAGCTCGACGAGGTGACCTCGAGCCGAATGCGGTGTCCCTCGTCGAAGTAGTTGGCGGTGGCCTGCAGATCGATGCGTAGCTCGTAGATGCCGTCAGGCTCCATCCAGAGCTTCTGCTCGTACCCTTCTCGGTAGCGCGCGCGCAGGATGCCTTCCTGAACGTTGAACGCACGACCATCTGGATAGACATCGACCAGTTTTCCGACGAAGTCCGTGTCTCGAGCGGTGGACGAGACGTAGAGAACCAACTCGATCGGGCCGGTGACCTCCACGCCGGTGGCGAGCGGCTCGGTGGTGTAGACGAGAACATCCAGACGATCCTCGACGGCAGACTGATCGAAGCCTCCGGCCGGCGCGTCTGCAGTGCCCGTACAGCAGATCGGTCCTCCCACGGTCGGCACGGGGTCGTCCGGGTCGTAGGTGAAGGCGTCAGGCGGCTGTTCATCGCTGGGCGAGTCGAACGTCAGGACGCCATCCCCTGAGCGAGTATTCGCGTCGCCCTCGCTGTGCAGGTAGAGCGGCGTGAACGCCGTGCCTTCTACCGGCCAGGAGCCGGCGCCGCGCCATTCGTTCGCGCCCATGAGGTAGTACTGAAGCTTCGGCATCTCCAGAACATCGTTGTCTACGTCCGCGAGCCAATGCTGGAACCAATCCAGGTAGATGTCCCAATACCGGAGGCGGGGGTCCCCCATGTCCCGTTGACCGACCGTGGTCTTCGACGTGACGCGCTCCGAAGCGCAATGATCGGTCGGAGAAATGATGGCGTACTGGTTTTCCCGACCTAGATCGGACTCGGCGTTGTCGGAGAGCAGGTTAAAGAGCTTCAGGGTTTCCGAGACGCCGAGGTCGTACCACGAATTCACGTGAAGCGCCGGGAGGTCGAACCGGTCGTCCGGCTGCACAAAACCGATGTGGTCCCACCAGATATCGCCGGGTTCATGCGAGAAAAAGTCCTCGAAGTCGGTGGGTGGAGAGCCCGCCTCCTCGAGCATGTCGATGAAGGGGAGGGTTCTCCACGCTTGCTCGAATTCGACTCCGGGGAGGGAGGGTCGAGGATCGAACATCTCCTCCACCTCGAGCATGGCCTCTCGGGGCGTGCCCTCCGGGATTCGGTAGAAGAGCTTCGTGCCGTTTCCTCGAAACCAGCCGAACGACGCGACCAACTCTGGGACCCCTCCGAACACGACGCCGAAGTAGCGGTAACTCCCGCCGGCCGCCTGGGGGAGGGCCGCGAGGTGAGCCGGATGTCGCGTCGCGGCGAGTTGCATCTGGTTCTCGCCGAGGTACGAGCACCCGTACGACCCGACCCGACCATTCGACCAGGGTTGCTCCGCCAGCCACGACACGAGGTCGTACCCGTCCGCGCGATCGGCGCGCGCCACGAAGTATTCGCCCTCCGACTGAAAGCGCCCGCGCATGTCTTGGACTGCGACCGCGAATCCATGGCTCGCGAAGTAGCGGGCGGCGGACCGGTCGCTGCGCATCGCCATTTTGCCGTAGGGCGTGCGGATCTGGATCACCGGCAGCGATTCAGCCCTATCAACCGGGAAGTACAGGTCGGTGGCGAGGCGGACACCGTCACGCATGGGGACCATGACCGTCGGCTCGAGGCGTACCTCGTGCGTGCCGGGTGGACGCGGAAAAGGGGGGTCTCCACGGTCTACGGCTACATCGGGAACCACAGCCTCTTCCCTCGAGGAGGTCTCGCAGCCGAAGACACAGAGGATCAGGAACAGGCATCCAAAGACGCGTCGGGTCTTCATCGTGACTCCTCGGTGGTCTTCAGGGGTACTGCGTCGGCTCACCAGACAGGCCCAGCATCTCTCGGGCCTGTGAAGGCGTTGCCACCTCGCGATTCAGCTCGTTGCTGAGTCGGGCGGCTCGGGCGACCAACTGAGCGTTGCTCTCGGCCAGCACGCCGCGGGCGTAGTAGACGTTGTCTTCGAGACCTACGCGGACGTGTCCGCCGAGCAGGATGGCGAGGGTCGTCATCGGCACCTGGTGCTGCGCGATCCCCGACGTGAGCCAAACGGTGTCTTCGGGGAATTCACGAACGAGGTTCACGACGTTGTCGACCGTCGCGAGGCTGGAGGTCTGGTAACCCATGACCGTTTGGATCCAGTACGGCTTCTCGATCAATCCCTCCTCGATGAGAAAGCGGATGACCCATCCGCCGCCCGTGTGGTAGGTCTCGAGTTCGGGCTTGATTCCGCGCTCCTTCATCTCCGTAGCAAAGCGTTTGATGAGCTTGTACGAGAACGGCAGGCACTCGTCGTACACGACCTCCGGGCGCGGGTCGGGTAGGGGCGCGAGTCGCTCCCTCAGCTTGAAGCGGCTCATATCGGGCGTGAGGTTCAACGATGCCACTTCCGGTCGCGCGTCGAGGCATTGCAGACGCTCGTCCATCGTCATGTTCGGCCCGCCGCCCGTGGTATCGTTGATGATGATGTCGGGGCACGCGGCGCGGATCGATCGGTTCACCTCGAGCCATCGTTCGGTCGTTACCGCGGGGCGTGTGGGGAACGCCTCCTGACGGGCATGGACGTGGACCATCGAGGCCCCGGCCTCGTAGGCTCCGTGGACGGATTCGGCGATCTCCTCCGGCGTTTCGGGGAGCGCCGGATTGGACTCCTTCCCTTGGACACCGCCGTTGCAGGCGCAGCAAATGATCGTGGGCGGCATCTTCCCGATGCGAGGGAGATAGGAGAACGCGTCGGCGTAGTTCCAGCGGTCTTGTATGGCGCTCATTCCGGGCGGGCTCCTTGAGGCAGGGCCGGGTGAGATCTACTCTGGCAACTCATTATCGCCGCCACGTCTTTACCGCGCGAGGCTGCACATGACTGATCCTGCACTCAAATCTGTCGCCGCCGTTGGTACGGGCGTGCAGTGACTGAGGGCGTGGCGGCCGCCGGGGACCCAGAGTCCGGGCAGCGAGCCGAACTCGGGCGGTCCCTAGGCGCTAGGCATTTCTTCACGATCGCCTTCGGCTCGATCATCGGGGTGGGGTGGGTCATCTACCTCGGTCTATGGCTCGAGCCTGCCGGACCTCTCGGCGCGGTCATCGGCTTCACGGCCGGCACGTCGCTCATGGTGCTGATCGGACTCTGCTATGCCGAGATGGCGGCCATGTTTCCGGTGTCCGGTGGTGAAGTGGCCTATACCTATGAGGCGTTCGGAACGAGAACGAGCTTCATCACCGGCTGGATGCTCGGCTTCGTCTACACAGCCGTCACGTCATGGGAAGCGATCGCGATCGGGGTCTTGGCTCAAGACCTCTTTCCGGCGATGACCGGCCCGACGCTGTACCACGCGTTCGGCGAGCCGGTCAACGCGGTCCCGTTCGCACTCGGCCTGGCGTTCATGGCGTTCTTTACGGTCATCAACTACCGAGGCGTGCGTGGGGCGTCGAAGCTGCAGGACGTGCTCACCTACAGCTTCCTAGCGATCTGCGTCCTCTTCATAGGGGCGGGGTTTCTTCTGGGGGATGTCGCGAATTTGTCCCCGGCGTTCGTTCGCTCCGAGTCGGGCTCGATCGTTCCCGGGATCGTTGCCGTTTTCGTTACCGCGCCCTTTTTCCTCGCCGGCTTCGACGTGATCCCGCAGCTCATGGAGGAGAAGGCCCCAGGCACGAATGCGCGATCCGCGGCCCGGATGGTCGTGGTTGCGTTGGTCGCAGCCGGGGTCTTCTATATTCTCGTCATCCTCTCCGCGTCGATGATCGCGCCGTGGCCGCGACTCCTTACGTACGAGCAGCTTCCGGCGGCGGCGGCGTTCGCGGAGGCCTTCGACTCGCAAGTCTTATCGCGGGCGATCCTCCTCGCCGCGTTCATCGGAATCTTGACCACGTTCAATGCGATCTTTATCGGCGCTTCCCGTGTGGTTTTCGCGATGGGACGCGCTGCTCTGATCCCACCGGTACTCGCTCGTGTACATCCGCGCTTCGGTTCGCCGTCGACCTCCGTCCTGCTCGTGGGCGGCCTCGGCGCGATAGGTGTGGTCCTCGGGCGCGGTGCGATCGCACCGCTCGTGAACGTGGCCACGATCTGTTTCGGTATCGCCTTCGGTCTCGTGTCGCTATCCGTCATCCGACTGAGACTGACCCGGCCCGACGCGGAGAGACCATACCGAGTCCCGGGCGGCATCTTCACCGCGGGCTGCGCCGCAATCGCTTCGATGGCTTTCGTCTACCTGGCGGCGACCGACCCTTACGAGCCCGGAGCCGGGATTCCATTGGAGTGGTACGTGCTGGCCGTTGGGCTGGTGCTCGGCGTGGTGCTCTGGTTTGCGGGTAGCAAGCCGCGCCGCGCCGTCAGTGAGGAAGAACGGCGTTCGCTCATCCTCGGCTAGCGGCCGTGCGACCGTCTGATCGCGCCGCACCGATTCTCGGCCCGCCGGTGGCAAGCGAAACGATCGTCAGGGGCATCGCGCAACGCGACCGAGTCGTCACGAGTTTGACCGTGCCACGCCTGGCGCTCAGTCTCTCCGCATGCACGCCGAGCGCGCCGGACCCGATCCGGGAGAGGTCACCCAGCTTCTCCGAGACCTGCAAGACGGCGAGCCCGACGCCGGAGACCGGCTACTGCCACTGGTCTACGAGGAGCTGCGCCGGATCGCCGGAGGCTTCATGGCTCGAGAGCGCGCCGGCCACACCCTTCAACCCACCGCGCTCGTCAACGAGGCATTCATCCGACTGGCGGGGCAAAAAGACTCGGCGTGGCAAAGCCGATCGCACTTCATGTCGATCGCCGCCGCCGCCATGCGACGAGTCCTCGTCGATCATGCGCGCGCGCGCGCTGCGGAGAAACGGGGCGGGGGCAAGGATCCGTTGACGCTCCGCGAGGGCTTGATCCAGTCGCCGACTGGAGATGTCGACGTTCTGGCTCTGAATGAGGCTCTCGAACGCTTGACCCAGCTCAACGCCCGACAGGGTCGTGTTGTAGAGCTCCGGTTCTTCGGGGGCCTGAACGTGGAGGAGGCCGCGCTCGTTCTCGGAGTTTCCGCCGCCACGGTGAAGCGAGACTGGCAGCACGCGCGGGCGTGGCTTCGCCGGGAGCTCGCTGCCTAACCGCTAACCCTTTGGTGCCGAGTCACCTCTGAGCTCGGACCGACCGTGCGCGCTCACCCGATACGCCGCACCAGATCGCTTTCGTGATCCGCCTTCCCGAAGAATCTCGCGCTGTAAGGGCACGCTCCAACGACCGGACTGTTCGGTCGGATTCGCGCTTCGCACGCCGGGAGAGGTCTATGTACACATCGAGAGTCCGTCCACCACGAACGTCCAGCACACGGCAAGCGTTGCTCGCGCTGATGCTGATCTCGCCATTCTTACTGTCGGCCTGCGAGCTAGATCCGATCGGCTTGCCCGTGGAACCTGCGGATGAGACCATCATCGAAGAGCTACTCGAGGACTTGCCGACGGTAGAAGAGATGTTCGAGGGCTTGCCCGGCGAGGATGAGCCGAAGGGGTCCGTGCCCCCGGCGGTTGCGGCGGCCGTGGTGCCCGGGAATCAGATCTCGGTCGCGTTCACGGGCACTTTTGTTCGAAGCGGCCGGCCACAGGCCGTCTTCGACGCGACATGGTCCAACCCCCATCGCCCCACGATTTGGGGTACCGCTGCGGTCCCCCAATTGCCTCGCTCGGCGGGGATTCGGACACGCAAGTTCTGCACACCATACGTGGGTCGAGGTAGCGGTCGACCGGGTGGTCCACCGCTCGATCTCACAAGGTGCATGACCGTAATCATGCCGCAGACCTCGTTCGCGTACAACGCGCGGATTTGGGTCACTCAGTTGGTCTTCAAGCGGCACCCCACTCGTGGGTACGTAATCGGCGTCACGAGGGTCAAGATCGGGTTCATCGACTTCACCGTGCCCGCGGCAGGTCCACCGGCCAATCAACCCCCGACAGCGAGCTTCACGTCGAACTGCGTCGACCTCGACTGCATGTTCGATGGATCCGCGTCCAGCGATCCGGACGGGACGATTCAGTCGCATTTGTGGGACTTCGGGGATGGGACCGTCCAAGGTGGCGCGACGCCGGCCCACACCTACGCGGCGGCGGGGACATACAACGTCACGCTTACGGCGACCGATAACGACGGGGCCACCGACACCGACGCGCAGCAGGTCACGGTGATGGTGGCCAATCAGCCGCCGGTCGCGAGCTTCGCTCCTACCTGCGTCGATCTCGACTGCACGTTTGATTCGTCCGCATCGAACGACCCGGACGGGACGATCCAGTCCTACGCCTGGGACTTCGGAGACGGAAATACCGGTACGGGTTCTAGTCCAGCGCACAGCTTCGCGGCCGGAGGCACGTACGACGTGACACTGACCGTGACCGATGATGCGAGTGCGACCGGAACGGACACCCAGCAGGTCATGGTCATGCCGGGCAACCAGACGCCGACCGCGACCTTCACGCAGGGCTGTCTGGATCTGGACTGCACGTTCGATGGATCGGCGTCCAGCGATCCGGATGGTACGATCGCCGGTTACGCGTGGGACTACGGCGATGGCAACACGGGTACCGGCGCCACGCCGACGCACACCTACGTTGCGGGCGGCACGTTCCAGGTGACGCTCACCGTGACCGATGATGATGGTGCCATGGGTTCGGACATGCAGCAGGTCACCGTGGTGGCTCCGAACCAGGCGCCGAACGCGAGCTTCACGCCGAGCTGCGTCGATCTCGACTGCACGTTCGACGGTTCGGGCTCGAGCGATCCGGACGGAACGATCGCGAGCTACGCATGGGACTTCGGTAATGGGAACTCCGGAACGGGTGCGGCACCGGCCCATACCTACGCCGCTGGCGGGACCTATTCGGTCGAGCTCACGGTGACGGACGCCGACGGGGCGACGGGCACCGATACGCAGCAGGTCACGGTCATGGCGGGGAACATGACGCCGACGGCGAGCTTCACGCCCACCTGCGTGGATCTCGACTGCACGTTTGATGGATCGGGATCGAGCGATCCGGACGGGACGATCCAGTCGCACGCGTGGGATTTCGGGGATGGCAACACGGGAACCGGTGCGAACCCGAGTCACACCTATGCGGCCGCCGGCACGTTCAGTGTCACACTCACCGTCACCGATGACGACGGTGCAACCGGCACGGACACGCAGCAGGTGACCGCGACGCTCGGCAACCAGGCGCCGACGGCGAGCTTCGCACCGAGCTGCGTCGATCTCGACTGCACGTTCGACGGTTCGGGCTCGAGCGATCCGGACGGAACGATCGCGAGCTATGCGTGGGACTTCGGTGATGGGGATGCCGGGACGGGTGCGAACCCGACCCACACCTACGCCGCGGGCGGCACGTACGACGTGACGCTCACGGTCACCGACGACGGCGGCGCGACGGGCACGGATACCCAGCAGGTCACCGTCACGGCGACGAACCAGGCCCCGACGGCGAGCTTCACCGCCGGCTGCACGGACCTGAACTGCAGCTTCGATGGCGCTGGATCCACCGATCCGGACGGAACGATCGCGAGCTATGCGTGGGACTTCGGGGACGGGAACAACGGGATCGGCATCAATCCCATGCATACGTACGCCGCGGCCGCGACGTACTCCGTCACGCTCACCGTCACCGATGATGGAGGGGCCACCGGGACGGACACGCAACAAGTCACGGCTACGGCGCCGCCGATGGGACAGATCGGAGCCACGATCGTCGGCGAGGCGGCTGGTGACGCCTTTGGCTCGGCCCTCGCGATCTCGGACAACGGTCTTCGGGTCGCCGTCGGGGCCCCGAACAACAGTGCCGTGGGAACCCAGGCAGGACACGTCCGCGTGCTCGAGTGGGACGGCGTCTCGTGGAGCCAACTCGGCGCGGATTTTGACGGTCCCAGCCAGTTCTGGCGCATCGGCGAGCCGCACACCATCGCGATGTCGGGAGACGGGAATCGGGTCGCGATCGGTAGGCACCGCGACAACAGCAACAAGGGCGCAGTGCTGGTCTACGAGTTCTCGGGCGGTAGCTGGAACCAGATCGGGCAAACGATCTCCGATGCGAACCTGTCTCAGCTGGGCTATTCAGTGGCCCTTTCTACGACAGGGCAGCGCGTCGGGATCGGCGCCCCGATGACGGGGACCTTCGGCAATCCCACCGGTGCTGGGGTCGTATTCGAGCTATCGGGCGGTTCGTGGAGCACGGTCGGATCTGCGATCCTCGGCGCGGCACCCGGTGATCAGGCCGGGGCTTCGGTCGACATCTCCGGCGACGGCAACCGTATCGCGATCGGAGCGCAGGGGGCCGACGGCGCTGCGAACAACGCAGGTCACGTGCGCCTGTTCGAGTGGAACGGCACTTCCTGGACTCAGGTCGGCCAGGACATGGACGGAAACCCCACGGGAGGGCTGTTCGGGATGTCCGTGTCGCTGTCCAGCGATGGCGCCCGCGTGGCTGGCTGGGCCGGCGTGGCCGGTGACTACGCGAAGGTGTTCGAGCTTGCCGGGAGCACCTGGGTACAGATGGGGCCGGACTTCAGTGTTCCCACCGCATTCGCCCTCCACATGCCGATCTCGCTCTCCTCCACCGGAAGTCGGATCGCGATCGGAAGACCGTTTGGAGGCATCAACGGCCACGGGCTGCTCCAAAGCTACGATTGGACTGGAGCGAGCTGGGTGCAGGTGGGGATGGACCACACCGGACCGAATCAAAGCGACAACCTCGGATGGAGCGTGGCCCTATCCGGGGACGGCAGCCGCGTGATCGCGGGGATGCCGGGCTTCGACAACGGAGTCCCGATCAGCAACATCGGAGGCGCGCGAATCTTCACCGTCCCCTAATCGAGGAGAAGATGATCGTAGTCGCCGCGCCGGGAGGCGACGGGGCCGGCCCCCAGCGGGAGGCTGGCCCCTTATGCTTGAGGGGCCTGTGCGGCAGTCGCCGATCAAGCATCTTCGCGGCTGCAGAAGAAGACCGTACTGCCGAGGTAAGCGACGGACCGAACGCTCGAGCGGTGAGCGAGTGCCCATGGATCCTGGATGAGTGACCAGCTCTTCAAGCGCGCGAACGAGATCTTCTCCGCGGTCGTCGACGCGGCCGAGGACGAGCGCTCCGCCCTGCTCGATCAGCTTTGTGGCGACGACGAGACGGCCCGGGCCGAGGTCGAGTCGCTCCTCGCTTACCATGAAGACGACACCGGTCCGCTCTCGGACAATACCGCCGTCGAACTCATCCACACGGCTGAGCCGAAGCCCTGGGTGGGTCGGAGGCTCGGGCCTTGGGAAGTGGACGGTCTACTGGGTCGAGGCGGCATGGGCACCGTGTATTCGGCTCACCGTGCGGATGGCGCCTTCGAGCAGAAAGTCGCGGTCAAGACGCTCACACTCGGGGTTCTGGATCGAGATGGCGTCGAGCGATTCGAGCGTGAGCGCCGGATCTTGGCCAGCTTGAAGCACCCCAACATCGCGCACGTACTGGATGGCGGCGCCACCGACGAAGGGTTGCCCTATTTGGTCATGGAGTACGTCGCCGGCGTACCGATCGACACCTTCTGTGAGACCGAGGGTCTTTCGGTCGAGGCACGCGTCGATCTGTTCCGCGAGGTCTGCGCGGCGGTCGAGCACGCACACGGGCGGTTGATCCTCCACCGCGACATCAAGCCCACCAACGTCCTGATCACGGCGGACGGACAACCCAAGCTCCTCGACTTCGGGATCGCGAAAACGCTGTCCGGCTCCGCTGAGGAAGCGATCACCCGGGTCGGCCAGGCGCGGCTGACGCCGGAGTACGCCTCTCCAGAGCAGTTCCAGGGCGAACCCTTGTCGACGTCGACCGACGTCTATCAGCTGGGCGTCCTCCTGTATCGACTCCTCGCGGGTCGGCCGCCGTTCAAGCAGGAGGGTCGATACGTCGATCTGATGACGGAGGTTCTCGAACGCGTGCCGCAAATGCCCAGCGCGGTCCTCGTCGACGCCAACGTCAAGATTTCCTCGGATCTCGACAAGATCGTGCTGATGGCGTTGCGGAAGGAGCCGGACCGCCGCTATCGATCGGCGGCGGACTTCTCCGATGACTTGCTCGCCTTTCTTCGCGGTCTCCCCGTCCGCGCCCATTCCGGCAGCCGACGCTACCGAGTCGGCAAGTTCGTTCGAAGAAACCGCGTCGCTGTCGCTTCGGCGGGTCTTGTAGCCTTGTCCCTCGTAGGCGGCCTGGCGGCGACGCTGAACCAAACCGGACGGGCGCAAAGAGAGGCCGCGACCTCGAAGGCGATCAACCGCTTTATGCAGGAGACGCTCACCTCAGCGGACCCTTATCGCTTGGGGGCTGACGTGAGTCTTCAGGAAGTCCTCAGAGCATCGGCGGGCACACTCGATACCGCGTTCGCGAGTGATCCAGAGGTCCGTGCCGGTCTTCTCGGAGCCATCGGTCGCACCTACGTAAGTCTCGGCCTCCAAGAACAAGGCATGGCAGTGCTCGACTCCGCTTTGGCGAGCTACGACCGTTTGGGTGAGCGGTTCTCTCGAGAGGCCTACGCCGTCGACATCGTGTGGGTCGCCGGCGCGACCGGGCTTGGGAGGCTGGACGAGGTGTTGGCTCGGACGAAAACGTCTGTAGCGGGGTTCGAAGCGGCTATGGGGCCCTCAGATTCTACGGTACTAGTCCTCCGCATATCGCGCGGAATCCCCGGTGTCATAGAGGGTTCGCCCGACGAGGCCATCGACGAGCTCGAGGAAGTTCTGGCGCGCGCCAGAGCCTCCTTTGGACCGGACCATCCGATCACGCTCCGAGCGGCGGCGACGCTCGGATTGGCGTTGGCGCTGGGATCGAGTCGAGTGGACGAGGCCGGTGACCTGCTGTTGCACGCGGCTGCAGGGCTGCATGCCCGTGGGTTCCAGCCCGACGAGCTCGTATCACTAGGTTATGCGATCGACGGACTCACGCGTGTCGGTGAGACGGATGAGGCGGAGCGCATCGCCCGCGATCTCATCAAAGCGGCAGAGGAGAGCTGGGGGGCTGGGCATGTGTCGACGATCCTGCCTCGGCAACAGCTCGCGCTCGCGTTGGGTCAATCCCGCTCGATCGAGGAGAGCCTCGAGGTACTCGGCGGAACACTTGCCGACGCAACGCGCTTGCTGGGCGAAGACGACTACCAGCGGGTGCTCGTCCAGTCGGACTACAGCCTGGCTCTCGCGCGTGTAGGGAGATCAACAGAGGCCATACCCCTCCAGCGCCAAGCCGTCGACTTCTTTCGCAGTCAAGTCGGTGACCAAGCGCAAATCACGCTGTTGACCATGCAGAATCTCGCGTGGATGCTTGCCCAGGTCGGGGATTTCGCGGAGTCTCGCGAACTGCTCGAAGAGGCCGTCGCACTTAGTCAGCCTGTTGCAGGGATCGTGTACTACACCGCGGTCACCAATCTGGGGTGGGTCACTTCACTGGCGGGCGATCACGAGACGGCACTCGAGGTGCTCGAGGCGCCTTTGGGAGAGGCGCGAGCGAAGCTCTCGCCGGCCGGCTCCACGCTCGTGAGCCTTTTGGTGACCCGGGCGCGCATCCTCCTGCAGTCGGGTCGGATCGAAGATGCAGAACGCGCGTACCTGGAGATTCACGCCAACTACGTGACCGCCCGCGGCGAGGGCTCCGGCCACGTCGACATCCAATGGGCCATCCGGCAACTCGTGGGGTTCTACGAATCCATCGGGCGCGAGGCCGACGCGATGCGTTGGGAGCAGGAACTGGACGCCAGCGGATAGGGCCATCCATTCGTCTGAAATGCGGTGCGACAGTGGCCGTTTTGAAAGATCGGAAGGCGGCCGACGTCGACGGTGGCATGAACGGCGGCTCAGAACGGTCGGTAGCACTGGTCGCCCTCGGGCTGAAACCCGGCCTCCAGGGAGCCCGCGCGTTCGAAACGATCCTCCAGGCCACCGGTGAAGATCACGGCGTCGGCCTGGCCCGCAGCAGGATCTTCGAACCGAAGCTGAACCGGCTCACGCTCCTGCGGCGCGCGAGCTTCGTGGAACGCCAGGTCCGATTCGCTCTCGAGGATCCAGGGAGCGACACCCGCCCACATCGGAGCCGAGGCGAGGTGCCCGCTCCCGAGGCACGTCTCGTAGACGGCGACGTACCGGTTCGCACCGTTGGCGGATAGGTACATGCCCGTGAAGCGATCGACATCGTCGCGTGGCGCGCCGACGTTCTGCCACCGCATGACATCGGCACGGCTTGGCTCGCCGCCCGTCGAGAACATCGTAGGCTCGGGCGCGGCGTCGGGGAGCGTGCCGCCCACGGCGACCAGCTGCGCGCGGGCGCGCGGGTGCTCTGGCTCGTCCTGTAACGCTTCGAGATACAGGGATTCCGCCAGTTGCGGCAGACCCTTCGCCGCGTAGGCGTCGCCCTGAACGACTTGGAGGTCGGCGGTCATCTGCCCGCCGCTGCTCTGTGCCAGCTGGACCACGACCAGCGCGGCATCCGGATCCCCCGCACTCGTGTAGGCGTTCGCGAGCGCGACCAAACGATCGCGACTTACGTCGAACTCGGCCAACCGCGTCACGAGAAGGACCACGTCGACCATCGCCGCCTGGGAGCCCTTTTCGTCGATCAGCCGTTTCACCTCGTCCGAGAGCTGTGGCTTGAGGGTTTGCGCCTCCGCGGGAAGAACGAGCGGGAAGGCGAGTAGCCCCGCCAAACAGAGGTTCGGCAACGTTCGAGCGCGTCGGGTCATGGGGCATCCTCCGGGGCCAGCGTTGGGGCCTGACAGCGATCCACACGCGGTAAAGCGCAGAAGGAGAGGTCGGTCCGCCACTCGTCACGCGTCTGGGAGGCAAGGGCTGGGATTGCTACGCAGGGGTATGGGCCCGGGTGGATTGGGTGACGCACCGTCCCCTGGCGGGGCCGCTGCCTCACCGAGGCTCGCGCCGGTGGCGCTCGCGTTGAACCACCTTGGCAGCGTGGCGGACCGGGAGGTCGGAAAGAAACATCATGGGCCCGGGTGGATTGGGTGAGTCACCGTCCCCTGGCGGGGCCGCTGCCTCACCGAGGCTCGCGCCGGTGGCGCTCGCGTTGAACCACCTTGGCAGCGTGCCGGACCGGGAGGTCGGAAAGAAACATCATGGGCCCGGGTGGATTGGGTGAGTCACCGTCCCCTGGCGGGGCCGCTGCCTCACCGAGGCTCGCGCCGGTGGCGCTCGCGTTGAACCACCTTGGCTGCGTGCGGACCGGGAGGTCGAACAGAACACCATGGGCCCGGGTGGATTTGAACCACCGACCTCCCGCTTATCAGGCGGGCGCTCTAACCAGGCTGAGCTACGGGCCCCAGATGACGATCGGCGCCGACCGCTGTGGCCGAGCGCCGATTCGCCTCATGCTACGCGGTCTCT
>JAJCZV010000002.1 GCA_029262175.1 Gemmatimonadota bacterium
CAGCAACCGACGGATCACTCCCGCCGCTACAGCGAAGAAGTGGGCCCGGTCCCGCCACGTTGCGGTGGCTTGGTTGACCAGACGCACGTACGCCTCGTGCACGACGGCGGTCGTGTTCAGCGTGTGGTCGGCTCGTTCGGATCGGAGGCGACGGTGCGCGATGCCACGAAGGTCGTCGTACACGAGCGGGATGAGGCGGTCCAGTGCCGCTTCGTCTCCCTCCGTGCATTGGGCCAAGAGCCGGGTGACTTCGCCCTGTGGTCGGTGCTGACTGTTCTCCATTGAATACAAAGGGTACCGGCCAATCGTGGCGTCAGCGTGTCCGAGATAGAGTCGATCGAAGTTCCGCGACTGGAGCCGACCCGGTCAAGCCGGCGCCTCCAGGCGCGGACTAGGCGACATGTGTCGCGCCAGGGAGCGTTCTTACGGAAAGCATCCCCGCCACCCAATTTGGTGTTAGCGCGCGAGCGGGATGTGTCGCGCGATCCGAAGGCTCGAAACGGAGTGGTGCGATGAACGATCGGTTGTGGGACGGCGACATGGCGATGACGCGACGCGAACTGATGACGCGGGCCGCGGGCGTCGCGATGGCAGGTGTCTTCGCCGGGGGTGCCGCACCCGCCGCACCCGTTCGATCGCCGACGGCCTTTCCTCGGAAAGAGGACTTCACGATTCCCGACGGTGTGACATACCTGAACGGCGCGTACATGCACCCGATGCCTAACGTCGTGAGAGAGGCGGTTCGAGAGTACAACGAGCGTCGCGCTGGGTTCACCACGCAGACCAGCGACGACCCGGACATCGCCGGCACGGTCAAAGGTGCGTTCGCACGGCTCATCAACGCCGACCCGGCCGAGATCGCCTTCGTGCCGAACACCAGTGCGGGCGAAGTGCTGGTGGTACAGGGGCTCGATATTCCGCGCTCCGGCGGCAACGTGGTGACCGACGCGTTGCACTTCGAGGGAATGATCGTCCACCTCCAGGCGCTCCAGCGGACCGCGGGCCTGGACGTCCGGATCGCGATGCCGCGCGACGGCCGGATCGACCTCGAAGATCTCGAACGACTCATCGATGGCGAGACCCGACTCGTCGAGTTGTCGCTCGTCGCCATGTACAACGGGTTCGAGCATGACCTGAAGGCCGTGTGTGAGCTGGCGCACGCCCGAGGGGCCTATGTGTACGCCGACATCATTCAGGCGGCGGGAGCGGTTCCGATCGATGTCCGCGAGAGCGGCGTCGATTTCTGTTCCTGCGCAGGCTTCAAGTGGCTCATGGGCGATCTCGGGCTCGGCTTCCTGTATGCGCGACGCGACCTTCTCGGGAGCGCCGTAACGCGATCGCAGTACGGGTATCACTCGGTCCGCCGGTACGAAACGCATTTTCTTCCGCACGACCCACCCGGAGAGCGCGCTTTCACATGGGAGCTCGGCGATACGGCGAGCTCCTACTTCGAGGTGGGCAGCGTAGCGGGTGCGGGGAGGGCCGCCTTGGGAGCGGCGATCCCGTACCTGGAGGCACTTGGGCTCGACGCGATTCAAGATCATCGTCAACCGCTCCTTCAACGCCTCCGAGACGAGATGCCGAGGCTCGGATTCGAGTGCGCCACGCCGGAAGGCACGACCTCTCCGATCATCACCTTTACGATGCCCGACGGCGGGACGGTGCGGGACCGCTTTCGGCGAGAGGGTGTCGATGTCCGCGTGGCCGCGAACTACGTGCGCTTCTCACCTTCCGTATACAACGACATGGCGGACATCGAGCGAGCGCTGGCGGCGCTTGCATAAGATCTCGAAGCGGGCCGCGGGTGGTGTGATACCCGCGCTTGTAGCTACGGCGTGCTTCGCGACGGGTGAGGCAGGCTCCGGCGGCTCTGCCGGCTCTGCCGGCTCGTTCGACGTCCGGCTGCGCCCTGAACGCGACGGTGGCGAGGCGGTTACCGCGATCGCCGTGTCCACAGAGTTGAGCGGCTGGTCGCCGGCGAAGGGTCAGACGTTCAGCCTCGGCGCCCCGATCGTGTATGCAGGGGTGACGGGCATCGCCGACCGGGTCGAAGGTCTGACGGTGATCGATCGTCTCGGCCCGGTCGATTTGCGCATCGAGGAGGACCCTCCGGCACCAGGTGGGTTTCCGTACTCCCGGCACTGGCGGGCTGCCCGCGAGGTGCGGCCTCCGATCTCTATTACGTATCGGTCGCGCGTACGACCGACCGGCGAACGCAACAGTCCGCCTTTCGGCATTCGACCCGCCGGGGGCGGAGTGAGCGGCGCGGGCTCGGGGTTCTTGGTGTTGCCCGAAGTAGACCTCGTGACCGACATCCAAGTCCGGTGGGATCTCGGCGACCTGCCGACGTCGTCGATCGCGGCCTCCACGTTTGGCGACGGCGACTTCGAGCTGCGGGGCGTCCCTGCCGAGTTGATGCAGGGTTGGTACATGGCCGGCCCCGCGAGGCGCTTCCCGTCGAGCGGCGACGCCCGTGGCTTCGCGGCGACCTGGCTTGGTGACGAGCCCTTCGATGTCGAGGCGGAGATGACCTGGGCCGCCGGTACGTACGAAGAATTTGGCCGCTTCTTCCGAACCCTCGATCCGGCTCCTTCGTACCGAGTCTTCATGCGCTTTCTCGCGACACCTCCGTTTGGTGGGGGCACGGCGCTCGGGAACTCGTTCATGCTGTCCCGGTCCGCAGC
>JAJCZV010000003.1 GCA_029262175.1 Gemmatimonadota bacterium
GCGAGGCTACCGATTCCCATCATCATCTCCCCATCGCCCGTGATGACGATTACGCGGCGATGTGGTTGTGCCAGCGCCACGCCGAGCCCCAACATGGCGGCGCCGCCCATGCCGCCCCACAGGTAGAAGTTGAGATCGGAGTCACCCGCGGCGAAGCAGTCATAGCTGGGCGCGCCAAGCCCCGAGACGACGGCCGCATCGCCCCGGTCGGCCAGGAGGGCCGCCACCACCGCGCGCCGGTCGAGTTGGCCCGGCACTAGGAGTCGCGTCCTTTCTGGAAGTCCTTCGCTCCGATGATGCGTTGACTCACGAGGACGGCGGCGGACGCGGCGCTGTCGCGAACAAGTCGGGCCGCCCTTTCGAACGTAGCGCCGATCTCTTCGGCCTTGCTCGGCCGAAAGGCCATGACGTCGAGTTGATCGAACACGCCTGGCACGGCTTGTCCCATCGGAATCTGCCACGGATTGAACTCGCCGGTTTCGCCGCGCATAGTCACCAGCATCAAACACGGAATCCGACACGTGCGCGGCAGCGACAACATGTTGACGCAGTTTCCCACGCCGCTGCTCTGCATGCACAGGACAGATCGTTCGCCTCCCATCCAGGCGCCGCAGGCAAACGCGATCCCCTCTTCTTCCGTGCTCAGGGTGACGACACTGAGGTCCGGGTCCGCTTGACACTTCTCCAGGAGCCCGGTCAGGCCGCCGTCTGGTACCGTTGTGACGTGTCGGATACGTTCGGTCCTCAAGACCTCGAAGACGTCGTCCCACCACGCGGTGTTTGGGGTTTTTGAAGCCACGTACCTTCTCGGCGAATCCGGAACCATCGAGCGAAGCGCGGGCCCCGAATATGTTCACCAACCAAGACGCCGGCTATGACGAGATCCGCGAGGGCGTGCGAACGCTGTGTCAGCGCTTTCCTGGCGACTATTGGCGCGAATTGGATCGGCGCAGCGCGTACCCGACCGAGTTCGTGGACGCGCTCACCGAGGCGGGATATCTCGCCGCCCTCATCCCTGTCGAATACGGCGGAGCGGGGCTCGACCTCCGGGTCGGGTGCGTCATTCTCGAGACGATTCAGCGCATGGGGTGCAACGGCGGAGCCTGTCACGCGCAGATGTACACGATGGGCACCTTGCTGCGGCACGGGAGCGATGCCCAGAAGCAGAAGTATCTCACGGAGATCGCGGCCGGGACGCTCCGACTTCAGGCGTTCGGCGTCAGCGAGCCCACGTGCGGGACCGATACCACTCGGATCGAGACCTCCGCCGTGCGTGACGGCGACGACTACATCGTCACGGGTCAGAAGACGTGGATCTCGCGCGCCGAGCATTCGGATCTCATGCTGCTCCTCGCGCGGACGACACCCCGCGAGGAGGCGGCAAAGCCCACGGCAGGCATGTCGGTGTTTCTCGTGGATCTCCGCGACGAAACCGCTGGGTCCGTGACGATTCGTCCCCTCGAGACGATGATGAATCATTCGACCACCGAGGTGTTCTTCGACGGCACGCGCGTCCCGGCTGCGAATCGCATCGGAGAAGAGGGGCAGGGGTTTCGATACATCCTCGACGGGATGAACGCGGAACGAATCCTCATCGCCGCCGAATGCGTGGGGGACGCGCGCTACTTTGTCGAACGCGCCACCGAATATGCGAACGAACGCGAGGTGTTCGGTCGTCCCATCGGGAAGAACCAGGGCGTCCAGTTTCCCATCGCCCAGGCACACATGAAGGCGGAGGCGGCCGCGCTGATGGTCGAAAAAGCCGCGACGCGATTCGATGCCGGCGAGCCCTGCGGCGCCGAAGCGAACATGGCGAAGTATCTGGCCGCCGCCGCGTCTTGGGAGGCGGCGGACATGTGTATGCAGACGTTTGGCGGATTCGGATTTTCGACCGAGTACGACATCGAACGGAAATTCCGCGAGACTCGGCTGTATCAGGTGGCACCGATCTCGACCAACCTGATTCTGTCGCACGTCGCGACGCATGTGCTCGGTCTTCCGAAGTCGTTCTGAGTCGCGACCGAGCCCCATGTCTTTGGAGGTGTGAATGAGTGTTCGACTGGTACGACGCGTGGCTTCCGTAGCGCTTCTGACGCTGGTCTTCGGTGTCGGCCTCAGTGGACAGAGCACGGGAGCGCCGGACGACCGATACGAGCCGAGCGCCGCGCACCCCTATGGCCGGCCAAACCCCGACGCCCACGCGGCGCTCGAGCAGTTTTCCTTTATCGTCGGTCGTTTCGAGTGCGCAGATCGACGACGCCTGAGCCAGGACGAGTGGGTCGATGAGGACAAGATCTGGCTCGGACGATACTACCTGAACGGGCACGCGATTCGGGACGACACATGGCGGGCGACCGGATCGACCTCGAACATCCGCTTTTATGATCCGGATGCCGAGGAATGGGTCGTCACCTATTTCACATCGGGGGGGCCAGCGACGCCGCCGATGTGGCGGGGAGGACAGGAAGGCGATCTGCTGACGCTTCGTCAGCCGTCCACGAGCCCTGGAGGGGTGGAGGGCACGAGTCGATTGACGTTCTCTGCGATCACATCAGATGGGTTCGAGTGGGAGGGTGCGTTCGTCGTAGGCGAGGGGACGCCTCAGGAGTTCGTCTACACGTTCTGGACCTCTGACTGCCATAAGGCGGAACGTTCTTGACCGAGTTCGGCGACTGGATCGGTAGGACCGAACAGGCAAGCGATCACGTTGCGGCCGCCTCGTCGCAGGCTCTGTTGGCCACGCTCGATCGCGATCCCGACGCGGTCGGTCAAGGCGATCCACTCCCCCCGCTGTTTCATTGGCTGTACTGTCGCGAACTCGCCCGTGGGGGTGAACTGGATGTCGACGGACACAAGAAGAGGGGGGCGTTTCTGCCCCCGGTTCCGCTGGAACGACGCATGTGGGCCGGCGGACACATCGAGTTCAGCGGGGACCTGCGCATCGGCGACCCCATCGGTCGCCTCTCCACCGTTCAGAGCATCACGCCCAAGGAGGGTCGGGCCGGGCCGTTGGTGTTCGTGACGCTCGAACATCGAATCACGAGTAAGGTCGGCGAAGTGATCGAGGAACAGCACCTCGTCTATCTCGAGCGGCCGACCGAGCCGCTGGTGCTACGCGCTTCCCCCGCGCCCGAGATGCAGGTGGACTGGTCGGATCAGATCACTCCAGACGTCGCGATGCTGTTTCGTTTCTCGGCGCTGACCTTCAACGCGCACCGGATCCACTACGATCGCGACTACGCACGAGACGTGGAGTGCTACCCGGACCTCGTCGTTCACGGCCCGCTGACCGCGCTGCTGCTGGCTGATCTGGCGGTGCGAAACGCGGATCAGGACCTGGCCACGTTCTCGTTCCACGCCCGTCGCCCGCTTTTCGTCGATCGCCCCGTCACGCTCCAGGGTCGCGGTGACTCGACCGGCGCCGCCCTCCGCGCCTTGGACGACACCGGCGCGGTCGCGATGACGGCCGAAGCGACGTTCGCCTAACCCCGGGCTACCAGACCTCGGTCTACAGGCCCCGGATCATTCTGCGTAGCGCCTCGACCTTGGGCTCCAACGCGCGCTCCAACGCCTCTGCCCGCCGATCCGCGTCGAGTTCGACGATCTCACGTTCGAGATCTCGCACCTTCCCGTCGAGATCGTAGGCCTCGATGTCCCGCTCGACCCCCGCGATCTTCGCGTCGAGGTCATAGTCATCGAGCTGCGCCCGGACTTCGCCCTGCTTCCCTTCGAGGCCGTATTGGTCGATTTCCCGTTCGACTTCCGCGATTTTTGCGTCGAGTTCGTAGTCCACGATCTGCTGCTCGATGTCCCGGATCTCGTCTTCGTGGTCCTGGAGTTCGCGCGCCAGGCGGGCCCGCGTGTCGTTATCGGAAGTCGCGCGCCGTGCCGCGTTCAAGCTGGACATGGCCCCCCGGTGCGAAGAGATCTGCCCTTTGAGGCTGCTCACATTGCCGCGGTGCGAGGAGATTCTTCCCTTGAGGCTGCTGACGTGTCCCTGCTGCGATGACATCTGACCCCGAAGGCTGCTCACGTGCCCTCGGTGGGAAGAGATCTGACCGCGAAGGCTGCTGATGTGGCCGCGATGCGAGGAGATCTTGCCGCGCAGGCTGCTCTGTTCGCCTCGGATCCGACTCGACTCCCAGTAGCCGCCGAGCACTTCCAACATCTGATCGCGCCAGGCGCGCGCGTCCGCATCGAACGGAGCGCTGCGTCCGCCGACCGTCCACGCGTGTTCGATGCCACCGGCGCCCTCGGTGATGACCAGCCGCTGAAGCTCGTCCTCCTCGGACTCGAGCACGAGCCAACTGTCCCGCCCGACGGCCCGCACCGCCAAGCCGTCATCTGCCATGACGACGTCGCCGTGGACGCGCATGCAGAGACGCAAATCGTCCACGTATCGCTGAATCGAGCGGTCGCCGTTGTGCCAACCCGATTGTTGGGTGCGGTTTCCGCTCGTACTGATCGAGCCGCGGAAGTTTCCGCTCGCCCCTTCCATACGACAGGTGATGTCCTGCGCGAGCGCCCCGTAGGCGCGCAGGGGTTCCCGGGGTGAAATCGCCGCGACGACCGGCGCGAGGGCGGGGCGCGAAGCACTCGACGCCGGCACCACGGGGGCGACGGCGAGTGTCGCGACGACGGCTCCGTCGGCGTGGGCCGGAACAGGGCGCGCCGTGGCCGCGGAAATGCCGAGCGCCGTTACGGCGAGGATTACCGAGGCCGAGGTGAGTCGCGTGGCTCGAGTGGGGTGGGGGCGAAGGATGGCCATGATTCTTTTCTCCAGCATGGATCGTTGGACGATGGGTAGCGCCAGAACCGCGGGGGCTGGTCTCAGCCCCTCGGCGAGATCGAGTAGGTGCGTCGCGTAGTCGGAAGGGCGAGTGCCCAAGGACAGCACTGTCTCATCACAAGCTTGCTCGCGACTCGATCGGGCGAGACGGGACGCCAGCCAGCTGAGCGGATGGAACCAGTAGAGTCCGAGCGTGATGCGCGCGAGAACCTGACGCATGGCATCGCTTCGCCTGACGTGGACGAGCTCGTGCGCGAGTACGACGTGCCGACGTTCGGCCGACCAGTCGGTCGCCGTCAGAGGAAGCAGAATGATCGGGTGTCGCCAACCGCTGGTCATCGGTGTCGTCGTGTCGACGCTCGTAAAGAGTCGTACGTCGCGGCGAATCCCGAGCTCGCGTTTGAGCTCACGCGTCGATTCGAGCCAGTCAGGATCTTCGAGCGGTCGAGCATCCTGCACGCGACCCTTGAGACGCAGGGCTCCGATCAGAAGGGAAAGCAGCGCGGCGCCGGTCCCGATGATCCACGCGGTCCTCAGGATCGTCGCCCACCAAAGGCCTCCACCGATGGCCGAGGCCGCGGGCGCGGGAGCAAGGGCCGGCTCGACGCGAGCACGGGTCACGGCGCCGGAGGTGTGCGGTGGGTTCGCCGTCGGGGCGAGTTCGGCGCCAACCGAGGCAGCTTCGACGCCCGCTCCGCTCGGGAGCACGGGGACCTCCCACGCCATGCCGGTCAGTAGGATCAAAGGCAGCCCGAGGAGCGCGACGAACGAGGCGGTCCACAGGATGTGTCGCGTGCCGGCGGCTCCCTTTCGAAGCGCCCAAGACAGCACCGACGCGCCGAGCAGCACGACCGTCGCGCGCAGAAGAAACGCCGTGATATCCATCAGCGGCCCTCCCGCTGCGCGCGTTCGATCAGCCCTTGAATCCGTTCGCGTTCCTCCAGGGTCAGCTTGCTCTCATCCATCTCGAGCAAGGCGGCCATCGCCCCTTCGACCGAGCCACCGAAGAACGTTTGGAGAACGTGCTGCATGGCCGAGCGGCCGGCTCTCTTTGGGGCCGCCGTGGGGGAGTAGAGGTAGCGCGGGCCATCCTGCTCGTACGTGAGGTGCCCTTTTTCAAACAAGATCCGAAGGGTCGACCGCACCGCCGCGTTGCTCGGTGGCTCGCGCATGCCCGCTCGGACTTGGGCTGCCGTCCCCTGGCCGAGCCCATGGATGATGTCCATGACCTCTCGCTCGCGACGGCTAAGTGATGGCACTCCGGCCATGACGGATCTCCTGGGTCAAAAGCTCCACTAAGGGAGCCTAAGCGATCATTGTTGAAAAATCAACACTCTGTTGAAATTTCAACTTCGCGTCAGGAGTTCAGACACCACCAAGGCACTGAAGGGTTGTTCGGTAGCGCTACCGAACCTCGCGACGAAGCGATTGCTCCAACTGGAAATCGCCCGGAACGCCATTCAGATCCAGCACATAGCTGTACCGCCCGCCGTCGAGCGGCGAGTCTCCCACATGATCGATGACCTGGAGGCGAGCCGTATCCGCGGCCACGATCACTTCTGCCGTCACGATGCCGTAGGCCAGCGTGACGGTGAGGTACGGAGAGCTCTCGCCCGGTCCGAGATCGACGTACTGCTGCAGTCCATTCTCAGTGAAGTACGAGACTTGGTCGAACGAAACGTTCGAGCCGTTGGTCAGCCGAACCTCGGTCGTACTCGAACCCAAGATGCCGCATGCCCCGACCGTGAGCGCCGTACACAAGACGATGATCGGTAGCCTGAAGAAGTCCGTTTTCACGAGAGTCCATCCCTGAAGAGTGAAGCGCGCTCTGCGCTAGTGGAAACGGCTCCTCAGTCGGGATTGTGACGCGCCACCGGCCTCAGTCGGTCACGGTTAGAAACGCGATCCCGTCGTACCCCTTCGCGCCCACCGTCTGAATCGGGGCGGTCGCTACCCGGGGTTCGTGGGCGCACATCTCGAGGAACGCGCGCACCCCTTGGACGTCGGCATCATCGCTGTCCGGGTCTAGCACGGCCCCATCGCGAACCACGTTGTCGACGAGGATGAGCGTGCCCGGCCTGGAGAGGGCCAGGGAAAGCGACAGGTACTCGGTCAGTCCGACCTTGTCCGCATCGATGAAGATCAAGTCGAACGGACCTGCGCCTTCTCGATGCAGCGAGACGAGCGTCTCGGCCGCGAGTCCTTCCCTGATCTCGACGAGATCACTCACCCCGGCCATCTCGAAGTTCTTTCGGGCGACATCAGCGTGTGCCGCGCTTCGCTCGAGGGTCACCACCTTGCCGCCAGTCGGTAGCGCCCGCGCGAGCCAGATCGTGCTGTAGCCGCCGAGTGTCCCGATCTCGAGGATCGACTCCGCCCGCTGCACCTTCGCCATCACATACAGCAGGCGTCCGAGTCCCGCTGAGACCGCGATCGAAGGCAGACCCGCATCGGCGCTGGAAGCCAGCACGGACTCGAGGTCGGGGTCGGCGCCGTCGAACAGGTCGGCGAAATACTCGTCTACCGCGCTCCATGTATCTTGCATCCTGCGGACTCCATCCGTTCGCTGTGTTCGTCTCGGGAATGTGGAGGAGACATCGATGGCGAAGATCGATCCCGCCGCTCCAGGCGGCCAGCCTTCTTCCATTCTCACGTGCATCGGCAACACGCCGCTGGTCGAACTTCGACGCGTGGTTCCCGCCGGCGCCGGGCGCGTCTTCGTCAAACTCGAAGCCCAGAATCCAACCGGGAGCATGAAGGACCGAATGGCGCTGGCCATGGTCGAAGCGGCCGAACGCGATGGTCGCCTCGAGCCCGGCGGTACCGTCGTCGAGTACACCGGTGGAAGCACCGGCGTGTCGCTCGCGCAGGTCTGTTCGGCCAAGGGGTACCACGCGCGGATCGTTACCTCCGATGCGTTCAGCGTCGAGAAGCGGCAACACATGACGTTGTTGGGCGCGGATCTCACGCTGGTCGAGAGCGATGGCGGCGGGATGGACGCCGATCTTACGCACAGGATGATCGAGACTGCCCACGCGATCGCCGAGGAAACGGGCGGATTCATGACCAATCAACTCCACAACTCGGACCAGCTCGGTGGCTACCGGGCGATGGGTGAGGAGATCTGGGCGCAGACGGACGGGTGCGTCGATGCGTTCGTGCAGAGCGTCGGAACCGCCGGCTCGCTCATGGGGGTGAGCGCTGCGCTTCGAGCCCGAAAGCCTGGCGTTCACATCACGGCGGTCGAGCCTGCGGAATCGGCGGTGCTGTCGGGAGGCCCGTCCGGTTCACACGGCATCGAGGGCGTCGGCGCCGGCTTCATCGTCCCGCTTTGGGACGCGTCAGCGGTGAACGACATCGCGCAATACTCCACCGAACAGGCGATGGATATGTCTCGACGCCTCGCGGCCGAAGAGACCATCTTCGCGGGCACTTCCACGGGGGCGAACGTCCTCGCCGCCATCACCGTCGCCGAGTCGCTGGGTCCGGACTCGACGGTCGTGACCCTCGCTTGCGACTCGGGGATCAAATATCTCAGCACCAAGCTCTATCAGCACGCCCGGTGAGCCCGTGAGGGATCGGCTAGCCGCCCCGTCTTAGGTTGACGACACGGTTTCGAGCTCGCTGGTGTGTAGGGAAGCGCTCGAGATACTCCTCGTAGAACCCGATGGCCTCTTCCAAGTCGATCAACCCGGAACTGTACTTCGCGTCGGTCAGACTTTCGAGCGGAAAGTAGACGTCGGGGAATGCGGCCCGATTCTCCTCGAACAGCTCGATCGCCACGGGTTGCTGGTCTTCTTGGTAGAGGCCCCAGCCCAGGACGTCGAGGATGTCGGGCGTGAGCGCGCTTGGGCTCTCGACTTCGCGCAAGCGCCGAAACTCGGTGATCGCGGCCTCGGCGCCCCCGTCCGTCACGGCGCGCAGGACCAGAAGCGTCAGCGTGGCGGTCCGCGTACTCGGGTCGTCTTGATAAACGGTTTCGTTACGAGCGGACACCTCGAGCGCGTCATCAAAGGCCCCGCGCTGCGCGAGCGTCGTCGCGATTCCAGACAGGGCGTCGGGTCGGAAGTCGTACGCATCGGCGCCGAAGTACCGTTCGCGTAGCGACTCGTACTCGGTGAGGAGGCTGTCCACGCCGCCGGCTTCATACGATGCGAGCAGGACATCGGTGAGGGGTGTCGGATCGAGTCGTCCCGCGTGACAGGTGTAGCACGTGACGCGCAGCGTCCCCTCGGCTCCGCCCAGGCCCGCCAGGTGGTTCTCGTTGATATCGCGGACCATCGTCATCATCCGGCGCGCGATCTGCTTCTCCGGCTTGTCGTCCGAGGCGTAGTCCCACTCGCCTCTGGGCCGTTCCAGGTCTCCGACGTGACAGTGCAAACACCCGCGACCCTGAAACCTCGGCAGTCCGAGTCCC
>JAJCZV010000004.1 GCA_029262175.1 Gemmatimonadota bacterium
CCCGGTGGGCATGACGCCGATGCAGTCGTGTCCAGCGAGGACGGACTCGATGATGTGAAGCTGGCCAGGCCTGAATTCGTCGTAGCCAAATACGTCGCGCAGGACGGTGGTCGGGTCGGCGGTCTGGCTCGGGTTCATGGACGGCAACATACGAACAAGTTCGCCCGACCCGTCAACTCGGCCTCGACCGGACCCATCCCATACCGTGTGTCCCCCGTGTTGGAGGACATTTGGCCAGACCGCGTTCGGATCGTTTGCACGCCCTCGGGTAAGATACGTTGGCTCTTCGTTTGAGCGGTCCGGGCGCGAGGCCCGGGCTCGAGACCTACCCACGGAGCGTAGCTACGATGTCCGCTCGATCCTGGCTTTGCCTGGCTTCCGTGACGCTGACGTTCGGCACCCTCTCCGGCGCGGAGGTCGTCGCCCAATCGTGTCCGCGGAACGATCGCATGATCGCTCCACGCCTCGCCGAGGCCCTGCCCTGGACATCGGATTCGAGCCAATACTGGACGTGGTCCCACGGGTTCGAGCGCTCGAACCTGGGCGTCGGCTTCCTCGAGCCGAGTGGCTCGGACGACGGTCCGCCCGCATCGGATTGGCTACCCCGGATCCGTCTCCCGCTCTTCGCGCGCCCCGACCAGACCGACCCCAACGTTTGGATCGCAGACGGATTCTGGATCCCCACGAGCGATCCTTCTGGGAGGCGACCACTGACGTATCGTGGGATGGTTGAGACCGGATACGAGGTCGCCAGTTTGATCGTCATCGAAGCCCGAGATGACGGGTGGATCCTGCTGCACATGGACACGGGCCCATTGGACGTTCGCGGCGTGTCGTGGGGCCACATTTGGACGCATACCTGTTTTCTGCAGGACGGCGACGTCGATCTCAATCTGGTGCTTTGGGAGGAGTGGTTCGCGACGTCCAGCTACGGCGTGACGTTTCGCGATGGATCACGACACGCCCTCCGCGCCGGGCCCGGCACCGAACACCGCCGGACGCTGTGGGTCGAGGGCAACGACGAGATCGAGTTTCTCGAGATACGGAGCGACTGGGCGCGCGTGCGGATCTCGCGGCCGGGACGGTACCTGACCGGCTGTCTGGGAGAAGACTTTGCCGGGAGCGAGTTCGAGGGCTGGATCCAATGGCGCGACGCGGAGGCGGGCCCTTGGGTGTGGTATCCGACTCGCGGCTGCTAGCTCGCGCGCAGACCGCTCACCAGCGAAAGGCCGTTTGAGCCGCCTCGGCAGCCAGCTGCTTGCCGAGCGTTCGGGCGGTCTGCACGGGGAGATACGGGATTTCGACACCTTGTGACGCGGCGCCACCGCCGGCCGTATCGACCCGAACGCGCGCCATGTCGCGACGGCGATCGAACGGCGTCTCGCGCACCGTCACCGCTTGGATCTTGGCAAACCGAGCCACGCTCGTCTGACGCCATAGCCATCCTCTGCGGAACAACACCGTATCGTGGCCCACCGACCAGCCCAGGTGACGGACGTGCCGTCCCGCATAAAACACCGCTGCGCCGAGAAGCGGCGTTGCGACCAAGAACCCCCACCACTGCCAAAGGGGGAAGAACGGGATCGACACGAGCCCCGCGACCATCGCGAACCGTTTGGTCACGCGCCGAAGGGCCCCCGGGGCCACCGGCTCCCAGGCGACCGCGTCCATGTCGAGCTCCGGGACGACCTGAGAAAGCAGCGCCGAGAGTCGGTCGACCGGGATGATCGGCGCCAGCCACTGTCGGTTGGGATCGCCGTCCTCGGAACCCGCTCCGCCGGCCGTTTCGACTCGAACCGCAACCCGGTTGGCTAGGCGGTGAAGCGGCCCCTCATGGATCGTCACCGTCTGGACGCGGCGCAGAGGGATCGTGGCCGCGACCTGCGTAAGCGAACCGAAGGTCGTGCGCAGATCCTCGCCGATCCGTGTGATGGTGTAGTCGTGCAAGCGCACCAGCGCCCACGCCATGGAGAGAAATCGCGCAAACAGAAGCACGCCGACGAGGATCCCGACTACGAGAACGAGTCGCCCGGGCGCTATCCCGGCCGCGAACTCGGCCACGATCCCTCGAAGGATCCCCTCTCCATCGGCGCTGCCCCCGACCACCGCTTCGGTGACGCGATTGAGTACGCCCGTCTCCCATAACAGACCAAACGCGGCCGCGATGACGAGCATGCCGCGGTTCTGTATCAATCCGTACAAGAGGAGCTCGCGAGGCGGGAGGTGAAGAAGCCGCTCGCCTTCTTCGCTGGACCCCTGTGGTCCGGGCGCGACGACCTCCAGGTCGGAAGACGCGCGCTCCTCGCTCTTCCCTTCGAACACTTTCTGTCGGAGCTGATCGAGGGCCTCGATCGGAAGCACCGTCATCTTCGCCTCGGGCTCGGTTCCGCCGCCCGTTTGTATTCTCACCTCCACGACGCCGAGCACACGGTGAAACACACCCTGCACCGCGTCGAGATTCTGAATGCGGCTATACGGGACGTGCCGCTCGCGCCGAAACAGCAGTCCCGTCTTGATCACGAGTTCGCTCGCCTCGTAGCGATATCGAAACGTGAGGTAGCGGAGGATCGCGCCCCCCACCAATGGCACGAGCCCGATCATCGCGACGACCTGCCAGCTGACCCCGTACGCCGTAGCCGACGCGGCGCCGAAGAATACCGGTAGCACGGCTCGGCGGACCTGCGATGCCAGCCAGAACGGGATCGAAAGCGGGTGCAGCCGGTGCTCAGACAGCGTCCACCTCGGCCTGCGGAAGCAAGTGATCCCGGATCGCGAAGGCGGTCTGGTAGTCGAGTCCATGCAAGTCGACCTTCGCGTGCGCCCGCCCCGCCGTGTAGATGTCGAGCGTCCCCAACCCGTAGCGGCGTTCGAGCGGCCCTTGGGCCACGTCGGTGTGTTGAACGCGTGAGCGCGGAACGCTGATCACGGTCCGCCAAAAGACACCCCGCCGGATCTCGAGGCCCTCGTCGTGCACGGTAAAGGAGGCGTGGCGGTGCGAAATCGCGGGCCACTTTCGAAGCCAAAGACCGAGCAGCGAGACGAGTAGAGCCCACCCACCGAGCATGAGCCCCACGACGAGCGCGGGAGGACGAGCCGCCACCCATATGATGCCGACCGGGAGCGCGGAGACGACCGCCGCCCCGACGGTCACGATCGCACCGACGAGCTGGGCCAACGGAATCGCTCGCGGATCGAGCGAACGACGTACGCCGTCGACGATGGAACGGACGGCCGGTTGCACCGGGACGTCGGAGACTTCGTTCGCGGGGCCGACGGTTTCGAATTTGACGTTCAGTGGATTCTGCCTCCCGGTGACTTCCTGCGATCAGACGACTCGCTGGAAGGTACCCGGCGGCAGGCTGTCTATTCCAGGCGTGGCTACCCGATCAGAGGCAAAAGCACGGCGACCGCCGCCGCGGCGACGAGCCAACCAAGCTCGCGGAGCGCATGCGCGACGGGCCGCCGATCTCTTGGACGCATAGGTACCACCTCGACATCATCCCACATGGTTCGCTCCTTTCGATTACGCTCGGTTGATTCCGCGACCCGTCGTCGCCCTCCCCCTGAACACTGCGCAAGTCGTCGTGGGGTCACTTGATCGAAGGCAGAACTAGGACGGGCGCCGCGCGGATTTGTTAACGTGTGGGACGCGCCGAACCCGGAGAGACCGTTGGAACCCATCGAAGAAGGCCGAGAGTACCCGGAGCCGCTGACCGACGAACAGCTGCTCGCCGAGTGCCGCATCGAGACCTTCCGCGCTGGGGGTCCCGGGGGGCAGCACCAGAACAAAACCGATTCGGCGGTGCGGCTGACTCACGAGCCCAGCGGGATCGTCGTGACGGCACGCGAGTCGCGCAGCCAACGGCGCAACCGGTTGCAGGCGCTCGAACGACTCCGCGTCGCATTGGAGGAGCGCTCGAAGCCGAAGAAGCGGCGGGTGCCGACTCGAGCGACGGGCGCCGCGAGGAGGAAGCGGCTCGAGAATAAGCGACGGCGCGCGGCCCAGAAGCGGAGTCGCCGGAAACCCGGCCCAGATGACTAAGAGCTCGGGCCTCGCACAGCTGGTGCGAAACCCGAGCTCGAGGCCCTGCGGGAAAAGACGGACTCCCGACTACGTCGTGGTCACCGCCTTCACTTTGACCGGCCGGTTCTTGTATTTCTCCCACGACCGCTTGTGCTTGTTGTCCAAGTCGGACGGCAAGCCCCGGATGAAGACATGCTCGATCTCCGTCGTGATCTCGAGCGGGTCACCATCGGTGACGATGACATTGCCGACCTTGCCCACCTCCAACGAGCCCAACCGATCGGACACCCCGAGGATGCGCGCCGGTCCCAAGGTAATGGCCTCCAGCGCTGCGTCCTGTGAGAGCCCCCATGAAACGGAGTTGGCGGCCTCGTACGGAAGCGTGCGCGAATCCGCGGAGTTGAACGTGGCAAACGCGATCTCCACGCCTGCATCGGCCAGCACACCTGGAAGGGTGTTGGCATCGTCGTACGCGACGTCTTGACCGTTCGGCAAACGCTGGACGGGTCCGAGAATGACAGGGATGCCCTTGGCCGCCAGCATGCCGGCGATGTCACGTGCGCCCGTCGCTCCAGCGATCACCAGGTTGAGATTCCACTTCTCGGCGAACGCGACCGCCGACTCGATCTCACGGTGATCGTTTGCTTGGACGATGACTCTCAGCCCGCCGTCCAGCACGCGCGAGAGATGCTCTAGCTGCAGATCCCGCGTAAGTCGGCTCGAGCCCGACTCCGTCGCTTGTTTGTAATGTTGCGCCGCAACAAACCAAGCGTCCAGTTCTTCGACCTGCTCGTCGAACTCCCTTTGCACGTCCGCGAACGGGCGCGAAGGCCCACGACGGAATCCGCCTCGCGAACTCAACGTCGGCCAAGACACCACCATGGCCGCCGACTTCTCGATCTCCATCTCCTCGACCGTCCAACCATCGAGGTGGATCAGCGTCGCCTGACCACGGATTCCGCTCCCACCGCCGCCGCCACGACCCCCGCCACCGGGTGCCGCCATCGTGTGCGTGATCCCGTTGGCCCGCGCCACCGGGATGTGCTCGCTCGCGGGGTGAATCGCCGTGTGCGCGTTGAGGTGTGGGTTGAAGCGGCCCATCTCATTCATGTCGTTGGTCGCGGGCACCGCGCCGATTTCGGTGAGACCGAGCTGACTGAACGCATCGATCATCCCTGGATAGACGTGTTTGTCCGTCCCGTCGATGATCTCGGCACCGGCCGGGATGTCGACGTTCGCCCCCACGGCGATGATGCGACCGCCACGCATCACGATCGTTCCATTCTCGATCGTTCCATCTGAAACGGTGTGAATGGTCGCGCCTTGGACGGCGAATGTGTCACCGTCTTGTGCGAGCAACGCGGCAGCCGGAAACGAAGCAATCGCGAGCCCCACGACGAACGCCGTTCTTACGATTGCCCGGTTCATCGGCTTCCTCCCTCTCCAAGCATCTCCCTCAATCGATCCTTCTCTGCTGCCATTTGAGTTCTCATTTCCCGATCGCGATCAACGTCGAACACAATCTCGCCGTCGACATAAGTCGTTTGGACTTTTGCGTAGGAAGAAAGCGGATAGTTCTCCCAGAGAACGACGTCCGCATCCTTGCCCACTTCGAGTGAGCCCACACGATCTTCGATCATCAATTGTATGGCGGGGTTGATCGTCACCATTGCGAGCGCCTGGGATTCGTCCATACCTCCCCACTTCATGGTCTTGGCGGCCTCTTGATTGAGGTGCCGACCTTCTTCGCCCGAGTCGGAGTTGATCGAGACGACGATGCCGCGATCCGTCATGATCGCCGCGTTGTAGGGGATGGCCTCATACGCTTCGACTTTGTAGGCCCACCAATCGGAGAACGTCGAGGCATGCGCGCCGTGCTCGGCTATCTCATCCGCCACCCGATAGCCTTCGAGTACATGCTGGAAGGTGTGGATTCTGAAGTCGAACTCCTCCGCCACTCGCATGAGTTGAAGAATCTCGTCCGCACGATAGCTGTGCGCGTGAACGAAGCGCGTCCCCTCCAGGATCTCGACCAACGGGTCGAGCTTGAGGTCGCGACGGGGCGGGATCGCGCTGCGGTCGCCGCCGCTGACCCGCGCGTTGTAGGTATCCCACTCCGCTTTGTATTCGGTGGCTTCGGCGAACGCCTGCCGGATGACATCCATCACACCCATCCGCGTAGCCGGATAGCGCTGCGGAAAGCCCGTCCCTGCGGTACTGGATCGCTTCGGGTTCTCGCCCAGCGCGAACTTGATCGTGGGAGGGGCTCCCTGAAACAGCAGACCCTGTGCGTCCGCGCCCCAGCGATGTTTGATGACCGCGTTGTTCCCGCCGATCGGGTTTGCGGACCCGTGCATCACGTGCGAGGTCGTGGTTCCGCCGGCCGCTTCGCGATAGATCGCGATGTCCGTCGGATCGATGACATCCATGATCGACACCATCGAGGAGACCGTGATCGATCCCTCGTTGATCGACTCCGCCGCGATGTGTGAGTGCGCGTCGATGATCCCCGGCGTGACGAACTTCCCGGTACCATCGATCACGACCGCATTCGAAGGAGCATTGATCTCGCTCGCCGGCCCCACAGCGACGATGCGACCGTTCTCGAACAGGATCGAACCGTTCTCGATCTTGCCCGCATCGGCGGCCGTCAGAATGGTCGCGCCTTGGATCAGTACGGGCGCATCCTGAGCGACCAACCCGGAGGCCGAGGCGACCAATCCCAAGGCTACAAGTGAGATTCGTCTCATCGGAGATCTCCGTCGCTTGCGACGTCTGCTAGACGCACGCCGTCTAGGCGAACGCCCACGAAGTCCGCCTGAAACATTCCACCGCCGGCGTCGAGAAAGCCGACGATTTCGTCGTCGACCACCGAGCCTTCGTAGACGATGTCCAGCGATTGTCCTTGCGCCTCGACGTAGACGCTAAAGCCAAACCTGTCATCCTCGACCCACCCGCCGTCGATGGGCGCCTCGCCGATCATGTCGCTGGCGGTCACCCCGGTCAGCATACCGTCGTCACTCTGCTCGATCTCCCAGGTCATCTCCATCGACTCGCCCCCGGGGCCCTCGAGCGTGATGACCCAACTCCCGGAAAGGTCGGTAGCAACCGCTTGGTCCTGGGCCGTCAGCTGCGTCGGGATCGCGATGAGCGCCGTGTAAACCAGCCCCATGGAGAGACCGCGTCTCGCAATTCGTAGCGCCTTCATCGTCTGCCTCCGGGGCGTGAGCCCGTAAAGTCCATATTGAACCGGCCCCCGAATGAAGCAGAACCCGTCATCTCATTTCCATCGATCGTGCCCGTGTAGACGACTTCCACTTCCCCGCGCGGTCCCATCGAACCGATCGCGACGATCCGGAAGTCGTTTCCGCTCACCCATCCATCGGTGATCTGCTGCTCGCCCCGCTCGCCGTCGATCGTGCCCGAGAGTGTTCCATCGGCCGCCATCTCCAGCGTTACGGTGGCTTCTTGCGAGTCGTTGTTAAGTGAAAGGAGCCAGCTGCCTGTGGCATCGACCGCGGGCGGCGTCACGGGTCGCTCCTCCACCGCTTTCGCATACTTGTGACCATCGACAAAGACCATCCGGACCTCGGTGTCTTCGTCGAACATCGCGCCATCGGTCACGACCAGGTTCGCGATCTTTCCGGCTTCGATCGAACCCAGCACTCCGTCGACGCCGAAGATGTGCGCCGGCCCCGACGTCAGAGCGCGAAGCGCCGCGTCCTCCGAAAGACCGTTCTCGATCGCAACGCGAACCTTGTCCATCACCTGGCTCGGACCGGAGGCGGATCCGCTATAAAAGGCCCACGGTACCCCTGCACTCTCGAGCGCCGCGGGGGTGGTCGGCGCATACGCCCTGCGCTTGAGCGACTCGAGGGTCTCCTCGGCCTCGGGGTCTCCGTTGCGGGTCGCCTCTGGCCAATCCAGATCCACGAGCACAGGCACCCCCGCCGCCGCCAACTCGCCGGCGATCTCGTAGGCGTCCTGCGCTCCGGCGATGACGGGTTTCGCGCCCGTATCTCGCCCAAGCTTGATCACACGCCGCATCCCCTTCACATCGTTGGCCGGCACGATCGTCGGCCAACCTCGAGCGATCGCCTCCTGGACGGGAGCCAACGCCCGGTCGTACATCGGCCGCGGTTGGCCGCGTGGATTCGCTGCATACTGCGCCGCGTAAGTGTTTTGGTGATCGGCATCTAGGTAAAGTTGCCTGAGATAGGAAATGACGCCCATCATCGACCCCGGAAAGGCCCGGAAACCGCCCGCCGGGTCGAGGGTCAGTCGGAGCGCTGCAGGGGTCTTGATGACCATTTGCTGCGCGTCGCCGTCGTAGTTCACCACCGCGCCTTTGCCGGTGACGATGCCCTCGTCGGGCGCCACCATCGCGCTCGTGAACCCGCCGTCACGCCAGCGCTCGATCGCCTCGGAACTCGGATCGAGCATGTCGGCCGCGTCCATCCACGGGGTCGTGGCCGGGCGATCCTCCGGACCGTCGGAAACGGGTCCCTGCTGCGCAAACTGCGCGAACGGATTCCCGCCCCCGCCGCCGCCCTGCGGACCATCGTCCGACCCGGCCTCGAGCCCGACTTGGGTCAAGGCATTGAAAAGCCCGGGGTAGACGGTCAGACCCGCGCCGTCGATCACCCAGGCATCTCCTGGGATCGTGGCGTTGGCGCCAACGGCGTCAATGAGACCGTTGGAGATCACGACGGTCCCGTTTTCGATCACGGCACCAGCCCCGGTGACGATACGGGCGTTCTGGATCGCGAAGTATGGAGGCGCGTTCGGGGTCTGGCTCGGCATGGACTGCGCGGCTACCGATGGCGCGCCGAACGCAAGACAAGAGATGACGAGGGATCCAAGGGCCACCCGAGACGCGATCTTCTTCTCGAAGACGGTTGGGTTCATGTGGGGCGAGTCCTTCTCAGTGAGTCCCAGCAATGGGAGATGTGAAGCCGTCCAGACGCCGACGGAGCCGCCGGTTGCCGGACGAAGAGACAATAGTTCAACACTCAAAGAGGAATGTCCGTTGAGGCGAAAGACGGGGCAACCGGATAGTGTGGTTCCGGACGCCGACTCGCAGGACCACCGGGAAAACGATGGAACGCGCGGACAACGATCGAGCGGGATTAGCAGGCCAACGCTTTATTGCCGTCGTCAAGCGGGATTGTCCCACCTGCCAGTTGGTGGTGCCCGTCCTCCAGGGGCTCGCAGCCAGCGGTGATGGGTTCGTGATCTATTCACAGGATGACCCGAACTTCCCGGAGGGTCTTTCCGTCGTCGATGATACGGAGCTGGAGCATTCCTTCGACCTTGGCATCGACACGGTGCCCACGCTCGTGCGGCTGGAAGACGGCGAAGAAACCTCTCGGGCAATCGGCTGGAACAAGGGCGACTGGGCCGACCTCACGGGGATCGACGATCTCGGCGCGGGGCTTCCAGAGCACCGACCGGGCTGCGGCTCCAAGTCGGTGGAGCCCGGCGTAGCCGAGGTCCTGCAAGTCCGTTACGGGGACACGGGCCTGCGCGCACGTGCGCTCGAGATTCCGGGCGAGCAAGACCCGATGGAGGCCTGTTTCGATCGGGGCTGGACCGATGGGCTCCCCGTGGTCCCGCCGACCCCCGAACGCATCCTGCGAATGCTCCGAGGCACCCGCCGCGACCCGCAGGAGGTCGTGGGCATGGTGCCGCCAAACCTCGTCGCCTGCACGGTCGAGAGAGTCGCCATCAATGCGGTCATGGCCGGCTGCAAGCCCGAATACATGCCCGTCGTGCTGTCGGCACTGGAAGCCGCGCTGGATCCCGACTTCACGCTGCACGGCCTCCTCTGCAGTACGTGCTTCACGTCTCCGCTGATCGTCGTGAATGGCCCGATCGCAAAACGCATCGGGATGAACTCGGGGCTGAACGCCTTGGGTCAGGGCAATCGAGCGAACGCCACGATCGGGCGGGCCCTCAATCTCGTGGTGCGCAACGTAGGAGGCGGGCGTCCCGGAGAGATTGATCGA
This sequence comes from Gemmatimonadota bacterium, assembly GCA_029262175.1. GTDB lineage: Bacteria > Gemmatimonadota > Gemmatimonadetes > Palauibacterales > Palauibacteraceae > Palauibacter. The sequence goes on from JAJCZV010000004.1 coordinate 10,033, forward strand.
TCGACGCTGGGCGCCCCGAGCAAGTACACGTTTTGTTTTGCGGAAGATGAATCTGATCCGGAATGGGAGCCGCTGTCGGTCTCGCGAGGGGTGCCGAGGGGTGAGGACGCCGTCACGCTCTTTCAGGGCGAGGGGGTGCAAGGCGTGATGGATCAGCGCTCGAGGACCCCCGAAGAACTGACCCGCTCGTTGGGCGCGTGTTTGCTTGCGGTCTGTCACCCGAAGATCTGCGAATGGGCGTTTGCCGTGCTCGTGATCGCCCCGGAGCATTACGCCATCTATCGCGACGCGGGCTGGGACCGGCATCGCATCACGGAAGCCCTGCACGCAGCTGTATTACGGCCCGGAGAAGAGGTCATCCGCGGGGCCGGAGGGTTGGCCGAAGGCGTCGCCGAGACGCGCGCGGAGGAACTGGTGCCGAAATTTCCCCCCGACGGCCTGGAACTCGTCCGAGCTGGGGGTCGAGCCGGTCTGTACTCGGCAATCTTGGCCGGCTGGCCAGGCGGTCGAGCTCATGAGGAATCCCACCCCATCACGCGAAGGATCAAGCCATGAAGAGCACCCCGATCACCTTGCTCGATCCGACGGACGAGCGGTCGCCTTTGCGAAGAGCACGTCTCGAACCGCCCGCGAGCCTCGACGGCCGGACCGTGGCGCTGCAGGACATCGGCAAGATCCGAAGCGACGAGTTTCTCGATCACATCCAGGAGCTACTCGAGGCCAGAGGCGTCCGCACGATCCGGACTGCGAAACCGACCAACGCCAAGTGTGCCCCGACCGAAGTCCTCCAGCGGATCGCGACGGAGGCCGATGTCGTTGTCCAGGCGCTCGCCGACTGAGGATCTTGCACGTCATGCGGTCTGCATGACCTCAAGGATCTGGACGACCGAGGCATCCCCGGTTGTTTCGTGGTGACGACAGAATTCGAGGCTGCGGCGGCGAGCCAATCCGACGCTCTCGGGTTTGAGCCGGGCATCGTGTGGGTCGCCCATCCGATTCAAAACCGGACGGCCGGTGAGTTGGCCGAGCTAGCCAATCAAGCGATCGATCCCATACTGGCGATGATTACGAAGTAAGATCGATCAAGCGAAGATTGCGCCAGCGAACCTTGATCCCGCCGCCGTCATGGATCTGGAGCGCGATGACCCCGCGAGCGAGACCGATCTGAGCGTCGATGAGTTCCACTTTCTCGACGCCGTTCAACCAGGTGCGCACCGTATCGCCCACCGCGCGCACGCGCATTCGATTCCACGACCCCATCGCGACATCGCTTCGCGCGGAGTCCGGTTGTACGAGCCAGCCACGACCGTACGACTCGTAGATACCACCCGTATAAAGACCCGGCGGCGCGACTTCCGCCTGCCATCCGGACACGCGCGTCCCCTCCAGACTCGAGCGGAAGAAGACGCCGCTGTTCCCATCCGCCTCCTGCTTGAATTCGACTTCCAAATCGAAATCCTCGAACGTTCGCTCGGTCGCGAGGTAGCCGTACTCCGCGTCCGGCCCGCTCTCACACACGAGCTCGCCATCTTCGACGTACCAACGCTCGGTGCCGTGGATCCGCCACCCCTCCAAATCTCGTCCGTTGAAAAGAGATAGAACCTGGGGTAGGCGCTTGATCTTGATGTTGCGATACCAAACGAGACGGCCATGGTCCTGCAAGCCGATGGGCCCCGAGGCCGCACGTCCGTAATCCGGATAGGGTGCGAACTTGCTCTGCGCGACCAGGGCCTCCCACTCCGGCGTCCGCAGGGCGTACTCGACCGTGCGAACCCCATTGAGCCAGTGCTCGACGTGGTCGCCATTGACGACGATACGCCCCTCGTTCCATTCACCGATCGGCCGCAACGCTCGCTCGCTCGACGGGTGGAGGTCATAGTTGTCGCCGCTGAGATGCGTTCGCATCTCCATCGTCCCCATGTCGATGTACGCCTGATCATCGAGCACCTGGTATTCGGGGGCGTTGAACCAGATCTCCTCATTCGGCTTTTCGATGACTCGATAAAGGACTCCGCTGTTCGCGACGGGGGAGAGTTTGAACTCGAACCGAAGGTCGAAGTTCTCGAACTCTTCCATCGTGACGATGTCGCCGCCGATCGGAGTGTCCGGGTCGGTCGCTGTGGCGCCGACGATCATCATGCCGTCTCGCACCGCCCAGCCCGTATCGGGGAACGCCGCCGCGTTGTAGCCACGCCATCCCGCCGTCGTCTCGCCATCGAAGAGCAACCGCCACCCATCCGCGGCTTCGCCATCGCTGAGCGTATTGATCGCATCCGAATCAGGCGACGCCAACCCACGCTCGGTGTCGCTGTCCGCTTCGGAACCGCCACAGGCGAACGTGAGAGCAAGAGCGGCAAGCGGGAGCCGACGACCCGTTCCAACCCTCATCGGAGCACCAGGGTCTCGGGATCCCAGCGCACGATGCGATCTTCGAAATAGCTCAGATTGCAGGCGAGCGCGGGGGCGGCGGCCCGCAGACCGAACGTCGCATCTTCGTGAACCGGCGTCCCGTTGCGAACGCCATCGAAGAAGTTCGAAAAATGATCTAGGTGCGCCCCACGGTATCCGTCTTCGACCGTGTAGCGGGTCTCGGCCGGCGGGAGCATCCGCACACGCGGCGGTAAGGCGTCGGTTCCAGCGGCGCTTTCAGACATCTTCTCTCGAGAGAATGTGTCCAGCGGGTCGACCGCCACATTCTTGCGAAGGACCACATCGGTCCACGTGACATCCATCGCACCTTCGCTGCCTACGAGTCTCAAAAACGTGCTTCCCGAAGTACCGTCGACGAAGTTGACGCGAAGCGAGAGGTTGAACCCCGGGTGAGTCTCGGTCTCGGGATAGTCGAACATACCGAGCAACACGTCGGGGACCTCTCGTCCATCCTCCCAGTAGCGGAGCCCGCCGGTGGCCTGGACGCGATTCGGTCCTTTCGAACTCACCACGAAGTGCAGGCTGGAGAAAAGATGGACGAATAGATCGCCAGAAACGCCGGTCCCATAGTCGCGGTAATTCCGCCAGCGGAAGATGCGTAGCGGGTCGAACGCTCTGGAGGGCGCGTCGCCCAAGAAGCGCTCCCAGTCGACGGACGCCTCCGATGCGTCCGCGGGAATCGGGTACTGCCAAGCCCCGATCGGATCGTTCCGCGCCCAAAACCCCTCGGCGTAGTTCAGCTCTCCGATTGCGCCAGCCTCGTACAGTTCCTTGGCCTTCTCGTTGCCCAACGAACTCATTCCTTGGCTTCCGACCTGGAACGTGAGACCTGTTTCACGCTGGGCATCGATCAACGCCTGACCTTGCTCGATGCGGTGAACCATGGGCTTCTCGCAGTAGACCGATTTACCGGCCCGCAGCGCGTCGATCGCGATCTTCTGATGCCAGTGGTCCGGAGTGGCTACGATCACGGCGTCGATATCGGTGCGCGCCAGAACATCTTCATAGTGTCGCGACGTCACGAGATCCGGACCGTAGCGATCCTTGGCCGCCGCGAGCCGCCCTTCGAACACATCGCAGGCCGCCACGAACTCGACTCCGGGCACCCGGAGCGCGGTCGCGAGATCCGCCATGCCCATACCGCCGGCTCCGATGAGGGCGAGACCGATCCGATCGTTGGGCGCCGTCTCGCGCCCGGGTCGAACGCGTCGTTCCAACCGCTCCGTAACTCGGGAACCGCCGGCTCCCAAAACGGACGGCAGCCCGGCGAACGCGGATCCCGCAGCGGCCTGTTTTAGGAACGTTCTTCGATCGCTTGGCACGTTGAACGAACTCCCAGGGTTGAGGTGCCTACCGGTCACCCGTTCCGGCGGTGTCCGTACCGATCGTTACCCTAGGTGGCAGAGGAGCCGAGGAGCAAGTCGTCGTGGAGCGATTCTCGACCCAGCAGAGCGATGCAGTCCCGCAAAGAAAAACCGGTACCTCGCGGACCCCGGACTCGGGGCCGCAAGGTACCGGCGGATTCGGATTCGGCTTCGACTCTGGGTTAGCCGGGGAAGCCTTCAGCATCGATCACTTGCTGAATCTGCTGCATGTGACGCTTGGCGTGATTCACGTCGACCACTGCCCAAGTGCTGACATCAACGACCTGCCCGAAGATCGGGTGTTGCGCGCCACGGCTTCGTAGATCGAAATCCGCGTTCTCGAGGAAGTAGATCATGCTGCCTCTTCCTTCGTCGAACGCCGCGATGGCTTCGTCTCCGCTCGAGAAACTACCGGTGGGCACGAATTCCGGCGGGGCGTCGAATGTTTGACTCCGGTCGGCAAGTGACTCGGCAACCTGCTGCTCGAATCCGGCGGCCGTCGCTTCTCCCTCTTCGCTGGCCTCGATCTCCACCAAATCACCGGTGAGCACCGCGTACGTTGCCTGCTGAGCCAAAGTGATGTGCTCGATGACCTCGAGAATCGACCAGCGGTCCTCTGATTCCCGGAAGCTCAGCTGCTGGGTCGTAAGCCCGCTCACGAGTTCATGGAGAGCCATCTGATTATCGGTGAATTGTCCGACAAGAGCAGCGGCGCCGCCCTCGTGGCTCATTTCGTCTCGCTCGTGCTGCTGCGCGGTTGCTGGAATCGCGACCATCATCGCCAAAGCAGCAGTTGTCAAAGAACGTCTCATCACACCTCCCTACGAGTAGATTGCATCGCGACGCAGACTTGCATCGCCACTAGGCTACACTGGAGTGACGGATGAGTTCGTCGGAATTTGGACCGTCGGACCCGTTCCGACCGGTCATACTCGAGGGGGCGCTAGCGAATGCTCGCGCCAACCGGCGCTGGATCCGCGCGAAGAAGTGTCACTTCCACGGCGGCATTGCCGAGGAATTGGTCGCCGGCCACGCTAGCGGTCAGTTCGAGACCGAATCCGTCGGGGGTTCGCGCGGGCCGAAATACCGCGCCACCCACGAAGGTCGAGGACTGCTGGGTGAACGTGACCACCCGCCCGATCACGTTGTAGGTCCAGATCCCGTCCATGTCCTCGTCGATATCGCTGCCGGCGGGCCCCTGCCCTGGAGCGAACAACCGTCCCCCCGCCTGCGCGCTGTCCTCCAGCTGCAAGCTCAGCGAGCCACCCGTCGCGAGGACGTCGGTCGTGTCCGCCCCGGATATGAAGATCATTTCGATGGCGTCGAACATCCCGACGATTTCGTCGCGAGCCACGGGTCCGGTCGGGGCGACCGGCGGGCTCGGCGGCCTCACCGCCTCGCCGCACGCTCCCAGACCGACCGCGAGCAGCAACGCTCGAACAGACTCGAGCAGCGATCGCGACGGACGATCCCTTATCGTAGGACTCATTCGGAGGACTCCTCTCTTACCGCTGGCTTGCTCTGGTTTTGCTGCAGGGGCTTGCTCTAGTCCCCGAAAACGGGCCATTTGCGGGTGACACATGATGGCAGCCCGCCCGGTCACGAACTAGGAGGTCCTTTGCCGACTCGACGCCGATTCCTCGCCAGCCTGGGTGGTCACGCCGCCGCCGCTAGCGTTTTGAACACAATTCCTACTCGGTGGAACACCGCCATCTCGACCGCTCGTGAGTTGTCCGAGACCCCGGGATCGCCGATCGACGTTGCGACCGACGAAGAATTCTGGTTCGAGATCCAAAACGCGTTCACCATCGACCGTTCTCTGGTCAATCTGAACAACGGCGGGGTGAGCCCGACCCCAGAGCATGTCTTGGAGGCGATGAAACGCGACCTCGACTTCGCGAACCAGTTCCCCGTCTACAACGGCTGGCAGATTCTCGAACCGCAGCGCGAAGGCGTCCGCGCGAGACTCGCTCGAGAGTGGGGCGTGGATACCGAGGAAATCGCGATCACGCGCAACGCGTCCGAGGGTCTTCAAATCATGCAGATGGGATACGACCTCGAGCGCGGCGACGAGGTGGTTACGACGACGCAGGACTATGGTCGGATGGTTACGACGTTCAAACAGCGAGAGCGTCGAGAGGGCATCGTCCTAAAGCAGTTTCAGATTCCCATTCCAGCGGAGGATCCCGCGGAGATCGTTCGGTTGTTCGAAGAACAAATCACCGATCGCACCCGAATGATCTTGATGTGCCACATGATCAACATCACGGGTCAGATCCTGCCGGTCCGCGAAGTCGTCGAGATGGCTCGCGGCTACGATATCCCGGTCGTGATCGACGGGGCCCACTCGCTCGCCCACTTTGATTTCAAGATCTCCGATCTCGGCTGCGACAACTACGCGGTCAGCCTCCACAAGTGGCTGCACGCCCCCATCGGCACGGGCCTTTTGTATGTAAAGAAGGAGGAGATTCCGAACATCTGGCCGCTCCAAGCCGCCGCGGAAACGCGCGACGACGACATCCGGAAGTTCGAAGAAACGGGCACGCACCCCGAAGCCAATTTTCTCGCGATCGGTGAAGCCCTCACGTTCCATCAACTCATCGGTGGCGCGCGAAAAGAGGCTCGACTCGTGTACCTCCGGAACTACTGGGCCGAGCGACTACTCGAGCACGACCGCATCCACCTGAACACCAGCCTCGAACCTGGCTTCGCGGCGGGCATCGCCAACGTCCAGATCAAAGGCATCGAGACTTCTGCGCTGCGCAATTGGCTTTGGGACAAGCACAAGATCTTTACCGTCGCGATCAACCACGCCGAGTTCACGGGGCTTCGCGTTTCGCCATCGACGTATTCGACGCTCGAAGAGTTGGATCGCTTCGTCGATGCGATGACCCACGCGGTGAAGCACGGCATCACAGCTTAGTCGGTAACACGCGGGTCGAACCGGTTCGTTTGAACCGCCAGCCGACGGAGCGTCCCTACTGATCTCGCCAGGCGTTCGATTCATGCTTGGCGGCGCGTTCGCCTTCAGCGTCATGAGCCTGCTGGTCAAGCTCGTGGGGCAATCGATCCCCAGCCAAGAAATCGTGTTGGTTCGGGGCGTGGTGACGCTCGTGATCAGCTACGTCACGCTGCGTGCGCTCAAGATCGATGTACGTGGCAATCGACGCGGCCTTTTGGCGTTGCGAGGTCTGCTCGGATTCGCCGCCGTGAGTTGCTACTACACGGGCGTGCTTCGCCTGCCGCTCGCGGACGCCACCGTGATCCACTATACGAGCCCCGTCTTTACCGCGATCCTCGCGGCGCTATTGCTGTCCGAACCGATCCGTGCTCGAGACGCGTTGGGCCTGACCGGCGCGTTGGCGGGCGTGTTACTGGTGGCGCGCCCAGGTTTCCTTTTTGGATCGGTGTCAGGAGGGTTGGATCCTGTCGGAGTCGCCTTCGCGCTCGCCGGCGCCGTCGTAGGCGCGTTCTCCTACGTCTGCGTCCGTGCGCTTCGGCACACGGAGCATCACTTGGTGATCGTCCTCTGGTTCGGCGTCATGGGGACGTTGGGCGCGGTTCCCGGCGCGGCCCTCGACTTCCGGCTCCCCACCCCGTGGCTGTGGGCGGGCCTGGTCGGCGTCGGTCTGACCACCCACTGGGCCCAACTTTGGATGACCCGCGGTCTGTCCCTCGTGCCCGCCGGCCGTGCGATGACGGTCGGGTATGTCCAGATCGTCTTTGCGGCGCTGTGGGGCGTCTTGTTTTTTGATGAACAGATCACGGTGTGGACCGTATTGGGGGCGGGATTGATCATCGTCAGCGCCCTGTCCGTAGCGCGGGGACAGGAGCCGCAACCGGCCGGCGTCGCACGTTCCGTCACGCAGTGACGAGCCGGCCCGGGGAGCGGGAGCGAGCGCGCGATCTCCTCGCATCGGCAGGACGCGTACTCATCCTGACCGGGGCGGGCATCAGCGCGGAGTCCGGGGTGCCGACGTTTCGAGGCGCGAGCGGATTATGGCGGAACTTTCGGCCAGAGGAACTCGCGACGCCGGAGGCCTTCGTCCGCGACGCCCGCCTGGTTTGGGAATGGTACGGCATGCGGCGCGAGGCGATCAGCCGCTGTGAACCGAACGTGGCCCACCTCGCCATAGCCGAGTGGCAACTGCGCGATACGAACGTGGGGCTCGCCACTCAAAACGTGGATGGACTTCACGCCGATGCGGCCCGCACCGCCCGACGTCCTCATGCGGCGTCCGACGCCGACGGGTCAGAGCCTCACGGCCGCTTGCTCGAACTCCATGGCGCCATTTTTCGGTCCATGTGTGCGTCGTGCGGGATCCGCAGCGATCACCGTGAACCGATCGACGCGTCGTCGCTGGCTACGCTGCCGCGCTGCTCCTCCTGTGCGGGTCTCCTGCGTCCCGACGTCGTGTGGTTTGGCGAGTCTCTCGACCCGATCATCCTGGAGCGCGCCTTCCGCTGGGCCGAAGAAGCGGACGTGTGCCTCGTCGTCGGGACCAGCGCAGTGGTACAACCGGCGGCAAGCCTGGCGACCGTAACCCGCGACACAGGGGGTGCGATCATCGAGGTCAATCCGGAGCGTACACCGCTCACGTCGGTGGCGACCGTTTCCATCCGGGACACCGCCACGTCGATGGTTCCGGCGATCGTACCGACCCTTCCACCCTCCGGGCGACCACCCGGCTCAGCGTCGAAGATCTAACGCTACTCCTTGCCACCGGGTCTTGGGGCGTTCGGCGATTCTCGCGCGGCCCCGTTCCGACGACCCGTGGTCGTCTGTGCCTCAGAGCTAGACCTCCGTCCGCCTCCAGGCCGAGGCCAACGAGTCGGCATACTCGTTCCAGCGTGACCCATCGTGCGCGCGCGTCCACTCTAGCGGGCACTTCGGGTGCGCCCGGTACAAGGCCAAGAGCTCCTTTACCAGATCCAGATTCTTCAGCGGACCGCCCTTGCGCGTCCAACCCTTCTTCTCCCAACCCGGAGCCCACTTCGTGATGGTGTTCACGCAGAGCTGGCTGTCCGAATAGACCTTCACCGCCGCGTCCTCTGGTAGCGCCTTGTAGGCTTCGATCAGCGCCGTGAGCTCCATGCGATTGTTTGTGGTCTCCTCCGCGGACCCGTGGCCCTCCATCTCGATCTCACCATCTTTCGCCCACACGAACCCCCAGCCGCCGGGACCGGGATTCGGATAGCAACCCCCGTCCGTGAACACGCCGGTCTGTGTCCCCTCCGTGTACTTCTCGAGCACCTCGGCGCGCGTCAGGTTCTCCTCCCTGGAAGACCCGGCGGTCCTGCGCCGGCGAGTTTTCTTCTTCTGACTCGCGCCCTCGGCCTTCCGCTTGGGCGAGTGCTCCCGACAGTACTTCGGCTCCCATCCTGGGTACTTCTCCAGGGCGGCCTCAGCGACGGTGAACGGCGCATCACAAACCTGGCATTTGAACTCTGGCATGAGACCTTGTGCACCTCGATCGGCGGTGGAGAATTGGGGCTGTAGTCGCGACTGTGTGCCTTGCCCGTCAGGCGACCGACCCGAAAACGCTCAGGACGCCGACACCTCCAGCCCGATGGCACACGCCACAGCGGCGCAAACCTACGCTCGCACCTGCGTGGCGTCGTGGGTACGACCCTCGAGGTAGTCCGTCAACTCCGCCAACTCGTGCTCCCAACCGCCGACGTTCTCTTGGCGATCGCTCTCGTTGGCGAATCCGCTTTCCACGAGACGGAGCGTCGTGCCGCCGCCTTCTCGCGCTTCGAGGGTCCACTCGACCACCGTGTTGTAGCCTCCGGCGAGCGCCGCCTCAGACTGGCGAGCCCATCGCCACACGATACGACGTTCTGTGTCCAGCGACTCGACGGTGATGGCATAGCGTCCGTGCTCGTTCCAGACGAGCCAGCCCTCGGAACCCTCCTTGGGCGCGAGCCCCTCCACCGCGTCGGGGAACCAAGCGGCCAACTGGGCCGGTTCGGTTAACGCGGCCCAGACTCGCGGCACCGGCGCAAGGAGTTCCAACGTCTTCTCGATCCGTCTGCTTCCGTCGTTCATCTCGGCTTCTCCACATGGCGTTTGAGTCGTTCCAATCTTCGATCCCATTCGGCCGCGTAAGGCGCCAACCAGTCATCGAGTTCGCGCAGTGGTGAGGGATCGAGTTCGTGAAGGCGATCCCTGCCAGATCGCCGAACGCGCACGAGGCCCGCGTCGGTGAGCACATCGAGGTGCTTGGTCACCGCCTGCCGGCTCATCGGAAGGCCCTTGGCCAACGCCCCGAGATTTGCGGGGCCACCGGCGCGAAGACGTCCGAGGAGGTGCCGACGTGTGGGATGGGCGATCGCGTCAAATACGTTCACATGGACAATATGCAACCGCATGGTTGCATAAACAAGCGTCCCCGAGGCCCGCGTCTAGTCGGTGCCGAGCCAGTCTTGGATCAAACGTCTCGCGATCGAGACGCGAGACGGGAGCTTGAGCCCAATCTCTTTGCGACGCAAAAAATCATCGCGATGAAACCAGCGGGCATCGGCCAACTCCTGTCCGTCGAGGTGGAGGTTCCCACCAATTCGCTTTGCATGAAAACCGAGCATGAGCGAAGACGGAAACGGCCACGGTTGGGAGGATCGATACCGGACGTCGCCGACCTCGATGCCAGCCTCCTCGCGCACCTCTCGAATCACCGCCTCTGAGAGGCTCTCTCCCGGCTCGACAAAACCAGCGAGGGTCGAGTAGACACCATCCGGCCAGATCTCCTTGCGACCCAACAAACATCGGTCGCCGTCGGCCACGAGCACGATGATCGCCGGATCCGTGCGCGGGAAGTGATCCGTTTCGCACGTTTCATTCTGACACCTTCGGACGTGCCCCCCCTCCGCGGGCCGCGTCACATGACCACAGCAGCCGCAATATCGATGGCGACCACTCCAGGTGATCACGGCGCGCGCGTACGCCAGTAGAGATCCCTCCGACCTCCCCAACATCGCCCCGACCCTGTGAAGGTCGTGAAATTCACCGAGCTCTGTAAACGGCGCCGATTCAGCGTGCGCGTCGCCGACCTCGGCCGCGAACACGGGCCCGACTCGGTCCAGCCCCAGAAAGACCCATTCTTCGGCGTTCGGCGAATGCGTTCGTGCCACAGCGGGGGAAAGGAGAACGGGCTCGAATAGGGTGCCTTCGCCAAATACGAGGCTCCTCGAGCGCCACACGGGGACGACTCGGGCGTCCTCCGCCTCCCGCATCGATTCGACCCAGTCGCGGTCGCCCCTGCGGTCGGCGGCTCGATCCAAAGCCCCGCCGCCGAAGTAGTTGGGCGTTCGGTGGCCGGGATCCGCCACGTCGGGTACCATCTCGCCAGCCGCCATGGGAACAAAGCTATCGATCGGCACGACGTCTCGCCGACGACAGACACGACGGGGGTACCGGTCATGAACGACGTCGCGCGACCCAAGCTGTCGGGCGCGGTAATTGTAAAGAACGGTTGCGACCGCATTCGCGCGTGCGTCGCGTCGCTAGATTTTTGTGACGAGACCGTGGTCATCGATACGGGCTCGACCGACGGCACGCTGGACATTCTGCGCGAGCTGGACGTCAAACTCGTCGAGCGTGAGTTCACCGACTTCGCCGACTCGCGCGAAGCCGCCCGGTTGACCGCCACCGGCGAGTGGATCCTCTACCTCGACGCCGATGAAACACTTCCGCCCGAACTGGCGCGAGAGATCGAGGGCGTGATCCAGGCGGACGGTCCTCACAGTGGGTATCGGATCGGACTTCGGAGCCACTTTCGATCCACATGGCTGAAGTACGGAGGATACTACCCGGACTTCCGGTTGCGACTGTTTCGCCGCGAGCTCGGCGCCTGGGATTTGGGGCGACCGGTGCACGAACTCGTCGTGCTCGAGGGGTCGACTGCGGACTTGAAGGCGCAGATCGATCATTACCCGTTCGAGTCGATTCCCCACTGTCTCGAAAAGGCGCACTGGTATGCAGAGATGGGGGCCGACGCGATGTATGCGCGAGGCCGACGTGTGGGAGCTTGGGGTGTGTTCAGCCACTCGGCTGCTCGCTTCGTCCGTGCATACTTCTTCAAACGCGGCTTCTTGGGGGGCGGGCTCGGCTTCGCGATGTCGGGGCTCCAGGGATACGAGACGTTTCAGAAGTATTTGCGGCTGTGGGAGCTCACGCGGCTCGAACGTGACACGTCTTGAGCGACAACCTGCTCGAGGACGCCCGAGTCCTGATCATCGACCCGGCGTTCCTTGGCGATGCGGTGTTCAACGGACCCGTCGTCCGGGCGCTCAAACGGCGTGGGGCCCAGGCCGTCGGACTGGTGGTCCGCCCTCCCGCGGACGCGATCGCCCGAGCAATGCCCGATCTGGATGAAACTCACGTATTCGACAAGTACGGTCGGAACCGCGGACTCCGGGGCCTGCGACGAGTGGCCGGAGAGTTGGAGCGGGCGGCCTACGACGTAGCCCTCATTCCCCATCCATCGGTTCGGAGCGCTCTTCTTGCCCGGCTGGCCCGCATCCCGAAGCGCGTGGGCGCAGGGAGCGGTCCCAGGACGGCCCTCTTCACCGCCTGCCACCGTGCGATCCGCGCCGATGAAACGTACGTCGACTTTCGCTTTCGCATCGCCGGACTCGAAGCGTCGGGGCCGGACGAACGAGCGCTCGCTGGAGTCGTTTCGGGCGGAGCTCGCGGTGCCGACCGACGCATCCGAGTCGGCCTGGCGCTCGGCTCCAACTACGCGACCAAACGTTGGCCGCCGGGCAACGCGAAAGCTTTCGTTCAAATGCTCGAGGCCGATCGCCACACGCTCGTGCTCTTGGGCACGGATGCCGAGCGCCCGTTGTACGGTGAGGTGAGCGAAGGAGCTTCTGGCTCCGCGGTGACGCTCGAAGATCATCTGGGAGAAGACGTGTCGGCGCTCGTGGACACGCTCGGGAGTCTCGATCTTCTCGTAGCCGGTGATACGGGTCCGCTCCATATCGCGCGTGCGCTAGGCGTGCCGGTCGTGGCTGCGTTTGGTCCGACGTCCCCCGCGCGACACCTCTTTGGCGCCGCCGATCGCGTCCTGGTGACCGGCATCGAGTGCCAACCATGTGGGCCCCATGGTCATGTGCGGTGCCCTCTCGGCCACCACCGATGCATGACTCAGCTCGTAGGCGAGACGGTCGCCGATGCGGTGTCGGAGGTCGCAGCCGATCTCCCACCCGAATAGGATGGTGCCGACCTGGCTCTGTAGCCAAACGAACGGTGATGGACGGATGCGAGTTTGATGTCGACGCTTCTCACGCGCCCAATCGGAACCGGAACCTTGCTCACATTCGACTGCTATGGCACGCTGATCGATTGGGAGTCGGGGATCCTGGCCGGCATTCGAGCCGCTTATCCGCCGGCGGCGGACGTCTCAAACGAGGCGTTGCTTGGACAGTTTCATTCGGTGCAAAACAAGCTGAAGACGAGTCAGTATCGTCCCTACCGTGATCTTCTGACCGAAGTGGCCGCGACGGTCGCAGAGACTCATGGCTGGGCCGGCGGGCGGGAGCGCGCCGCGATGATCCCGGCCAGTATTCCGAGTTGGCTTCCTTTCGACGACACCAACGATGCGCTGCGTCGCCTCGATGCCGCCGGTGTCTCGGTCGGAATCCTATCGAACATCGACAACGACCTGCTCACCGAGACCCTGAAGCGTTTCGAGATCGGATTCGCTCTCCTGGGGACCGCGCAGAATCTTCAGAGCTACAAGCCGGCTGAGCCACACTTTTCGCGCGGGCGCGAGTGGGCCGGCGAATACGAAGCATGGGTGCACGTCGCGCAGAGCCTGTTTCACGACGTCGTCCCGGCCACTGCGCTCGGCATCCCGACCGTGTGGGTGAACCGAAAGAGCGAGCCGACGCCCGATGACGCCAAGCCCATTCACATCGCGTCAGATCTCGCGTCGGCGGCCGAGTGGCTCCTCAGTCCCTAGTGGGCGGCGGCGGCGTGTGGGTTGTCAGGACCCGGATACGAGGTCGGGATCTCGAATCGTAGCCGCCCGGAACACCATGTCGGCCGATTGCAGCAGCTTGGCTTGGAGTCGCATCGGCGTGTCGGGTCTGTCCACCAAGAATGCGCGAACGATGTCTGCGGCCTCGGAGGACGAATGCCCGCCGAGGGTGGAGTCGAGCCATCGCTTGGGAAAAAAGATATCCCCCGTTTGTTGGATCTCTTGAAGTAGGTCTAGGGCGGGACGGAGGTTTCCGAGCGCGGCTTCGGCCCGCAGTGGGTGATTCAAGAACCCGACGGCTTCGAGGACCCATGGCTCGCGCTCGCGGTTTGCCGGATCGGCCAACGAAGCGAAGAACGCGTCCCGCACCGCTGGATCGGCCGACAACGCCGGGCGCACGAAGTCGAAGCGCGCCTTCCGATCGGGATTGGCGATGCGCGCGGCCTGTTGATCGAGGATGGCCGGCGCCCGCTCGACGTCCCGCAACGCGAGACTCTGCGCGAGCGCGGTAAGATCGTTCTCGGATAGAGGCAGACCCGGGATCCCGCCTCCTCGGGTAAAGATCCTCTCGAGACGGCTCAACGCGGCGTCCGAACGCGCAACCGATCGGTAGGCAGCAAAGAAGCTTGCCTTTCGTGACGTGCCATCTGCCTCTTCGAGACGCGACCACAACAGATTCTCGAGTTCTTCGGCGACTTGTGCGCTCTGGTCGAGCGTCAAGAAACGCCAATAAACAGTCCGCGTCTCCGACAACATGCGCGAGATCAACAACTCATCCTCTTCGACCTCGATGGCCCGCATCGCCATCTCCAACCACGCCTGCGGCGGGATGGCGCTCTCGAGCATCTCGTCCCAAAGCGTGAGCCACGCGGCTGCGCGAGTGACCCTCGGTTCCACCTCGGGGAGATGCTCCAACAGCCACCTTCGAGATGACTCGTCAAGCCGGAACAGCCCGTAGCCAACCCCATCCGCGTTCGCCAGTACGGCTTGGAAGTCGGGCACCGACGCGTCTCTCGACAGCCGTACCTCATCGTCCTCGAAGCGCAGCGGGGCGTCTCGTTCCCGGGTCGTTGGCGCATCGAACCAGGTTTGCACGGGTTGCACCCATCGCACGCCGCGGCCGCGTGGATCGGACTGACGAAAAGTAATCGACTCCGGCTCGAGTTCCGTGGTGATGGTGGGTCGACCGGGTTCTTCGACCCATGCCCGACTCCACTCGCGCAGGTCCAATGGCGAGCGACGGTCGAGCACCTCGATCAAGTCGGGCCAGGTCGCGTTCGCGAACCGGTGCGCATCGAGGTATTCACGCAAACCGTCCCGGAAGGTCTCCTCGCCGACCAGAAGCTCCAATTGACGCATCACGATGGGCGCCTTCTGGTAGATGATCGCCCCATAGAGCGTCCCGGCTTCGTTCAAGTTCTCGAGCGGTTGACGAATCGGATTGGCGCCTTCCGTGCGATCGATACCGTACGCGCCGGGATAATGAGACAGCAGAAATCGGAGATCGTGGTCGAGTTCCGGGAAACTCGGGTTGACGATCTTGGCGGACATGAAGTTTGCAAACACCTCTTTCATCCACACGTCGTTGAACCAGCGCATCGTCACCAGGTCTCCGAACCACATATGCGCCGTCTCGTGCGAAATCACACCGGCCCGCCCGAGGAGCTGCGCCTGCGTCGCCGATTCGTCGAGGAACATGCTGGACGCCCGATACCAGATTGCGCCGGGGTGCTCCATCCCGCCGTACTGAAACGACGGCACCGCCAGGAAATCGAACTTTCCAAACGGATACGGAATCTGCGTGTACTCTTCTAACCAAGAGAGCGCCGCCGCGTGCAGATCGAAGATCGCTTCGCGATTGCGAGCGACCTTGGCGCGATCGGTCTCGCGGTGAAATAGTCGCATCGGGCGACCGTCTCGCACCGCCTCTTCCACTTCGAATCGACCCGCGGCAAAAGCGAACAAGTACGTCGAGATCGGTTCCGTCTCGGCAAACCTGTAGAGCATGCGCTCGCCTTCGGGCCCGGCCGCGCCTTGGCGCTCGATCTCCGCGCCGTTGGAAATGGCCTTCCAATCCCCCGGTATGTCGAGACGCAGACTGAAGCGCGCTTTGAGGTCCGGCTGGTCGAAAACGGGGAACGCCCAGCGTGCTCGGTCGGGCACGAAGAGCGCATATAGAAACTCGTCATTTCGGTTCAGCGAGCCGTCGCCGGCGATGAACGATACGCGAACCGCATTGGCGCCCTGGCGCAGAGAACCGCGGGGAATCACCAAGTGCTCGTTCAACGGTGCGAGATCGAGTAGTTCCCCATTGGCGTCCACCCCTCTGACCTGCTCGGGGCCGGCGGCGAAGTCGAGCGCGAGCGCGCCCGGACCCGACCATTCGAACTGAATCAGGGCCTCGCCGAAAATCGGAGCCTCTCGTTCCACTGGCACCGTAAACGTCAACTCGTATCGAACATCGCGTACGTTGCGTGCACGAGATTCCGCGATGTCGAGGGGTACACCCGGATCGGGATCCCGAGGCGGGGTGGCATCCGCGCAACTCACGAGGACCCCGAGAAGGAGCAAGTGGGAACGGTGCAGACGTAAATGCGAAGACACGATTTACACTCAGTTCTCTGTGAGATCACCGACCAAGACGTCGTGGGTAAAGCGATACAGTTCCTTCCAAAGTTCTTCGTGCGAAAAGATGTCGTTGTGTCCGGCACCTTCGACGAGCAACCACCGCTTGGGGGGACGCGCGGCTTCAAAGACCAATCGAGCTTCTTGCGGGGGGATGACACGGTCCTCCGCGCCCGCCCCTACCAAGATCGGAGCTCGCACGTGCGGAACGCGTGCGAGAGAGTCGAACCGCGTGTCGTTCCACTCGAGATACCAATCGGGGAGCCACCGGATTCTGTGCCGCGCGATGGCCGGCGTGTGCGTGAACGCGCCAAGCATCACCACGCCCGCCACTTTGTGTTCCATCGCCAAATCGGCGGCTACGGCGCTGCCGAGCGAATTTCCCATCAAGAAAAGGCGACGGGGATCGACTCCGCGCTCATCGACCAGCCACCGATAGACCGACTTTGCGTCGCTGTAGAGCCCCGTCTCCGAGGCCTTCCCCTCGCTCATGCCAAAGCCGCGATAATCTGGAAGCAGGACGTCGAGCCCGAGTCCGGATAGCGCCGCCGCCACGGTCCCGCGATCTCCGAGGTGCCCGGCGTTCCCGTGGAAGTAGATCACGGCCCCCGAACTCGAATCTGTTCCCATCGCCGGAAACCACCAGCCATGCAACAGCGGTCCATCGGGCGTGGGGATTCGCACCTCGGTCGCGTCCGGGAATCCCCAGAATCGCGGGTGGCTCTCCTGAGGCTGAAGCGACTCGGGATAGAAGACGAAGAACGGAACGATGCGACGCATCAGAAGGCGCAAACCGACCAGGAGACCGACGAACCCCAGAACGACGCCGAACAAGAATTCCAAGAGGCCTCGCTAGTTCGTCGAGAGCGAAGCGCGTAGCTCGCGCGCTTCGATCGCAGGTTGATAGGAAGC
>JAJCZV010000005.1 GCA_029262175.1 Gemmatimonadota bacterium
ACCGAGCGAGAGATCGCCCGGAAGGCGCGTGCAGGCGATCGCCCCTCCGCGGAACGTCTCGTTACGGCCAACCTACGGTTCGTGATCTCTTACGTTAAGAAGTATCAAGGGCGCGGCCTCAACCTCGCCGAGCTCGTCTGCATCGGAAACGAAGGCCTCCTCAAAGCGGTCAAGAAGTTCGATCCCGACAAGGGCGTAAAATTCATCTCGTACGCCGTGTGGTGGATTCGCCAGACGGTGCTTCAGGCGCTTGCCGAGCAGACGCGGTCCGTTCGCATCCCGCTCAACCAGAACTCCAATCTGGTCAAGCTTTCTCGGACCGAAACGGCGCTCACGCAAAAGTTGGGACGTTCGCCGACCGACCGTGAGATCGCCGAGACGATGGAAGAGCCGGTGGAGACCGTGCGCGCGCTGCGACGCGTCGCATCGGCCGAGCTCAGTCTCGACGCGCCACTCGACAAATCCGACCGCGACAGCGCTTCATTTGGTGAACGTTTCGCTGGTATGGACGATGGGGACATCGAGGAGGACGTCGAAGGTCAGGCACGGCGCGAGTTCCTCGAGCGGATGTTCGAACGCTACCTCACGGAACGCGAGCGAAAGATCCTCGTCCTTTATTACGGACTGGATGACGGCGAAGAGATGACGCTCGAAGAGATCGGGTCGCTTCTCGGCGTCACGCGCGAGCGAATCCGACAGATTCGCAACCGAGCGTTCGACAAGCTACGGGCCTCGCCCGATGGTGAAGCGCTCGAAGGTTTCTGGCGCGCCACCGCATAGCAAGCGGGTTTGATCGCCGGCGCAGGACGTTCAGCGCGTCCGTCACTCGTGGCGGGCGCGCTGTTCTTTTTTCTCCCAACCCCGCGCGGCGACACCGACGCACCACGCGCCGGTTCCGGCCAGTAGGAAGCCTGCAGCCCTACCGCGCTGGGCCCGGTTACGCGACGTTTCACCTCGGTTGACAGTTCGCCACCGACCAACCAAATGGACGAGTCTATGACAGGTTTCAGGTGTTTCAGCTTTGCCTTTCTCTTTGCATTCACGGGCTGCGCGATGGCCGGAATGGGGTCGAGTGAGCAGCCTGTCGAGGCGGAGGGCGGGACCCAGAACGTGGTCAGCGGAACCGTCGTCACGGGTGGCTCCGGCGGCGATCGCGGGTCCTCCGGCGGAGTTCGGCGTGTGCCCGTGTTCGATGCGGCGCCAGATGTCCCGTGCAGATACAGGAGCATGGGCGGGGTCAACGGCGAGATCACGATCAACGAACCGGCCGAGTTCCGGACGGATATGAAGCGTGAACTCGGGCGACTCGGGGCGCTCCGCGGGGCCGACGCCGTGATCATGGCCGAGGACATCGAGATCCCCGTGACCGCGGGCGGTGGCCGAGATCCGGTCGACTCGCTCTCGGGTCGAAAAATCGCGCTGCGCGGTATGGCCATCGAGTACACCGAGCCGTGCGGGTCCAGCTGATGCGTTCGTGGGTTTTCGCGGTCATAGTGGGCGCTCTGGCGACGCCTGTGGCTGCGCAATCGGGAGCGGAGATCGCCGGAGAGTACCGTCGCGCGCACGAGGCGGAGATCCTTCGCGAGTTCGCCGATTTGCTCTCGTATCCAAACCGGGCCAGCGACCGTGAGGACATCTACCGGGCGGCCACCTATGTGCGCGATCGGCTCCGCGAGGTCGGGGCCCAATCCGAGCTCCTCGAGATCGAGGGAGCGGCTCCGCTTGTGTACGGAGAGCTTTTGGTGCCCGGCGCGGAACGCACGCTCGGCATCTATGTCCACTACGATGGGCAGCCCGTCGATCCTTCCAACTGGACGCACCCGCCGTTCGAGCCGACGCTGTACAGCGCGTCGATGGAGGGCGGCGGAACGGTGCTGACGCTCCCCGAGCCGGGCGAGCCCGTCGATCCGGAGTGGCGTCTCTACGCGCGTTCGGCGGGCGACGACAAGGCGCCGATCGCGGCCATTCTCCCGGTCTTGAGGGCCTTTCGCGAAGGCGGCCTGAGCCCGAGCTCGAACCTCATCTTCTTCTTGGATGGAGAGGAGGAAGCCGGCTCGGAGCACCTCGGCGAGTACATGGAGATGCGGGCAGATCGGCTCGCTGACGTCGACGTGTGGCTTTTCTTTGACGGGCCCGCCCACCAGAGCGGGCGTCCACAGCTCACGTTCGGCGTGCGCGGCGCGATGGGGATGGAAGTCACGGTCTACGGCGCGACCCGAAACCTGCACTCGGGGCACTACGGCAACTGGACGCCCGATACGGGTAGCGTGCTCGCGCGACTGTTGGCGTCGATGAAGGACGACACGGGGCGGGTGCTCGTGGATGGGTGGTATGACACGGTCGAATCGCTGGGCGCCGAGGAACGCGCGGCGCTCGAGGCGATGCCACCGATCGATGAGGAACTGAAGCGCGAACTCGGACTCGCATGGACGGAAGGCGAACCGGAGACGCTCTCCGAACGCATTCTCATCCCCGCGCTCAACATCCGGGGGATTACCAGTGGGAACACGGGTGAGCTGGCGCGAAACGTGATCCCGAACACGGCGGTCGCGTCGCTCGGGATCCGACTCGTGAAAGGCAACGAACCCGGCCACATGCGACAGCTGGTCGTCGACCATATCGAGCGCCAGGGCTTCCACGTGGTGTCGGAGGATCCGGACATGGAGACGCGGCTCAGATATCGGCGGATCGCCAAGGTGACCGGTGGCCACGACGGGTCACCCGCGGCTCGAACCGAAATGTCGAATCCCTACGTCCAGGAAATCATTTCGGCCGCATCCGCCGCCGCGGATCGGGCGTTTGGACCCGGCTCTCTGGTGCTCGCACCCGGGCTCGGTGGCACGTTGCCGCTCTATCTGTTCACGGACGTCGCTGGAAAACCGGCACTGAACGTCCCCGTGGCAAACCATGACAACAATCAGCATGCGCCGGACGAAAACCTTCGGATCGCCAACCTGTGGTACGCGATCGATCTGTACGCGGCGTTGCTCACGATCCCCGAGACCGTGTTCTGAGGACAGCCCGATGAGACGTCTTCTCCCGATAATCGCTTTGCTGGCCGCAATGGCTGTGCTGGTTTCACCCGGAGTGGCGGGGGCTCAGACCAACCCGCTCTGGACCGAACAGAAGGTGACGAACTACCTCCCGCACATGACCGTGCCCGAGGTGCGAGACCTTCTGACTCGAACCGATATGGTGATCATCCCGGTGGCGTCGCTGGAGCAACACGGACTACACCTGCCGATCGGAACCGACTACCTAAACGGCGTCGAGCAGGCCAAGCTCATCGCGCAGCGCGCCGACGTTCTCGTGGCGCCGATCCTGTTGCCGGGTCAGTCCCCTTATCACATGGGATTCGAAGGGACGATCACGCTCCCATCGACATTGATCCAGGAAGTGTACGTCGAGGCGACCAAGAGTCTGATCGAGCACGGATTCAAGCGTTTCTTGATTCTCAACGCGCACGGCGGCAACACGGCCATCACCAAGTTCATCGTCGACCGGATCAACCAGGAAACGGCCGGGATCGCCGTAGACCTGGGGGCGGTGGCCGGCCCGTTCAGGGATCGCGAACGGATGGCTGCTGCGCCGAGACCAGACGGCACCGTCCTAGATCGACATGGTGGCACGCCCGAAACGTCGAGCTCGCTCTATCTGATGCCGACGCTCGTAAACCTCGCGGTGGCCGAGCCCGCGGACATCAGGATGCCGGCGCATCTCGAAGCGATACTGCCGGACGTTCTGGCTGGGGACCCGACCGCAACAGCGGTGTTCTTGGCCGAGGGGCTCAAAGCGGAGTCGACGGGCAAGGGCACTTCGTCGGCAGAGATGTCGTCGACGGGCGTCTGGGGATCGCGCGATCCCAAGGAGGCCACCGTAGCGCGCGGGCGCGTGGCGACCGAGGTGTTCGTCGACGCCGCAGTCGGGTTCATCGAGCGGTGGAACGAGCTGCGCCCCCGTCAGCCCTAGGCTAGGACGGACGTTTTCGCAGCTCGGGCAGCGACAGGACCGCGATCAAGACGGCCAGGACCGCGCTTCCCACGCACCACCGGCAGATGGCGTGAATGACGAAGATCTCGAGTGCGGTCAGATAGATCGTAAACCCGACGCCGCCCAGGGCGAGGAAGACGAGTGACTTCGACACCCACCCGGCCTCGGCAAACCGCGGCTGAAGGATCGCCAGGAGCGAGATCGTCAGCACGGCGAGATACCAACCGAGACCCCAGCCCGCCACGGGGAATCCCAGGAATACGGCCCATTGCGACCCTTGAACGAGGTCGCATCCGCCGCCCGCCCCACAGGCCAGCGAGCCGTACACACCCTGCGAGTAAAGGTAGAGGTAGGTCGCGAGAAACAGACCGATCAGCGCCAGGAGCGCGATGCCCCGGCGCCGATTGAGTGTGTTCACTGCGGCGAGCCCTCACCGCCGGAGGAGGCTCCCGCCAGCTCGGCGAGCCGCGCCTGGATCAAGCCCTCCATGTACTCGTAGGGGTTGGTCCCAGCGAGGTTCAGCACCTGCCCATCGACGAACACCGTGGGTGTCGAGCCGACGCCGCGTGAATTGCCGTAGGCCCGCGAAGACGCGATCTCGTTGAGATAGCGGCTCTCACCCATGCAGGATCGATAGGCCCCCATGTCCAACCCCACGTCCTCGGCCGCCTGCGTGAACTCCCCTTCCGGAGAAGCGCTCGTGTACCAACGCGTTTGCCGGGAAAACAGGAGGTCGCTCATGGGCCAGTAACGGTCCTGCTCGCCGGCGCAGCGCGCAGCCATCGCAGCGGGCACCGAATTCGGGAAGGACCCGAGCACATAGTCGTACAGCACCCACCGCACCGGGCCGCCACTCACCTCTACGTAGTTCTGTCGGATGAGCTTGCCCGCGAACCCGGTGAACCTCGCGCAGGCCGGGCAGGAGTAGTCGACGAACTCTTCGATCACCACGGGCGCGTCTGCGGCTCCCAGCGAAATCCCGGTCGAGGGATCAGCGGTCACCTCGGCCGAGAGCGCCTCGAACTCGGCCGGAGTCGGGAGCGGCCCGACCGCTCCGCCTCGACCCGCCGTAAGCAGCCAACCGAGGCCGCCCACGACGATGAGTCCGCCGATGATCAAGAAGACCTTGTTTCCACCCCCCGATGGCGGCGGGCCGGCGTCCGATTTCTTTGTCTTCTGAGCCACGTTGATTCTCCGTAGTGTGCGTTGTGGGCTTTAGAACAACCACAGGGCGAGAGCGCCCACGATTACGAAAGTCACGGTCGCGAGGATCGCCAATCGAGCCGTCTCGGACAAGCGCTTTCCGGGCATCACGGCCAGCTCCTTGAGCCGCGGCAAGAACTGAGCGGACCAAAGATCCGCGATCTCGTTCAGCACCTCGCCCCACGCTGCCCCGTACGCTCGATCCAGTTTCTCGATGGCGGACCTCCATTCATCGGCCGCCTCTTCGACGCCGGTCTCCTCTGTCTCGGGAGGCGCGTGCTCGCGCGCCTGAAGCCGCTGCGAGAGGAGGTGTTGACGCGCCAGCACCTTGCTGAACACCGGGTCCAACGCCGCCATTCGTTTTGACAACGTCCCAGCGAGACTGGTTCGCTCGTTGGGCGCGCGGGCGGCCGAGGCGTGCTCACGCGCCAGCCGCTTCTCCAGTAACAAACTCTCGACCTCACCTCCGTATACGTCGAACAACTGGTCGGCGGCCGCGTGAAACGCGGCGATCGAGTCTTGGCGGAGTTGGTCGGCGTCCATGGCCTCTACCGCATGGACCATCGAGGAAGCGCCGACCGCGGCGGAGCGGCGAAGAATCAGCGGCCCCAAGGCGATCTCGCCCAACTCTTGAAAATGTCGCTCGAAGTACCCCCGGTCGAAACGAGCCGTGAACGAGCTGTCGAGGCGTACCCGGCCCGCGGCGTCGAGGCAGGCCGTTTGGAGCGTTTCGGCCGAAACCGTGAACTCGGGGAAATCGGCCGGTGTGGGGGGAGCCACCTCCCCCTTTCCGAACATCTCGATCGATCCCGATTCCTCTACCGGCGCCGGCACCCGACGCGCCACGCGTGCAACCGCCTGGATCTCTTCTGGAAACAGGTAGCGCAGCGTCAGCGAGACGTCTGGCCCGTTCAAGCGTAGACCCGCCCGCCCGGGCTCACCGGGCGACGTGTTGATCTCGCTGACCCGTTCGATGGGCCAGGGGACGGAGTGTTGATGATCGTTGGCAAACAGGTGTAAGCCGCGCTGCGTGAACACGGCCAGATGCAGACCGTTGACGGGCGTGCCTCTCACCGTGCCACTGGCGGCCGTGCCGGCGGTGCATACGACGACTTCGGCGGCCAGGGGCTGGAGTAGAGAGCGTTGCGCCGCTCGGTCGCTTCCGCGTTCCACTGTGCGCGCGAGTTCTTCGACGTCGCCGCTGCGACCTAGAAACGCGAGGGTCCGTTCGCGGGTAAACAGCAGAACCAGTCCGGCGCGCCTCGACACCCAAAAGATCGATTCGAGCGCGACCGGTTCGCCATCGATCGTGACTTCCGAGCCGGCGCACACAACCGAGACGTTGCGGCGTGCGGGTTGGCCGTCCACGAGCACGTCGAACGCGAACTCGCGGGCGTCATCGGACGGACGTCTGCCACTGCCGTTGATATTTACTCGCTCAACCGCCACGAAACCGGCTCTCCTCATCTCTCCCAGACAGGAATCTCGGGTCTGCACGCGCTACGCGCGACTGTCGGTCGCGAATATCTCCATGATGCCCTCCGTGTCAGCCAACGACGGGACCGCGTAATCCGCGCCGCGGTGCTCCAGCTCGGCGACCGAAAACCTTCCGGTCGCGACCGCCAGGACCCGCAGCCCAGAGGCCTTCGCGCAAGCAATGTCCTGCGGTGTGTCCCCGATGATCCACGTTTCCTCCCGGGAAAACCGCACTCCGGTCGTTTCGAGGGCCCGCGTCATCGCGATCGGTGGAAGCTCGTTGCGATCGGAGGCGTCCGAGCCGAACCCGCCAAACTCGAACCGACCTTCGAGGCCGCAAGCTCCGAGCTTTCGCTCCGCACCCTGGGCGATGTTCCCCGTCACCAGCCCCAGTGTCGCCCCCGCACCGACCAGACGGTCGAGCAGCGGAGCGATTCCGGGGAGTTGGTTCAGCGCGGGCCGCCGCGCCTCGAGTTCGTCTCCCAGGTGCCCGAGATAGGAAGCCCACAACGATTCGATCCTGGCGTCGATCTGTTCGGCCTCGAACCCGGCCTCTCGCAGCAGCGTGTGGGCGATCAACGGGTCGGTCAGACCGTCGAACGGAAGGTCGTCGATCGGACCGGCCGTCCCGTACACCGCCAAGAGCGCGGACTCGATCGCAGCACGACCGGCCCCGCCGGCGTCGACGAGCGTGCCATCGATATCGAAGAGGGTCAGCATCGTACCGTCGTCAGGCCAGCCACTCCGCGAGCAGGGCAGGCTCGATGTTCCCGCCGGAGAGGATCGCGACGGTCTCTCCTTCCCTCGCGGGCTCGACCGCCCCTCCGAGGAGCGCCGCTACCGTGGCCGCTCCCGAAGGCTCCACCACGAGCCTGAGAGCGAAGAGCCAACGCACTGCGTCTCGAATCCACTCGTCCTCGACCACCACGACCCGGTCCACGAGATCGCGACAGTGAGCAAAGGTGAGGTCGCCGGGTCGCACGGGCTTGAGCCCGTCGGCGACGGTGGAAACGCGGTCGAGCGTGACCGGTGACCCCTGTTCGAGCGATCGCGACATCGAAGCGGCCCCGGACGGCTCGACGCCAACGATCTCCGCGTCGGGGTGGGCGCCACGGATCGCGGCCGCCACGCCGGAGAGCTGTCCGCCACCGCCAATGGGCGCAAGCACGAGCCCAGGCTTCTTTGAACCGAGTTGATCCAACACTTCGAGCGCGACCGTGCCCTGCCCCGCGATGATATCGGGATGATCGAAGGGCGGGACCATCGTCCCACCCTCTTGGGCCTGGATTTCCTCCGCGCGTTGTTTCCGCGCATCGGAGGTCGTGCCCACGAGTTCGACCACGGCCCCGAGCGCGACCGTAGCGCTCCGTTTGACCTCAGGGGCGTCCGTGGGCATGACGATGCGGGCAGGAACGCCGAACTCGCGGGCCGCGAAGGCCACAGCCTGGGCGTGATTGCCAGACGAATACGTGAGAAGGCCGGCCTCCCGCTCCTTCTGGGTCAGTCGGCTGACAAAGTTGTAGGCCCCCCGCGCCTTGAACGCCGAGACGCGTTGGAGATTCTCGCACTTCAACCAGATCGCATCGGGCGAGTCCGTAGCCGGACGACCACCCGCCCGAGGAAGCGGCGCCGACACGAGCGGGGTGGTCCGGACCGCGTCCCCAATCCGTTCGCGGGCCGCCCGGACGTCAGAAAGAGAGACCAGCGTCGCCGTGACCTCGCTCACTCGTCACCCTCGTCGCCTTCTTCCGTCTCCTCGGGCGCGGCACCGTTCTCTGAGGGCGCTTCGGAAGACGCATCGACCGCGGCCTCCGCTGACGTCTCCAGGACCTCGTCACCGTCGAGTTCCGCGATCGCCTCATCGTCTTCGTCGATCACTCTGGCCACGTCGACGAGCGTATCCTTTTTGTCGAGCGTAATGAGCCGCACACCTTGCGTGTTGCGTCCGATGACTCGGATTTCGCGCGCCGGCTGGCGGTTGATGACCCCGTTTCGTGTCACCAACATCAGCTCGTCGTCGTCGGTGACCTCTCGCACATGGACGACTTTCCCCGTCTTCTCGGACGTTTTGAGGTTGATGAGCCCCTTTCCGCCGCGCTTCTGAGTCCGGTAGTGATCCACGTGACTGCGCTTGCCCATCCCGAGTTCGGTGGCGGTGAGCAGCGTCGCTTCGCGGCGGACGACAACCATGCCTATCACGGCATCATCGCCCGATAATCGAATGCCCCGGACGCCTTGCGTCGCGCGCCCCATGACGCGGGCATCGTTCTCCGAGAAACGGATGGACATCCCGTCGCGCGTCGCGAGGATCACGTCGTTCGTGCCGTCCGTGAGCTTGACGTCGATGAGCCGGTCGTTCTCACGAATGTTGATCGCGTTGATCCCGGTCGCTCGCACGTTCCCGTAGTCGGCGAGGCTCGTCTTCTTGATGGTGCCCAGTCGCGTCGCGAACATGAGCGACTGCTCGTCGCTGAATTCACGCACGCGAACGATCGAAGCGATCTCTTCGTCCTTGTCGATGCTGAGGAGATTGACGATCGGCTTGCCCCGCGCCATCCGACTAGCCGGTGGGATCTGATAGACCTTCAGCCAGTAGACCTGACCGCCGCGCGTGAAGATCATCAAGTAGTCGTGCGTCGAGGCGACGAAGAGGTGTTCGACCCAATCCTCCTCTTTCGTACCCATGCCGGCGATTCCACGTCCACCGCGCCGCTGCGCGCGGTATGCGCTGGGCTCGATGCGTTTGATGTAGCCGGTGTGAGAAACCGTGATCACCATGTCCTCTTCGGCGATCAGATCTTCCTCGGTGAAGTTCGCCGCGACGTCGACGATCTCGGTGCGGCGCTTGTCGCCGAACTTCTCCCCGACCGCCTCGAGTTCGTCACCTACGATCCCCATGCGAACATCGCGCGACCCAAGGATACGTTCTAGCTCTTTGCGAAGACTTTTGACCTCGACAAGTTCCGCGTCGAGCTTTTCGATCTCGAGACCCGTCAGACGCGAGAGGCGCATGTTCAAAATCGCATCGGCCTGACGCTCGCTCAGCTCGAACGTCGCGCGAAGCTCGATCTTCGCGCTGTCTGAATCCGGCGAGCCACGGATGATCCGGATCACTTCATCGATGTTGTCGACGGCAATCTTGAAGCCCTCGAGAACGTGCTCACGTTCTTTCGCGGCGTTCAGATCGAAAGTCGCACGGCGCTCGACGACTTCGTGTCGATGCTCGAGGAAGTGCTCGAGCATCGTCTTGAGGCCCATCACTTTGGGCTCCCCGTCGACGAGCGCGAGCATGATCACGCCAAACGTGGACTGCATCTGCGTGCCCTTGTACAGCTGATTGAGCACGATCTGCGGGATGGCATCTCGCTTGAGCTCGATCACGACGCGGATCCCGTCGCGATTGGACTCGTCTCGCAGATCCGCGATATCCACGACCCGCTTGTCGCGGACCAGCTGGACGATCTGCTCGACCAGCCGGCTCTTGTTCACCATAAAGGGAACTTCCGTAATGATGATCTGCTCGCCACCCTTGGGCCGTTCTTCGATGTGCGCTCGGGCGCGCATCACGATCCGGCCGCGTCCCTCTCGATACGCGTCGCGAATCCCGGCGCTGCCGTAAATGAACCCAGCCGTCGGGAAGTCCGGTCCCTTGACGTGCGTCATGAGATCTTCGACCGTCGCTTCGGGGTTGTCGATCAGCATGCGACAAGCAGCCACGACCTCCGCGAGGTTGTGGGGCGGGATATTCGTCGCCATCCCCACGGCGATCCCCGATGAACCGTTGATCAGCAGATTGGGGAGGACGGAGGGCAGGACCCTCGGTTCGAGAAGCCGGTCATCGAAGTTGGGCGAAAAGTCGACCGTATCCCGATCGATGTCCGCCAAGAGCTGACTGGCCACGGCTGCGAGCCGCGCCTCGGTATACCGATAGGCCGCGGCAGAGTCTCCATCGATCGACCCGAAATTGCCCTGACCGTCAACGAGCGGGTACCGAAGGGAGAAGTCTTGCGCCATCCGCACGAGCGAATCGTATACGGCGCCGTCTCCGTGCGGGTGATATTTACCGAGCACGTCCCCAACCACGGTCGCGCATTTCTTATAGGGTCGAGTCGGGGTCATCCCCGCCTCGTGCATCGCATACAGAATCCGCCGATGGACGGGCTTCAACCCGTCCCGAACATCCGGCAGGGCTCGCTGGACGATGACGCTCATCGAATAGTCGATGAACGAGTCGCGCATCTCGTCTTCTAGCAGCCTCGGTTCGATGCGATCTGAAGTTACGCTGGACTCCATGGACTCCCGTTCCAAGCAGGCTCCGAAACCCGGAGCCGAACGCTGTTTTGGGTTGAGTTTTGGGACGTTCTGAGGTACCCCGCCGCGCGGGGTTCTGAGAACCGTTTTGCGCGGGGTTTCAGCCGGTCCCGGGCTCCCTGATTGGGACCGTACAATCTACCGATTTTCAGGCGTTTTCGCGACCGTACACCCGGTCGGTTTAGGCGACCGCTCGAAAGTCGACGATCTCCACGAAACCCTGGCGATCGAGGGCCTCCCGGATCTCTCCCCTGGCGCCCGGAGAACCCACGGCAGCGAGGACGTAGGGTCGACTCAGAGCGCTCCCGACCGTAGCCAAACCCGACGGATCGAGGACCGGCGCGCCATGGATCATTTGGCCGATTTTTCGCGGATCCAGATCGATAAAAGCGGCGATGGTCGAGTCGTCCGTCGAGTCACCCGACGCCATCCAGGCCCGGGCGAAGGCCTTCCCCACTTTCCCCGCCCCCCAAATCACGACGGGCCGACCGGTCGGCATGAAGCTTCGACGAAGAAACGAAATCTTCAGACGGCGAAACGCGTCGGCGCTGTACCGCTCCGATCGCTCAGAAAGCCGATGCGGTCCGAGACGCCATTCGTGAAGGATCTCGGCGACGTTGGCCAGTTCGTGCCCCGCCTCGATCATCCGTAGTACGAGGTCATAGTCTTCCGGGCCATCAACGTCGCGGTAACCGCCGATGTCCTCGAACACCTGGCGACGCACCATCAGCGTCGGGTGGGCGATGGGACACTCGACAAAAACGTCTCTGGCCACATCCTCTACGCTCGTGAGCTCGTTGAGCCAGGTCTCATATCGGAGGTATCCGGACGCCACCGCCTCCCGGGGGAAGTACCGCACTCCCGTGCCGCAGGCGGCGATTTGGGGCGCCGATCGAAGCAGCGCGACCTGGGCGGACAGCCGTCTCGGGGCCGCGATATCGTCCGCATCCATGCGGGCCAGCAGCCCAGCTCGCGCCTCGCGCGCCAGCCGGCGCAACCCGGCGACGACGCCCGAGCCCTCCGGATCTAGCAGACGGACCCGAGGGTCTCGCTCAGCCCAATCGACGAGGAGCCGATGCGTCCCATCCGCGGACCCGTCGTCCAGGGCGAGGACCTCGTAGTTGGGCGCGGTCTGCGCTTCGATACTCGCGATGCACTCGGGGAGGTAGGGCTCCGCGTCTCGACACGGCAGGAGGATCGAGACGCTCGGTCGGGCTGGGGTCGTCACGCCTGCATATCGGCCCAAACCGCCGCGACATGGCGATCCAACGTCTCGAAATGCCGCCCCAGATATTCCCCGGTCCGCGATTCCGCCGCGTTCGCGATCTCCCTGGGAGGGCCCTCCGCCACGATCCGACCGCCCTGCGTCGCCGCGCCCGGACCAATGTCGATGACCCAGTCCGCGTCTGCGATCACATCCAGATTGTGCTCGATCACGACGACGGTATGACCCTCCGCCACCAACTCGCGGAGGACCGCGGTGAGCGTCTGTACCTCGCCGACACCGAGGCCCACGGTGGGCTCATCCAAGATGTAGATCCGATGGCCGCCTTTTCCTCGCCGGGCCAGCTCGCGCGCCACTTTGAGACGCTGCGCCTCGCCGCCGGACAGGGTCGTCGCGGGTTGCCCCAACCGAAGATAGCCGAGCCCGACGCGCTGCAGGTGCCACAGCCTCTCCCCCAAACGGTCCTGGCGGATGAAGAAACGGATGGCCTCATCGACGGTCATGTCGAGCGCGTCTCTGATGGAGCGGCCGCGGTATTCGATCTCCAATACCTCGGGTCGATAGCGCGTGCCGCCACACGTCTCACAGGGCACGGACACATCCGCGAGGAAGACCATCTCGACGGTTTCCTCACCGGCGCCCTTGCACGGTTCGCAGCGACCACCGGCCCGGTTGAACGAGAAGTACCCCGGTCCGAACCCGCGCGCTTTCGCTTCGGGAAGCGCAGCGAAGGCTTCGCGCAGCTCCTTGAATGCGCCAATGTACGTGGCGGGATTCGAACGCGGCGTGCGTCCGATCGGCTTTTGATCGACCAGGATCACGTCTTCGATCGATCCCACGCCATCGAGCGACGCGAACGTCCCCTCGGGTTCTCCCAGGTGTTGTTTCGCGCTGGAACCGTCGCCGAGGGTGCGCTCCAACGCATGAAAAAGTACGCCCCGTATGAGCGTGGACTTCCCGGACCCCGAAACCCCCGTCACCGCCGTCAAAGATCCGAGTGGCAACCGCACATCGATGTTCTCGACGTTGTGCAAACGGGCGCCGCGCAGCACGAGTTCACCGCTCGAAAGCGGGGCTTCGGTCGAGACCGCTCTCCAACGGCCGCGCCGCTCGGACACCGGCAGCCCGCTGGCCCGCCTTGCAAGCGCCTTCCCGGTGCCCGTGTCCGAGGCCAGCAGCTCGTTCCAGTCGCCTTCGAAGACGATCTCGCCCCCGGCCTCCCCGGCGAGCGGACCTAGTTCGACGATGCGGTCGGCACTCTCTAGAACCGCTGGCTCGTGCTCGACGACGAGGACGGTGTTCCCTCGTGCCGACAGCCGCTTGATCACGCTGATAAAGGCCGCGATGTCATGTGCGTGCAACCCGATGGTCGGCTCGTCCAACACATAAAGCGTGTCCACGAGACGACTGCCGAGGCAGCTCGCGAGTCGAATGCGCTGCATCTCTCCGCCGGAAAGCGTGCGCGCTTGGCGATCCAGGGTGAGATACCCGAGTCCGACATCGACCAAGAAACGGAGTCGATCTTCCAGCTCGTCGAGGATCGTCCCGGCGATCTTCTGCGCGAAGGGTTCGAGCCCGAGGTCGCCGGCCAACCATTCCGCGATCTCGGACACCGGCGTGATCGCGACGTCCGCAATGTGACGACCGTCGATCCGAACGTTGAGCGCGTCTGGCGTGAGGCGTGACCCACCGCACGCGCCGCATTCGAGCGGAAGCTGATACTGGCGGAGAAAAACGCGGATATAGGCCTTGTAGCGCTTGTTCTCTTTGGACTTCAGAAACGGGATGACACCCAAAAATCGTTCTCCCCGATAGATACCGCCGTTCAGCAGCACTTCGCGGGCGTCAACGGGCAGGGTTGTCCACGCCGCGCCCTCATCGAGCTCCGTCGCACGGGCGAACTCCAGCAGCTTCGCGCGCTCCTTCTTGTAGCGGGGCTTCCACCACGGATCGAGCGCGCCCTCGGCCAGCGACCGGTCGTGATCGGGAACGATGAGCGCTGGCGCGTATTCGAGCACGGCTCCGAATCCCGTGCAGGTGTCGCACGCACCGGCGGGGCTGTTGAAACTGAAGAGGGCGGGCACGGTCTCCGTGAACGACCGATC
The DNA here is from genome assembly GCA_029262175.1 of Gemmatimonadota bacterium. GTDB lineage: Bacteria > Gemmatimonadota > Gemmatimonadetes > Palauibacterales > Palauibacteraceae > Palauibacter. The sequence goes on from JAJCZV010000005.1 coordinate 14,311, forward strand.
GCAAATGGCGCACCGCGCCGATTCCTGGAAGGGGTGGCGTGTGGGGACTTTGGAGGCGTAGTCGAGCACCACCGCCGTTCCGCGTCCCTCCGCGAACGCGACGCTGAGAGAATCCGCGAGGCGCTCGCGCTGGTCCTCCGCGACGACGAGTCGGTCGACGACGATCAGCAGTTCCTCGGCCTTCGTGAGCGCCGGGATCTCATCGGCGTCCTGCTCGAGATCGATATCCCCGAGATAGACCTCCTCTCCGTCGGCGATCGCGCGTACGTAGGCCTGCGCTTGCAGGTTGGCGATCGCCATCCCGTCGGTCACTTTTTTGCTCAGCCGCGCTGGAAACGCGACGACGATCCGAGTCCCTGTTTTCAGCGATAGGATTTGATCCGCCGCTGAGGTGACCGTGTCCGGGATGACCGGACGATCACACGCGGGGCAGAACGTGGTCCCCACACGAGCCCACAACAGCCGCAGGTAGTCGTAGACCTCGGTGATCGTTCCGACGGTGGAGCGGCTGGACTGGATCTGGTTGCGTTGATCGATCGAGACAGAGGGGCTGACGCCCTCCACTGCGTCGACGATCGGCTTTGGCATCCGCTCGAGGAATTGCTTGGCGTAGGTCGACAGCGACTCGATGTACCGACGCTGGCCCTCGGCATAGATCGTGTCGAAGGCGAGGCTCGATTTCCCCGACCCGGACGGACCGGTGAAAACGGTGAACGAGCCGCGCTCGATGTCCACGTCGACACCCTTCAAATTGTGCTGGCGGGCGCCTCTTACCCGGATGCGGTCGTTCATCCAGGCATGATGGACAGGGATCGCAGCCACCGCCAATTCGCCGACGCGATCGAGGACTTTGTCGCGATTGGAAGGGGGCGCGACAGGCCCTATCTTGGCTTTGATGAACGCCCCGGTCCGTAGGTCTCAGGAAGAGGAAGCGCTCGGCAAGGCCTACGACGCGCGCCTCATGAAACGCTTGCTTGCTTATCTGCGTCCGTATCGCCCGAACGTGGTGTTGGCGGTGCTGATGCTGATCGCGGCGTCGGGGCTCGCGCTCGTCGGCCCCTGGCTGACCAAAGAAGCCATCGACGTCGCCATTCCGGGCAGAGACTTCGCCAGTCTTCGGCGATTGTCCATCATCCTTTTTGTCTCGTTGCTGTTTTCGGGCCTGCTCGAATACGCGCGAACGATCCTCACGGCTTGGATCGGGCAGAACGTCATGCTCGATCTTCGACAACAAATCTTTGCGCACGTGCAGCGTCTTCGTCTGGCCTATTTTGATCGGAACCCCGTCGGACGTTTGATGACGCGTCTGACCAGCGACGTCGAAGTGCTCAACGAGATGTTTACGTCGGGTGTCGTGACGATTTTCGGCGACATCTTCACGGTCGGTTTCATCATGACCGCCATGCTCGTGATGAATTGGCGACTCGCGCTCGTGACCTTTGCCGTCCTCCCTGCGGTCTTCGCGGTGGCGTGGGTGTTCCGACGAAAGGTAAGAGAAGCCTATCGAGACATCCGCGTGCGGCTCGCTCGTATCAACTCGTTCCTCCAAGAACGAATTTCCGGGGTGCGTGTCGTCCAGCTGTTTCAGCACGAGGCCGCGACCAAAAATCGCTTCGCGTCGATCAACCAGGACCATCTCGAGGCCCACCTCAGATCGATCACGTACTACGCGATCTTTTTTCCGGTTGTCGAGGTACTCGCGTCCGTCGCCCTCGCGCTCATCATTTGGTACGGCGGGAATCAGGCCCTACAGGGGACGCTATCCATCGGTGTGATCGCCGCGTTCCTGCAGTACGCACGACGCTTCTTTCGACCGATTCAAGATCTTTCGGAGAAGTACAACATTCTCCAGGGCGCGATGGCGAGTTCGGAGCGTATCTTTCGACTCCTCGACGAACCGTTGATCATCGAGGATCCTGCGGAGCCTGTGGCCCTTCCGGCTCACGTCGAGGGTCGGATCGCGTTTGAAAACGTATGGTTTCGATACGCCACGCCGGAGGAAGACGCCGCTGGCCGACCCATGGGTGCGATCGCCGCGGCGGCCGCGTTGGACGGCGCCGAGGGCCGGGTCGGCGACGACACGGCCCCCAACGACGGGTGGGTCCTGAGAGGCATCGACTTCGTGGTCGAACCCGGCCAACGTCTGGCGTTCGTCGGAGCGACCGGGGCTGGGAAGACCACGCTTTTCAGCCTACTGATGCGCTTCTACGAACCGCAGCGGGGGCGGATTACGCTGGACGGCGTGGATATCCGCGAATACCGGCTGACCGATCTCAGGAGACAGATGGGACTCGTACTGCAGGAGGTGTATTTGTTTTCGGGGACCGCGGCGGGGAATATCGCGCTCGACCGAGAGGGCATCGGTCGGGAAAGGGTGAGCGCCGCTGCCGAACAGGTCGGCGTCGATCGCCACCTGGCTCGACTGCCCAAAGTCTATGACGAGCCGCTAAGCGAACGAGGCGGCAACCTCTCGGTAGGGGAAAGACAATTGATTTCGTTTGCGCGCGCGCTGGCGGGAAATCCGCCCCTCCTGCTGTTGGATGAGGCGACCAGTTCCGTAGACTCCGAGATCGAGGCGCAGATTCAAACCGCGCTGGAGACGCTGATGGAGGGCCGGACGAGCTTGGTCATCGCCCACAGACTTTCTACGATTCGCAGCGCCGACCGAATCCTCGTGCTTCACCACGGTCGAATCCACGAATCCGGAACGCATGAGGACCTACTCGAATGCGGTGGTCTGTACGCTGAACTTCACCGGCTCCAGTTCGAACGTTCGACCGCGGCAGCATGACCCCTTTGCTTGATTTCGCTGCGAGCATCGACGAGCGGCTGTTGCTGTTCGCGATGGTCGCGATCCTGGATCTCTGGGCGGCCGCCCTCGTCTGGTTTTCGACCGCGAGCGTCCGCGACAAGGTGCTGTGGACCATCATCATCGCGGGCTGCCCCATCATCGGCTGCTTCTTCTGGTTCGTGTTCGGACCCAAGTGGCGACCAAGGTCTCGATCAGAAACGGGGGGCTAGACCTCGGGCAGCAGCAGTGGGGCGAGCGCCCGCGCCGAATCCACGGCGGCCCCGCTGCCTGATTCGACGAACGCCCGGGCGGCCTTGCCCATCCGTTGCCGCAGCCCCGCCTGTCTGAGTTCGCTGAGGCGAGCGAGCAGTTCTGCACGGGTCGAGGCATGGCCGCCGCCCGCGGCAACCAGTCCCCGCGCGTCGCCGCGATCGTGTCGGTCGCCAAATAGAACGGGTACGCCCGCAGCGGCGGGTTCGAGCGGGTTGTGCAGACCGGCGCCGCTCAGCCCCCCTCCCACATAGGCGACGTCCGCTACGCGATACAGCTCTGCGAGACGACCCATTTCGTCGAAGATGATGACGCCGTGGTGCGGGAAGGTCGCCGGATCATCCAGTCGACTCAAACGCTCGACGGGCTGTCGGAGGGATCGACAGGCGCCGACCAGACGGCGGATGTTGGCCTCGTCCGGCTTGTGGGGCGCGATCACGATCTGCCAACCGAGCCGACCTTCGACCGAGTCGGCCAGGCCGTCGAACGCCTCCAGGAGCGCGGACTCGTCCGCGGCCCAGGTAGACCCCGCCACCAGTCGGAGCCCACCGGCCGGTCGGTTCGGCAGGGCGGCCTCGAAGCGGTCGCGCCAACCGCCGGCTTCGAGAGCTCCGTCCGCCCGGGCCAACGCCAGGTCGTATGACGCGTCGCCAGTGACGCGCAGCGCTTCATCCCGAACGCCCATGCTTCGCAATCGGGCGGCGTCTTCCGCGGTCGCCGCCCCCACGAGGTCGAGCGCGGCATACGTCTCTCGAAACACCCGTCTCGAGACGGCTCCGAGCCGACCGCTTTCCTCCCGGACGACGCCATTGATGAGGGCGACGGGAATTCCCGCGTTTTTCGCCGCCGAGACGAGTCCGGGCCACACGTCGAGTTTGGCGAACACGAGAGCTCGGGGCTGTATGGCGGCGACCGCAGCCGCGCAGGCGCGTTTTTGGTCAGGCGGCGGAAAACCCGCGAACGCCGGAGCGAGGCGCTCCAGGGCCGACCGTCCGGAGGGGGAAAAATGAGTCACGACCAGCTCGATGCTCGCGCTTGCCCGGAGCGCGTCGATCGTCGGGGCAGCCCCCAGGAGTTCACCGGCAGAGGCTCCATGCAGCCAGACCGTCTCCCCGCGACTCGACCGCGAGCGAGCCCAGCCTTCGATGGCGGCAAGCGCGTCGCGCCGCGCCGCGAGCTCGCGACCCACGTCGGGCCGGACCAGCCGGACGAGGGGTTCGAGCGCGAGCGCCAGCGAGGCCGCCGCGGAGGACAGGCGTTCTCCCGTGCTCAAGCGAAAAATCCCGTCGAGCTTTGCGCCCCCCGCAAGGCCCGATATCCTTCTGCGTGCGATACCTGGGCAACAAAACCAAGCTGATCCCATTCATTCTCGAGACGGTCCAGCGGCTGGGGGTCCAACCCGGCGTCGCGTGCGATCCTTTTGCGGGAACCGCGAGCGTGTCTGCGGCCCTCAAGCTGAAGGGCTGGCAAGTGCACGCCGGGGACCTGATGTCGACCTCCTACGCCTTGCAGGTCGCGCGCGTGGCCATCGATCGAGTCCCTCGCTTCTCGGGTGATCTGCTTCCAGTCGGGGCACTCCAGGCCGGCCGTTCGATCTCCTATCCGAAGTTGTTGGCCTGGCTCTCGGCTCAAGAGTCGGCCGGCTTCTTCTCGGAGAACTTCACGCTGGACGGCGAGCCAGGGCGGAAACGTGGCCGCATGTATTTTTCGCCCGAGAACGGGCGCCGCATCGATGCGGTGCGCGGCCTCATCGAAACGTGGAGCGACGAGGCGAGACTGAACCCCACCCAACGACAGCTCTTGATCGCGACGCTGATCGAGGCGGCGGACCGCGTCGCCAACACCACGGGGGTGTACGCATCTTTCGTAAAGACGCTGCAACCAAACGCGAGACGCGACCTCGAGCTGCGGCCGATCGCACCAACGTCGCGAGGTCGTGACAGTGGTCCATCTACCGCGTTCCGAGGGGAAGCGGCCGAACTGTTGAAGACGGTGGGGCCCGTCGATCTCGTGTATCTCGATCCTCCCTATAACGGCCGTCAGTACCCCGGCTATTATCACATACCGGAGCTGTTGGCGCTTGGCTGGGCTGACCCGCCGGAGCTACGCGGGAAGACCGGGCTGATTCCGGATCATGACCTTCGTTCCGATTGGTGTCGGAAAAACAAGGCCACCGGCGCATTGGAACGCGTGTTGGACGCGGCGGACGGCCGACACTTCCTTCTCAGCTATAACGACGAGGGATTGCTCGGTCACGACCAGATCGAGGCGGCGCTTCGCGCTCGAGGCATCGCCGAGACCTATCGCTGTACCGATCGGGCCCACCGTCGCTATCGCAGCGACGCGGACGGCCCCGACAGGCATTACGCGCGAGACGGGGTGAAGGAGCGACTATACTACGTTCAGTGCAGGTAGGGCCGAGCGGGAACGTGCCGCCGCAGCCCGTGTTTTAGTACCCATGCAACCGAGGAAGCGAGGCGCCAAGGGGTGAACGTGGATCGCCCGAGGGATCGAGATCGAACGTCCACGCGCTGTGGTGGCTGGGGTGTGCTCCTCGCAGTTCTGTGCGCGGGCTGCTCGCCGACCTATGTGTTGCGGGCCGGGTGGGAGGAGGCGCGCATTCTGTCGGCGCGTCGCCCCATACGTGCGGTCGTACACGACACCAGCATCGCCAAGGAGACTCGAGACAAGCTCCGGCTCGTCCTCGACGCACGGGATTTCGCGGAGAGAGACCTAGGGCTGCGGGCCGGCAAGAGCTACGAGACGTACACCGATCTTCATCGCGACACGCTGGCGCTCAACGTCTTGGCCGCACCCGAGTTTGCGCTGCGCTGGAAAACCTGGTGGTTTCCGATCGTAGGCAACGTCCCTTACAAAGGCTTCTTCGATTTTCAAGAGGCGCATGACCTCGCCGCCAGCCTCGAGGCCGAGGGCTACGACGTTTCCGTCCGGTCGGTCTCGGCCTTTTCGACGCTGGGTTGGTTTCCCGACCCCATCATGTCGACGACCCTCCGACTCGACAGTCTGGGCCTCGTCGACACCGTGATCCACGAGATCACGCACACGTCCTTCTTTCCATCGGGTCAAGCCGACTTCAACGAGAGCTTTGCAAACTTTGTCGGCAATCGAGGGGCGATCGCCTTCTTCTGTGATGCAGTCCGCGATGAGCGGCTGTGCGAACGCGCACGGCTTCGCTGGGAAGATACCCGCGTGTTCGGGAGGTTCTTTCACTCCCTCTTGGAGCCGCTCCAGGCGGCCTATGATGCCGATGTTCCGGATGAACAGAAACGACTCGCGAAGCGCGCGGCCTTCGAGGATGCGGCGTTGCGGTTCGAGTCCGAGTTCAAGCCGCAACTGCAAGCGGGCGTGTACGGATCAATCGACCCTGCGAGTCTCAACAACGCCTGGGTGATCTCGCGACTACTGTACTACACTCGTCTCGACGACTTCGAGCGCGTATTCCGTGCGAATGACGATCTGGTCGCAACGCTTGAACTTATCATGCGAGAGACGAGAGACGGCGACCCGTGGGAAGCGCTGGCGCGACTAGCGGGCGAGAAGCGCGACTAGCGGGCGAACAAATGGAGGCACATGACGGACTCGTTCAAATGTACGCGGTGCGACCGGACGGATTCGGGGCGCGTCGACCGATCCCCGTTTCCCAACGAGCTTGGCGAACGGATCCAATCGGAAATCTGTGGAACCTGTTGGGATGAATGGAAAGAGCGGCAGATGCTTCTCATCAACCATCACGGGCTAAAACTCCACGAGAGTTCTGCGCGAGAATACCTCTACTCGAATCTTCGTTCGTTTCTGTTTGGCGAAGGCGAGGCCGCTGCGGATATCGATCCCACACAGGAGGGCTCGGTCGAGTGGTGATCCTCGCGCTGGTCGTCGCGTTTCTCGGCGGCCTCGCGATCGCCTTCCAGAGTCCACTCGCCAGTCAGATGAGCGGGCGCATCGGATGGCTCGAGAGCGCATTTATCGTCCACGTGGGCGGCGCCATCTTGGCGGGGCTCCCCTTGGTGTTCCTGGCTGGAGGGCGTCTCACGGAATGGCGTCAGGTGCCGCCGGCGGCCCTGGCGTGCGGAACGCTGGGCGTAGCCCTCATCGCGAGCGTGAGCTACACGATTCCGCGCATCGGCGTGACCGCTACGGTCGCCGTAATCATCGCGGCCCAGCTTCTCGTCGGCGCCGTCTTAGATCATTTCGGGCTGTTTGGCACCGAGATTCGCCCGTTCGGATGGGCACGCGGGTTGGGCGTCGTCGTCCTGCTGCTCGGCACCTGGCTCGTCACGCGGTAAGGGAAGCGTGATCTAGAAGCCTGTTGAAGAAGTACGACGGGCCGCGTACCGGCGCCACGAGTCCCAACGTGGAGATGGGGTCGTGCCGCCGGTACCCGTCGGTCATGCGTGCCCGGGCTACCTGTGGAACGGGCACGGGGGGTTCCCTGCGCGCGGCTCGCCGTACTTCTTCAACAGGCTTCTAGCTCACCACGAGGTTGATCATCCGGTCGGGCACGTGAATGACCTTGCGGAGTTCCCCGGCGTCGAGATGGCGCGCCACTTTGTCGTCGGCTAGCGCGGCTTCCCGCACGGACTCGGCCGTGGCGCCGCGGGCGACCCGAATCGTCGACCGGAGTTTGCCGTTCACCTGTACGGGCAGATCGAGTTCGTCCACGATCAGTAGCGCCGGATCGTAGTCCGGCCACTCGGCGTGATCGAACACACTGGACTCCCCGCCCAACAACGACCACAGCTCTTCGGCGATATGCGGCGCAAAGGGCCCCAGAAGAACCGCAAATGGTCGGACCTCTTCGAGCGAGGCGGTGCGGCCGTCCGCTCTCACCACGTTCAGGTAGTCCATCAGGGCTGCGATGGCGGTGTTGTAGTTGAGGTCCTGGAGATCTTCCGTGACCTGCTTGATCGTCCGGTGAAGCGCGCGTTCGATCTCGGGCTCGATCCCGCCTCGACCTTCGTCGATCGCCTCTACGGTGCTGTGCCAGACCTTGTTGAGGAAACGCTGCGGGCCGGCCATGCCGCGGTCTCGAAAATCTCCGCCCACCTGAAACGGTCCCAAGAACATCAAGTACATGCGAAACGTGTCCGCGCCGAACTTCACGATGTAATCGTCGGGCAAGATCACGTTGCCGCGCGACTTCGAAATCTTGGAGCCATCCTTGATCAACAGGCCGTGTTTTCGGAACTGCTGGTAGGGCTCTTCGATGTCCAGGTGGCCGAGATCTTTTAGCGCCATCGTCAGAAAACGGGAGTAGAGCAGGTGCAGAACTGCGTGCTCTTCGCCACCGATGTAGCTCGCGACAGGCAACCACTTCCGAGTACGGTCTCGGTCGAATGGTCGGTCGTCGAACTCGGTCGATGGGTAGCGCAAGAAGTACCAACCGGAATCCAGGAACGTATCCGACACGTCCGTCTCGCGGTGCGCCTCTCCGCCACAACTCGGACACGTCGTTTTATAAAACTCTTCGACCCGCGCCAGCGGACTCACACCTGTAGCCGTAGGACGGAAATCCTCGACGTAAGGCAAGAGGACCGGGAGATCGCTTTCCGGCACCGCCTGCGGGCCACAAGGGTCACAGTAGATGACGGGGATCGGTGGGCCCCAGTAGCGTTGCCGTGAAATGCACCAGTCGTGCAGTCGATAGTTGGTTTTGGCTTCGCCGAGACCCCGCTCGGCCAGCCAAGACACGATCGCTCGCCCCCCTTCGTCGGCTCCCATTCCGCTAAAGCGATCAGAGTTGATGAGGATCTCACCGGGGCTGTGCTCGGAGAACGCTTGCTCGTCGAGACCGAGGTCAACCGCGGCTGGATCTGCTCCGTCGGGCAGCGCATCTCTGGCGCACACGACGGGTACGATCTCTAGATCGAATCTCCGCGCGAACTCGAAATCTCGTTGATCGTGCCCGGGCACCGCCATGATCGCGCCCGTGCCATAACCCATGAGCACGTAGTCCGCGATCCAGATGGGGATGGGACGACCCGTGGCCGGATTCTCCGCGAAGGCGCCGGTGAACACACCGGTCTTTTCCTTGTCGTCTGTCTTTTGCCGTTCCACCAAATCGATCGCGGCTGCCGCCTCGACATAACGCTCGACCTCGGGCCGTTGAACGTCCGTCGTGATGCGGTCGACCAGCGGGTGCTCCGGCGCGAGCACCATAAAGGTCGCTCCAAAGATCGTGTCCGGCCGCGTCGTAAAGACCTCGATCGCCTCAGCGTCCAGATCGGTTGGAAATCGCAGCGACGCGCCCTCGGAACGGCCGATCCAATTGGCCTGTGCCGTCTTGGTCGTGGGGGACCAATCGATCCACTCGAGATTCTCGAGCAAACGCTCTGTGTAGTTCGTGATCTTGAAGAACCACTGACTCAAGAGTCGTTGTTCAACCGGTGTATCGCAGCGCTCGCAAAGACCACCGATGACCTGCTCGTTTGCCAGTACGGTTTGGCAGGACGGGCACCAGTTGACGGGCGCCTCTTTTTTCTCGGCCAACCCCGCCTTGAAGAGCTGGACAAAAATCCACTGGGTCCATTTGTAGTAGCGAGGGTCGGTCGTGTCGACGGTTCTCGACCAGTCCGTCATGAGACCCGCCGCACGCAGCATACGTTCGAAATTCTTTATGTTGGACGGAATCAGCTCGGTGGGGTGCTTGTTGACCTTGAGCGCGTGATTCTCCGAGTGGATCCCGAAAGCGTCGTAGCCGATCGGCTCGAAGACGTCATCGCCGAGCAGTCGGCGAAAACGGCCGTAGAGATCGGCACCCGTGAACGCGTACAGGTTGCCGACGTGAAGCCCTTCCGCCGAGGGATAGGGATACATCATCAAGTTGAAGAACGGCCGTTCCGCCGTGTCGAGATCCGGCTCGTTCGTCCGGTTCTCCTCCCAGAACGCCTGCCACTTCTTTTCAACTGCGATGGGGTCGAACGTGGCTCTGTCGGTCATCGGTTCGTCTCGTGGGGATACGCGAGACGGCGGGTCCCCTGTGGGCCCCGCCGTCGATGACTACAAACTGGGGTCAGCGGTTCGACCGAACAACGCCGATGGCCCCCGAGCGACCCAGGGTCAGATGGTTTGGCCCTTACTGCTTGCGAGCGCGTCGTCGAGACTCCATTTGCCACCACCGTTCGCCCACAAGAAAAGGAAGATGAAGCAGAACAAGACCGCCTTCTCTCCCCCATTCTCGAGCGGCCAAAAACCGCCGGGGAAATGACGCCACCAATACGCGACCGCCATGTGACCCGCCAGAACGAACGCCACGTACCGAGTCTTGATCCCGAGGAGGATGAGAATACCGCCGAGAAACTCCAGCGTGCCTGCGATTCCGAGCGGCCACGAGTAGAAGCTCACGCTGCCGCCGTCAGGTCCCATCCCGCCCATCATTCCCAACAGTTTTTGAGCTCCGTGCTGCCAAAACATGAGGCCCGTCACGATTCTCAACAGCGCGTGTGTGGTGCTCTTCAATCCATCCGGTGCGTTCATACCATCTCCGTTTTCTTTTGCCTTAGGTCCGACAGACTCGTGCGCCACTTCCGAACCGGCAATGGCCCACGTGGGACGAAACACCGCGGACCGCCAGATGGTTCGCTTGCTGCGCCCATCCGGCGGCCATACCGTTGGCTATATATGCAACAGGCCTCCACATACTCAGGATCCGTTCCCGTCAGCGTTGCGTTGGCCCTCTTGGCATCGCTGCGCGACTTGGATACGCCCGCCGACCCCGGCGAACTCGCGGAGTCGGACCTTCCGCTCAACCTCCGTCGACGTCTCGGTTTATCCAGCGTCGTGGGCGATCAAATCAAGCGATATGAGCGACGAAGGGGCGGTGTAAGCGCCACCGAAGTCGCGAGTTTGTTCGAACTCGTGAGCCGACGACCCGACGCCGCCGCGGTCTTCATCGACGCCGGACAGCGGATTGCCCGTCACTCACTTGATGAACGTCGTTTCGCGGCTACGCTCGGGCTTCGCGTCCTGCCGCACGCGATCCGAAGCCGCCAGGCTTGGCGTCGAGTGCAGAGGATCGCTCGTCAACTGAGCCCCGGAGCGGTGGTTCGAATCGACCGCAAGCCCGACGCGCTCGTGGTTCAGCACGGCCTTCCCGCCACGGCGGCGGAGGGTGGCGTGGGGTGTTCGGTACTGGACGGCGCCATCACCCTCGTGCTGGCGGACTATCGCGCGGGCGCGGGGCGCGTCGTGCACCGCTGCTGTGAGGCCCATGCGGGCGAGCATTGCGCTTGGGAATTAGAAGCGGGCGAAGAGGGACTCGATGGGCACGCGGAGGGCGTGGAATCCGAGTCCGACGTCAGCTCGGACCTGACGCAGCCGGAGAACGTCGGAAGCGTTTAGGCTTCTCCGCCGGGGCCCTCCTCGGGTTCTACATGGACGGTTACGTCCACAAAATCCATTTCGACGGCGATCCCTTTCTCCACCTGATCGGCGATTTCGTGTGCCGTCACCACCGTCTCTTCTCGCGCGACATGAATCGTGAGTTCGGCGAAACCATCGCCCCGCTTTCCGCGCGATCGGATCTGACTGGTTCCTCGGACGCCAGGGATCGTCGACGCTACGGAGCTGATCTCGGACGGATCCGTCGCCCGCTCATCGACGAGGTCCGGGATCGTGTCCTTGAGGATCTCATAGCCGGAGTGGGCCACGACGAGCGCGACGAAAATCGCCAGGATGGCGTCGACATTCTCCCACTGAAATGCGGCCATGAGCCCGACGCCCACGAGTACCGCCGCGCTCACGACGACATCGGATGCCGTGTGACGGGCATCCGCCGCGAGCATCTGGCTCGAAAGCCGCTTGCCGGCCCGGTTCTCACTCCACGCGACGGCGCCGTTCAAAACCATCGTTCCCGCGAGGACGGCAAGCATCATGGGCTGGATATCCGGCGCAGTCCCGCCCGAGCGGAGTCGTCCGACGGCGCCCTCGAGAAGCTCGAAACAGGTCACCGAAAGGAAAGCAGCCACGGCCAAGGCGGCCAAGGTCTCGAATTTTCCGTGCCCGTAGGGATGCCGCTCGTCCGGCGGAGCCGCCGCCAGCCGCATGGCCGCCAGACCGACGAGGTTGTTCACCGCGTCGATCCCCGAGTGCGCGGCATCGCCCATCACCGCGATCGACCCCGAACGAACCCCCACGTAGAGCTTTGCGGCGATCGCGACGAGGTTCGCCAACAGGACCCACGCCAGGACGCGTCGTACCTCCAGACGCCGGGCGAGCGGGCTCGATCGGTCGTCGGCAGGGTCATCTTGAGGATGTGGGGTCATCGCGGGATGCGCCGTCCCCGGTCGAAGCGCGGTCGGGTCTCCGTTCGACTGTTGTCCTCGGGCTCTTTCTCGAGGTCCTGCTCGCGCTCGATCTCGGTTCGCAAGCGTCGCCTGCCTCCGCGTAACAACCACGCGAGGGGAGACTCGCGGGACACCCGGCCCGTTTTTTCGTACTTGTCATACATGCCCGGATAGCCCAGACCTACCCAAATCCCAAACGCGAAAGCCAACACGGCCGGAATCAGCAGAATCAGGAGTAATGTACCGTCGCTCATTGCGAACAAATCCGGGTCAAAGCGTTCTTGCGTGCCCGCGCGCGCGCCGCCTACTGTCACGCTCCTCGAGCCGCCAGGCGGGGTCGACAAATGGCGATATCGACGGGAATCTGACAAGCGGCCGGCCGATTGCACCGGAAGGCGTACGGCGGGCGCGCGCTATCTGAGCGGACCACCATGACCAAACCTCACAGCGAGATCGACGTCCTTCTCAACGAACAGCGGACGTTCAAACCGCCCACCGCATTTGCCGATGCCGCCCATGTAAACGATCAGACACCCTACGACCAAGCCGCCCTGGACCGCGAGGCGTACTGGGAAAACTGGGCCCGTGAACTGGATTGGTTCGAGCCCTGGCAGCGGGTCCTCGAGTGGAATCCACCCTTCGCCAAGTGGTTTGTCGGCGGGAAACTGAACGCGGCACACAACTGCCTCGATCGGCACCTCGATACGATCGGAGACAAGCAGGCGTTGATTTGGGAGGGCGAGCCCGGGGACACGCGGACCTTCACGTATCGAGAACTCCATTCCGAGGTCAGTCGCTTCGCCAACGCCCTCAAAGCGTTGGGCGTGGCCAAGGGCGATCGGGTCGCGATCTACCTCCCCATGATCCCCGAAGCGGTGATCGCCATGCTCGCGTGCGCGCGAATCGGCGCCCCGCACTCGGTCGTGTTTGGCGGGTTCTCACCGCAATCGCTCCACGACCGAATCGAAGACGCGCACGCCAAATGTGTGATCACGGCGGACGGCGGCTATCGACGTGGAACCGTCATACCGCTCAAGGCAAGCACCGATGCGGCCATCGTCGGGCTCGACTTCGTCTCCACCGTCGTCGTGGTCCAGCGCGGAGCCGCAACAGATATCGGAGCTGCACCGCACGGCGAGGCCATCGAGATCCCCTCGTGCGAGATGCAGGCCGGCCGCGATCATTGGTACCACGAGATCGTTGCCGCAGCCTCTGCGGATTGCCCGCCGGAATCCATGGATTCGGAAGACCTTCTCTATCTCCTTTATACGTCGGGTACCACGGGGAACCCCAAGGGCGTCATGCATACGACCGGCGGCTACATGACACAGGTCGCCGCGACGGCCAAGTGGGTGTTCGATCTCAAAGATGACGACGTGTTCTGGTGCACGGCGGACGTCGGTTGGGTAACGGGACACTCCTACATCGTGTACGGCCCGCTTGCGAACGGGGCGACGGTTTTCATGTATGAGGGCGGACCCGACTGGCCGGATCGCGGACGCTTCTGGGAACTCGTGGAGAGGTACGGTACGACGATCTTCTATACGGCCCCGACCGCGATTCGTGCGTTTATGAAGTGGGGCGATCAATGGCCGGCGAAGTACGATCTTTCGTGTATCCGCCTTCTGGGAAGCGTCGGGGAACCCATCAACCCGGAAGCCTGGATCTGGTACAACAAGACGATCGGTCACGAGCGGTGCCCCATCATCGATACGTGGTGGCAAACCGAGACGGGCGGAATGATGCTGACCCCGCTTCCTGGCGCCACAACAACGAAACCCGGCAGCGTCACGTTCGGCTTTCCCGGCATTGACGCGACGATTCTGGATGAAGAAGGGCAGCCGGCCGAGAGCGGCTATCTCGCCATCACGACCCCTTGGCCCGCGATGCTGCGCGGAATCTGGGGAGACGAAGCGCGTTATCGTGAGACGTATTGGTCCAAATGGCCGGACATCTATTTCCCAGGCGATGGCGCTCGCATCGACAAGGACGGCTACCTCTGGATCATGGGTCGCGTCGACGATGTGCTCAATGTCGCGGGCCATCGAATCGGCACAATGGAAGTCGAGTCCGCGCTGGTCGATCATCCCGCTGTGGCCGAGGCCGCGGTCGTGGGGCGCGCCGACGACATCAAGGGACAGGCCGTCGCCGCGTTCGTGAGCGTCGTCGAAGGGATCGAGACAACCGACGAGCTGAGGGAAGAGATCCGCAGCCACGTGGCGACACAGATCGGGGCCATCGCGCGACCGGCGGACCTGATCTTTGCGGCGGAACTGCCCAAAACGCGGAGCGGGAAAATCATGCGACGTTTGCTTCGCGATGTGGCCGAAGGAAGGGCGCTCGGCGACACTACGACGCTGGCCGACCCCGCCGTCGTGCAGGGACTACAGCAGCAATACGCCGACAGCGAGGGCTAGCGCGGTGGGCGACCAGCCCCACGAGGTCGCTCACCGGAAAGAGCGGATACGACAGCTCTGGTTGCTGGCGTGGGTCGAGTTTCTCTCGATGGGACTGTGGTTTTCGGCGAGCGCGGTCGTCCCCGAGCTGCGGACGGAATGGGGCGTCACCGACAGCGGCGCTGCCTGGCTGACGATGTCGGTTCAATTGGGGTTCGTGGCCGGCGCGCTCCTCTCCGCCGTGCTCACGCTGGCCGACATCTGGGACCCAAAGCGACTGATCGCCGGGTCGGCGCTGCTCGCGGCGGCCGCGACGGCCTCGATCGCGGCGTGGGGGAACGGTTTGGGTACGGCGATCCCGTTGCGTTTCTTGACCGGTATGGCTTTGGCCGGCGTGTACCCGCCGGGCATGAAGATGATGGCCGGTTGGTTTCGCGAGGGGCGCGGCATGGCGATCGGGGTCATGATCGGCGCCCTCACGCTGGGAACGGCCTCCCCTCACCTGCTTCGGCCTCTGGGCGGACTGGGCGCCTGGCAGTCGGTCCTCTATGCTTCGTCGTGCATCGCCGTGCTCGCGGCGGTCGTGGCCTTCGCCGGACTCCGAGCTGGCCCTTTCCAATCTCCGGCGGCCCCGTTCGATCCGGGCGCCATTCGCCGGATCCTGGGAGACCGGGCGAGCATGTTGGCCAACGGCGGATACTTCGGTCACATGTGGGAGCTATACGCGGTTTGGACGTGGCTCCCGGCTTTCTTGGCCGCGAGCTTCGTCGCGGATGCGAACCCGGCGACGTCGCCCGAATGGGCCTCCTACCTGTCGTTCGCCATGATCGCGACCGGCGCCGCCGGAGCCTCGATCGCCGGCGTACTCGCCGATCGGTTGGGTCGGACCGTCATCACCAGCGTGAGTATGATCACCAGCGGCGCGTGCTGCGTGGCAATCGGCTTCCTGTTTGCCGGAGCTGCGCCAGCCTTGGCCGTAGTATGTCTGATCTGGGGGTTTGCGATCGTCGCAGACTCAGCGCAGTTCTCGGCCTGCGTCAGCGAGCTCGCCGAGCCGGAATATGTGGGGACTGCACTCACGCTTCAGACCGCGATGGGGTTCTTGTTGACGCTGGTCACGATTCGACTGCTCCCCGTTTGGCAATCGACCTGGGGCTGGCAGTGGGCCTTCGTCCCGTTGGCCATCGGACCGGTCTTGGGTACCTGGAGCATGCTCGCGCTTAGGAGGCGCCCCGAGGCCCTGCGGATCGCTGGCGGTCGACGCTAGCGATAGATTCACGGGGCTGACCCGTCCCCCAGACCCTTGGAGTTCCCTATGTCCCGTCGCGCCGACCCAACTGCCCGGCGCCGCAGCGCGATCGCGATCCTCGGCACCGCACTCTTCGGGGCTTGCGGCGCCGCGGGCGGACAAGCGGATCGTCCTCCCACGGAATCGGAGGTCGACCCCATGAATCAGGACGCGACGAACACCCTCACCCCGACCGAAACCGCCGACGGGTTTCAACTCCTGTTTGACGGAGCGTCGATCGACGCCTGGCGCGGCTATCAGCGCCAAGACGTGCCCGCGGGTTGGTCGGCGCGGGATGCGGCCCTCGTGTACACGCCAGGTCAGGGAGGCGGGGACATCATCACGCGGGACACCTACGGTGACTTCGACCTCCGGCTCGAGTGGAAGATCGGTCCCGCTGGAAACAGCGGTGTGATGTTCGGCATCGTAGAGACCGAAGAACGCACGTATGAGTCCGGTCCCGAGATGCAGATCTTGGACAACGCAGGTCACCGGGACGGACAAAACCCGATGACCTCGGCCGGCTCGAACTACGCGCTGCACGCACCGAGCGCGGACGTCACTCGGCCGCTTGGCGAATGGAACGAAGTGCGAATCGTTCGACATGGCAACCGCGTGGTCCATTGGCTCAACGGCACCCAGGTGGTCGAATACGAACTCGGTTCGGAGGCCTGGAGCGCCCTGGTGGCGAACAGCAAGTTTGTCGAGTGGCCGCAGTACGGAGTCCACCACGAGGGCCACATCGGACTTCAGGACCATGGCGACCCGGCGTCGTTCCGAAACATCAAGATCCGTCGTCTGACGCCGTAACGCCCGGGGCTCGCATGCACGTCCATCTGGTCGACGGGACCTACGAGCTCTTCCGGCATTTTTTTGCGATGCCTTCGGCCAAGAACGCGGGGGGCCACGAGGTTGCGGCCGCCCGCGGCGTCGTGGCGTCGCTCCTGGGCCTCGTCGAGTCGGGCGCGACCCATCTTGCGATCGCGACCGATCACGTGATCCGGTCGTTCCGCAACGATCTTTGGCCGGGATACAAAGACGGCTCGGATATCGACCCGAGTTTGCTGTCTCAGTTTCCGCTCGTTGAGGAAGCGTTGACGGCTGCCGGGTTCGTGGTGTGGCCGATGATCGAGCACGAAGCCGACGACGGGATGGCAGCGGGCGCGGAGATGGCGGCGGCGGACCCCCGGGTAGAACAGGTCCTTCTCTGCACCCCGGACAAGGACCTCGCGCAGAGCGTTCGCGGCGATCGCGTGGTGCAGTTTGACCGCAGACAACGAATCGTTCGCAACGAAGCCGGGATCATCGAGAAGTTCGGTGTGCCGCCCTCTGCCATTCCGGACTGGCTCGCGCTGGTCGGAGATGCGGCCGACGGCTTCCCCGGGGTGCGCGGCTTTGGCGCCAAGACCGCAGCCGCCTTGCTCCATCGCTACGGGCGGATCGAGGATATCCCGAAAGACGCGGCGGATTGGGACGCCCCGGTTCGAGGAGCGGCGCGCTTGTCGGCCGCGCTCACAGAGCACTTGGAGGACGCGCTGCTCTTTCGACGACTCGCGACGCTGGTCACCGCCGCACCCGTGTCCAAGACCGTTGATGACCTCGAGTGGACGGGACCCACCGAGGCCTTCGGACTGGTCGCTCAGGTCCTCGACGCGCCCAGCCTTGCCGGGCGCGCGAAGGAGCTAGCGAGTCAGCAAACCGCGACTTCCGACTAGCGAATCGGCGGAACCGCCTCCATCAAGAGCTCGAAGGCCTTGTCCAGATTCGGGCGTCCGGGGCCTCCCCCCGTGTATTTCCCGAGTCTCGCGACGACGAGTCCGCGCGACGGGATGATCACCGTGTACTGACCGCCCGCGCCCCCGAACGCGCCATAGTCGTCTTCGATCGGAAACCCGAGGTCTTTCCAGAGGAAGCCACCGCCATAGATCGGGCGACCGTCCGCGATCCATGCCGGTGCGATCTCCATGGCGTAGTCGACGTAGCCTTCGGGCAAAATCCGCTCGCCTTCCCACACGCCGTCTTGAAGATAGAGGTTGCCGAGCCGCGCCCAGTCTCGCGCCGACCCGAACTCGTACCCCTGCGTCAGGAAATTCCCGTACGGGTCGGTCTCCATGACGATGTTCCGGATTCCGAGTTTGTCGAAGAGATTTCTCTGCGGAAACGCGTGATAATCTTCGCCGCGTCCTTCGACCCCGAGTCGGATCAGGTAGTTCGTCAACGCCGGATCGGTGTTCCGATAACGGCCGACGGTGTTGGGCATCCATTGTTGCGGTCGTGTGGCCGCCCACTGGAACGCGTTGGGTCCGGTGTACAGATACAGATGGTCCGGGTACCCCATGTCTTCCGTGTAGTCGGGGTCCCCCGGCGCGACGATCCGAATTCCACTCGACATCCGCATGATGTCGGCGATGCGGATGTTCTTGCGGCCATCGCCCTGCCATTCAGGGACCGGAGCGCGCTGCCAGAGCCCATAAACGCCCTGCTCGATGAGCACGGCCATGAGGGTGCCGGTGAGCGATTTGCCCATCGACCAGCTTTCGAACGGCGTGTGCATGTCGACGCCCTCGCCGTAGCCCTCGCCGATGATGCGACCCTTGTAGGTGACGACGAACCCGAGCGTCTTACCGATCGGATCCATGGCCACCGCGACGGCCTCATCGACCTTGGCCATATCGATTTCGCTCGGATATGGTGCGTCGGCGAGCACGTCGCCCATCGGCCACGCCGTCGTAGCTGGATCGGGCGTTCGTGGCTCGACCATCGACGGTTCGAAGTGGAGCCCGTCCTCGCCCATGTTGTGCGTGATACAGCCCTGGTCGCCGTAGAACTTCGCCGTGCGCACGACCCCCGACCCGAGCGTCAGGCTCACGGATTTGTCGTCGAAGTCGACGACCGTATCGACGACCGCGGCGCGCTGATCGAAGGGACTCGTAAACCCGCCGACGTTGGCGGCCGCATCCGCCGGGTCGAGCCCGGTAATAAACACGGCCGAACAGAGGGTTTTGGCAAAGCCCGATGTGTGGTGGTCGATGGGCTCACCAGGCGGCGGATCCCAATTCGTCGGCAGCTCCAGTGATTCTCCGCGGGCGATCAACGCCGCCATCGGATCGCCGGCCGGATCCTCCGCCGGGGACTCCATGGTCGTCGAGGCGGTTTCGGCCGTTTCCTCGGCACCGCAGGCGGAGGCGAAAACGACGACGAACGCTGAGATCCAACCAAACCGAGTTCGGGACTGAGTCATCCGGGGCTCCTACGGTCGAGTACGAGGTTCCTCGGAACGTGCGGGACCGATCCAAACGCGACAAGGTGGCACTCTCCTTACCACCCGGCTTTCTCCACTTCCGCGACGGTCGTCGATTTTGGCATCATGAACATGAAAGCGGTCATCAAGCGGTAGATGACCCGCCATTTGAGCGAAATCTGACCGCGCTCGAGCTCATCCTTGAGCAGCCCGAGGATATCCTTCCAACCGCCGGCGCTCTTCTCGGGCGCCTTGTGCGCGTCCGTCCAACCGCTGTGCGTAATCGTGACCTTACAACCAGTGGCGATCTCCGAGAGCTCCCACGTTACGACGGTCGGTGGCTCGTCCGTTACCTGCGTGAACAGGTACGTGTGCACGAATCGCTCTGGGGGCGAGAACTCGATGATCTCGCCAACGACGAAGACGCGTTTTCGATCCGGGCTATAGTAGCGGAGCTTGCTCCCCGGCTTGAAATCGGTCTCGAGCACGCAGTTGTAGAGTGGTCTTTGGATCGCTCCGATCTTCGTGATCTCCGCCCACACCTTTTCTCGTGGCACCGCGATGTCCACCGAAAGGACGTGCTCGACCCCCGCCTTTGTCGCGTTCATCCGGCAAGATTCTCCTGTTTATCGTTTCCGTCGTCGTTGTGCTCGAGCCCCTGCTTGAGCGAGACCAATGCTTCCGCCCACGGCTGCTGAAAACGCGCCACCCAGCGGCGATAGATCTGCTGGATCGGGACCGGATTCAGGTGGTTCTGCGTTTCCCGCCCGACCTTTTGTCGGATCACCAGCCCGCCCTCTTCGAGGACGCGGAGGTGCTGCATCACGGCGAACCGGGAGAGTTCCGGAAACTGCCGCGCCAGCGCCCCGGTCGACTGTGGGCCGTCCGTCAGTACGTCGAGAATGGCCCGCCGAGTCGGGTTGGAGAGCCCCTTCCAGACCACATCCAGCTCTTCCGTGCGTGGGTCGATTAACATGTGATATATTTATCACCTATTTGCAAGTTGGGCAAGAGGCACGGAGCGTAGGCACATGACGATTCAGGTCGGCATCAATGGGCCTCCCACGACCGAGCACACCTGGTTGCGAGTTTGGACCGACCGCGCGTCCGGGCTGCCGGTGGTCCGGAACGCTGGGGACGGTGGCCTGGTGCCGAACCTCACCACGCGCGTGGTGGCCCTGCCCGATCATCTCGTCCGCCCCCCGACTCCTCGTCGTCTGTTCGAGATTCGTGGCTGGCCGACCGACCGTTTGCTTCACGTCGATCTATCGGGCGAGCGAGCAACGGTTCTGACGCCTCCCGGACCGGATAGCGAACTTCGATTGCTCCTCGGGTCATGTTTCTACAGGGCCAGCCCGTGGGAGAACGTCGGCGACGCGTGGGACAGCTTTGTTCGCGAGCGTCCGGGCGACCGGCCCCATATCCGTATCCATTGCGGCGATCAACTGTATCTGGATCCCGAGCGGCTCGATAACCGACCCAACGAGGTCTGGGGGACCGTCGGGGCGTACGAGAAGTATTGGACTCATCCCGGCTACAAACGTTTCCTAGCGGGCGGCATCAGCCTCTTCACGCCGGATGACCATGATTTCTGGAA
This sequence comes from Gemmatimonadota bacterium, assembly GCA_029262175.1. GTDB lineage: Bacteria > Gemmatimonadota > Gemmatimonadetes > Palauibacterales > Palauibacteraceae > Palauibacter. The sequence continues at coordinate 35,196 of JAJCZV010000005.1, forward strand.
CGACTATCCATACTTCATGGTCCACCTCGACCGAAGCTCGAGTGCAGACAACGGACGAGGCCAGAAGAAGTGGGAAGCCCACGGCGATGCAGCGCGTCACGCGTTGGAGGCGTTTCAAACGCTCGGTCACCCCGACCGTCGGTCCTATTTCGAGTTGGACCTCGGACTCGTGTCGATGTTTGTCATGGACACGCGTTCGGACCGAGGAGACGGCAACCGCATCCGCCCCAAGCGTCTGTTCGACACCGCTCAACGCGAGGCACTGGTGGCTTGGGGGGCGGGACTGACGAAACCGGGGGTGCTGGTTTCGGCTTCGTCGCTGTTTCAAAAAGCGCGGTCGAAATTCCTGTTCGCGACGTCCGATCACAACCTGCTGGCATTTCCCGCCGACGCGGAAGCGATCTGGAGAACCGTCGAAGAGGCCCCGCACGACATCGTGGTCCTCGCTGGCGACCTGCACCAAGCGCGACTGAATCGGTGGAGGACGGGCTCCGGCGCGAGGCGCCGCCAGAGGTACGAGTTCGTCTCCTCTCCTCTCTCGGTGCTCACGTGGTTCGGTGGCGGTCGCCCGAACGCGGACACGCCACCCCGCGTTCAGGTCGGGACCACCATCAAGCAGGCAGAACGAACGCTCTGGGGGCTCGCATCGCGCGACAACTTCGGTCTCATACGGCTCCGGAAATCCCACATCGCCGGAGGCGTCAAAGTGCGCTTTGAGCTGCGATCCACTGCCAAGGTGCTCCAGAGTTCGGGCTCGAGCGCGCGCCATTGGCCGGGACGCGTCGCGACCTCCGACTACGTCCAAAGGGAAGACGGCAGGGTCGTACGGTCGTGGCCCGAGGGCGGACGCATCCCCTGTACACATGAGGTAGAACTTAGATGAGTGGAACCTTTGCTCAGATGGAACCTTCAGGAGGCGGACGAAGATGAGAGTGAGCCCCCAATCGCGTGCCTCCAAGGCACGAGGCACCCGCGCGGTCGCCCGACGACGATTCGGTCTGCGGCGGCTGATCAAGAACCCTGACAACACGATCTATATCGGGCTCGCCGGGGCGTGCGATCCTGCGTCCGTCGCGGTCCGACATGCGCAGACGTTCATGCGCTTTGATCGACGGCCGAGCTACTTCTCCGACGTCTTCGTGTTCACGGGTCGGGAGGACGAGGTGATCTTGGCTCCGATCGTCGGCGCCGACCCGAGCAGGCCGGAGAGCCTGGGCATCATCCGTGCTTCGTGCGACGACTTCGCCGTCGTCCGCCGGCACCCCAACATCGCGTTGATCGCGGTCACGCTCGAAGTCAATGCGAGCGAGCGCATGAAACGCTTCTACCGTGCGGTGCGGCAACCAGCGGTCATCGCCGAAGACCGGCGACTATGGAGTCTCGTCGCCGATTGGCAGCCGTATGTCTTCCAGCCGGATCGGGTGACCAATCCTCTTCACGAGGGGGTGTCCCACCCCGGCACCGTGCTCGCGCGGTGGCTACTGGCCGAGGCCGGCGTCGAGGGAGCGCCCGGCGCAACGGAAGATGCGGACGCACCCGAACATCTGTGGGCCTTCGCCAAGTGGTGGGGCGAGGCCATGAAGGACGAAGCGGTGTCGGCGACGGTGAAGCACCATCGAAACATCACCGACCCCCGCTGCGGCGTAGGCGCCTAAGGATCCGCCGGACGCAGATCGAACTCTGTGGGCGGTTCCGCGCCCAGGAGGTGCTCCACGAAGTAGTCCCAGGTTCGGCGAATCAAGTAGGGCTCCCGAGCATAGCCGTGGTTCCGATTTGGAAACACCAGCATGTCGAAGTCTTTGTTGTGTTCGATGAGCTGCTGGGCCACCAATAGCGTCATGTTCGGGTGGACGTTGTCGTCCAGCGTCCCGTAGTGAAGGAGCAGTTTCCCCTTGAGGTTCGCCACCAGATTCTGGTTGGCCTGCGAATCAAAGTTGTCCGTGCCGTCCGCTCCCCGCTCGAGCAGACCCTGATACTTCTCGCCCCACGGAAAGTGGTAGCCTCGCTGGTCGTGATTCCCGGCCCCGGAAACGGCCACTTTGAAGAAGTCGGGATAGCTCAAAATCGCGTCTGTCGAGGCGAAGCCGCCGCCGGAATGACCAAAGATGCCGACGCGATCCAGATCTATGGGGTACGAGAGGGCCAGTTCCTTGAGCGCGGAGATGTGGTCGGGAAGCCCGTTGTCGCGCATGTCCCCGTAATAGCCGTCGTGGAACGCTTTCGATCTGTAGGGCGTGCCGATGGCGTCCACCACGAACGTCACGAAGCCGAGTTGGGCGAACGAGTGGCCCTGACCCCGCGGCCCCGTCGTGAATCCCGGCGTCCGAATCGGGCCGATTTGCGGGCCTGGATAGACGTAGTCTACGACGGGATATCGAACGTTGTCCTCCATGTTCGGAGGTAGCCACAGATACCCGTAGACCTCGGTGACGCCGTCGCGCGCCTTGGCTTTGAAACGAACGGGAGGCTCCCACCCGGCCTCGAGAAGCGGAGAGATGTCCGCTTCCTCCACCGTCATCACGACACGGCCGGTTTTGTCGCGCAAGACGGTCACTGGTGCTGCCGAGCGCGTCGAATACGTGTCCACGAAGTAGCGACCGTCGGGTGAGAGACTGATTTGATGGTCTCGATCCTCCGGTGTGAGGAGTGTGACCGCACCCCCGTCCAGCGAGGCGCGGTACAGGTGACGGTGGTAGGGGTCGCCGGGCTCACGGCCGACCGCCGTGAAGTAGACCGCCCGCGCCGCCTCGTCGACCTGGAGCAGAGCGAGCACGAGCCACGACCCGTCGGTGATCCGGTTCTTGACTTGGCCGGTAGCCAGGTCATGGAGATACAGATGACCCCATCCATCTTTCTCGGAAAACCAGATGAATTCTCGACCGTTGTCGAGCACGCGCCAGTTCGGCGGGACCCGAAGCTGATTGAGTTCTACGAACGTGTCGTTCGTTTCGACGATGACCGAGCGCGTGGCACCGCTCGAAGCTTCCATTTCCGTGAGCGTTTCAGTCTTGTGGTCGCGCTCATGGTGCGAGAAGTACACACGCTCGCCATCGGCGCTCCACTGCACGGCGGCCCAGGCGGTGTCGGCGCCGCCAAAGTTGCCGACCATCGGATCCAAATCGGCGCGTACCGACGCCCCGGTCTCCGCATCGAACACATAGAGATCCCATGACGGGACGATCGAGTCCCCTGGGAGTGCATACTTGTAGCTGTGTAGGATCGGTCGGCCTGTCGCGGCCTCCAACAGGTGGAAGTCGAGGACCTCGCGTTCGTCGTATCGGTGCGTCGCGATGCGGCTTCCATCCGGTGACCACTCGGCTACCGCAGGGGATGCGAAATCGCTCCGCCGGTTGGTGATCTCCGTACAACAGCCTTCGGGTGCGACCCCGTAGCCGTTGTTCAGCGTACCATCGGTGGAGAGCTGCCGTTCCGCACCTGTGGATGCGTCTCGGATCCATAGATTCTCATCGCGTGAAACCACGGCCACCGCGCCGTTCGGTGAGACGATTTCATCGGTCACCCGGGCGACGGCCTCGGGGCCTGTACAGGCGTAGGTCGTCAAATTGCAGACCCAGCGCTCGCTCGGTGCGGTCCAAAATCGGATGCCATCGGCGGTGAACTCGAGATCGTCGAAGGGAAGCTTGTTCCCCTCATGAGTTTCGTCGGACACCTGATTGAGCGCGGCCGCCAGGCGATCGTGATCGAAGAGGGCGTTCCGGGTGCGTGCCGCAGCATCGACTACGACGAACTCATGCCCTCCGAAGACCTGGTTTCGGTACCAAAACCGATTCGAGTCGATCCATTTTGGGTCGACGCCGGTTCCCGATGTGAAGCGCTCCGCGTTGAAAAACACGAATTGCTCGGCTCGTGCGTAGTCGCTGGCACCCAACGACTTCGGCGAGTACGCCGTCGCGGTCTGAGCTGCGGACGTTTCCACGCTCAACACGGTCGAAGCGAAGACGACGAGTCCCACGCGTGCGATTCGTTTCACGGCTGTCTCCTGTTCGGTATGGGGCGGACCGCAAAAGAATAGCTTGTCTCATCGTGGCAGCTAGACCTCCTCACGGCTGCTCACGTCAGTCCTGCCGATCGAGACGGCGTTGCGCGTCGCGAGGACGCCGCGCTAGCGTGGCCACCCGGCCAACCACACGAGGGAGCTGTGAGTGTCTGAACCCCTTTCAAGCGTACGACCCGACCGGTTGTTTCTTGCCAGTTGCGTGTCGTTGATCGCCACCTCGATCACCTTCGCCGTCATCGGCGCGATCATGCTGACATTGAAGCAGGAGTTCAGGCTGACCAACCTGCAGGTTGGCTGGATCGGCGGTGCGAGCCTGTGGGGGTTCGCCGTCTCTCAGCTCCTCTTCGCTCCGTTCTGTGACACGATCGGCATGCGACGACTTCTCCGGCTCGCGTTTGTCTTGCACTTGGCGGGCGCACTGACGCTGATCTTCGCCGGTGGCTTTACGATGTTGTTCTTTGGCGCGCTGACGTTGGCTCTTGGCAACGGGCTCGTCGAAGCCGTGTGCAATCCCCTCGTGGCGTCGCTGTACCCCGAGACCAAGACGGTAAAACTGAACCAGTTTCATGTCTGGTTTCCCGGCGGCATCGTGATCGGATCTTTGCTTGCCTACGGGTTGGACCGCATCGGAATGCAAGCGTGGCAGCTGAAGGTCGGACTGATCATCGTTCCGACGCTGATCTATGGCTGGCTCATGTTGCGAGAAACGTTTCCGCCCACCGAGGGGACGCGGGCCGGGGTCACGATGGGGCAGATGTTCCGAGCGACGTTCACGACGCCACTCATGCTCCTGATGCTCGCGTGCATGGCGATCACCGCATCGACCGAACTCGGACCCAACCGTTGGGTTCCCGCGGTACTGGAGTCCGGCGGCATCCCCGGCATCCTCGTCCTCGCCTGGATCAACGGTCTCATGGCGCTCCTGCGCTACAAGGCGGGTTTCGCGGTTGAACGCCTCTCCCCGACCGGCGTCCTCCTCGCCAGCGCGATCGTGTCGGTCATCGGTTTGTATTGGCTCAGCTACGCCGAGACCACCGCGGTGGCGTTTGCCTCTGCGACCGTATTCGCCGTCGGCGTGTGCTATTTTTGGCCAACCATGCTCGGATTCGTTTCGGAGCGGATCCCCCGGTCCGGGGCGCTGGGGCTTGGTTTGATGGGGGCGGTCGGAACCGCGACGGTCGGGCTTGTCACGACCCCGTGGATGGGCCAGATCGCGGATCGGATCGGACACGAGCAGCTGCCGGCAGTGGAGACCGCTGCCCTGTTCCAGGATGCCTCGGCCCAGTTTCCGAGCGAGGAGGCGAGCGCGCCACCCGATATCGAGGTAGCCGCGGGCGCCGTTCGCGAGGCGCTCGCGACGTTGCGCGACGAGGGGCGACTTCCCGAGATCGCTACGGCCAACGCGCTGCGGGCCATCATTAGTTCGGGTGCGGACGCCCAGCTCGTCGACCGCGCCTCGGCCATCTTGGGGCCGGCTGACAACTACGGCGGACGGGCATCGTTCCGGTCCATCGTTCCGTTTACCGGCGCGTTGATCCTGGTCTTCGGCCTTCTCTATGCGCGCGATCGGAGCATTGGCGGGTATCGGGCGACCCACATCGAGACGTTGGAGTGATGCGTCGACTTCGCTACGGCATGGTCGGCGGGGGACCGGGCGCGTTCATCGGTGACGTCCATCGCATGGCGGCGGGCCTCGACGGTCTCGCCGGGCTGGTGTCGGGGGCCTTTTCATCCGACGAGGTCGCGTCGCGCGAGAAAGGGCGGTCGCTCGGCCTCGATCCCGGGCGCGTATTCGGCAGCTTTCACGATATGGCGGCGGCGGAAGCGGCCCGACCCGAGGGCGATCGCATCGACTTTGTCGTCATCGTCACGCCCAACCACCTCCACTTCGAAGTGGCGAAAACGTTTCTGGCGGCGGGCTTTCACGTCGTGTGCGACAAGCCGCTCACGACCACGCTGGAGGACGCCGAGACCCTGTGTCGCCTCGTGGCTCAGGCCAAGACCGTGTTCGCGCTCACGCACAACTACACCGGGTACCCCATGGTCAAAGAGGCCCGATCGCTCGTGCGGGACGGGCGGATCGGACGCGTGCGCAGAATTCAGGTGGAGTACCTCCAGGGTTGGCTCTCCACGCCTCTTGAGGAGACGGGACACCGTCAGGCGGAGTGGCGCACCGACCCGAGCCGAGCCGGAGCCGCGGGCGCACTCGGTGACATCGGCACGCACGTCCACAACCTGGCGCGTTATGTCACGGACCTGGAGATCGAGGAACTGACCGCTGAGCTTACGACGTTTGTCGAGGGGCGCCGCCTCGAAGATGATGCCGCCTTGCTGTCGCGGTGGACCGGTGGCGCGCGGGGCAGTTTGACGGCCTCGCAGATCGCAGCGGGTGAGGACAACGATCTTTCGCTGCGGGTCTACGGCACCGAGGGGTCGGTGGCTTGGAGACACGAAGAAGCCGAGACGCTGCGGCTTCGCGATGCATCCGGTCGACTGGAGATCTTGAGGCGCGGCCAAGCCAGCTTGGGGGACGACGCACGGGGTGCGTCGCGCCTCCCATCGGGTCACCCGGAGGGATTTATCGAAGGTTTTGCGAATGTCTACCGAGCGGTCGTAGATGCCATCGCGGCGCATGCGAGCGGCGACTATGCGGGCGCGCTCGCCGGCGATTACCCCAGCGTGTGGGATGGCGCCCGTGGCGTCCACTTTCTGGATCGCGCCGTCGCCAGCGCTCGAGCGGGCACCTGGGTGGACGCTCGCTACACCCCACCAGAGGAGCCGCAAAAGTGAACGTCCGACCGATCACGCTGTTCACCGGTCAATGGGCGGATCTTCCGCTGGCGGTCTTGGCCGAAAAGGCCGCCGCGTGGGGATACGATGGGCTCGAACTCGCGTGCTGGGGTGATCATTTCGACACCGTTCGCGCGACGGAAGAGGACGCCTACCCGAAAGCGCAGCGCGACCTCTTGGATCGGCACGGGCTCACCGTTCACGCGATCTCCAACCATCTGGTCGGCCAGGCGGTGTGCGATCCGATCGACGCTCGCCACCGCGAGATTCTGCCAGATCGCATCTGGGGTGACGGCAAGCCGGCGGGCGTGCAGGAACGGGCCGCCGAGGACATGAAGCGAACCGCCGCCGCGGCGGCCGAGCTTGGCGTGCCGGTGGTCAACGGGTTCACCGGGAGCCCGATATGGGGCGGGGCCTACGCGTTTCCGCCTCATCCAAAAGGGTATGTGGCAGACGGATTTCGGGCTTTCGCCGATCGCTGGAATCCGATCCTCGACGCGTTCGATGCGGCGGGCGTCCGCTTCGCGCTCGAGGTGCATCCGACGGAGATCGCGTTCGACGTCTCGAGCGCCGAGCGCGCACTCGACGCGCTCGACCATCGCGAGGCGTTCGGTTTCAACTACGATCCGAGCCACCTGGCCTACCAGGGCGTCGACTATATCACGTTTATACGCGCCTTTTCAAATCGGATCTATCACGCACACATGAAAGACGTGTGGTGGGCCGACTCGCCCGGTCGCTCCGGTACGTTTGGTGGGCACTTGCCGTTTGGCCACATCGATCGCGGGTGGGACTTCCGGTCTCTGGGGCGCGGCAAAGTGAACTTCGAAAACATCATCCGTGCGCTCGACGATATCGGCTACCGCGGACCGCTTTCGATCGAATGGGAAGACAGCGGGATGGATCGAGAGCACGGCGCCCAGGAAGCCTGTACTCGTCTTCGAGATCTCACGTTTCCGACATCGCGCGCGGCCTTCGACACCGCTTTTTCCGATGGGTAATGGGGCACCGCCAAATGCCCTATGGCGTTCCACCGCTGGACGCCGCACCTCCCCATAGCTTTCGTATTCCCTCCTCATACGGCACCAACCGTACGTCGCGTCCGCCGTTTACCGGCAGCAGGAAGATCGGCGCCCGGGTCGGGTGCTCGGCGATCAAACGAGCGTTGACGGTAGGGCCGAGATCTCGCGCCCAAAGAACGCCGTCTCCGTCGACTCCCGGAGGATCGCCAAGCCAGATGTAGTTGGTGAGCCCGCTGGCGCCCAAACTGTCGGACGCGTTCTCGAGGGTACACCGTTCGGCGACTTCGGAGACCTCCCGGCCGACGAAGGCCGCCTCGAGCTGGCACGGGTGAAACTGTGTGAGCACCGAACGCACGCTGTCCAGCCGCATGCCGCGAGCGGCGAGGCGACCGCCCACTCGGTCGGGCCAGAACTCGTGAACGAACACGAGGGTCGGTTCTGAGCTCAACGCCGCCGGCAACGGGGCGAGGCGGGTCGCGAGACGCGTCAGCCGCTGCGGCCCCCCGCTGAACCCGGCGAACCCGAGCGCGGCCAAAACAACGACGGCGATCGCGTCCGACGCCCACCCTTCGCGACTGATCTTGGCCAAGCCCACACAAGCCACGACGAACAGCGCACACCAAGCCGGGATCGCCCCTCCCAGCATCCGCGGCCCGAATATGAGGTCGTGGTGCCAGTAGAGCGCGCTGGCGAGCACCGGAAGCCCGGCCCACGCGAGGAGAATCCGTTCGCCGCGAGTAAGACGCGGGGCGAGCACCAAGAACACGCCGATGAGTGCCACGATCGGCAGCGGCGTGCCCAACAACTCGCGTCCCAACGACACGAGTTCACTCGACGTGTACCCGATGGCTTCCGTCATCCCGTAGGCACGTCCCCACGGATCGGCGTGAAACCCCAGCCCGTGACTGGGGCCGGACGCGGCGGTGTACCCGAGCGTGAACGGACTCCCAAAGAAGCGGTTGTTGAACCACCCGAAACCGATCGCGAACGGGAGCCCGCCCAGAACCCAACCTCCGAATCGCTTGATCAACCAGGGCCGATCGAAGCCTTCCTCGTGCCGGCTGGCCGACATCCAGACGGCGGCCGTGACGACGGCCCCGATGGCGAGGCCGGACACCGGTCGGGTCGTGACCATGGCGCCGACCGCAGCGCCCGCCGCGACCGCCCAGGCCGCGCTTCCCTCCTCCGCCCTCAGGGCCAGGTAAAGCGCGAGCGCAGCCAAGCCGGCCACCATCGCGTGGTTCATGTAGGTCGCCGCGAGGCCGATCAGCAGCGGGCTCACGACCGAAAGCAACGCCGCCAAACGTGCGAGCGAGATTCGTTCCGGGAGGAGGCGCTCGAACGACAACGTCGTGAACACTCCCACTGCGCCCATCGCCATCGCCATCGTGATCCACGGCCCCCCGAGCTTGAAGCCCGCGGCCAGGGCGAGGGCGTGCATGGGCGGGTACTGCGACACCCAACCGGCGGCCGTTTGGACCATGAACTGGATCGACCAGAACTCCGGCATCGCGACGGCGGGCCCGGCCAGATAGCCCGCCGCGAAGTAGCGCGCCTGGATCAGCTGCACGCTTGCATCGTTGACGATCGTTCGGCCATCGAACACGGCCTGCGCGACCCACGCCGTGAGGGCGGCACCCAAAACGCCGAGCGCCACCGCGAACGCCCAACGAGGCGGCCGTTCGAGAACGGCGCCAGCGACACTCAACGCCTTCGACAGACGGCCCCGAGTGAGAACAGCGATCAGCGCCGCCGCCCCCAACACCGCGAGCGTCCAGATCCCACCGGTCCGACCCCAGGTATACTCCCACTGCTCGGCGCCGGCACGACGCATCAGGTCCGTGGGCCCGTTCTCAGGCGTCGGACTCAGAATCATGAACGCCGGGACGGCGACCAGCGCGAGAAACACGAGCCCCAGAACGCGGCGCGCGGCGTCTAAGAGCTGACTCATCGAGGCTGCCGGGGCTCGACCGGAGCGGCGGTCAGGCGGCGATCCGCGATCCACCCGGGGTCAGGTGGCGAAGCACGAAACCGGTAATGTACTCGAACAAATGAAGACGAGTCTTGGCCCCGGCAATGCTATGCCGCTTGTTCGGATACAGACGCATGTCGAACTGTTTCCCCGCCTCTTCCAACGCATCGATCATCTGCATCGTGTTTTGCGGGTGAACGTTGTCATCGCCCGTACCGTGGATGATGAGCAACTCCGAGTCGAGCTTGTCTGCATACGCGGTGGGCGCGCCGCTGCCGTAGCCCGCCGCATTTTCCTGAGGCGTGCGCATGAAACGCTCGGTGTAGATCGTGTCGTACAGCTTCCAATCCGTGACCGGTGCGACCGAGACGCCAGCGGCGATCCGGCCCTCGCTCTGGAGCGTGGCCATCAAGGTCATATAGCCACCGTAACTCCAGCCCCAAATCCCGATTTTGTCGGCGTCGACGTACGGCAGCTCGCCGAGTTGCGACACGGCGGCCAGTTGATCCGCCGTCTCCAGCTGCCCGAGCTTTAGATACGTCTGCTTCTTGAACGCGCGCCCGCGCGCGCCCGTCCCGCGGTTATCGACGCTGGCGACCAACACCCCTTGTTGGGCGAGATACTGGTGCCACACATACCGTGAGCCACCCCATCGATCAGCGGCCGTTTGCGAGCCCGGCCCTCCGTATACGTAGAGCAGCAGCCCGTATTCCCGCTCCGGATCGAAATCCGACGGCTTGATCAGAAACGCATTGAGGGGGGTTCCGTCGGCCGCGTCGACGTGGATGAACTCGGGCGCGGACAGATCCGCCGCCGCCAAGTGCGCGACCAATGCGGCATTGTCTTCGAGGACACGCATTGCACGCACCTCACGGCCCCGGTTCTCGTACAACGTGACCACGGGTGGATGCTCGAGTGTCGAGTAGGTCTGTACGACGCGCTTGAAATCGGGACTGAACACGGCGTCGTAGGAACCTCGTTCACCGTGCATCAACTCCGAGACCTTTCCGTCCAGATCGACACTCAAGATGGATCGACCCAGCGGACCTGCGTACGCGGCAGAGAGGTACGTGCGGCGGGTCCCAGGGTCCCACCCAAGCACGCCCGTCACATCCCACTCGCCTTCCGTGAGCTGTCGCACGAGCGCTCCATTTCGCCGATACAGGTAGACATGCTGCCACCCATCGCGGTCGCTCACCCAGAGAAAACGGTCGCCACCCTCGAGCCAGGCGACCTCGTCTCCCACGTCGACCCACGCCTCATCTTCTTCGACCAGCAGACTGCGGGTCGCACCCGTCGTCGCGTCACCAGTCAAAAGTTCGAGTCGATTCTGATGTCTGGTGAGCGTCTGAATCGTCACTTCGCTCGAAGATGCGGCCCAATCCATTCGAGCGATGTAGTACCCGTTGGTCGGATCCACCTTGAACCACGTGGTCTCGCCCGTCTCGAGATCGAAAGCCCCCACGCGGACGATCGAGTTCGGAGTCCCGGCCTTGGGATATTGCACGTGGCTAAGCTCGGGGTAGAGCCGCGTCTCATCGACCATCGGAAAGTCTCGGATCGGACTCTGGTCGAACTGCCAGTAGGCGATCTTGGTTCCATCCGGGCTCCAACGAAACGCGTCGCGCAACCCGAGCTCCTCCTCGTAGACCCAGTCCGTGGTCCCGTTGATGATGGCCTCGCTGCCATCGCGCGTCAGCCGTCGCTCTTCGCCTGTGGCGAGCTCGGTAAGCCAAAGATCGTTGTCGCGGACAAAGGCGACCTTCGAGCCGTCCGGAGAAAGCTTGGCGAACATCTGCCACCCCGAAGCTCGACTGACCGGCGTGAGCGTCCGAAGATCGAGGTCGAAGACCCAATACCGACCCCTGGTCCGACTTCTCCAGACCTGCTGAGCGTCGGTAAAGAGAAGTACCCGCCGGCCTTCGAAGCGGAAGGACTCCACGGCCAGCGCCGTCGACAAGCCGGGAGGAGTCAGTTCCGCCGTCGGAATCAGGGTCTGTCTCGCGCCGGTTTCCGCATCCACACGAACGAGTGCGGCGCCACCAGCTTCGCTCGTCTCGGTCACGGCCCAGCCGGATCCGTCGGGCAGCCACATACCGGAGAAACCCGATGCGGCAAAGTCCGCACTCGCGTGGATTCGTTCGAGCGTCAAAGGGTCGCTGGCCTGCCCCGACAGGGGCTGCGCCATGGTGGCGCCCACGAAAAGGGCGACGGCCACGCGGGTGAGGACGGTGGACGAGTGCAAAGCCAAGCTCCTTGGACGGGCGGAAACGGTACCCCGCAAGGTACTATTCTGGCTTCCTCGTGTCCCGAGCGAGCTTGACTCGGGCTTCACCCGATCTAGTTTTGCGGCTTGCGCCCTCAAAACGTCGAACAACGGTTCCGATTTGGGGTGTGTCGAACGTCGCGAAACCTCCTGAGTTGGACGCGCTACGGGCTTGCCCGGACCGGAGCACATATGTCTCTCGTTGTACTAAAAGATGTCGTGAAAGCCTTTGGCCAGACGGTCGCGGTCGACGAGATCAGTTTCTCGATCGATCGGGGCGAAGTCGTCGGGTTCTTGGGGCCGAACGGGGCCGGAAAAACGACGACGATGCGATTGTTGACGCAGTATCTGGAGCCCGACGCCGGGTCGATCGAGATCGACGGGCTGTCGATCGAAGATCATCCGACCGAGCTCCGACGAAGAATCGGTTACCTGCCGGAAACGAACCCGGTGTATCGGGAGATGCTCGCCGGGGAATACATCACCTTTATGGGCAAGCTTCGAGGGATGGGCACCGACGAGATCCGCTCTCGGACCGACGACGTGGTGTCGCAGACCGGGATCGAGGCCGTCTACTATCGCCCGATCAACCAGCTGTCGAAAGGGTACCGCCAGCGAGTCGGCTTGGCCCAGGCGATCCTGTCCGAGCCGGAGATCCTGATTCTGGATGAACCGACGGAAGGACTCGATCCAAACCAGCGCGTGGAGATCCGTAGTCTGATTACGCATCTCGGCACAGAACGAACCGTGCTGCTCAGCACACACGTCATGCAGGAAGTTCAACGGACGTGTTCTCGTGTCGTGATCATCAGCGGCGGACACGTGGTCGCGGATGGCGATGTCGAGTCGCTCGTTTCCGATCAAAGCGGCGCGCGCGTCTCCGTCGAACTCGACGCGCCGGAAGAGGCGGCGATCGCGGCCCTAGAGGCGCTCCCATCCGTGGTCTCCGCGCAAGCGACCCCCGGCTCGGGGTCGAGGGTTCGATTCGTCGTCCGAGGATCTGGGAAGGAAGACCCGCGAGGAGAGATCTCCGCCCTGGCGGCTGAACACCACTGGCCGCTGTGGGAACTTCACCTGGAGCAAGCGAGTCTCGAGGATCTGTTCCGGGACCTCACGGTGACCGAGGGAGGTGTCCGATGATTCGATCGATTTGGACGATCGCCCGCCGGGAGCTGAGTAGCTATTTCGACCACGCGACGGCGTATATCCTTCTCGTGGTGTTCCTCGGGATCAATTTCTTCTTTTTCTTCCGAGACGCGTATCTGTTGGGAGAAGCTTCGATGCGACCCATGCTCGACCTTCTCCCGTGGCTTGTGCTGTTTTTCGTCCCCGCCGTGTGCATGAGGGCGCTGGCCGAGGAACGCGAGGCGGGAACGCTCGAACTGGTGCTCGCCCAACCCATCGAAGTCGTCGAGTTTCTGCTCGGCAAGTTCCTGGGCGTCTTGCTGTTTCTACTGATCGCGCTTGCCGGCACGTTCGGCGTACCGCTGGGCTTGTCGCTCGGCGCTGACCTCCAAATGGGCGTCATCGTCGCGCAATACGTTGGCGCGGCGTTCCTCATCGCCGCCCTGGTAGCCGTCGGCCTGTGGGCCTCGTCGCTGACGCGAAACCAAGTGACCGCGTTCATTCTCGGGGTCACGATCGGGTTTGCGCTCTACATGATCGGCTTGCCGGCCATCGTGCTGGGGCTTCCAAGCTTTCTCTCCGTGATCGCCACACGGCTCGGGATCTTGGGGCACTTCGAGAACGTGGCGCGCGGCATCATCGATCTTCGCGATGTGCTCTATTTCGTCGCGGTGACGGCCGCGTTTCTGGCCCTGACCTACTTTTCGCTGATGCGTGAGAGGCTGAGTCGACGTCGGCCGGCCTATGCACGGCTCCGCTTGGGCGCGCTGGGCATGGTCGCGATCGCGATCTTTACCGCCTTGGCCGGATCGCAGCTCCGTGGCCGGCTCGACCTCACGCCGGGCAAGCTCTACACGCTCTCGCAGCCGACCAAGGATCTCCTGGCCGGGCTGGATGACATCGTATCGATCAAGTTCTTCCGGTCGGCAGAACTTCCTCCGAGTCTCACGCCGCTCCGACGCGACATCGATGACTTGTTGCGCGACTTCGATACCGCCGGGGGTGCAAACGTCAATCTGGTCCAGCTCGCACCCGAAGACGACGAGGACGCCGCGCAAGAAGCCCAAGTCCTCGGGATCCCGGCGACGCGGTTCAACGTGATCGGCCAGGACGAGATGTCGATGCGCGACGGGTATCTCGGAATTGCGATCCAGTTCGCCGGCGAAACCGAGATCATCCCGTTGGTGAGTCAGACCAACGATCTGGAGTACCGCCTCGCCTCGATGATTCGCGGGATGAGTTCAGAGGACCGAAGCGTGGTCGCGCTGCTCACCGGACACGGAGAGCTCGATAGTCGAACCGGGCTCACCATCGCTTCAGGCCGGCTCCGAGAGGAGTACACGGTGCAGTCGCTCGCCTTCGATTCTACGTCGATCGGGGTGCCCGACTCGGTGGACGTCGTCGTGATCGCGGGCGGCCAGGACGTCTTCCATCCGGCCGAGGGCCAGATGCTTGGACGGTTTCTCGATGAGGGCGGGAGTCTGTTCATCATGCAGAGCGGGACGCAGATCGACCAGCAAAGTCTGTACGCCGGTCCCAGCTTTCATCCCGTGCTGGACTCACTTCTCCAGAGCCGGGGATTGGGCATCATACCGGCGCTCGCCTACGACCTGCGCGCGAGCGGTCAGGTTCAGATCCGCTCAGGGGTCGGTTTTGTGGTCATACCTTACCCGCTTTGGCTGGATGCGCAGCCCGCATCCGAACACCCGATCGTCGACGCCGGAAACCCGGTCACGTTCAATTGGCCCAGCCCGCTCCTCGTCGAGGTCCAAGACAGCACGAGGGTGACGCCCCTGCTCACGACGACAGACCTCGGCGGTCGGCTACAGCCCCCGATTTCGATCGACCCCAACCAGGACTGGCAGAGCGTGATTCGGCCGGAGGACGTCGCGACCGAGACCCTGGCGGTGGCGTATACAGAACCTGGAGGCGGCCGGATCGTGCTAGCGGGTTCCTCGTCGTTCATTGAAGACCAGACGCTCCAACGTTCCCCCAACGCGCTGGCCGGAGTGGTCTTCTTTCAGAACGCGGTGGATTGGCTGGCGCAGGATGAAGCGCTGATCTCGATCCGATCGAAGGACCGCTCACCGCCCCAACTTCTGTTCTCGAACGGCGTCGTGCGCGACGTGGCGAAGTACGGCAATCTCGTGGGAGTGCCCCTACTCTTTGTGTTGTTCGGAATCGGTCGACTGGCGCGTCGACGACGGATTCAGGCGAGGGTCTTCGAAGCCGGGGGAGCGCTCGTATGAACTCGAAACAGCTGAAGTTGGTCGCGCTTCTCCTGGGTGTGGCTGTTCTGCTTTATCTGCCACGGCTCTTCCGCGACGACGGGGCCGGCGGCTCCCTCGAAGTGACGGATGGCTTTCGTTTCGCACTCGCGGACCCGCCGACGCGCATCGACATCATCCAAATCGTCGAGGGCGACACGATCCGATTGGACCAGTCGGCGACAGGTTGGACGGTGGATGGCTATCGCGCGGACGCGGCAAAAGTCGAGGACTTGATCGGCGTCTTGACCAGCCTGACTTCGGACATCCAGGTGGCCCGGAACCCGAGCAATCATGCCGCGATGCAGGTGGACGCGTCTTCTGGACGGCGCGTCGAGGTATACACGGAGGCGGGAGGACCGATCGCGTTCCGACTCGGGACGCGCGACCTGGCCGCCGGTGGGTACTTCGTTCGGTTGCCCGATGCGGACGCGGTGTTCCGCCTCGACGGGCCGGCGGGTGGCTACCTGAGTCGCGATCGGGACGGCTGGCGCGTCCGTATCATGGCCCAAGTCGACACGAGCGCGGTCCGCGACTTGGTGCTGACGCGGGGCGACCGTGAGGTGGTCGTCCGACGCGACGACGCCGGGTGGATGATCGGCGACGCCCCAGCCGATTCCAGCGCGGTCATGGGTATCCTACGCATGCTACCGAGCCTTTCGGCCAGCGGTTTCCCAACGGACGAAGCGATGGCGGCGGCAGATTTCTCCGATCCGACGGCGGCGTTCGATGTGTTCGCCGAAGACGAGGGCGACGTCACCGGTCGCCGCCTCGTGCTTTCGCTTCGATTCATCGAGGACGCGGACGCTGGAGACTGGCTGGTCCGAGACGCTGACGGTGCGGTCGTCCGCTTGGCCGAGTTCAACGTGAATCGCTTGCTCCCGGAGCGCCTGATCCCTGACTCGTAGCCGGCCGACAAAGCCTAGTCAGGCACCTGTTAGGCGATCCCCGGTTCGGTCATCGCTCGAAAGTCGAGAATCCGCTCGAGCTCCGCTGGCTCCACGAGCGCCTCTTCCAGCACCAACTCGCGCAGCGTTCTCCCTTCCTTGAGCGATCGCTTTGCGATCTCCGCCGCTTTGTCGTAGCCGATGACAGGGGCGAGAGCCGTCGCCAGCGCGGCGGTCGACTCTGCGTTCAAGCGACAACGCTCCTCGTTGACCGTGATCCCGGCCACGCATCGCTCCGCAAACTCGACACTCACGCTGGCCATGATCTGAATGCTCTCGAGAAGATTGTGGGCCATGACGGGAATCATGACGTTGAGCTCGAAGTTCCCCGACTGACCGCCGATGACGATCGCGCCGTCATTGCCGATGACTTGAGCGCACACCATGCAGACGGACTCTGCCATGACGGGGTTCACCTTCCCCGGCATGATCGACGAACCAGGCTGCACCGCCGGGAGTTCGATCTCACCGAGTCCAGTGCGCGGTCCGGACGAAAGCCAGCGGAGATCGTTGGCGATCTTCATCAAGCTCACGGCCGCTGTACGCAGCGCACCGCTCGCCTCGACGACGGCGTCCCGAGCGGACTGAGCCTCGAAGTGGTTCTCCGCCTCGCGGAATGACACGTCCAAGACCTTGCTGAGCTCTGCGGCGACCGCGCTCCCAAACTCCGGGTGCGTGTTGATGCCGGTCCCGACCGCCGTGCCCCCGATCGCCAGTTCCGCGAGGGAATCGCGGGTCGAAGACACCCTCTGTATGGCCTTCTGGACCTGACTCGCGTACCCCGCGAACTCCTGTCCGAGTCGAATCGGTGTCGCGTCTTGAAGGTGCGTGCGCCCGGCCTTCGGCACGTGATCAAAGGCTTTGGCCTTCTCCTCCAACGCGGCGTGGAGCACGGCCAGCGCGGGCAGCAGCTCCCTTTCAATCGCGATCAGCGCCGATACGTGTGTCGCCGTCGGGATCACATCGTTGGAGGACTGACCCATGTTGACGTGATCGTTCGGGTGGACAGGACTACGCGAACCGACCTCTCCACCCATGAGCTGGATCGCCCGGTTCGAGATCACCTCGTTGGCGTTCATGTTGGTCGAGGTACCGGAGCCGGTCTGGAAGATATCGAGCACGAAATGGTCATCGAGCGCTCCGTCCATCACCTCGGATGCCGCCCGTTCGATCGCGGCACCCAACTCTTCGTCAAGGAGACCCAGGGCACGGTTCACGCGCGACGCCGAGAGCTTGATCGCGCCGAGCGCCTCGATGAACCGACGCCCGAACCGAAGCTTCGAGATGGGGAAGTTCTGGCGTGCTCGTTCCGTCTGCGCTCCGTACAGCCGATCCGAGGGGATCTGCATCTCCCCCATCGAGTCCCGTTCGATCCGGTGGTCACCGCTCACGTGCGTGCTCTCCTGCTCTTGAATTCGATGGTTGCGTTGTCAAAACTCGATCCGGTCGCCCACACGCACGCCGTTGGCCTCGAACCAACCCCGGTTCATCTCGAGCGCGTACTGCGCTGGGGCGGCCGAGGGGTGGTTCTCTGTCGTTTGGGGTTCCATTTGTTGGATATCGACGATCCGACCCTCACGGTCGGCGTAGGCGATATCGAGGGGAACCAACGTGTTCTTCATCCAAAACGCGAGCGTCCGCTCGCTCGGATAGATAAAGAGCATGCCCTCGTTCTCGCCGAGTGACTGTCGGTGCATCAGCCCACGGGAATGCTCGGCGGGTTCATCGGCGATCTCGACCTGGACGGCAACTCCGCCCGCATGGATGGTGACGAAGTCACTGGCCGTGACCGGCTCGTCGCCGGACGCCGCGGGATCCTGACTAGAGATCGTCGATTCGCCTTCGATGCGACTGTCTGCCTCGGCGGTACCGCAGGCGGCGACCGCGAGCGCCAGTGGCACCACGAGACGGGGTAGAACGTTTTTCATGAGTCGGTTTCCGGGTTGCATAGCCGATGCCTACCGGCGGGCTTCGAGTGGGCGTTTGGGCGCGAGGTTCTTATACCAAACCTAGCTCCGCAGGTTTCGCGGGGGAAACCGTGTGGCCAATGTGGGCCCCGGTTCGTCTTGTAGAGGCATGGGAGGTGCAGTTCTACCGGGGTCGCGGCGGTCGTCATTCAAGCCAAATGACGGTTTGACCGAGACTTAGGACGAGGGTCGCGGAAGGAGGGCGGAGTGATTCTTCCAGACGTACGGTCAGGTTTCGGGCGCGATGAGGCGAGTCAGTTGGTCGGCTTGCTTGCGCGCGCCGGTGAGGACAAGCGCGAACTCGATGCGCTGGTAGCTGAGCGAGGAATCGATCCACTCCTGGATCATCCCGCCGTCGCCGCTGCGGTGCGCGACGAGCCGGGCGTCTCTCGTCTGCCCCTGCCGCTCATCTCGTACATCCTTCTCCGGCGTAGCCTCCTCGACAACGGCGTCGAGAGCCGTCTCCTGGCTGACTACGTGACGTCTGTGTTTCTACGTTTTGCCCACACCGGGCGGGCCCACCGCATCGCGGATTACGACGATGGCGACTACCGGTACCTCGTCGATATCGCCCAGGACATGTCGGACGCGGATGGGCGCCGGGGGTTTCTCCTCAGGGCGCACCTCGGGAATCTCGCCCTGTGGCTGTCGGGGCTGTTTCCGGATTGGATCAGCCATCGGGTGCACCGTAGGGGGGGGCCGGATCTGAGCTACTATGAGGAAATGGGTCAGACGGGGTTTTCACTGGCCGCAGATGATCCGTTTGCCCGTCGGCAGCACCTGGATGGGCTTTATCGGGACGCTGCCGAGGCGTTTACGCCCATGCGACAGGCCCTCAACAGCTTCTCAGATCGATTCTTGACGCCCCGCCCGACCTCCCCGGTGGACCGCGTCCTCCGGCAAGTGAGCGATGACTTTGACAGCCATTGGTTGCAGGCCTGAGCTTCGACTCTATCTTCTCACCGTCATGAGAACGGCCCCGCGGGGTCTCTGAGTCGACTTTTACACGAGCCAATGACCGAACTCGTAACGCCGCGCCCCCCGTTGGGCTGCGCGGCAGTCATGGGGGGGCTCTTTCGAGCCGCCCTTCAGGAGCACCACCTCCCGGTGACCCACCAACGGGAAGCGGTGGCGCGCATCCTATTCGAATCCGGGCGGCATCTGTCCGCGGACGAAGTATCGGACCGTCTGAGCCTGATAAACGAGAATGTGGGCAAGGCGACCGTGTATCGGACTCTACGTCTTCTCGTTCGCGTCGGTCTCGCGACCGAGCACGATTTTGACGAAGGATTCAAACGCTACGAAACGCGGGTCGGCCCTGCGCATCACGATCACATGATCTGCACCGCGTGTGGGGCCGTGGTGGAGTTTCACCGCGACGAGCTGGATCGTGTTCAAACCGAAGTCGCTGGCGCGACGGGCTTTCGTGTTCTGACACGTCAACTAAAACTCTACGGACTGTGCGCCGATTGCGACGCCGGGTCCGGGCAAGCACTCCGACAGGTCATCTAAACTTGGAGGTCCCCCTGAGCTCTTCGCATGAGCAGTTGTGTAGTTTGTTGGCCGAACGCTCTTTCCAACTTGGTGAGTTTCAGCTCACGTCTGGTGCCCGTAGCGACTACTACATCGACTGCCGCACGACCACGATGCACGCGCACGGACAGGTCCTGATTGGAAAGGTCGGACTCGAGGCCATCCGGTCGGCCGGCCTGGCCCCCGACGCGATCGGTGGGTTGACGATGGGCGCAGACCCGATGGCCTACGCGATCGCCAACGAGAGTTGGAGATCACAGAACCCGATCCATGCGTTTTCGGTTCGAAAGAGAGCCAAAAGACACGGCGCAGGCCAATTGATCGAAGGCTGCTTCGAACCGGGGGCCCGCGTGGTGATCGTCGAAGATGTCATCACGACGGGGGGATCCGCGCTCAAAGCCTGTGAGGCCGTGAATCACGCCCGCGGCGAAGTGCTCGGCGTGCTTGGTCTGGTCGACCGCGAGGAAGGCGGAGTCGCGGCAATCGAGAAGGCCGGCCTTCGCACGATCGTTCTCTACACCGCCTCCGATCTTCGTCGCAACCTAGAGCAGTCCGAAGCCGGGGCGCCGGTCTAGAAAGAGACGTCCAACTTGCTTCGAAGATCCCTGCTCTTCCTCAGCGAGAGGGAGGGCCTGAAGAACCTGCTGCTCAAGACCCGGCGGGCGCGGTCTCTAGCGGCCCGTTTTGTCGCGGGCGAGGACCTGGACACAGCGCTCAGCGTCGTAAAGGGTCTCAACGACTCGGGGTTCCGGGTCACACTCGACTACCTCGGAGAGAGTGTGTCGCGTCCGGAGGAAGCCGCATCGGCCACCGACGCCTACATCGAGAGTCTATCTCGGATCGACGCCAGCGAAGCAAGCTCGACCATCAGCCTCAAGCTCACTCAATTGGGGCTCGACATCGATCTAGATCTGTGCACTTCGCACCTCGAACGGATCGTGACCGCGGCCGATGCGTGTGGCTCGTTTGTCCGCATCGACATGGAGGGGTCGAACCACACCGCGGCGATCCTCGAGGTGTTTGGTCGAGTCTCCGCAAGCTCGCGCGCGGTCGGCATCGTCATTCAAAGCTATTTGTTTCGCAGCGAAGAAGACATCAGCAATCTCATCGCCCGACGGGCCGCGATCCGCTTGTGTAAGGGCGCTTATAGCGAGCCAGCTTCGGTCGCGTACCAGCGCCGCGAGGACGTGGACGCCAACTATGTGCACCTGAGCAGGCGCCTCCTCTCGGAGGCTACGGCGACGGAGATGGTGGCTGGGGTTCCGCCGGTCGCGATCGCCACCCACGATGACGCCATGATTGAGCAGGCTCGGAGCTTCGCGGACGCCCATGCGGTTCCGGCCGAGGCCTTCGAGTTTCAGATGCTGTATGGGGTCCGGCGCGACGTGCAGGCACAACTCGTCAATTCGGGGTACAACGTCCGTGTGTACGTACCTTACGGAACGGAGTGGTACGCGTACTTTATGCGCCGGATGGCGGAACGTCCGGCGAATCTGCTGTTTGTCGCCCGAGCGGCAGTGGGCGACTGACGTCACGCGAATAACCCGGGCCTCAGCCGGACTGGCCCTGCTCATGGAGAAAAACGTTGGCTGAAGATCAGATGCTCGTTTTTTCGGATGCGGCTCGAGACCAAATCCACGCGTTCATGGCCGAAGACACGTCCGACAGCCTAGCCGTGCGCGTCAGCGTCCAAGGCTCGAGCCCCATCGCGCCAGAGTATGAAATGGCGCTCATCGAACCGCACGAACGGGAG
Organism: Gemmatimonadota bacterium; assembly: GCA_029262175.1. Lineage (GTDB taxonomy): Bacteria > Gemmatimonadota > Gemmatimonadetes > Palauibacterales > Palauibacteraceae > Palauibacter. The sequence goes on from JAJCZV010000005.1 coordinate 56,856, forward strand.
GCCGACGACCAGACGTTCGAGACCTCTGGGTTCGAGGTCGTCGTCGATCCCAAGAGCGCCGCGATCCTCGCGGGGACCGAGATCGACTGGGTCGAGTCGCTCCACGGGGCGGGGTTTCGATTCGTCAACCCGAACATCAAGCCGCTCGGCAGCGCGCCCCTGGAGGGACCGCTGGTCGAGCGCGTAGAGCGTGTGATCGCGGAACGCGTCAACCCGGGCGTCGCCAGCCATGGCGGCACGGTTCAACTCGTCGACATCCGTGACAACATCGTCTATGTCACCATGGGCGGGGGATGTCAGGGTTGCGGCATGGCGTCCGTGACGCTCACCCAGGGCATCAAAGAGATGATCAAGGAGGCTGCACCTGAGGTCGTCGATGTGCAGGACGTCACCGACCACGCAGCCGGCGCTACGCCCTACTACGCGGCCGACGCGTAGTCCTATTTCTTCTTCTTTGGCTTTACGAAGAGGTGGAGCACGGTCGCCACAATCGACATCACCACAGCGCCCAAGATCGCGCTCATGAACGTGTCGAGTTCGAATCCCGGCGTGAACTGCGCCGCCGCGTAGAACAGCCCGCCGTTTAGGACAAAATAGAAGAGCCCGAGGGTGAGCACCGTGATCGGAAGCGTCACGAACGTCAGGATCGGGCGAATGATCGCGTTGATGAGGCCGATCGCGAGCGCCGCCACGAGCAAGTTTTCCAGCCCCCCGACCCGGACGCCCGGGATGATCTGTGCCGTGACATAGAGCGCGGCCGCGTTGATCAGCCAGTTGAAGATCAGCTTCACCGAATCACTCCATCGGCACGACCCCTGCCGTCAAGATTCTCGTTCGCGCGTCTCACCTGCGACCTAGAAGCCCGGGGTGAGGCTGAGCTGCCATACCCAGTCCTTGTCCGGTCGATCGAACGGGTGGGCAAATGCGAGTTCCCCGATCGCGAACCCGAACAAATTCAGCCGCGTGAAGAAACCGGCACTGCTCACCCAGTCTCGCTGGGCAAAGTTGCAGCCGTTCGCATCGGGACAGTTCGGGTCACCATCCGAACTCCAGGCTTTACCCACATCGTAGAATGCGCCGATCTCGATCGGCGGCACGCCGGGCGCACGAACGACGCCGATCCCGCCGATCAACGGGAGTCGGAGCTCGATGTTGGCCACTGCGATTCGACTACCGATCAGCTGCTCGAATACGGGGCAATTGAAGACTCCGGACGCGGCGCCGGGGCTCGTGCATTCCTCGACGCGGAACGACCCATCCGTGTAGCCGCGCACAAGCGACGGCTGTCCTAGGAACAGTCGACCCAAACGACCGTCGTTCGCATCGCCCCCCCAACGACCGAAGTGGAGCGCCCGGGCACCGAGGGTAAAGGGCGCCGCGCGGAAATAGCGCCGCACGTCGCCGATCAACGTAAGGAAGTTCAAGCTCCCGGTGGACGGCGCGACTTCGAGGCGGTAGCGCTGTCCCCAAATCGGGCTCGTGCCGCCAAAGATCGACGTGTCGTAGACCAGCGCCGCGCTGACGTTGGCCAGGTACAACGACGCGGGCGCGCACCCGTTGAAGAACAGGGTGTTCGTCTCGCAGTCGGGCAGACTCGTCTTGTTGTCGATCACGAGCTGACCGGTGATTTGGTTGAACCCGAACTCCTCGATCTCCGCCGCAAAGTCGACCTGGCTCACGGAGCCCGAGAACTCGATCCGAGAGTTTCGATTGAACGGATACGCCAAGATCCCCGTGAGCTGCCGGTTGATCTCGAAGAATCGGAGTTCCTGGAACAGGTTGATCGGAGTCCCGTCCTCCAGCTGCCCTTGTTGGAATCCGAACTGCCGCGTAACGCGCGGGACTTGGCCTCCCAGCAGCGCCCAATTCCAGCGCGACGAGAGGTTCTCGTAGCCCGCGAGCGCGGCCGTGCCCTGGATGACGTTTCCAAAGGTGGTATTGACCTGGAGAAGCGTCTGGAGCGTCCGGTTTCCTAGAAGATCGGAGAAGAACAGGCTTGCGCCGCCGGCGAAGAAGACGCCGAAGTCACTGGCGCCGAAAGCGAGCGTGGGCTGCGAAATGAAGTCGAGCCCGAGCGAAGAACGGTAGTCGTCATCCTCGAACGTGATCGGGTCTGCAAGACCCAACCGCGGGTTCGCGAGCAGCTCCGCATGCGTCGTGGAGAGGCGTTCGCGAGGCGGGATGATCGAAGCGTCCACTTCAACGAGCATGTCGGGCGCCGGCTCGCCGGCGAGGATCTGCGGATCATCGATCACGTAGATCTCATAGCTGAACGGACCGCCCTTATTGACGCTAAAGGCGACCTCGCCCGTCTGACGGGCGACCGAGATGGCGGGACTGATACCACTGAGACCGCTAACTCCCGTCCAAAGATCGGTCACGAGGTACGGCTCGCGCGACTCCATGTCGAGGCGATACAGGTTCGAGATGCCGTCATGATCGGAGACGAAGTAGAGGCTCCTCCCGTCCGGCGACCATGCAGGATTGAAGTTCCGCATTTGGTCGTCGAAGTTCGGAAGCTCCTGGATCTCTCCAGACTCCATGTCGTACAGGGCGATCTGATACGGTCCTGCAACCAGCACTTCGAGGTCCGAAGTAAAACGGTCGGTCGTGAACGCGATATACCTTCCGTCGGGCGACCAGGAGGGCTGCAGGTCCGCGTACTGGTCCGCCGTCAATCGAGTGAGTTCCTCTGTGGTGAGATCGAGAACGAAGAGGTCGGTGAACCCGTTGCGATGCCCGGTAAACGCGATTCGATTCCCGTCGGGCGACCAGGTGGGGGTATACGCTTCGCCGACACCATCGAGCTTCACCTCGCGAGCGATTCCGCCTTGCTCGATGTCCAACACGCTGATGATCGGTTCGCCGCGGTTGATGCCTGCGACGGCGAAGTAGCGACCATCGGGGTGCCATTCGCCGGCCGAGTTCACGAACTGCAGGCTCTCGAAGTGAGGATCGACCGCGTTGTTCGTCAGCCGGCGCTTCACCTCACCGGTGTGCGCGTCGGCCACGAACATCTCGATGGCGAACAGATCGCGCTGCGAGAGATACACCAGGTCGTTGCCGTCCGGGCTGATCGCCGGACCCAGGTTTAGAAAGCCTTCCTCGTCCGGTTCGTAGATGACTCGACGGCCGTACTCATCCGGAGAGTGGGTCTGCGCTCGCGCCTCCTCGAAGTACGTTCTGAGTTCATTGCCCCAGCGTTCCGACAACTCGTTGAGCGGAACCTCCAGGACGGCCTCGAGGGCCCCATAGGGATTCCCCGTCCGCCCGGCGAGATTGAGGATCCGGCCCAGTTTGTCGTCGCCAAACGTCCCCCCGATATAGGACCAGAAGGCGTGGCCGTACCGGTAGGGAAAGAACTTTCGATTTTGCAGATCGGGAATCGTGGGGAACCCATCCTCGAGATCCAGCGCGTCCCGCATCCACATCGTCGTAAAGGGGTCGACTGGCCCGATCGACAGGTATTCGGCCATCCCCTCGATGAACCAAAGCGGGAGGCGAATGGCGCCCGGGATGTCCAACCCCGGCCCACCTGTGCCCTGCCCCGTCATGTCGAACTGAAAGGCGTGCGTCAACTCGTGGCCGAGAAGATGGTCGGTCTCGGCCATCGAGATCATCATCGGCATGACGAGTCGGCGCTTCAGGATCTCGGTAAAGCCCTGTGTCCCCTCGTCCGTGAACCCGGCCGTCGTGTTCGTCTGCTCGAAGTCCGAGTGATCGGCATAGAGTATGATCGGTTGTCGCTGGCGGAGCTCGTGCCCGAGGACGCGCGACAGCCGTGCGTACCAGCGCTCGGCCTGGCGTCCCAAGATCCGGGCCGCCTCCGCTTCCTCTTCGTAGTAATAGATGTCGAAGTGTTCGGTCTTGATGACTTTGAAATCGAACGACTTGTAGACGACCTTGTTACGGCCGAAGTAGCGACCCGCTTGCGCTTCTAGAGTCTCGGCGGCCGGCCCCGCGAACACGGCGAGGGCGGCGAGTGCGCCGAGCGTTAACCTTCTCCCAACCATTCACACCTCCAAAAAGCGGCTGTCTCGAGATGCCAGATCGACGACGTGTGTCGGGCATCTGCGCCGGGCGAGTCATCCAAGCGGGGGGCCGAAAAAGCTACCTGCGCTCCCCTGCCGACGCCACGCGCTTCCGAGAACTCTGCGATCGTTCCTCTCTAAAGCCTCTGAGCCGGGCGCCGGTTCCGACCTCCGTCCCGAGTTGAACGCCTCAGGAACGGCTTTCGGGACTGCATCGATCGCCAGACGAAAAGCTTTGGAACGCGGGTACTAACCCTCTTCACGACGCGGCCCTGCGTGGCGTCACATCGCGCAGCGCCGAACGAAGCCCTCTAGGGTCTCAATGGCGCGATTCGCGCTGGCTTCCTCCTCGAACGGGCCCACCAAGACGCGATACCACTGGCCTTCGCGCTCGATGCGCGCCGCGAAGCCCGCTTGGCGGGCCTCCGCGACCCGAGTCTCCGCAGGCTGCCGGTTGCGGAACGAGGCGATCTGGACGTCGACGCATCCACCCCTCACCGACACGATATCGCCACCAGCTTTCAGGATCGTGATGCGGATGCGGGCCGTTCCGGGACCAATCATCCCGAGCGCGCGGGCGCCTGCGCGCGAAACATCCAGGATTCGGTCCTTGGCGAACGGACCCCGATCGTTGACCGTCAGCTCCACGCTGCGATCGTTGTCTCGATTGTTCACCAAGATCACGGTCCCAAAGGGCAGCGACTGGTGGGCGGCGGTCATCTTGTCCATGTCGTAGACTTCGCCGGAGGCGGTGCGGCGTCCGTGGAACGGATCACCGTACCAAGACGAGACGCCGGTTTGGGTCCAGCCCACGTCGTAGGGTCCTAGATCGACGGGTGTCGTCACGATCGGCGCGCGGGCGACACAGCCCGCCAGCGTCGCCGCTAAGCCGAGGGCAAAGATTCGTTGAGCGAACCGAGACCGAAGGTCCTGATTCTGGGGGCGGGGTTTGGCGGGCTTTGGACGGCGCGGGCCCTTCGTCGTTTCGACGCCGACATCACCCTTCTCGACCGCAACAACTTCCACACGTTCCTCCCGCTTCTGTACCAAGTCGGCGCCGCCGAACTCGAGCCTTTTGCCATCGCACGCCCCGTGCGAACCATCACGCGAGGACAGGACAATCTGCATTTTTTGAACGCTGATGCGCTCCGCCTGGATCTGGAGAAGAAACTCGTCTACACCTCGCACGGTGTCCACGCATACGATTTTCTGGTCGTGGCGCTCGGCACGGTGGCCTGGGATTTCGGCACCCCGGGCGCTCGTGACCACGCCTTTCCCCTCAAGACCCTCGAGGACGGAATCGCTCTGCGAAGCCACGTTCTGTCCCGGTTCGAAACCGCGCTGCATGAGCCAGCTGCCGAGAAACGGGCAAGCCTCCTGCGCTTCGTGGTCGTGGGCGGGGGTCCGACAGGCGTCGAGTACGCGGGCGCTTTGTCGGAACTGGTGCGCGGGCCGCTCGAGCGCGACTACCCCGCGTTGGCCGGCGAGGCTTCGATCGTTCTGCTCGAGGCGGGCGACCGTTTGCTCACGGCCATGTCCTCGCGGCTCAGCGCGTATGCGCGTCGAAGGCTGGAAAAGATGGGGGTGGAGATCCGTCTGGGGGCCCGGGTGACGGCGGTATGGGAAGACGGCGTACAACTCCTCGAGCCGGCCCGCGAGGGCGGATCGCCGGACCACCGCCTCGGAGCTACGACCGTGGCCTGGACAGCGGGCGTTCAAGGTCCGCCCGTGGTTCGATCCTGGGGTCTGCCGGTGACCCCTGGGGGGCGGGTCCGGGTTTCGGGCACCCTTCAGGTGGAGGATCGGCCCGAGGTATTCATCGTCGGCGACCTCGCTCAGATGCCTGAGGGCCAGGATCTACCCATGCTCGCTCAAGTCGCGATGCAGGGAGGGCGACACACGGCCCGAGCGATCGAGGCCATCCATGCGGGGCGTTCCCCCAGGGCCTTCCGATACCGCGATAAGGGGTTGTTGGCCGTCATTGGCCGAAATTCGGCCGCCGCGCGGGTCGCGGGCAGAGACTTCACAGGGCTTCCTGCGTGGTGGCTCTGGCTGCTCATCCACATCGTGTATCTGATCGGATTCAGAAACCGGTTCGCGGTGCTACTCAACTGGGCCTGGGACTATCTCTTCTTCGAGCGCGTCGCGCGGATCCTCCTGCCCTTCAGGCGGCAGGCACCGGCGTGGCCGGCGGAGACGTCGGACTCATAGCCCTCCATCCTCCCAAGGTCCCCAGATCGCCAGCGTGTAGCCGAGGTTCCCGGGCCCGCGGGCGAACAGATCGCCCTGGATGTTAACGAATAGATATCGGCCATCCGGGCTGAAGCAGGGGCCAGCGAACTCACGTTGATTGAGCGTGTTTTGCGCAAACGGGAAGATTTCTCCGGCCGGCGACATGCCGTGCAGGTGCGAGATGCCCGAATTGTCCTCACAGATGAGAAGACCGCCGCGAGGGCTCACGGCCAGATTGTCGGGGGCGTTGAGGACGTCCTCGGATGGAGATTCGAACACGAGGACCAGGGACTCGCTCCCGGGCACATATCGCCACACTTGGCCGAGCTGGGCATCTCCCCCATTGGTGGCGTCGAAGTAGATGCTCTCGTCGGCGTAGAAACAGCCTTCCAAACGCGAGAACCTGGCTCCCCCGGCCTCGAACCCTTGTTGGAATACGGCGGAAACGTCTCTCTCCGCCTCCTGCGGGTCGGGATCCGGGATCGCCACCCACTCGACGTCCATCCAGACGCCGGGCTCCCGACCCGTCCGCAGATCGATCTGGGGCTGGCCCACGACGGCGAGCATCTCGAGCGTCCCGCCCTCGGAGAGGACTTGGCGAGTGTCAGGACGAAAGCGATAGAAGCCAGACCGCCGATTCGTGTCCTCCGTCTCGTAGACGAACCCAGTCGCAGGGTCGACGGCCACGGCCTCGTGTGTAAACCGGCCCATGTCTTTCAGCGGCACGGCACGGGTCGGGCCGTCGGCGTCGGCGGGCACCTCGAAGATGTAGCCGTGCGGCACCGACCAGCCTTTGGACAGACCCTGATTTGTCTCCTCGCAGGTCAACCACGAGCGCCACGGCGTGATTCCCCCCGCGCAGTTGATGATGGTCCCGCCGAGACTCACGAAGTCGCGGACCAACTCCGGGGGTCCCGAGCTGGGTAGCCGTAGCTCCAGCGTCGTCGTGCCCCCGCCCGCGAGCGGGTCGTAGGCGAGGGCTTCGGAGACCAAGGGGCTCGGCTCCGTCGGTGCGTTTTGTACCTCGTGATTTCGAACCAGGCGAACCCGGTCATCTCCGGCCGGAAACAACCCCATGCCGTCGTGCGCGCGCGGCGTCGGCGTGCCGTCTGTCATGGGTTGGCCCTGAACGCTCAACAGCGTGTACTGAAAGCCTTGTGGAAGCGCGAGCTCGGGCCCCGCCGAGCGTAGCGGACCGTACCCGAGCGCCGAGGTGCGTCTCGACGCCCCCGCCGTCCCGTTGCAGGCCAGCAAACCCGAGAGGGAGGGCGCGAGCGCGGCGGCGCCGGCGTAGACGCCTGCCCGACGGAGGAAGTCACGCCTCGGAATATCGCTCAAAGGAGGAGTCCTGGTGGCACAAAGGGTGTCATCGCGGGTATCAATGGGGGTATGGGGTGAAGCAAGGGCGTTTTTAGGCTCGTATTGTGTCATGTCTCCGGCGGGTCGCGCCAGTGAGCCAGCGTGGCCGTGAAAAAACGGCGAACGAAACAGAGAGGTACGCATGCGATACTCGATCGTGAGACTCCTTCCCGTCGCCGCGATTTTGGCGGCACCGACGCTTGCAGCGGCACAGGGCTATTCCGACTTCTGTCCGGAAAATGACCCGGATCAAGAAGCCGCGGTCGTCGGGTTCGTGACCGACCCGGAAAACGAGACGCTGGTTCCCGGCGCCAAAGTCGCGGCCAGCTGGGTGCAGGACGGAGCACGACAGCGCCGCGAGGGAGAGACGTCGGCAGAAGGGGTCTACGCGGTTTGCGGGATTCCGATGGGTACCGAGGTCCAGCTCCGGGCGACGTTCGCCGACCTTCGGGGGACCGCTGTGACCTACACGGCGTCCGAGATGTTGGCGCAGAAAGACCTGGAGCTCTCGCTGGCGAGCGCCGCAGGCTCGGAAGAGATCCGCGAGACCGGTTCCCTGTCGAAGGGAACCAGCGATGCGTACAACTCTGAATTCATTCGCGAAGAAGATCTGGTCAACCTGCCGGAGATGAGTGTTTACGAACTCCTACGGCAGCACACGCGGCTTCGGTTCGATCGGTTCTCGGGCGTGGGCGAGGTGATTCTCCTCTCCTCCGTGAACACGAGTCTCAACAACGGCCGACTCACGGGCGTTCAGGTCTTTATCAACGAACGCCGCGAGGGCGACGGCGTGTCGGCCATTCGAGGCATATCGATCGACGAAGTCAAGCGGATCGAGATCTTGTCTTCTGGCGAGGCAAGTGCACGCTACGGCGGCGATGGATGGATCGGAGCCCTGTCGATTACGACGCGAGCTCGCTGACGCCGCCCGCTTCGCTCCGCGAAGTCTTTCTCCGCCCCCGGACCACCGCTAGTGGGCCGGGGGCGGTGTCGTTACCAGCACGGCCGTGATCAGCAAGATGACGATCGCGGCAGCAAGTTCGATCGGGACGGTGCGCGGGAGATTCGGGGATTGGCCCGAAGCCGCGACGTGCCCCTGCGATCGCTTCCAGTTGTAAGCCCCACAAGCCAACACGATCATCAGTACCAGCAATTTGATGCTCAGGCGCTGACCGTACGCGGTTGCCCACAGCGAAGAGACGGCGTCTAGGTGGAGCCAGGCGGCGAAGACTCCGGTCGCTCCAATGACGGCCGACGAACCCAGGGCGATCGGATGGAACGCCTGGATCCACCCGCCCAGACGGATGCCGCCGATCGGGTCGCGGTGTTTCCGGGCGCGCGACACGACGGCCGCGATCACGGCCAGTGTCCCGAGCCAGGCCCCGCCAGCCATGACGTGAAAAACGTCTGCCGTGATCGCGCCCATCGTAAAGTGTTCGGAACCGGAGGCGTGGCCCGAAAACGCCGGTGTGTATTGGAGAAGCACGACGGTCGCGATCGCCAACCCCCAACCTACCGAAGCGAGTTTTCCGCGGGCGCGCGATGCGAGCCAGAATCCGACCAACGAAAAGAGCGCGAACCCGACCTGCCCCATCCACGCTTTGCCCCATGTCGTCTCGACGACCAGCAGCTGCAGTTCTTCCCGCATCGGGGAAAACGGATCGCGAAAGGCGGCCATTTGAGCCGCGAGCCGCCCGATGGCGCCGAGTAGCAAAAGACGAATCCCGAGCAATCCGATACGCGCGGACGTCTGGGACGGATCGAACCCCCCGTCGCGTTTCGGCCCGATCCCCGGCGCGACCCGCGGCAGGATCACGACTCGAAACACGACCGCCCCGAAGGAGGTGAGAAGACCCGCGAACACGAGCCAACGGGACAACGTCCCTAGGGCATACCACACGTTAGGACCGGAACGCTATGGGACGAGCTGGATGAGCTGAGCGTATGACGTCCGCGAGATCTCTTCGAGCGCCGCCGTTCGTTCTTCGATCCCGATGATCAGTCTGTTCAAGAGCTCTCGCTGACCCTGAGTTGGGGGCGCGTCCGCCTTCGATGCGAACGACATGAGACGAGCGAGTTTGCTGTCGATCGCGGTCGGCTGCGCAATGAGATCCTGACCCGCCCGTGCCCGAAACTGCACGAGGCGTTCCTCGATCAGGTAGAGTTCCGTATTCAACGCTGTGAACTGCGCTTGCAGTTCCTCTCCGCCGTCGCGGCGCTCGACCGCGCGCTCCGCGTCCTCGCGCATCGCCCGGATTCGACCGACGAGATCCATCGTCTCGCTGAGACGGTCTCGCGCGGCCAACAGGAACTCGAACTGCTCTTCCAGCTCCTCATCCGTGAAATCGATACGCGGGTCGCTCGTGATCGAAAACGGTTGACGGAGTGTCTCGCCGCCGACCACGAGCTCAACGGAGTACTCGCCCGGGGGGACGCGGGGCCCCGCCGCACCGCCTTGGAACACGGCGTCCTCCAGCACGCGCGCGGGCGCCACCCGCAGATCCCACTCGAACGTGTTTGCGCCGGCCTTCCCTGGCGCCGAGAACTCGCGTAACACTTCGTCGTCCCCCCGGAAGCGCAGCGTTACGGCGGGAACCTCCTCTTCGAGGTAGTACGGGATGACGACGCCCGCGGGCGGGTTGGCTCCGGCAGGATCGCCCGCGCCGGGTCGACCCATAGCGGAGAAGAGCGCGGCCGGAGAGGCGCCCGGGTTGAAGCGGGTCGCGTCTCGCGGACGGAACAAGTGAACCGACCCGAGGTCCCGCGCTTCGGCGAGTTGATGAAGCAGCGCCACGTTGTCTAAAATCCAGAAGGAACGCCCGTGAGTCGCGGCAATCAGGTCGCCGTTGCGCAGCGCGAGGTCGTGAACTGGCACCAGCGGAAGATTGAGCCCCAACGGTTGCCACTCGTCCCCTGCGTTGAACGACACGTAGACGCTGCGTTCGGTGCCGGCATAGAGAAGGCCGGGTCGGTCCGGGTCCTCTCGGATCACTCTCGTAAAGTCGTTCTCCGGAATCCCGCTCGTGATCTCCGTCCAAGATTGACCGTAGTCGGTCGTGCGATACAGGTACGGTCGATGGTCGGACAGCTTGTATCGCGTGGCCGCGATATACGCCGTGCCGGCGTCGTGAGCCGACGGTTCGAGAATCGAGATCATCGCGAACTCCGGGAGGTCCGGGATGCTCACGTTGTCCCAGCGCCGCCCGTCATCGCGGGACACCTGCACGTACCCGTCGTCCGACCCCGCCCAAAGAAGACCGGGCTGCACCGGCGACTCCGCAAAAGCGAAAATCGTCGCGTACCACTCCGGCCCATAGGCTTCGCGAGTGATGGGCCCCCAGAACTCGCCTGTCTCGCTCGAGCCATACGTGGGCGTGGTCTCGAGGGTCTTGGGATCCGCGCGGGTGAGATCCGGACTGATCAGCTCCCAACTCTGACCTTCGTCGCGCGAACGGTGGACGAATTGCGAAGTCACGTACAGCACGTCCGGATCGTGCGGCGAGGTCATGACCGGATAGGTCCACCAGAACCGAAAGTTGATGTCGGCCGAACCCCAGCCGTAGTGCGTCTCCGGGTTGGGCGAGATATCTCGGACCTGCTTGTTTCGGTGGTCGTAGCGATACACCCAGTGGTGGTCACCCGCGTATACGATGTTCGGGTCTTCGGTGTTGATGGCGATGTAACCATCTTCGCCACCGCCGACGGTATACCAGTCTTCGATGGAGATTCGACCCAGGTCCGAACGACTGGGAACCGAAATCGTCGTGTTGTCTTGCTGCGATGCATAAAGGCGATACGGCTCTTGATCATCGACGGTGACGTGATAGAGCTGCGCGGTCGATTGGTTGAGCAGGCTCGACCAGGACAGACCGCCGTTCAAGCTGACGCTCGCACCGCCGTCGCTCGCATTGATCATGCGGCTAGGATCAGCCGGATCGATCCAGAGGTCATGATGATCGGGGTGTGGGGTAAACATGCGTTCGAACGTCTCGCCCGCGTCCGTCGACTTCCACAGGCCCACATTGAGCACGAACACGGTGTTGGGATCTTCCGGATCGGCCGTGATGTGATGGTAGTACCAGGGTCGCTGGAGCAGGTCGGCGTTCTCGCTTACCCGTGTCCACGTCGCGCCGCCATCGTCGGAACGAAAAATCCCCTTCTCTCCGATCGTTGCATCGATGATCGCCCACAAACGATCGGGTTGCGCCGGCGAGACCGTGATTCCGATCCGGCCCTTGAGACCTGCGGGCAGACCGGGGTTGTCGGTCAACTCGACCCACGTGTCCCCACCGTCGACGCTCTTGAAGAGCCCAGTCCCGGGCCCGGCGCTACGAAAGCCCCAGGGAAATCGGCGCAGCTCGAGCAGCGAAGCGTAGATGATGTTCGGGTCTCGAGGATCGAGGACGAGGTCGATCGCGCCTGTATTCTCGTCCCGGTAAAGCACTCGATCCCACGACTCCCCACCATCGCGCGAACGGTACACGCCGCGTGTTTCGTTTGGGCCCCAGGCGTCTCCGAGGGCGGCCACCCACACCGTGTTGGGGTCGGTCGGGTGCACACGGACGCGTCCGATCTGACGGGTCTCGGCCAGACCCAGGTGCCGCCACGTCGCACCCCCATCATCGGATCGGTACACGCCGTCTCCGTGCGACGCGTTCCCGCGGATACAGGTCTCTCCCATCCCCACGTACACGGTTTCGGGGCGTGAACGGGAGACGTCGACCGCGCCCACGGACCCGGTGTTGAAGAATCCATCGGAGACGTTTCGCCAGTTGGCTCCCGCATCGGTGGTTTTCCAGACACCGCCGCCGGCGCTGCCCTGATAGAACACCAGCTTATCGTCGGGGTGACCTGCGACGGCCAATACGCGGCCGCCCCTCGTGGGGCCCACCGACCGCCAGCTAAGGAGATCCAAATGGCCGGCGTCCACCGCCTGGCCTCCGAGCTGGTTCGGAGCCAGGGCGCAGACGGCGAGGAGGATCCCGAGGGCGGTCGGTCGTGTGGCGCGAAAGGTCATGACGAGAAGTGCTCCGGGCGAGGTGAGTGTGTCCGTCCTCGGGCGGTCAGAGCCTTGATCGCACGAGGTGGCTCGGCTCAATGTGACGGGCTGATCTGGTTGGGAAAAGGCGTTGTGACCTTTGGGGCGCATACATCGTCTCTCGTAATGGGTCATTGCATCCAAGACAGGAACCGAACGTTGGTCGACGGAAGCCGAAAACCCTGGGTCATCTCGCTCGCGATCTCCGTTCTCGCGCATGCCGCCGTGCTCGCGTGGGGGGCCATCGATATACCGGAGCTGGGCGAAAGCTCGGGAGTGGTGGACCGGTCGGGTACCGTGGCAGCCGATGAGACGCGCGAAGAACCGATGATCCAGGTGATCAAGATTCAGCCTCCGGGCACGCTGGCATCAGGTGGCGCGCCGGGCAGCCAACGCGAGGGTGCCGAGGGGGGGGCCGCCGGCGTCGCGACGATTTCAGCGCCGGTGGCCGAGCCTCAATCTCTGCGTGGATCCCTCACCCTCAGCCCCGCCCAACCGACGAACATGGTGTTGGTCACGACGGAGGGACCCAGCCCCGGACTCCTGCTCGCAGACCTGCCGGCGTCGCGAAGACCCAGCGATCGGTCCGCGCGCTCCAACCGGGGCATCGTGCGCAAAGGAGCCTCCTCCGGACGCCGCGAGCGCATCGGTGAAGCCGGATTCGGAGCCAGCGGACGGGGTGGCGTCGGGCGTGGCGGTTCGGGAACGGCCTCTATCGGGACTGGCACCGATTGTATCACGGCCGGGACCGCGATTCCGGCGGGGCGGCTGCCAAGCCCCACGCTGGGTCCGGCACAGATCCGAGCCCCAGGCACTTCCAGGGGTCGCAGCGGCGGGGTCCCACGCTAACGCCAGTGACGCCCAGTGGAGGGCGGCGGGCGACCACATCCTTCGCCTGGCCGTTGAGCGTCGCGATGTACCTCTGGGTCGGCGTCGCCATACCCGGATGCGGGTCGGACGGTGGCCCGGCGACACCAGATGGACCGCCGCCGGCCCTTTCCTTACCGTCTCCTTTTCCACACAGCGTGTCCAATTCCCCGCAAACCTCGATGCGTTTGTTCTTTGATCGCCCGCTCGATCGAACGATCGATCCGCCTCTCGAACTTCGGGTATTCGGGCGCTGGTCCGGTGTCGTCGGGACTCGCGTGCTGGACGGATCGTTCCCCGACGTGTCCTTCGTGGTGGAGCTCGATCGGCCTCTCGCGGCGGGGGAACAGGTGACGGCGACGCTCGTGGCCGGTTCCTATCGATCCCGCACCGGAGTGGTCGGCGAGGGATACAGCTGGACGTTTGGCGTCGGCACGATGGGGGGTGGGCTGAATCAGTCACTCATCACGACGATTCCCGTGAGACGCCCGAACGAAGGCCACATCCAGACCTACGGAGCCTATGCCGGTGACCTCGACGGCGACGGCTGGTCCGATCTCGTGGTTCCCAATGAACGGTCCGCGGACCTCCGGGTTTTCCTCAACGACGGCGCGGGGGGGTATGGCGCGTTTGAGGTCGTCCCCATACCGGGGGCGGTGACGCCGAGCGCCAACGAGGGGGCGGACTTCAACGGCGACGGTCACATCGACCTCGTCGTCGGAAGCGCCGGCGGCACACTTGCCGGCGTATTTCACGGTGATGGTGCCGGCGGCTTGATGCACGTACAAAACCTGAACGTCGGCGAGTCGGTCCGCGCGGTGTGCATCGTGGACTTTGAAAACGACGGGGACCCAGACATCATCGCCACGGCCGCGACGGCCGATCTCGTCGCGTTCTTCGAGAATCTCGGTGCCGGCATGTTTGTCTCCGCCGGCACGATGAACGCCGGAGATGGCGAATGGTCGTGCGCTCCGGGCGATCTCGACTCCGACGGTCGCATGGACGTCTTCATCGGCTCGCGCGGGTCGGGAGAAATCGCGGCGCTGGTCTCCAATGGCGACGGCACGTTCACCGAAACCAGCCGAGTCTCCGCCGGTGGTGACCCGTGGATGCTGGCCTCCGGAGACATCGATGGGGACGGACAGGTCGACGCGGTCGCGGTCAATGCGGCGAGCCCATCGCTTGCCGTGATCCTGGGAAACGGGGCTGGAGGCCTTGCCTTGAGCGACGTTCACACCCTGGACGGCTTCCCATTGGCGATCGACTTGGGTGATCTCGACAGAGATGGCGACCTGGACGCCATTGCGTCGGATTTTTCGACAGGTGAATTCGTGCTGTTCGAGAACGACGCAGGGGCCCTAATCCGGCGCAACGGCGGGCTTTTCGCCCAGACGGCCGCCTCGTGCGCGATCCTTCACGACCGGGACAACGACGGCGACCTCGACCTGACCGGGATCGACGAAATCGACGACCTCATCTTCCTCTTCGAAAACCGCCCTTAGATTTTAGGCGATTCGAAACTGTAACACCCTTCATTGCCTTCGATTGCAGCCTTTCACTACCGTTTCTGCAGCGGCTTCAGCCGTCCAGGAATGTCGGCCAGCCGCATCCACGGACGACACGAAAGGAGGCAGGGATGAGAAGAGCGCTTACCGCTTTTGTCGCGCTGTTTTTGCTACTGGGACCGGCGGCTCTCGCCGCGCAGAACGGGAGCGTGGCCGGACGTGTCGTCTCGGACGACGGGCGCCCCCTCGCCGGCGCACAGGTCTCAATCGCAGGGACGCAACTTGGAGCGCTGACAACGCGCCAAGGTCGCTATCGAATCGACAACATCCCAGCGGGAAACCACACGGTGCGGGTGCAGAGCATCGGATTTGCTCAGACGGAGAGAGCGGTCGTGGTGACCGCCGGACAGCAGACCGTTCAGGACTTCACGGTTGGATCCGTGGCGGTGTCGGTGGATGACATCACGGTAACGGTCGGTTCGCGCGCCATGCATTCGGCGGCGGACGAACTTGCCGTTCCGGTCGACATCTTCCCGGCCGCACAAATCGTCGAGACGGCTCAAGTGGAGATGGCGGCCGTGCTCAACGAGCTCTCCCCATCCATCTACTTCCCGCGAGAGCAGATCGCCGACATCACCTCGGGTGTGCGACCGTTCCAGCTTCGTGGATTGGCCCCTGACCACGCCCTTGTGTTGGTCAACGGGAAGCGGCGGCACTCGACTGCGGTCGTAAACGTGTTTGGCGGTGGCGCATTCCCCGGCGGAAGCGGCGTCGATATGAACGCTTTCCCGATCCACTCGGTTGGCCGCATGGAGATTCTGCGTGACGGCGCTTCCGCTCAATACGGATCGGACGCCATCGCCGGTGTGATCAATCTCCAACTCAAGAACACGGTCTCGCGTCCCGAGATTTTGGCGACGCTTGGAAACTACTTCCCCAGCGACTGGCCGAACGACGGGCTCCGCTACGACCTCTCCGGAAACTGGGGCCTCAAGGTCGGCCGCGGTGTGCTCAACCTGACCGGCACCTACAGTCAGCGAGACTCGACAAACCGCGCGGGTGCGGACGCGCGCGACCAGCTCGTAGCCGGCGATGCGGACGTGGTCGTTGATGGCATCGTCACGCAGAAGAACAACGACGTGACCCAACCCAATCACCTTTGGGGCGACGGTGAGGCACAGAACGCGATGTTCTTCGCCAACTTCGAGCTCCCGCTGTCCGATGCCCGGGACGCGACGGAGTTCTACGCGTTCGGTGGGTACAGCGACCGCACGGATCTGCACTCCGGTTTCTACCGTCGTTCACTCGACAACCGAAACTGGCCGCAGATCTACGATGTCGGATTCCTGCCCAAGTTCGACTCGAAGACCCGTGACATCACGGCCGTGGCGGGACTTCGCGGTGGCGCCGAAGACGCCTGGAACTGGGACTTCAGCGCACAGTACGGTCAAAACCGAAACGACAACGACATCTTCAACACGCACAACGCGTCGCTCGGACCGTGCCTGGACATGGGGTGCACGAACGCGCCTGGTTTCACACTGGCGCCGGGAGCCGATGGCATGCTCGGCACCGCTGACGATCCGGGGATCCCGAACAAAACGCGGTTCAATGCGGGCTCGCTGGAGAACAACCAGGTTCTCCTCAACGCCGACATCTGGCGTCAGGTGGATCTAGGACTGGACGAAGCGGCCACGCTCGCGTTTGGCGCCTCGTTCCGGAATGACAACTACCAGGTCATTGCCGGTGAAGAAGCGTCCTACATCAACGGCTTCCACCCGAACCAGGGCGGCGGCATCGCTTCTTCCGGCTCGCAGGTCTTCGCCGGATACCGCCCGGAGCAGGCGGCCGACGCCAGTCGTCAGAACTTCGGCGTCTATGGCGAGCTCGAAGCTCCGCTCTCCTCTGGCGTGCTGGCCTCTCTCGCCGGTCGCTTCGAGAACTACAGCGACTTCGGCTCGACGATCAACGGAAAGCTCGCTTTCCGGTTCCAGCTAGATGAGAACTTCATCTTGCGAACCGGCGTGTCGACGGGATTCCGAGCGCCGTCGCTCGCCCAGTCGAACTACGGCCACGTCTCCACGAACTTCCGTGTCGACCCGGACGATCCGACCAATCAAGTCGGGTTCGAAGTCGGCGAGTTCCCGGTCGCTTCGCCAGAGGCGCGGGCGGTGGGAGCGGTGGATCTGAAGGAGGAGACGTCACAGTCCTTCAGCGCCGGCTTCGCCGCGACGCCGAGCGACAACTTCCACATCACGGTGGATGGCTATCTCACGAACGTCGACGACGCGATCGTCATGTCGAACGATCTCGGAAGTCCCTTTATTCAGACCTTGCTATCGAATTTCGCGGCAGAGTCGATTCGCTTCTTCTCGAACGCGATCGATCTGCGGACGTACGGGATCGACTTCACGACGAACTACCGAACGTTCATGGGAGAGAGTTCGTTGTTCGAGATCCTGGCCTCGGCTGGGTGGAGTCAGGTCGAAGCACGCAGCGGCGTGAAGACCAACCCCGTACTCAAGGGCGAGGGGTTCGATATCTACGACGAGTTCAACATCTTTTTCCTCGAGGAGGGCCGGCCCGATTGGCGTGGCGTACTCAAGTTCCGCTACAGCACGGGTGATCTTCGCTTTGGGCTCAGCACCAACTACTACGGTGAGCAGCAAGAGCTCGTCGCGGTCGGCCTCGCCGGGCAGCCCGACGATTTCCGTCTGCTCGCGGCCAAGGTCACGCTCGATGCAGAAGCGACGGCCAAGATCAGCGATGATCTGCGTTTGACGATCGGCGCCGAGAACCTGCTCGACACCTTCCCGACCCGCTTCAACACGTTCGGTGGGATCTTCACCTATCAGACGTCGTCAGCGATGGGCTTCAACGGCCGCTACTTC
>JAJCZV010000006.1 GCA_029262175.1 Gemmatimonadota bacterium
TGGAGCGGATGTGAACGCGCGCGACCATGATGGGTTTGGCGCGATCCACTTTGCCGCTGCTCGCGGCGATAACGAGCTCATCGAGTATCTGGTGGGGAAAGGCGCGGACCCGACGATCGTTGCGCGCACCGGACAGACCACGGTGGACCTGGCGAACGGTCCGATTCAGCGAGTGCAACCGTTCTTCGAAACGATCGCGTTGCTCGAGGGCATGGGCGCAATCAACAACCACAACTGTCAGAGCTGCTAGCGCTCCACGCCCTAGCAGCTCGGCTTTGGGGTTCCTCGTTCAGTCGCTGCCAACGAGGCGTTTGACGAGTCGGGCAAGCACGGCTGCGGCGACTGTCCAGACCATGAGCGCCCCGAAGCCGAAGAGGACCAAAGCCGCTTCCGACGCGGCCGCCGACCCCCACCCCGCCGACGGATCCGCCACCGGAGAACTCGCGTTCGCCCGGGCCGAATCCGATCCAGCTCCCGACCATCGCAAACGATACGAGCATGAGGAGCCCAGCGCGGAATCAAAGATTCCGCGCTTTAGCCTGGCTGCCCAGCGTCGCCGCTCGGTCCCAGCGCGGAATCAAAGATTCCGCGCTTTAGCCTTCCCGCTGCGAAATCGAGATCGGATATCCGTCGGGATCGCGAAGGGTGAACTCGATGGCCCGGGCGTTGGGGTTGAAGTGAGGCTCGTCGATCAGGTCGGCATCCATCGTCTTTGCGCGCTCGAAGATCGACTGCGCGTCTGAAACGCTAAAGTAGAACAGGACGCCGCGGCTTGGAGTGCCACCTCTCGGGTCGGTCATCCCCGGGTGCTCGCCAAACTCCTGGTGGTGTAGGAAGAGTTCGGGCTGGCCGTCCGCGTTCATCAGCATCTCGAACTCATCGCCACCGTGCCCGCTCGACAATCCGAACAACTCGCAATACCAGGTCGAGCTCGAGGCGACGTCGGCAACCATCAACATCGGGGTGAAACTCATCGAGGGTACACCTTCATTGGGGATCCAAAGCAAATGGGCGGACGCGTCTCAAAGACCCGCCCGCCCATTCACGACCTTTTCCCGAGCGCTCGTGATTCCGAGCGGACGTTCTCGCTAGCGATTCCGTTCGTTGGAATTCGACGACGTTTCAGACTGCTCAGCAAGATCCCTGGCCGCCTCACGCGCCGCGACGAGGGTGTCGAACTCCCCCTGGTCCAGGTAGGTGACGTCGACCCACAAGTGCGCCATCTCATCCACCGTGCGGTCGCCCCAATCGACCCACTGTTCCGGGTCGGGATTGTTGGGGTTCTCGGCCGTGTTGTCGTGCCAAGCGGTAATCACGAGCGTGGTGCCGGCCGGCAGCAATGGGGCCGCGTCGTCTTCGTAGATGTAGTTGACGTGCCAGTTCCATTGGAAATTGCTGACCTGGTTGATCAATTCCTTACGGCCATCCGGATAGATCGCCTCGAGCGACATCGCCTTGCCGCGCATGTGCATGTGCGGCTGGAAGTTCTCGAGCCGCGCCGGATAGCGGAGCACATGGAAGTCCTGCGTGACCGACACCTCGTTGGGTGCGATGTCGAGTCCCGAACCGGTGGCGTTGTAGAACATCAACCGGGTCCGGTTGTCGGGCTCCTGCCCTTTCGGGTAGAACCAGACGCCGAGTTCCACCTGGCTGTCGACGACTTCTTCACCCATGGCGTGCATGTGGACTTCCCAACGGATCTGCGAGTTGGGAAGCATGATCTTGCCAGCGCCGTCGGGGAAGATCTCGCCGTCCTTGCCCACCGCCCATTCCATGAACAATCCGGCTCCGCCCATCGCGCCGCCTCTGGTGCTGGCTTGGACGATTCCCGCGCTCATGGGGCTGTCTTCTTCATCTTGCTCGAGAAACGCGAGCACATGGTGGGTGATCGTCCGTGCGGCATTACCCGCCGGTTTGATCTCGATCGCCTTGACCCACCGCGGTTCGGTGACGCCGGTCGGGGTCACGGGACGGAACCACTTGTCCTGAGTCACCGCCTCGAGCGTATAGGGCTCGGACGCGATCACGAGGTCGGGCTCGCCAAAGTCCGCTAGTAGTCGCCATGCGTTTGGATCGGGAAACTCTGCAGGCGGTGGGAGGTCCGAGGGATCGCCCTCGACGCGGCCGCCATCGACCCAAGCCAGGATGGTCGCCACCTCGTCTTCGGTGAGGCTACGATCGTTCTTGAACTCTTGGATCCCGACGCTCTTGTCGAGATGCCACGGCGGCATGACCTGGCCGGCGACCTTCTCACGGATCCGTCGAGCGTACTTGTTCGCGTCCCGGTACGTGAGGAGCGACATCGGAGCGATGGAGCCCGGCTGGTGGCACTCCTGACAATTCGCCTGGAAGATCGGCATCACATCCCGATTGAACGTGACGTCGGCGTGACGCGCCTCGGCCTGACCCTGAAGCGGCTCGGTCTCGACGGCGATCGATGCGACGAGCGCCGCGCCTAGGATCGCGAAGCCCCTTCGCGTTCGGCGAGCTAGCGTATCGTCTCTCATATTGTGCTCCTCTGTGTTGGTTCGCTTCACGGAGTGACCGTGACCCTCACGAACCCGTTCGTCCAACAGCATTGCGCGTGACCCGCACTGGCGACGCCCGAGGCGTCATTGGCGCGGACACGCAGTATGTAATCGCCCGGCTCGCTAAACATGACCGGGGTCGTGGCTTGCCCTCCAGATGACGGAACGGTGCTGGTCGCCTCTCCGAACTCGACGTCTCCGGGGCCTTGGTGCTTGAACCAGGTGAGATCGACCGGCGCCGCGGACGAATTGCCGGCGCGGACGTTTCCGCCGCCGACACCGTCGTCTCGCGCCCAAACCGTGACCGAAAAAGCCGCTCCCGCCTTCGCGGTCAGCGTTTGACCCCATGCCCCCGCAGGACCGGCGCCCTCCGCACCATCGGCTTCGAACTTGAGAACGGGGGGCGTGTTCCCGGATCCCGCCTCTCCCTTCAGCGCATCGATCTTCCAGTCCACGTTCAAGTGGCCGGGGACGCGGAACGTCTCTCCCTGCACCTTGAGCGTCCAATACACCTTCTCGTTCCCGAAATCGGCCGGGACCTTGACCACGAAAACGCCGAAATGCCGCCGCGGCGCGAAGTGCGTGGGCTGGGCACCCTGGAATTGAGAGGGTTCGATCATATTGTCGGCGCCGAGCGGAATGTCGATGATTTCCTCGAAATTCCGATTCATGTAGCCAAAAGAGATCGACAGGGTCCCGTCGGCGTTGGGATACCAGCCTTCATAGGCCGGGGTGACCGTTTGGCCGCGCCCGGAGCGGCTTCCCAGCGGAAGTTGTCCCGCCAGGGGGGCGGCTTCCGCGCAAATGAAGCCCACGCCAAAGCACACCAGGAAGCGAACTCTTCGCATCAACCCTCCGCGGAACGGGGCCTACCGAACGCCCATGGTGAGAGACCTACATCCACCTCAACTTGGCCGAATCTCTCAAATTTCGCTGAAATCAGCGGCCGATGCAACGCCGCACACCACGGACGGGGGAGCGAAACGCGTCCCTCAGGGTCGTGGTTGCACGTCGGCGCTCGCGTCGATCGAGGCCCGAATCGCATCGACAGTCTGGCGCACGCGGAAGCCCAAGAGCTTCTTGCCCGTCTCGATCGTCTCCTCCTTCGGAGCGATGGAAAGGCCGTTGATCGTGGCTTGTCCCGCGGCCACGCGCTGCTCGTATCGAACCGCGGTCGGATCGGCGACCATCATCATCGACGTGATCACGAAGTCGTCATGAAGGCCGTCGTTCGTGGGCTCCACGATTCCGAGCTCCGTGCCCATCCAATCGAACACCTTCCGATACTCATAGAACTCGGGAATGAAGTGCGCTTCTGCGTCGTACCAGCGCTCGTTCAGACGCGCAGCCACGGCCTCCATACCGCTCTGATTCCCACCGCTGTCGCCAAACAGGATGATGTGCTCGAAGCCATGCGCCTTGAGGCTCGAAGCCACATCCTCGAGAACCGCCTCGAAGGTCTCCTGTCTAAGGCTGATCGTGCCGGGGTAGAGCATGTGACCCGAGGGTTCGTCGATCCCGCCCTCGGGGACCAGCTTGATGATCGGTGCGCACAGCGCGTTTCCGAGCTCGCGGGCCACCCCCTCGCAGGCGCCCTGAAGTACGTAGTTATGCTTGCCCGTCGCTAGATACGGCCCATTTTGTTCGATTCCGCCCGTCGTGATGATGGCCGTCGTTTTCCCGGCCGCCATCGCGTCGCGGACCTCCATCCACGTCAGTTCCTCGATCCAGACCGAGTCGAACGCCTCGATTGGACGTTCGGACCGTAGCTCCTCTTGTGTGCGCTGTTCGCGCTCGGCAGCGCGACGCGCCCGCTCTTCAGCCGTCAGATCTTGTTGGGCGAAGAGGCTGAGTGGCGCAAAGGCCGCAGCTGAAACGGCAAATACGAGGGCTAGGGAACGAGCGGTGAATTGCATCTCGGGACCTCCTGAGGCTTCTGCCAAGAAACGCTGGGGGTGCGAGCGGCGCCTGGACGCCGGTGGCTGCGCAAACTACGAATTCCGGCGTTGAGAGGCACTCGGCGGGTTCCTGAGGTGGGCC
The DNA here is from genome assembly GCA_029262175.1 of Gemmatimonadota bacterium. Classification (GTDB taxonomy): domain Bacteria; phylum Gemmatimonadota; class Gemmatimonadetes; order Palauibacterales; family Palauibacteraceae; genus Palauibacter. Next base: position 4,569 of record JAJCZV010000006.1, read on the forward strand.
GTTCGGGCCTCGGCAGCATAGACTCTTCGTGAAGTCTACCCATGGAGGAGAGCATGACCCATCGACCTCGGTTCGCGGCGGCCGTTGCGTGTGTCGCGCTGGCCGGCTGCGGTTCGGACCAGCCCTCGACATCCGATTCGCCCCCGACGAACGCGGATCCGTCTGGAGCCACGATGGTGCGCAATGGAAATCCGTACGATCACGGATTCACGGACGCCGACTACCCGCGCGTCATCGAGGTCGCTGCCGATGTGTACGCCTACGAGCAGATTCACATGGCGGGTGGCGAGGCGATCTCGACGACAAGCATGTTCGTGGTGACCCCAGAGGGTGTTCTCGTCGCGGACGGTCAGGAGAGCCCGGAGGAAACGAAGCGTCTGGTGGACGCGATCGCACACGTGACTTCTCAGCCGATTTCCCACGTCGTGATTGCGTCCGACCACGGCGACCACACCGCAGGTAACTCGGCGTTTCCGGCGGGCGCCGTGTTTCTGGCTCACCCGACCTCGGCCGCAACGTTGGAGGCAAGCGCCACTGACCCGAACCGTCCCGCGCAAGCGCCGCCCGTAGTTCTTCCCACCGACCTCGTAACCGAAGACCGTGCGATACGACTCGGCGGTCGAGAGATTCACATCCTTCACCTCGGTCGCGCGCATACGGGAGGAGACCTCGTTGTCTACGTGCCCGACGGTAAAGTCTTGTTTATGAGTGAGGCCTACGTACGCGGGATCTTCCCACCGATGCGTTCGGCGTATCCGACGGAGTGGCTCGCCATGATCGAACGCGCGCAAGCGATGGATGTCGCGGTGTACATCCCCGGGCACGGGGTGATGGCGTCCCCGGAAGAACTCGAGGCGGATCTGGAGGGGTACCGACTCGCACTTGCTCGCGTGGTGACGGAGTCGACGCGGCTACATGGACAAGGGCTGTCGGTCGATGAAGCGGTTGCTGCAGCAGACTTCGGCGATTTGGATGCCTGGTCTCTGGCCGAGGGCCAGGCGCCTAGGTCGATTGCACGCGTCTACATGGAACTCAACGGAGAGCTCCCGCATTGAGCAAGCGGCGTTCCGCCGGCGGGATGCTCCGTCGCTATCTGTTCCAGGGGTTGGCGGTGATCGGGCCGCTAGGGATCACCGTCCTCGTCCTCGTTTGGCTGTTCCAGCGAACCGACGGCTTGCTCGGCCCGTATTTGGAGCCCGTCCTGGGCTGGTCAGCCCCCGGCGTCGGCCTCCTCTTTCTCGTCGTCTTCTTGCTTCTGGTCGGCTGGATCGTCGAGCGCACGCTCGGGGCGCGGTTGCTCCGCCTGGGAGAGCGCATCCTCCATCGACTTCCGATCGTCAGTCGTCTCTACGGCGGCTCGAGTCGGATCGTCAAGGCGGTGATCGGGGAAGAGAAGATGGCGTTTCGGGAAGTGGTCCTGTTCGAGCACCCGGGCCCGGGTCTGTGGGCGTTCGGGCTCGTCACCAGTACGGCCCCGTCCGCCGCCGCCGAAGTTCTCGAAGATGAGGGCGTCACGATTTACTTGCCGACCGCGCCCAACCCCATGTCTGGCTACCTCATCATGACGAATCGCAGCGGTGTGCGAAAAACGGACGTCACGGTGGAAGAGGTGTTTACGTTTGTGCTGTCGGCGGGTTCGGTCTCTCCCGGTCGCGCCGCCGAACTGCTCGAGGCGGAATGACAGTCGAGATTCTATCGATCCTCCAGGCCGAGCCCGCTGGCGGGCTGTCCGAAGCTCTGTCCAGCCGTCCGCTGCTCGCGCTTGGATCGTTGTTTCTGGCGGGGGTCGTAACCAGCGTGACGCCCTGCATGTATCCGATGATCCCGATCACGGCTTCTGTAATTTCCGGCACGAGTCGAGAAGATCAGACCCGGGGTCGGACGATCGGCCTGACCCTGACCTACGCGCTCGGTTTGGCTCTGCTATACGCCACGCTCGGCATGCTCGCGGGTCTGAGCGGAACCCTGTTTGGAAGCGTGAGCGCGAGTCCCTGGGCGTTGTTTGCGATCGGAAACGTGCTCATTCTCTTTGCGTTGTTCATGCTCGACGTGATTCCGTTGCCGATGCCCCGGCGCCTTCTCGAGTGGGCCAGCAAGAAGGAAGGCGGTTCGTACGGCGCGGTCTTCGTGCTCGGCGCGACGTCCGGGGTCGTGACCGCGCCATGTGGGGCGCCGGCTTTTGCGGTCGTACTGACGTGGGTCGCCGCAACACAAGCCGGATTGATGGGATTCGTGTACTTGTTTGTGTTCTCGATGGGCATGACGGCTCTGATCATCGCGGTTGGCGTGTTCTCTGGAACTTTGGCGGTGCTTCCGCGTTCGGGTACTTGGATGGTGTGGGTAAAACGAGCGGCTGCGCTGATCATGATCGCGATGGCGGAGTACTACTTGATGCGAGCGGGATTCAACCTATGAAGGCACGATCGAGCGCAGGGGTCACGAGAAGGGGCCGAGCCCGTGGTCTTGGGTTGTTGGCCGCGGCGATGACGGCGCTACTGGTTTTTGCGGGGACCGCGAGCGCGCAGGGCGAAGGCCAAGTCAGTCTGACGTCCGGCACCGTCGGTCCCGGGGCGGCCCTCGAAGACCTCGACGGGAATCCCGTCGATCTGAGCGCCTTCTTCGTTGCCGATGTCCCGACCCTGATCGAGTTCTGGGCCTCTTGGTGCGAGAACTGCGAGGCGCTTCAGCCGCAGCTCGATGAGATCAAAGCGACATACGGCGAACGTGTGACCGTCATTGCGGTTGCCGTCGCGGTTTCGCAGTCGCTGAGACGCGTAAAGCGACATGTAGAAGAGCACGGGGCGTCGTACCCCTATCTATGGGACGCGCGCGGAAACGCGGTGCGAGCCTACGAGGCGCCGACGACATCGGTGGTCGTGATTTTGGATCGCGCCGGTCATGTCGCCTATACCGGGGTCGGTGCGGGGCAAGACTTGGTGGGCGCGATGGCGGACGTGGTGGGGGGATGAGCCGCATGCGGAGGAGCGATCCGGCGGCACCCACGCGGGGCGCCGCCTTTTCGCTCAAACGTCCATGCCGGTTAGGGGTCGACCGGCTCCGGAGTGACCTCGTCGATGATCGCAGCCAGCTCTTCGTAGGCCACGGGGTCGACCTGGTTGAACTGGGGGATCACGCCGGCAATCGTGCCATCGGGTCCCACGACGATCACGGCCCGACTGTCTACCATGTTGTTGTCGCGGAGGCCGCCACCGAATGCAGCGTAGGTGGCTCCGTCGTTCTCTACATCGCTAGCAAACAAGAACGGGAAGTCATCGTCTTTGAGCCACGAACCAAGCTCCTCCGGCGAATCATTCGAGATGCCGAGCAAGACGACGTTTCGTCCTTCATTGAATAGGCTTGCGTACTGATCACGGTACGCTCTCATCTGAACCGTTCAGCCAGGCGTCCTGACTCGAAAGAAGAATGCGAGGACGACGGTCTCGCCTCGATAGTCGCTGAGTCGAATCGGTTCTTCCAACAGCCCATACCGCGTCGCGCCCGGAAGCGCGAAGTCGGGTGCCATCTCGCCAACGGCGAGCAGGCCGGAATCCTGCGCGGTCACGGGCGGTGATGCCCCGAGCGCGAGTGCTCCGGCCAGCGCGCCCGACATAACCAGTCGACGCATCTCTCGATCCTTTCTTGCGTGTGAACAAACATGCGACAACGGTGACCTCGGGTGCGGTGATGCGCCAGGGGTGCCGAGTGTGGGGCCTCGCATCCGCAGGTGGCGCTGCGGCATGTTGTCGTCCATGAAACGATCTAGTCTGTCTGCGCGGCGCGCAGCGTTGATGGCCTTCGTCAGCCTCACGATCGCGACCCCGGGGTTCGCGCAACGAGTCGTCATCCTCACGACGGGTGGCACCATCGCGAGCGGAGCGAGCGGTCAGATCAGTGGGGAAAGCGTGGTGGAAGCCGTTCCGCAGTTGCTGGACCACGCGGAAATCAGGGTCGAGGAGTTTAGCCGCATCGGATCCTCGCAGATGACACCCGATCATTGGTTGCGGCTCGCCCAGCGCGTGAACGCCATTTTCCGAGAGGACCCGGAACTGTCGGGCATCGTCGTTACCCATGGCACCGACACGATGGACGAGACCGCGTTCTTCCTCAACTTGACGGTTCGCGACACCCGGCCCGTCGTCGTGGTGGGTTCGATGCGAACGCCCGGGGAGATCTCCGCGGATGGCCCCGCAAACCTGCTCAACGCGGTACGCGTCGCGACGTCGCCCAAGGCCGTGGGTCAGGGCGTGCTCGTGGTGCTCAACGAGGACATCGGGGCGGCTCGCGATGTGTGGAAGACCCACAACCGACGGGTCGAGACGTTTCGGTCGCCCGAGCTCGGTTTTCTCGGGTTCGTCGACCCCGACGCCGTCGTGCTGCACCGGTCGACGCTGTGGCCGCACACCGCAGCGACGGAGTTCGACGTATCTGAGCTGGCGTCACTCCCCGAAGTGGAGATGACCCCCGACTACACCGGGTCGGACGGAGCCATGCTCACGTGGCTTGCGGAGCGCAAACCGGCGGGGGTCGTCCTCGCCACTTTTGCCGGCGGCAGAATCAGCCCGGGCGCCCGGGAAGGCGTTCAAACCGTTCTCGCCGCCGGCGTCCCGATCGTCTTTGCCTCCCGAGTCCCTGGGGGCCGCATCGTCGGCGACGTGACCGGAAACTCGGGGGCCCTGGTCGCCCGGGATCTATCGCCACACAAGGCGAGGATTCTACTGATGCTCGCGCTGGCCATAACCCGCGACCGTCAGGAACTACAGCGAATTCTCGACACCTACTGACCCCAGCGGGGTCGTCAGGCGGCCCAGATCTCTTTGAGTACACGCGCGAAGTTGCCACCGAGGACCCCGCGGATGTGCTCGTCCGTGTAGCCGCGTCGGATCAGCCCCTCGGTGAGATCGAAACAGCGCTTGGGGTGGTCGATGCCCTCGATGTCGATCTTATCGCGAAACGCGTAGCTGTCCTTATAGCCGGCGCGCAGTTGTGCTGCTTGTTCTTCCGGCAGGTCGTCATACCCGTGTAGGTCGATGTCCGACCCGATGCCGAGATGTTCGACCCCGATCAGATCGCGGACGTGATCGTAGTGATCCAAGAAATGCTCAACCGTGGTCGGCTCGTCGCCCTTTACGAACATCCGAACGCCAGTGATCCCCATGACCCCGCCTGTGGCCGCCATGGCCCGGATGGCCTCGTCCGTCTTCGTGCGCGGGTGCCCGCCCGACAGAGTGCGAACGTTGGAGTGAGTGAAGAGCACCGGCCGACTCGAAACCTCGCACGCATCGAGGGTCGTGCGATCACCAGAGTGGGACACGTCTACCGCCATCCCCGTTTGGTTCATGGCTTCCACGATCGAGACGCCGAAGTCACTGATGCCTCCGTCCACGCGCTCGGTCGAGCCGTTGCCGATCCGATTTCGAGAATTGTAGGTGAGCTGTGAAACTCGCTGGCCAAGTCCATGAAACAACCGGACATCTTCGGCGCGTCGAAAGTGCGTAGAGTTTTGGATACCGATCAGGATTCCGACTTTGCCTGATCCGTGTACCGCTTCAAGGTCGGAGGCCGAATCGATGCGCATGAACACGTCGGGTCGGTTGGCGATCAGCGAGTTATAGGTTCCGATATACGTGAGGACGTTTGCGTGCGCTTCCTGGTCGCTGCGTCCGCCCACGCCGACCGCGATGTGGAACACGTCGATCTCCGAACCCAGGAATTCCTCAGCATCGGCGTCGCTGAAATGCTCGAGTCCAGGGCCCCAGCGGGCTTGGGTTTCGCCGTTGATCGATAGCGGCGCAAGCATGTCGATGACGACGGATCCAGTCACGAGGTCGATGCACCGCTGCGAATACTCCGCCGCCGAGTCACCGAACAAACGGTATCTACGGCGTAGAATCCCGGGGGCGATGAGTCCGGACGTCGCGGCTCCCGCAAGCGTCTTCAAGAGCTGCCGGCGATTCCACATGGGCTGTCTCACGGTGCTTCTCCAATCCCTCGACGTTATCCGATGACCTCTTCATACAGTCGGTAGAGATTCCGACCCATTACACCTTCGACCACGTCGGCGGAGTGGCCGCGACCGACCAACCCGTCCCATACGACTTCCATTCGGCTGGGTCCATTCAATTCATCGATGTAATAGGGCAATTCGCTGTTCTGTACCTGAGCTCCCTCCTCCCGTCTGAGCTCTGCCTCATACTCGGGCGTCATCTCGATCACGCGATGATCGCGGTCGCTCCCTATGCAGACGTGCTCGGTCCCCGCGACCTGTATCGCGTGGTCGATATGGTCGAAGTAGGCGTGCAGGTTGTCGGTCTTGAGGTGCGTCAAGAACGGCCGCAACTGACACATCCCGACCACCCCTCCACCGTCCGCGAGTGCGCGGAGGTTCTCGTCGGTCGTGTTCCGCTCGTGCGCGTGGACGGCGTCGCACCCGGTATGCGAGACGATGACGGGCACCCGAGAGTGGGCAATCGTGTCGGCCATTGTCGGCATGTTGGCATGCGAGAGGTCGATCAACATACCGACATCGTTCATGCGCTCGACCAACGCGCGACCAAACTCGGTCAGACCGCCGCTATCGTCCGTCGCCCGACACCCTACGCCGGCCAGGTTTCGATAGTTGTACGTGATCTGGCTGCTCCGCACCCCCAGATCGTGGAACATGGCTACACGATCGAGGTCGTCGCCAAACTGCGTGGCGTTCTGATACAGATAGAACACCGCCATCCGACCCGAGCGCCGCGCGGCGTCCACGTCTCGCGCGGAGTTGCCTTTGACGAATAAGTCCGGGTGGGCGGCCAAGTAGCGGTCGTATTCGTGGAGTCCGTCTATCGCGAGTTCCAGCGGGACACCGGCCTCGGGCTTCGGATCACAAAGCGTGACGGTGATCGCGTCCGTGCCGCTCGCGAGCATCTGCCGAACCAGCGCTGGCTCGTAGATCGGCCTGAGCTCCCCCATCGCGTCCATCATGAGAGCTCGCGGGTCCCTAGACCGCTGATCCGGCCCGCGATCCAATCTGCTCGTCGCACCAAGGGGGGCCACATGAGCGGCCAACGCCGAGACGGTCGCGGTACGCACGAAGTGTCTTCTATCCATGAGCAACTCCTCTCCCTGTCACTGGCGGGAACATCGTATACTGCGGGTTCACGCCCCACTTGTGAAACGGGCAACAAAGCGAGGTGTTTTGAGCACAGGCATGACGACGACGAGCCCGCTGATCCCGGAAGCTGCGACGCGCGAAGGAAACGACCCGATTTTTGCGCTTCACGGCGAGGCGACTCGACGTGCGGCAGCGGGCGAGGACATCCTGAACGCGACGCTGGGCGCCTTGATGAACGACGACGGATCGCTCGCCGTGATGCCCTCCGTCGCGGAGGCCATTTCCAGGGTCCCAGCGGCCAAGGCGGCGGGCTACGCGCCCATCGCGGGTGACCCGCCCTTTCTCGAGGCCGTGGTAGCCGACGTGTGTGGAAGCGCGGAGCTCGCCGCACAAGCGGTAGCCGTCGCTTCGCCCGGGAGCACGGGCGCAATCCACCACGCCGTCCTCAATTTTCTCGAGCCGGGTCAGGCGGCCCTCGCCCCCAGCTACTATTGGGGACCGTACCAAACCATCACGACCCACGCTCGTCGTTCGATCGAAACGTTCAACATGTTCGACGCCGAGACGCGTCTGGATCTCGACGCGTTCGAGAAGACGCTCGACGGACAGATCGACCGCCAGGGGCGTGCGCTCGTGCTATTCAACTTCCCCTGCAACAACCCCACGGGTTACTCGCTCGATCAAGCGGAATGGGAGGCGGTCGCCGAGATCGTGCGCGCAGCGGGTGATCGCGGCCCCGTCGCTTTTCTACTCGATCACGCGTATGCGCGGTTCGGCAGCGAGGCGTCCAACCGTTGGATCGATCACATTCCACGCATGCTCGAGACCGCAACGGTCTTGGTCGGCTGGACCATCTCGAAGTCTTTTGCGCAGTACGGCGCTCGGGTCGGATCGCTCGTCGCGCTACATCGAGATGCCGAGGAGCGGGGGCGAATCAGGAACGCGCTCAGCTATTCTTGTCGCGCGACGTGGTCCAACTGCAACCACCTCGGACTCCTTGCGACGACGGAGCTGTTGACCAATCCCGATCTTCGCGAACGATCCGCCGCCGAGCGAGTAGAAATGATTTCGCTGCTCGACAAGCGAGTCGCCGCGTTCAGCGACCTGGCAGGTCGAGCGGGCCTCACGTTTCCGCGCTACGAGGGCGGCTTCTTCGTAGCGGTATTCACCCCCGACGGCGAACGAACGGCCGCTGCCATGCGCGAGCTGGGAGTCTACGTAGTACCGATGCACGGGGCCGTGCGAGTGGCGCTTTGCGCCACACCGACTTCGGCGATCCCGCGCCTCGTGGACGCGCTCGCTGCGGGCGTCGGCGCGGTCGCATGAGATCATCGTTTGAGGAGTGTTGAAATGAGATTCAATCAGGGAGTCGGACGCAGGGACTTTGTAAAGACGTCACTCGGTCTCGCGATTCCGGCGGCGATGCCGGGACTGATATCGCGCCCTGTAGGGCGCGACGCGAGATCCCAACGGGACGGCTCTGCGCGGCACCGGGCGCCGCAGAACATCCTCATCCTCGGAGGGACCGGCTTTATTGGACCGCACATGGTCCGTGCAGCCATGGCGAACGGACATGAGGTCACCCTGTTCAATCGCGGGCGCACGAACCCGGGGCTGTTCCCCTCTGTCGAGAAACTCGTTGGGGATCGTGGCGGCGATCTCGCCGCACTCCGCGGCCGTTCTTGGGACGTCGTGATCGATAATTCCGGGTACGTCCCCGCGCACGTCGAGGCCTCCGCGAACCTCCTGAAAGACCGAGCAGAGCATTACATTTTTACCGCCACGACAGACGTGTACAGAGACTACGACACGCCTGGTATGACCGAAGACTATCCGCTCGGCGTCTTGCCAGAGGGTGAGCCGCACGACCCGCGGCGTTGGTACGGACAGCTCAAAGTGATCTGTGAGCGGGCGGTTCGGACGGCGTTTCCGGATCGCAATACGGTCATTCGTCCGACCTGGATCATGGGCCCGGGCGACAACAATCACCTCTGGACGTATTGGGTCAAACGGATCCATGAAGGCGGTCGCGTGCTCGCACCAGGTCGACCGGAGTGGCCCATACAGTGGGTCGATGGTCGAGATGTGGCGGACTTCGTGGTGCAACGAGCCGAGGCCCGGAACGGGGGCACCTACCATTTGGTGGCCCCGCCGATGAGCATGGCCGAGATGCTGTATGGGATCCGCGCGACGACGACGGCTGATGTCGACTTCGAGTGGGTCGACGACGATTTCCTTTGGGAAAACGGAGCCAAGCCGTGGGTCGACTTTCCGCTTTGGTGGCCGCCTCGCAACGACTACGCGGAACCGGTCTTTGGCGGGATCCGCGGTGGTGAGGGCTCCGCGTTGCTGGATGGCACCCGGGCCTGGGCAAACGGGCTCGGTTTTGATCCGTTGGCCAACATCGCGATCGACACCTTCGACTGGTACCAGGAAGCTTTCGATGGCGTTTGGCCGGCGGAGCAACGTCCCGGACTCACGCGAGTACGCGAGAGGGAACTCTTGGCGAAGTGGGAGGCAAGCGGCCGATGAATCGATGCGTGGTTCGTTCTCGCCGCTCACGGACGGCTGGGTACCTGGTCGCCGTCGTCGTTCTTGGCATCGGGTGCAGCGCCCCCCCGCCGAGGACCGATGAGGAGAAGGTCGCTCGAATCCAGGAGATGGTCGCGGCCGTCGAGGATCAGTTTCGAGGGGTGCAGACTCTGACGGTCGCAGAAGTCGGGCGGCTGTTGGAGAAGGACAGCGTCGTCCTGGTCGACATTCGAGAGGATCGCGAGCGCGAGGTCTCGGTGATCCCGGGTGCGATCACCGCCGAGGAATACGAGGCAGCGCCAGAGCGCTACGCGGACGTCGCGGTCGTGGCGTACTGCACGATTGGCCACCGCAGTTCACAGTACGCGGAGCGTCTGTCTTCGGAGGGTCGCCGCGTGTTCAACCTGCGGGGCAGCATACTCTCGTGGGCGCACGCCGGCGGACCGTTGGTCGGACCCGATGGTCCGACCCGTCGTCTTCACGTGTACGGGTCCGATTGGGACCTCGCGCCCGAGGCATACGAGACCCGCTGGTAGCACGCTCGCTAAGGGACTAGGGCCGGTCCTGATGTGCGATCGATAAATGCCTCTAACGTCTCGCGCCACTGCGGTAGCAGGCTCTCTTCCACGTACATCATGTGCCCGGCCGCGAAGTCGGCGCGTTCAATGTTGTCTCGCAGGTCCGCTGGAAGCCCCATGTGGTCCATGGTCCACGAGGCAGCGAAATACGGGGTCGCAAGATCGTAGATCCCGTTGATCAACAACACTTCCAGGTTCGGATTGCGCTGTAACGCGGCTGCAAGATCCGGAGCTACATTCGGGATCCCATCCAGACCGAAGCCGATGCTGTTGCCTCGCTCCCAGTTCCACCCTCGCGCCATGCCACTCGGCACGTATTCGCGATCACCGTCGTAGCCCAGTTCCTGACGCACATACGTATTGAACACCGACATGTAGGCGGAGCTGATGGCCGTCGACTGTGGATCGTGGTCGGGCGTGTTCTCCATCGGATCCCCGGTGGGTCCACTGAAGCGCGCGTCCAAACGTCCGAGCACGAGCCCCCGATCGCGCATGATCTCTTTCTCGTACTCGGGCGCCGTCACCTTCAAATCGGCGCGATCGAGGAAGTCGCGATCGAGACCTGTATACTGGTGCATTTGATCGAGAACTTGGTTTCGCCGTGAGGGATCGATGGCCCCACCCTGTAGGAGCGCGGAGGCGTAGTCCGTAAGTGCCCACATCTCGACTTCGTTCATAAAGGCGCTGAGATCGCTGGGCCGACCGCCAGGCAACACATCATGGTAGACCGAGGTCACGGCGTACGAAGGCAGGTTGACGATGTAGGGCAGGTCGACGCCCTCTGGGAATAGGATCGTGTTGAAATCGAGTACCGATGAGACGAGCACGATCCCGTTTAGATCGATATTCGCGTTCTGTAGATGCCGAGACAGCACGGCCGATCGTGTGGTTCCGTAGCTTTCACCCAGCAGGTAGCGAGGCGAGTTCCACCGGTTGTTCTCGCTGAGAAACCGCCGAATGAACTGCGTCAGCGACGCGGCGTCTTCGTCGAGGCCCCAGAATTCGCTGCCCTCCGTCTCGCCCACCGGACGGCTGAAGCCGGTTCCGATCGGGTCGATCATGACGATGTCCGCCTTGTCGAGCATCGTGTACCCGTTGTCGACCAGCGGGTAGGGCGGAGGCGCTTGCTGTCCGACGTTGGGCGTGACGACCCGACGCGGCCCCATGATTCCCATGTGGAGCCAGAACGACGCCGAGCCCGGGCCGCCGTTGTAGGAGAAGATGAGCGGCCGGTCTGCGGATGGGCCCACGTTGGTACGAAAGTACGCGGTATAGAAGAGCTCGCCGGTGGCCTGCTCCTCTTGGTTGCGGAGGATCACGCTTCCCACGACGGCCTCGTATGTAACCGTCTCGCCGTCGACAAGGATGGAGTGCTGGCTCGCCCATCGGGATGCGATGGGGTCGGGACGTGGGTTGTCGCTCTCTTCCTGGCCGGCGGCGGCGCTCGGGAGCCCGAGCGCCAGAGTCAGCACCGTCGGTGCCAGCCAGCGCCACATGGAACCGCCTACCCTCATTCGATCACCAGCGAATAAGGAATCCCCTTCGGTCCTGCGTTGATGATCACCGAGTCTCCTTCGGCCGAGCGCTGCTCCGCCGATTCGTGTATGTGCCCGCACACGACAAGCGGGGGTCGACAGGCCTGAATGATGTCGAGCACGGCGGTGCTGCCGCGGCTCTCTCCCGACTCGTCTGCGTCCACGTGACCGTGGGGCGGCGAATGCGAAATCAGCACGGCCCCCTCAGGACACGACTCGAGCAGGTTCGACGCGGCCTTCTCGCCGAGGTCGTAGCTCCAATCGCCAAACGGCGTGACCGGAACCGCTCCCCCCAGACCGAAGAACTCGACGCCGTCGATCTCGACGGCATCCCCGTGCAGCACGTGGGCGGAAGCCCAGCTGCTACAGGCGGCGCGCAGTTCCTCCGGAGACTCTGCGTTGCCGGCGACAAGCACCGTCGGCTTCTTGATCTTGTTGAGGATGTTGATGACTTCGCTCAAGCCTTCGCGCATGACCGCGAAATCACCGGCCGCTATCACCACATCGACCTTTGCGGCGCGCTTTACGATCGAACGGGCGGCCTTGAGGTCGCCGTGAATGTCGGATACTAGAAGGAGTTTCACTATTCTGACCGCCCGGCTGATGCCCGACCCACGGCTAGTGCTTCTGGCTGGGTCACGATGATAACGCGGAATCCTTGATCGAGCCGCTCCGTGATGTCCTCGACGCCCGCCGTGATGCCGCAGGGCATGTCGGCTTCCAAACACGAAGCGAGCACGGCCTGAATGGCCTTTTCGACCGCTTCCATGTCACCATCGTAGGCGCGTCGGAGATCACCGGGGCCCGCAATAACGACGCTTACGCCGGGGGTTCCGGTGACCGCGTCGACGTTCGCGACGCCAATCTGATCTTCCACAATGAGCATATTTACGTGCCTTCCATCGGGAGCGGCGGGCCACGCACTCGGACCCATGGCGCTGGCCGCGACCGCGGCATGATCTCCGGATACGACGTGGGGGAACACGATGCCCGCCACGCCGGCGTCTAGACCCGCCTGAGCCCGCACGCGGGCTTCATCCGGCTCCTCGCCGATCGGAGGGATCCGGAGCATGATCGGGTGCGTCCCACGATCACCCGCCGCTTCGGCCATCGCCTCGGCGTACGTTCGCATCGCAGGGAGATCGAACGGCCCTGATTCGAGCGAGTAAAACACGAAGTCGGTCTCGCGAACGTCGGCCATCGCGGTTCCTCCCTCCGCCGTATGGTCGCCGGAGAAGATCCCGAATATGGCCTCGCCGCCCGCGAGCAGGTCGACGAGTCGCGTTTCCGCCTCGCTATCGGATTCGGCCATGGGCTCCGGTTGGTGTTCTCCCGCCTCACCGGCGCAACCGCCGATTGCGACCGCCATCGCGACGAGTCGCGCCACCCCCCGGCCGCTCAAGGGTTTTCCATCGCTCCGTATCATTCCGTCTCCATTTTAGACATCCAGCCCTCGCTGACGATCCGTCCTTCCCCCTAAGTTACCGATTGCGAAGGGGGTCACGCTATGAGTACGCGCAGAGATTTCATCGTCCGGGCATCACAGGGGCTCGCAGCGGCGAGTTTTTCGCCGCTTGTCATAGGGAAGCGTCCGCTCCCGCGAACGGCACAAGGTACGGGTCTGGTGTTCGAAGAGCGGTATTTGGACCATGTCCTGCCGCCCCGAGACGGGGAACCGCACCCCGAACGGCCTCTCCGACTCCAGAAGATCAAGGAGGTCTTCAGCGCCCGCGGTCTCGATTCAGCCATGGTCCCGATCACGCCACGCCCCGATTCCATGCCGCAAATCAGGGGGACCCACACGCTCGAACACATCCAGGCGGTTCGAAGACTCGAAGTCTCGGGCCCGGTTGCGCACCTCGCGGTGGGGGGCGCGTTGGCAGGCGTCGACGCGGTTTCCACGGGGGTCGTGAAGAACGCGTTTTGCGCGATTCGGCCTCCGGGTCACCACGCCAATAACACGGGCGCGGTGGAAGGCTTCTGTTACTACAGCAACGCCGCGATCGCCGCCAGATACGCACAGGCGACGTACGGTTTTGGAAAAGTGTTGATCCTGGATTTCGACTATCACCACGGGAATGCGACGCAGAACGCCTTTTATGACGACCCCAGCGTGTTGTTCTTTTCCGCGCACGACTGGGAGGCGTATCCCGGCACCGGCGATCCTGCGCTGACCGGAGAGGGCGACGGCACGGGCCTCAACATCAATGCACATCTCGACTGTGGCTCGAAGGATGTCGACATGATGAGGCACTGGGATGGCGCGCTGTCAAAGGCCGTCGAGTCGTTTCGCCCCGACTTCGTCATCGTCTCGGCCGGCTTTGACAGCCGCAAGGATGACCTACTCGGCTGTTTTGATCTGTCCGACGATGCGTTTCGGCTCATGACCCGTTTGGCGATGGACTACGCGAGCGACTACTGCGAAGGTCGCCTCGTGTCGCTACTGGAAGGCGGGTACAACGTCGATGGTCTCGCGTTGGGGGCAGCGGCCCACGCGGAGACGTTACTCGAGGGGTAGCGACGCCAACGGGCTCGCCGAACTAGACGTTGAAGCGGACGTGAAGGATGTCGCCGTCGGACACGATGTATTCCTTGCCCTCGACCTGGAATAGTCCGGCTTCTTTGACGGCGCTCTCCGATTTGTGGTGGATAAACGTCTCGTACGGGATGACCTCCGCGCGGATAAATCCGCGCTCGAGGTCCGAGTGGATTCGTCCGGAGGCCGTTCGCGCGTTCGTTCCGCGTCGAATCGTCCAAGCGCGGACTTCGTCCGGGCCAACGGTAAAGAACGCGATGAGGTCCAGCAGGGCGTACGCGGCTCGAATAAAACGCGCCAGCGCGGATTCGGAGATCCCCAGGTCCGCCAGAAACGCGGCCTGGTCCGAGGGGTCGAGGTCGGCGATCTCCGATTCCACCAGCGCCGACAAGGCCAGCCCGCCCGCACCGGCCGCCTCGATCTGAGTGCTCAGCGCCTCGGGCAACTCCTCGGCTGCGCGTTCCTCGGCCCGGTTGAGGACGACCAGAAGGGGCCGATCGGTGAGTAGCCCGTAGCCCCGGAAGAAGTCCCGGTTCAGCTCGGCCGGAGATAGCGAGCGGAGCGGGTGTTCCGATTCCAGCGTCGCGCCGGCCTTCTCGAAGGCCGCGATCTCGACCGCTTCGGCCCCCTCTTTCCGAGCCCGTTCGAGACGTTTTTCGATGATCTCGAGATCCGCGAAGATGCACTCGGCGGAGAACGCATCGAGATCGCCGGCCGGGTCGGGCGGCTCGGCTAAAAGGGGGTTCTCAAAGTCCCGAAGGACCAGACATAACGCTTCCTGATCGCGGATCTGCTGTAACGCTCGGGGCGAAAGTCCCTTGTGGTCCGCTCCGTGCTCGCCGGGGATATCGCAAAACCGCATCTCGGCGAACGTGGTCTTCTTAGGAGAGAAGAGTTCGCTCAAGCGGTCGATGCGCGCATCGGGGACCTTTACCGTGCCGAGTCGAACCTCACCACCGAAGCCGACCGGGACGTCCAGACCCGTCATCGCGTTGAACACGGTCGTTTTCCCCGACCCTGCGAATCCCACCAAACCGATCTTCATCGTCCGTTCATTCGTTTCGTGTCGTGGTCGGGAGCGGCGAGTAGAAAACCCGCACGGGCGGCAACCTACGCGTAAGTTTCATCCGACGTCCATGTTCACCCCAGACAAGGAGCTTCGACGTTGGGCATCTCGATCCCCGTTTCGGCCGGGGAGCTCATGGATCGGATCACGATCCTTCGGATCAAGAACGATCGAATGACCGATCCGGCGAAGCTGGACAACGTCCGCCATGAACTGTCCCGACTCGAAGCGATCCGAGAGCGAGAATTGCCGCACTCCGACGCGATCGTGGACCTCATCTCGGCGCTCGAAGAGGTGAATGTGGACCTGTGGGACGTCGAAGATGAACTAAGGGAGCTCGAAGCCGCTGCGGCCTTTTCAGATCAGTTCGTGGCGTCGGCTCGCAGCGTCTACCGCCTCAACGACGAGCGACACCGGCTAAAGCGAGCGATCAGTGTGGCTTACGGCTCAGAAATCACCGAAGAAAAGTCCTACGCCGGCTCCTGATCTCGGTAACGTAAAGTCGGTCTCCGTGTGGCTTCCACCCCGCGGTTTCGCCCGAATCGTCGAGACCGGCGGCTAAAGACCGCAAAGTGTGGTTTGGCCGCCTCGTTTGTCTCCCGTCCGGGATCATACCCCCCCTTCCCACCGAAGACGTCAACCAGCCGCGCTAAAACCGCTTAGATCGGCTTTCCACGGACCGAACAGCGCATCGCACACGGTTTGCGACTCTGGCGGGCCGCGCCGCGAGGAGTCCTCGCGGACGTGAGACCGGGATCCGCGGAACGCTGGCTTTCCCGAGCCGGTCCATGAGGAGGTACCAGCATGCACTTCAAGACCAACGCTCGTAGAGGCTTAGTGGCTTTGGCCGTGTCGGCCGTGACTCTGAGCGCCGCCTGCACGACGCGGATTGGCGACGCTGCGGAAGAGACGCTCGACGTCGCATCGCCGGAACAGCTCGCGATGGAGACGATCGAGGCCGTCCGGGGCGATTTGGAAGAAGTCCGAGGCGTCCTTACCGCTGCGACAGACGCATCCAAGAAGGGTGTCGGTGCGGATCTCGTGGCGTTCAATATGGATCTCGGCGCGGTCGAAGCGCTCCTGAATGCCGCGGATGACGCATTGTTCGAGGGCAACTACTCCGCCGCGGACAGCCTGGCCATCTCCGCGGCCGAGGCGGTGGGGGCCGTTCGTGGTGCGCTCGCCGGCGGCGGCAATTCCGATTCGAAGTAGCGCTTCGCGTTGGCGGGGGCCGGATCCCGCCCAGACGCGCACGGACGTTCCACCTCGGAGCACCGGTCGGGCGATTCTTTTTGGCGCCTGGCTGGTGCTGAACGTCGCCGTCATCATGGTGGTTTCCGGCGGTGGCTATTCGTTTGCTCCGATCGACCCGCCCACGGCTGAAATGACCGAGGTGCCGCAGTCCTCGTCGGCGTGGATGCCCGAGGAATCGGAGTCTCGTCCCTACGTGGTCGTCGATCGAAACAACAACCAGCTTTTCGTTCGCCACGGATCCGACATCTTGGTCGAAGCCGTGGTTTCGACGGGCTCGGGCGATGTCTTGCGAGAAACGTCGGGTCAACGGCGGTCTTGGACCTTCGACACCCCGCCCGGGCGTCATCAGGTGCTTTCAAAGCGCCGCGATCCGGTCTGGGTCAAACCCGATTGGGCGTTTATCGAAGCGGGCGTTGCGGTACCGCGGAACGACGCGGATCGCACGGAGACCGAGGCGCTCGGCGCGTACGCGCTGGATCTCGGCGATGGATACATGATTCACGGCGCGACGTACGAGCGCCTGCTGGGGCGCAGCACGACACACGGCTGTATCCGAGCCGGTCGTGAGGACCTGCAGAAGATCTTCGACCTCGTTCCGGTCGGCGCCTCCGTGTACGTCTTCCCCGCCGCCGAACCCGAGGCGAATCAGGCGTTTACGCTCGTGATGGACCTGCAGCGAAAAGACCTGACGCTCCACCATGGCGGCACGGTACTGCGGACCTATCGCTTTTCCGGCGCCGAACGCGGCGAGCTCCGCTTGCCGATCATGCGCGGAGCGTTGCTCGATGGAGCGGTCCCACGAACCTGGTCGGACGCGTCGATCGAACCCCGGCCGATGCGACCTCGGCGTGAGATCCTGCAGGACCAAGTAGCGGGGACACCGAACCCTGCCGGCGCCGTCGCCTACGTGCCGTCGCCGCCGGACTCGATTACCCCGGTGCCACCGGTTTTCCGAGTCGAGTTCGAGGACGGTCTCTCGCTTCTGGTGGAGTCCGATGGATCGGACGGGGGAGGATCGATCCGTGAGCGCTTTGGCGCGGTCGCGTCGCACCTCGAGGCCTTTGCCGTGAGGGCGCTGCCAAACCGGGGCGAGCGGGCGCGTCTGCGCGTTCGGATGTCGGCGCTCGAGGCAGGAGAACTCTATCGATCCCTGCCGCCCGGGAGCCGCCTCGTCGTGACGCGATCACGACCCGACGACACTCCGTCTGAGCAACTGGTTCTCTCCGGGAGCTAGTTCAGGCCTGCGTTGACCCGGCGCACCACAGCCGTTCTCATCCAAAGCTCTCCAACCCCGATACAAAAGGGAGAAGCTGATGCGAGCGGTTTGGTATTCCAACCTGGGTCAAGCCCGAGACGTGCTTGAAGTCGGCGACATGGCGACCCCTCAGGTCGCCGACGGCGAGGTTCGCGTCCGTGTGGCGACATCGGGCATCAACCCGGTGGACACGAAACGACGGACGGGTGGCAGAGGCGCGATGGGTCCGAACCTCGTCGTTCCGCACTTCGACGGTGCCGGTACTATCGACCAGGTCGGAGCGGGGGTCGAGCCCGGCCGGGTGGGTGAACGCGTTTGGATCTACGAGGCACAGTGGGGGAGCGATTTCGGAACGGCCGCCGAGTACGTGACCGTGCCGTCCGACCGCGCGATCGTTCTGCCCGAGTCCGCCTCGCTGAGCGACGGGGCCTGTCTGGGGATCCCTGCGCTGACTGCCCACCGGTGCGTGTTTGCCGATGGATCGGTCCAAGGGAAGACCATTCTGGTCACCGGAGGCGCAGGTGCGGTCGGCAACTATGCGATCCAATTCGCTGCGCTCTCCGGAGCGCGTGTGTTGAGCACCGTAAGCGGCGCTGCAAAGGCTGAACTCGCGGCTGCGGCGGGTGCGGAAACGATCATCAACTATCGCGAGGAAGATGTCGCAGCCAGGGTAAACGAGCTGACCGACGGGGAAGGCCTGGATCGTATCGTTGAAGTAGAGATGGGCGGCAATCTCGCCACGTCTCTGGAGATCCTTAAGCCGACCGGCGTGATCTCCTCGTATGCGTCCGAGGGGACCCCAGAACCTGTGATCCCTTTCTACGCCATGCTCTACAAGAACGTGACGCTGCGCTTCGAACTCGTGTTCTTGATGCCCGAGGAAGCAAAGCGGGCGGCCGTCCTGGATATCACGCAGTGGCTGGAATCGGATCGTCTCAAGCACACGGTGGCGGACGTCTTCGCGCTCGAGAATGTCGTCGCCGCCCACGAAGCGGTAGAGGCCGGGCCGCTCGGAAAGATCCTTCTGGACCTCGACGCCTGAGAGCACGATACGCCGAACGCCTGGCCACGCCGCCTCCGCCGATGGTATTTTTCTCGCGGAGGCTCCTTCCGGTGTCGGGCAATGCGCCGTTTCCTGCGGACGCCCGCGTTGGGCTTAGTCGAGGCTCGGTAGCTGGTTAGAGCCGTGACATGAGGGTGGCACATGAGAATCACGGCTGTGGCGCTGGGCGTCGCAGGTCTTTCTTTTAGTCTGGCCGTAGGGATCGGCCCCGCGTCCGACGCGTCCGCTCCCCGCGCGAAGTTGCCGCAACGCCCACAGCGCGCCGACACGCTCTCCCTCGAAGTAGCGCAGGGTGTCGTTGCCACGGCCTGTACCCGCTGTCACAACGATCGGCGTATGCGCGGCAATATGTCACTCGATTCTTTCGAAGTCGGGCACGCCGAAGATCAGCCGGCGGTCGCCGAGCGGATGATTCGAAAGCTCCGAGCGGGAATGATGCCTCCTCCGGGTGTTCGACGACCTAGCGAAGACAGCTTGACCGCATTGGCCGCTGTGCTCGAGGCCCGACTGGACGAATCGGCTGCTGCGAACCCCCACCCGGGTCGGCGCACGTTCCAGCGACTGAATCGAGCCGAGTATACACGGTCCATCCATCAACTCCTCGATCTGGCGATCGACGCCGGGGACTATCTACCGCTCGATACCAAGAGCGCGAACTTCGACAACATCGCCGACGTCCAACTCCTGTCGCCCACGCTCATGGGCGCCTACTTGAGGGCGGCTGGCGAGATCAGTCGTCTCGCGGTGGGTGATCCCGAGGTTACGGCGAGTGAGGCCACCTATCGAGTGTCGCGCTGGGTGTCTCAGGTGGAACACGTGGAGGGGACGCCCTACGGAACCCGGGGTGGGTTGGGCGTGGATCACAATTTCCCGGCTGATGGCGAATACTCGTTCCGCGTCTCGTTTCATCATGAAACGACGGGCGCGCTGTACGGCAACGGAAAGGGAACGCTTCATACAGCAGAAGCCCCCGAACAAATCGAGATCTCGGTCGATGGTGAGCGCGTCGCGCTCCTCGACATCGATCGCTGGATGCATGTTTCGGATCCCGATGGCGTAAACCTTCGTACCGGTCCGGTTTTCGTCAGCGCCGGCCCCCGGAGAGTCGCCGCCGCTTTTGTCCGACGCTTCGAGGGCCCGCTCCAGGACTTGATGTCACCGCACGACTGGTCGATCGCGAGCACGAGCATCACGGATGCCTACGGGTTTACGACGCTGCCCCATCTGCGTGATTTGGCGATCACCGGCCCTTCGTCGAACGCCGGTGTTTCCGAGACGCCGAGCCGGGCCAGGATCTTTAGCTGCCGGCCGTCGACCGCTGATGAAGCGGAGCCCTGCGCGCGACGGATCGTCTCCGAATTGGGGATGCGAGCCTATCGTCGCCCGCTGACTTCCGACCATGTCGACGCTCTGATGAAGCTCTATGGCGTCGGCGCGCAGGACGGCGGCTTCGAGGCCGGCGTGCGACTGGCGCTGGAGGGTATCCTCGCGAGTCCGAACTTCGTGTTTCGATTTGAGGAGCCGACGGGAGCTGTGGGATCGGACGCCTACGCGATCGACGGCTTCGATCTGGCTTCGCGACTATCCTTCTTTCTCTGGGGCACCGGCCCAGACGACGAGTTGATGACGGTCGCGGGAGACGGCGATCTCGGCGATGCTTCCGTGATCGAGAGACAGGTCCGCCGGATGCTTGCGGATCCCAAGTCCGAAGCGCTCGCGACCCGTTTCGCCGCGCAGTGGTTCCGGCTACAGGACCTCGAGAAGATGCACCCCGACGTCCGCATGTATCCGAACTTCGATCAACAGCTCAAAGAAGCGATGCAACGCGAGACGGAGCTGTTTTTCTACAGCTTGGTCGAGGAGGACCGAAGTCTGCTGGATCTGTTCACGGCGGACTACACTTATGTGAACGAGCGTTTGGCGCGGCACTACGGCATGCTCGACGTGACAGGTACGCATTTCCGCCGTGTGGCGACCCCGAGCGCTCAGCGCCGAGGCGTGCTTGGCCATGCCAGCGTCCTCACGCTGACCTCACACCCGAGTCGGACGTCACCCGTGCTCCGAGGCAAGTGGGTGATGGAGGTGCTTCTCGGCAGCCCGCCTCCTCCTCCGCCACCGGACGTCCCCGATCTAGAAGCGACGGCCGAAGCCGTGGATGGTCGGCTGCTTTCGGTCCGTCAACGAATGGAAGCGCATCGAGCCAATCCGGCATGCGTCTCCTGTCACCGAGTGATCGATCCCATCGGACTCGCGCTCGAGCATTTCGACGGAACGGGGGCTCGACGGATCAAGGACAGCGGGTCGGAGATCGACGCGGCCGGTGAGCTTTACGACGGGACGCCAATCGAAAGCGCGGCCGATCTGCGCGCCGCCTTGCTGCGACGGCCCACGCCGTTGGTTCGGACGTTTACGGAGAACCTCATGGCGTACGCACTCGGGAGACGTCTCGAGTATTACGATATGCCGACGGTACGCGCGATCGCACGCGACGCTGCGATCGACGGCTACCGGATGTCTACCTTTATTCTCGGGGTCGTTAACAGTCCGGCGTTCCGCCTCAAATCAGCCGACGTCGTCGTCGATGAGGTCGACGCGGGTCAGAAAGCTCGCGGGTCGCAACCCGCGAGCCGCCCGTAGACGGCACCCGCAGCCTCGAGGAGAGGAAGTATGGATTTTATCACTGGAAAGCACCTGTCTCGCCGCACGTTTTTGCGCGGTGTAGGGGCGACGGTGGCGCTGCCATTCCTCGATGCGATGACACCTGCAGGTCGTCTTTGGGCTAGGGATGTTGCCGACCCCACACGGTTGGTGTGCATCGAGATGGTCCACGGATCTGCGGGTAGCAGTGGGTGGGGTGCGGACCAGAACCTTTGGTCTCCGGCCACGGTCGGTCGAGACTTCGACCTCTCGCCCAGCGCCCTCAGCCCGCTCGAACCGTACAGAGACCAACTCACGATTATCAGCGACACGGACGTGCGCGGTGCCGAAGCCGTGATCCCCAAGGAAATCGGCGGCGACCATTTCCGGTCGAGCGCTACGTTTCTGACGCAGGGGCACCCGAAGCAGACCGAAAGCTCCGACGTTCACGTCGGCGTCTCGCTCGATCAGATACACGCGCAACGGTTCGGGCAGGACACGCCCATTCCGTCCATGCAGCTTTGCATCGAGAACGTCGACCAAGCGGGAGGCTGCGCGTACGGGTACGCCTGCGTCTATACGGACACGATCAGCTGGGCCTCACCGACGCAGCCGCTTCCGATGATTCGCGACCCTCGTGTCGCCTTTGATCAACTCTTCGGGGCCGGCGGTACGCCGGAGGCCAGGGCCGCACGCCGACGGTCGAGCGCGAGCATTCTCGACTTCATTACCGGCGAGGTCGCACAACTCAAACGCGATCTCGATCCTTCAGACCGACGACGCATGGATCAGTATCTCGAGAATATTCGCGAGATCGAGCGTCGTATTCAGAAGGTCGTGGAACGGAACGCGAGCGGTGAAGTGCGCGCACTCCCTGAGGCTCCGGCTGGCGTACCCGACTCGTTCGACGAGCACGTGAAGTTGATGTTCGATCTGCAGGCGCTCGCGTTCGAGTCGGACATGACGCGCGTGTTCTCGTTCAAGCTCGGCCGCGACGCATCCGGTCGTGTCTATCCCGGAAGTGGGATCGACAAGGGATTCCACCCCGCCTCACATCACGGCGATAACGAACAGAACATTGCCGACTTCGCGGAGATCAACCGCTATCACGTCGGGATGGTGCCCTACTTCCTCGACCGACTAAAGACGACGATGGAAGGGGATGCGAATCTGCTCGACAAGACGATGATCTTGTACGGTTCGCCGATGGGCGATCCCAACGTGCACAACCACAAACGGTGCCCGCTGTTCGTGGTGGGTGGGGCGAACGGTCAATTGGATGGAAATCTGCACGTTCGCGCCGCTCCGGAGACGCCCATGGCAAACGTGATGTTGAGTCTGATGCACAAGCTCGGGCACGACGATCTCGAGACCTTCGCGGATAGCACGGCACCGTTCGCACTCCAAGCCGCAACCGACCAATGAGACGAGCCCGGCGCTACCTGACAGCCGGACTTGCCGTCGCGCTGTTCATTGGTGCAACGGTGCCCGAATCCCCGTTGGCCGATGCGGCCATGCGGGGAGACGTGGCCGGTGTGCGGTCGCTCCTCAGCGATGGGGCCGAGGTGAACGCGCCGCGCGGCGACGGGATGACCGCCCTCCACTGGGCGGCGCAGCGGGGCAGTGTGGAGATCGCGCGTCTGCTGATCCAAGCCGGCGCGCGCGTCGATGTGCTCACGCGGATCGGCGACCACACGCCGCTTCACGTTGCAGCGCGCGCGGGGCATGAGGCCGTCATCGGCGACCTCCTCGCTGCCGGTGCCGATGTGAACTCTGCGACCGCGACCGGGGCGACGGCGCTTCACTTTGCATCGGCTTCGGGGCGTGCGGACGCGATCCGTCTTCTACTCGCGGGGGGAGCGGATGCGGACGCGAGGGAACCCGAGTGGGGCCAGACGCCTCTCATGTTTGCGGCGGCGGCAGGTCGAGTCGAAGCGGTCCGGGCGCTACTGGAGGGCGGCGCCGATCCGACGATCGCCGCGAAGGTCCTCGACATCGCGGCTCGGGACGCGTGGGATCGCGGCAACCGTCGAGATCGCGAGGCCCGCGTCGCCGCCATTCGGGCCGGCTCGTCAGTGCGGGAAGTAGCGAGGGGGGCGGGCCCCCCGCTGCCCGGGGATCTGAGCGCGGAGACGCGCGAGGCTGCCGAGCGGGCCGGCGGGGAACCCGTGGCACCCTCATGCTCCGGTTGCCTGGGCAACTACGCCGATCTCGTCTCCACGCATGGGGGCCTGACCGCCCTCCTTCTCGCGTCACGCGAGGGCCATGCAGACGCGGCCTTTGCGTTGATTGAAGGTGGTGCAGACATCAATCAGCTCAGCGCGGCGGACCGCACCAGTCCGATGTTGATTGCGATGATCAACGGACATTTTGATCTGGCGCTGCGGCTGTTCGAGGCGGGCGCCGATCCCAAGGTGGCGAGTGCGGCCGGCGCGACCCCGTTGTACGCCGCGCTCAACATGCAGTGGGCTCCGAAGTCGAGGCACCCGCAGCCGACGGACTATCAACAGCAGGAGGCATCCTATCTCGAGGTGATGGAGACGTTGCTCGTCGCTGGCGTCGATCCGAACGCGCGTCTGGAGAAGTCGCTTTGGTTCTCGACCTACAACCGCGATCTGTTCGGCGTCGATCGTACCGGTGCGACCGCGTTTTGGCGGGCTGCGCACGCACTCGACATCGACGCCATGAAGTTGCTGTTGGCGCACGGCGCGGATCCGAGCCTCCCCACCATCAAGGTCCCGGTCGGGCGAGCCGGCTTGCGACCCGATCGAGCGGATCACTCGGGTCTCCCTCCAGCGCTCGACGGAGGGCCCGCCGTTTACCCGATCCACGCAGCGGCCGGGGTAGGCTACGGACAGGGGTTCGCTGGCAACTCGCACCGTCACGTTCCGGATGGTTGGCTCCCCGCGATGAAGTTCCTGGTCGAAGAGCTCGGCGCTGATGTGAATGCGCGGGACCACGACGGCTACACCCCGCTGCATCATGCGGCCGCACGGGGAGACAACGAGATGATCCGCTATTTGGTCGAGCGCGGAGCAGACGCGACGCTCGTGTCGAGAAGCGGTCAGACGACCGTCGATCTCGCGAACGGGCCGGTGCAGCGGGTCGAGCCCTTCCCGGAGACGATCGCG
>JAJCZV010000007.1 GCA_029262175.1 Gemmatimonadota bacterium
TCATTTGCTGCCTGTATAACCAGTAACATACCATCTGCACCACCTGAGATTGTATCCAGATTGTCAGAAGCTCCAACAGATTCTGTGTCAATAGAGTGTCTGATTCGTGTTCTAGTGACTGCACCGGCAGATATGGTTAACTCTGTCTTAGCACCTAGCCTAATATTTTCTGGGTAAAGGGTGTCAGACAAGGTAAGGTCTGTAAATGTAGGGCTGTCTGTTGTACCAACCCCTAAACTAATTCGTGCAGTGTCCCCGGACTCTAGTCCGAGGGTTCCTGCTCCTGTTCCTACAATAAAGTCAGAATCGGCGATAGCTGAGATATCTAGCTCAAGCCCACCTACCTCGTGGGTAAGAACTCCCGTAGAGCTTGTAAATGCTGTTATGGCTACTGGGTCTGTTGTGCCATCTCCTACTACTAGCTCACCATCTGCAAGAGCAGACATAGCTGTAACTGCCCCGGTTCCAGATCCTAATAAGATTCCTCCATCTGTAAATGTAGCGGCACCTGTGCCGCCTTGAGCTACCGTAAGTGCTGCAGCATCTGTGAGGATGGTGTTGCCAGAATGTGTGACTGCTGAAGCCAGGTCTAAGGTTGGAGTGTTGTTCGCTGTAAGTGTTGCAAAAGTAGTGTAAGAACCACCGTCTACATCGTAAGCTTGCAAGAGAACTGTGTCTCCAGCAACCGTACTTGTTCTGACCCCCGATCCAGCTACTAGAGCTATAGACCCCGGTGCAATAGCTTGTCCTGCAAGAGCCGCTACCACATCAGAAGGGGCCAAAGAGTCCGTAGATACAGACCTCTGGTTAATCTTTAAAAGAATCTCATCGCCCGCTTCTGCGGCTGTGACAAGGGTTATTACTGAAGCTGAGGTTTCTGCGTATGAAGAGGGGGACTGGTGTACGCCATTGACGTACACATCTATGTTGTTAGCTCCTAGCGTGTACGTTTGAGAAGTTAGAGTAAAGACTGTTTGGCCTGCAGTGGCAGTAAAAGCCTCTTGTACTGTAGTTACAAACGTAGAGGTGTCAATGTTAGCCAGGGCGTCTATGTAAGCTTTTGTTGCCGGTTCACTAGCTGAGTTAGGCGTAGGCAGGTTAATGATACGATAGCTATTCATATCCAGTAGATTCTGCATTGTGTTATCATCAGAGTTCTGATTTACACGATATAGAATATACTCGTTAAGGTGTGTCTCAATGCTGGTGAAGTTAGCGTTTACTGCACCAGCTTGATTAACCTGTGTGGTTATATCTGTTAGGGTTATCTTGTCTGCCACTAGTCCTCTTCTTCCATCAATATCTCTGCTATCTCCATAGATAACACCTTCTCCAAATAGGGGAAGACCATATTAGGCATGGCTGTGTAGCACGTTAAAGGGTTACAGTTTTCGTCCAGCCCTACTATAATAACATAGTTCAGAAGCCCTTTAGCTTCCTCAAGAAGCTCATCACATGCTTTGGTGTTATCGGCAGACTGCTCAATGCTTGCCATAAAGTCCTGTAAACTAATAACTTTATTTGTCATCTTTCTTGTTTGCCTGTATGTGTTTCCAGAAATAGAAACCTGTTACTAGAGCAAAAGGAGGTGTGACCGCTATAGTAACAAAATTAGCCAAGAGACCCACATACTGTGCATCTATAACTATACCAACCACAACAGTTAAAACAGACACGGCCCAAACAAAGAATATACCAAAGGCTAACCATCGTCTAGCTAGGTTCTGTGGCTGCGTGGTCTCTAGGTACGTAAGGAAGAACTCTTGTGACTTAACGTCAAAAGCTGCTCTCTCCTCTCCCGAGAACCAGGCTTCATCCACAAGCTCCTTAATCCCGCCAAAGGTACTCTTTACGGATTCATCCGAACCAAATATTTTACCTAGGAGAGACACGTAGTGTCTCCTTAAGCGTCTAGCATCAACCCATGAGCTTCAAGCACATCTGCAAGAGCAAGTACCTGAACCCTTAGGGCAGTGACCTCTGTCACGAGAGTAGCTACTGCTGCTGCCGTAGTATCAAGGTCTGTAGCTGCATCAGAAGTGACTGCAGTTGCCCCTGAGGCATGTGCACTGTATGCTGTGATTGCTCCAGCATCAGCTACCAAGGCTTGCGCATCCACCAGAAAAGGTTCTCCCTTTCCTGATGCTAAAAGCCCTGCTGAATTAATTGGATTAGCCATATATAGAACTCCATTTTTGAGTAGTAGAAGGTGTGAATTGGTTTGGGTACCTACTTAGTCCGTAGAGGGGACAGAAGTTGTACTCTTGATAGGTTACTGTTGTGTGCCCCATACCCACTGTAGAAGCATAGGGACGTAATGTTCCCTCACAGAGGGTAACAAGATCTTTATCGTGCCCAGAGTCTATAAGGGCCTGGGCGATAAGAAGAGCAATAGCATTAGCATCCCCGTACCCTTTGTCTAGGGTGCTAGCCGGAGAGGCCCAAGTTTCTGTTGAGCTAGAGCGATAATGTATGTTGTTGGCGATCCAAGTTAATAGCTTAC
>JAJCZV010000008.1 GCA_029262175.1 Gemmatimonadota bacterium
AGGACGGTCGCTCGCCAGATAGCGGTGCCACACCATGTAGCGCTCCGCCGCGTCCTCACCGATCTCGCGCCCGATCATCTCGCAGGTCAACGCTACGAGATCGGCCGTCTCGAGCTCCGCGGCTCCCCCTTCGTTTAGAAGCCGGAAAACTCGCGCCACGATTCTGGCGGCGTCCTCCGGCGAGAGCCCGCTCGACATCAGATCGATTCTCTGGCGGCCTCGCGAGTAGGGCTCCACCTCCCCATCAGAGGACTGGACCGAGATGGTCTCGTGCGTTCCGTCGACGACGTCATACCGGCTCGCGACTTCAGCCCCGAACGCTTCAAGCTGCGCCCTGACCCGCGTGCGCAAGTCGACGTTGGCCACCTCGGAGGCGTCTCCAAGGTCGTCGCGGATCTCGTTTGCCAGACGATACGCGTCCTTGAACGAGAGACCCGCATTCTGAAGAGATCGGGTCAGTATACCCCGAAGAAACGGCACACGCGTCTGTTCCTCTACATCGATGACCGTCAATCTCGCCATCGGCCTCCCTCGCTATCGCTTGGTCGCGCCTCTCCGGCCACTGGTCGGGCCTGCCCGGCCACTATCGCGACTCCGTGCAGGATCATAGGCGACCCGTCGATGGCTTGCTACGGGTCGGCGCGAGCGATCTATTGCCGCCGTCTCGTGCCACCAGGAGCTCGCACATGCGGACCACCAGTCCGATCGCGGCATTGTTCGGCAAATCACCGTTCCGCCCTTTGCAGGACCACAAGAAGGTCGTGGCGGAATGCGCTGACGAAGTGATCCCGCTTTTTGAAGCGCTGCGCGATCGGAATCACGACGTCGTCTTGTCTCAGAAGGACAAAATCTTCGCGCTGGAACAACAGGCGGACGACCTCAAGAACGAGCTGCGCCTGCACCTCCCGCGCAGTCTTTTCATGCCAGTGGATCGCCGGGATTTGCTCGACCTCCTGAACGCACAGGACTCGATTGCCGATACCGCGCAAGACATCGCCGGATTGCTGGTTTTGCGCGGGATGGACGTCCCCCTGTTTCTCGCCGATGAACTCCTCCCGTACGTCCGGCGCGTCGTGGACGCGGTTCACAAATGCGAAGAGGTGATCGATGCGCTGGACGAGCTCATCGAAACCGGGTTTCGCGGCCGCTCGTCAGATCTCGTGGAAGAGGCCATCCAAGAGCTGGGTGTGATCGAGACTGAAACGGACAACCAGGGCATGTCGTTGGTGCAACATCTTTTTGAGCACCACGAGCAGCTCAAGCCGCTCGAAATCATCTATTGGGACCGTCTCATCGACCTGATCGGTGATTTAGCCGATTATGCCGAAGATGCGGGGGACAGGCTGCGACTCTTGATCGCGCGCTAGAAGCCTGTTGAAGAAGTACGACGGGCCGCGTACCGGCGCGACGACTCCAGATCCGAGGCGGGGGGGAGGAAGGTCTAGCAGTGGCTACATCGACGAGTCCCAACGATGGAGATGGGGTCGTGCCGCCGGTACCCGTCGGTCATGCGTGCCCGGGCTACGTGTGGAACGGGCACAGGGAGTTGCGTGGTTGATCCGGCGTTGCTCGTCCTCGACGTAGCTATGGCTATGACTCGTCCTCGCGCCTTGGCTGAACCACGCAAGACCTTGCGCGCGGCTCGCCGTTCTTCTTCAACAGGCTTCTAACCGATGGAACACGCCGTTGTCTACATAGTTCTCGCGTGCGTCCTCGGTCTGTACATGACGTGGGGCGTCGGAGCCAATGACGTCGCCAACGCCATGGGCACGTCGGTGGGCTCCGGCGCTATTACGGTCAAGAAGGCGATCTTCATAGCGGCGATTTTCGAGTTCGCGGGCGCCTTTCTAGCAGGCGGCCACGTGACCGGAACCATCCGCAAAGGCATCATCGATGCCGCGTTCGTGCCCTCCCCGGAGATTCTCGTCTTCGGCATGTTGTCGGCGCTACTCGGGGCTGGCATTTGGCTGATGGTCGCCAGCTATTTCGGTTGGCCAGTGTCAACGACCCACACGATTGTCGGATCCCTCATCGGATTCGGCGTGGTCGGCCTCGGCGTGGAGGCCGTCCAATGGGGCGAGGTTTCCAAGATCCTCGCCAGTTGGATCGTCTCTCCGTTGCTCGGCGGCACGATCGCGTATCTGCTTTCGATCAGCGTTCGGAAGCTCATCCTGGAGGCGGATGCGCCAATGCTCGCTGCGAAGCGATACGGGCCCGTCTACGTGTTTCTGATGGGGGTGCTCATTGCCCTGGTTACCGTTTGGAAGGGGCTGGCCCATCTAAACATCGAGTTGACGACCGCTCAGGCGGTCGGCGTCGCGCTCGGAATTGGCCTTTTGACGGCTGCGGTCGGGCGCGCGCTCATCATGCGTATCGAGGTAGACCCCGAGGCAGAGATCAAGTTTCATTACGCAGGGGTCGAAAAAGTGTTCGCGCCGCTGTGCGTGTTTACGGCCTGTTCGATGGCGTTTGCACACGGATCCAACGACGTGGCCAACGGGATCGGACCCCTGGCGGCCGTCGTGAGCATCGCGACGAGCGGTGAAGTACTCCAAGAGTCCGCCCTACCGCTTTGGATACTCCTGCTCGGCGGCGGAGGCATCGTGCTCGGGCTGGCGACCATGGGCTACAAAGTCATGCGGACGATCGGGACCAAGATCACGGAGCTCACGCCAAGTCGAGGGTTCTGCGCCGAATTGGCGGCGGCGAGCACGGTCGTGATCGCGTCCCGGTTCGGGCTGCCGGTCTCGACGACGCACATCATCGTCGGCGCCGTCCTCGGCGTCGGATTCGCTCGAGGCGTGGCGGCGATCGACATGCGCGTGGTCGTGGGGATCGTGACCTCGTGGGTGGTCACTCTGCCAGTCGGAGCCGGTCTGGCCGCTTTCTTCTTCTTCTTCTTCCGGGGCTTGTTTCTCTAACGAGCGCTGACCGCCGGGCTCTGGGCGGACCGCCGGGCTCTAGGCGTCCCGCCGATCGAGATCGACACCGCCTTGGTGGCGCACCATGGTACCCCGCACCATGTACACGACGTCTTCGGCGATGTTGGTGGCGAGATCCCCGATTCGTTCCAGGTTGCGGCCGATCAAGAGCACCTGCAGACATCCTGACACGCTCTGTTCGGGCATATGCGTCAGCATCACTCGAAACAACGAATCCTGGAGCTGGTCGACGCGATCGTCTTCCGCCATCACCGACCAGGCCTCCTTTTCGCTCGCGTGGACGAACGCATCGAGCGCATCGCGGAGCATAGCGCGTGAGATCCGGCTCATCTCATCGAGTTCGGGAGGGATCGGGACGGCTCTTTGGGCTTTCGAGAGTCGTTCGGCCGCCTGCGCGATGTTGACCGCGTGGTCGCCGATCCGCTCGAGATCGTTGTTGATCTTGAGGACGGTTACCAGCACCCGAAGATCGCCTGCCATGGGTTGATGAAGCGCGAGGATCTCGACCGCGGCCTCCTCGATCTCGACCTCGGTCGCATCGATGGTTACGTCCACCGCCTTGATCACGCGCGCGTCGACGACGGGTTCACCGACCAAGGTCATCGCGCGTCCGACCAGCTCCTCGATGTCGTGTGACATATGGAGGAGGGCCTGTTTGAGGTCGTCGAGCCGTTCAGTAAAGTGCTTTTGTGACATGGTGGCCTAGCCGAAACGACCCGTGATGTAGGCCTCGGTTCGCTCGTGTTCAGGGTTGGTAAAGAGCCGCTCGGTTTCGTTGTACTCGATCAGCTCGCCTATGTATAGGAATGCCGTGTAGTCGCTCACCCTGGCGGCCTGCTGCATGTTGTGCGTCACGATGACGATCGTATAGTCGCGTTTGAGGTCGCCGATCAGATCCTCGATGTGGCTGGTCGCAATCGGGTCCAACGCGCTGGCCGGCTCGTCCATGAGGAGGATGGTCGGCTCGACCGCCAGTGCCCGCGCGATACACAGCCGCTGCTGTTGTCCGCCCGAAAGTCCAAGCGCGCTATCGTCGAGACGATCCTTTACTTCATCCCACAGCGCTGCCGCTTTCAGCGACACTTCGACGCGCTCGGGCACGTCATCCTTGAAACCGTTGATCCGCAAACCAAACGCGACGTTGTCGAAGATCGACTTTGGAAACGGATTCGGCTTCTGGAAAACCATCCCGATCTGGCGCCGGACCTCGACGGGATCCACGTCAGGTGCATACAGGTTGTGATCCTGAAACAGCACCTCACCCTCGACCCGCGCCGCCGGAATGAGATCGTTCATTCGGTTGAAGCACCGAAGGAGCGTGCTCTTACCGCACCCGGAAGGTCCGATAAACGCGACGACTCGATTCTTGGGAATTGACAAGGAGATTTTGTCGACGGCGGTCGTCGATCCGTAGAAAACGCTCAGATCGCGTGTTTCAAGCGCGATCGTCTCCGCGTCCTGAGTCGGCTCGGGGTCCCTCGGCGCGGGTGACTCGTTCACGTCTATCATCGCCTGTTTCACAGCTGGTTTTGAAATCGGTTGCGGAGAAGAATCGCGGTTCCGTTCATCAGCAACAAGATGACAAGCAGCACAACGATCCCCCCCGCCGCGAGTGCGTGGAACTCCTCACGGGGTAGGGTGGTCCAGTTGAAGATCTGGATCGGAAGCACTGTGAACGCGTCGAGCGGGGACGTCGGGTCAAAGGCGATAAACGTCAGCGCCCCGATCATGATGAGCGGCGCCGTTTCGCCGATCGCGCGCGAAAGAGCCAAGATCATTCCCGTGAGTATGCCGGGCATGGCACTCGGAAGAACATGGTGCCGAATCGTCTGCCAACGCGTGGCGCCGAGACCATAGGATGCCTCGCGAAGCGAGTTCGGCACCGCGCGAATCGCCTCTTGGGCGGCGATGATGACGACGGGAAGAATCAGCAAGGACAGCGTCGACGCTCCGGCGAGGACACTTCGTCCGAAAGCAAAAAACCGCACGAACACCGCCAGCCCCAATATTCCATACACGATGGACGGGACGCCGGCGAGGTTGGCGATGTTGGTCTGGAGAAACCGCGTGAACCAGGTCTTTGCCGCGTATTCCTCCAGATAGATCGCAGCCCCGACTCCAAGGGGGAAGGACAGCGCCGCGACTAGCCCCATAATCCAAAGGGTCCCCAGGATGGCGGACCGAATGCCGGCCCGCGCGGGAAGACGCGACGGATAGTGGGTCAGAAAGTCGATCGACAAGACGCGAAGTCCATCCGTGGCCACATCGACGAGTAGCACCACCAGCGAGAGGATGCCGAAGGCGACGGACGCGAGACACAAGAGTTCGAAGATTCGTCCGCGTCGTCGCCGCGCCTTGATCCTGGGTTCGAAGCGTCCTCCGCGCGGAGCTCGGACGATCTCGCTCATTCGTAGACCTCGCGGAACCGCTTCGTGATTCGCTGGCTGAGTAGGTTCATCGCCAGCGTCATCAGAAACAGCACCAATCCCACCGCGAAAATCGTCTGGTACTCAATGCTTCCGTATGGCGTGTCGCCGAGGCTGACCTGAACGATAAACGCCGTCATCGTCTGCACACTCTCGAGCAGATTCAGGGTCATGCGAGGGGTGGCGCCGGCGGCCAACGTCACCGCCATCGTCTCGCCGATGGCCCGCGAGATCGCGAGGATAAAACTTGCTGAGATCCCGGACAGCGCGGCGGGGACCGCGACGCGGGTCGCAACTTCGAATTTGGTGGCGCCCAACCCGTACGCAGCCTCGCGGAGCGCACGTGGGACGGCGCTCAAGGCGTCCTCGGAGAGTGAGGAAACCATGGGTAGGATCATGATCCCCACTACGATCGCAGCGCTGGCCGCGTTGAAGATGCCCG
>JAJCZV010000009.1 GCA_029262175.1 Gemmatimonadota bacterium
CGAATCCCACCAAGCCTGTATCGCGAAAGCCAAGAGGATGCTGCCTACGATGACGACGCCTTCAGCTAGAAAACGACGCCAGCGAGTGCCGCGCTGAAGTTCACCACTCATCGTCTCTCCTCTGGTCGACTCTACCCAGCCCTAGGCGCGGGTACGTGCTAATACGGTCTTCATCTAACGCGTTTTCGTCTGACCCTGCCGACGAATTGTTGCCCGGACGACGAGACCTTGTGCTTGCGGATCCGCTTTAGTGTCTCGGCTTCGGCCCGCTCCGCATGATACAGGTCCGACCGAACCTGGCAGTTCATCCAGACGCCAGGCGTAGTCCCAAAGTAGCGAGACAGACGAAGCGCGATACTCGGCGTTACCCCGCGACGACCGTTCAACACCCTCTGGCCCGCATCTGTCCACCGGAAGCAGATTCGGTACTGGTCGTTAGTGCGAATGCTGTGTTGCCCTTTCCGATCCTTCCTCAACACTTCGAGTTGGTGCCCCGGCTCTTCAGGATCTTCTAGAAGCAGCTCGGCGAGTGATGGCAGTGTGATGGCGTAGCCGGCGTTCTTGCAGATGCTCGGGCGCTAACGCCGCTAGCTTCGCCGCCTTCTCAATGATCTTCGCAAGATCGTTAGCTGCCATTCGTTACCTACATGCGATATCTGGGTCGCACACGCGAGGCCGCGTGTTTGCGATCACACGGACCGCCTAGATCCAGCGCCGGACTCGGGACTTGTAGTCAAGATACGCACTGCCAAACCTCGCTTCCAAGTACGCTTCCTCTTTCAGGACAACCACGTAGTGGAGAACGATGATGACCGGGACGATCATCAGGAGAATCCACACGTTATTGAAGAAGAACCCCAAAGCCGCTTGGAGAATCGCCGCGGCGATGTAGGCCGGATTGCGTGAAAACCTGTATGGACCCGTGTCGACGATCGCCGAAGTCTCCTTCTTCTCATCTGGTGACGTGCCATGCCGCTTGAACGCTCGTAGGCCCGTTACAACGAACAAGATGAACAGGCCAGTTAGAAGAACTCCGGCTGGCAGTACGTAATCGTATGGCCCGACTGGCCAAGGCCACAGCCAATGGAGGACCGCACCGAGAACGACCCCTAGCAGGAATGGGCGCCCCGGAGGCATATGGGACCTGGCCGGTGGTTCGCTCATGGCTGACCCCGTTTGCCGTCTAGCGTTTGACGACGGTGAAGAACAACTCATCCATATCACAGAAACAACTATGCTGAGACGATGTCAGATGGCAGTTTCACCCTCGCTCACGAGATCGGCCACCTCGTTCTCCACCGGGATGTCGACGTGGATGCCATCAGCGCAATCAAGAATGGCCGCATCGAGGAAAGTATCGAGATCCCCCCGCCTGAATAGCCGTCCGTTTGCGATCACGACATCCAGCACCCGCGCGGCGAGCTCCTCCCGCGCGCCCTCCATGAACGGCTCGGCATCGTCGTAACGGACAAGCGACGCCACCTCGGAGGCGGGCACGCCGGCCTCCTCGCACAGCCGGCCTCATCAGCCGACCGGGACCGGGACGGGCGACCCCGCCGGATCCCCGTTCCCGATGGCGGCCTCCCCCCAACAGTACGCACGTCCGCTGACCGTAACACCACAGGACGGGACGTGCCCGACCGCCAAGTCGACGAACCGGTGGCCACCGGCGACAGGCGTAGGCACGAGGAGATTGGCTTGGGTGGACCCGGTCCCACTGTGTCCGGACTCGTTCCTACCCCAGCAATGGGCGAAGCCTTCGGCATCGATCGCACAGGTGTGAAACGCACCCGCTCGGATCGTGCGAAAGGCGACGCCGCTCGGGCCTTGGACGCGCACGGGGACGTCGGCGTGCTCATCCGTGCCGATCCCCAGATTGCCGAACGCGTTTGAGCCCCAACACCACGCCTGAGAGGCGTCATCGATCGCACACGTGTACGCGAAGCCGGCCGACACCTGGGTGAATGCGTGTCCGCCGGACACCACGGAGGTGACGCCAGGCATCAGGCTGGGCGCCCCCCCACCGAGCTCACCGCCGTCGGAGCCCCGGCATTCCGTCTCACCCGCGACGATCGCGCAGCTGTGCGTCGCCCCCATCGCGAACGCCACAGGGCCGGGCCGGGAACCGATGGTGGTGGGCCTGATGAAGTCGGGAAGGGTCGCGTCGAGGGAGCCGTCGTTGTTACGCCCCCAACACACCGTGTTCCCTCGGACGGTCGGGAGGATCTTCCCGCAGGTGGCCCGGGTCGTCGGACCGCTCACGAGCGCCAGGAACCGGTGGCTCCCGATCGCGGTGATCGGCTCAGCCGCCCCCCCCGGCGCGCCGGTGATTTGCCCGGCTGCGTCGCCTCCCCAACACACTGTGCTCCCAGTGTCGAGTCGGGCGCAGACGTGCCGGGCACCAGCGGCGATTTCCAGGGCGTACGGGCCCTGGCGGATGTCCCCCAGTACCGGCACCGGGCGCGTCTCGGGAGGCCCGGGTGATCCCGGACGGACGACACCGTATGTGTTGTCACCCCAACAGTAGATGACGCCGGGGGGAACGGCTGTGCCGTCGATATGGGCATGCGCGTCGGCGAGCCCGCAGGCGACGTCCAATCCGGCCTGGAGCTGAAGGAAGGGGAGAAACACATCGAACGGATCGCCGACGCCCGTCACCGATGCATGTTTGACCTCGACCGAGTACGTCCCTTGCTCGTTGATCTGCACGTCGCGGAACCGCGCGAACCCGCCGGAGACGGGCGCTTCTCGCGTCTCTGTCACCCGACCCGACGAGTGGACGAGGGAGAGGACCGCTGGAGTCAGTGACTGATTCACGGCACGCCCGGACGCGTCGATGACGGACACTTCGACCTCGAACGGCTGCCCGAGCGCGACCTCATCCAGGTCCGTGACGAGCAGCCTGCCCGGCTGCGGTGTCGGAGAGAGGGGGGCGGCCGCGTCGCCGGAGCAACCCGCCAACAAGAACGCCGGGACGATCATACGACGAATGACTGCGCGTGGCCGCATCGGTCAGACTCCTTCAGAAGGTCACGGACCGCCCTCGCGGTCCTACTTCTGAAGCGACGTCTCGACGCGGGAGGGCCATCTCCCACTGAGGCCTATTGGTGCGCCTGTCTCGAACCGTCCAGACATCAGATATCTACTCAGCTCGCTGGAGTAGAGGAACGAGGTCGTCGATCGCGTCCAGCAACCTCTGCGCGTACTGCACGGCGTCGCTCTCGGCCGTGATTCGAGTCACGAGGAGGTTTTCGAACTCGAGCAAGGTAGACAGCGGAGCGATCTGCAAGGCGAAACGAGTGGTCTTCCTCGACACCGTCTAGGTAGCTCTCGACGCGAGCAACCGCGTCGAGAATGTGTTGCAGGTAGACCGAATCATCCCGCTCGCTCATACACCACGCGGGCATCGGCCAGGATGCGGTCCTTCAGGTAGGGGCTCAGGGCACGCTCCGTCACGAGGTCGACCCGGCGCGCCAGGACCCGGCCCATGTCCCGCTCTAGCCGCACGAGCTCCAACAACCCCTTGGGTTGCGTGAAGCGTACGAGGAGATCGATGTCGCTCGCGTCCGTTTCTTCGCCCCGGGCGGCCGACCCAAACAGGCGAAGGACGGCGACATCGTTCCTTTCGCACAGGTCTCGCAGAGCTTCCTCGTTGATCTTAACCATGTCTCGAGTCTGACCCGGCCCAGTAGCCGGAGCAAATTTCACATAACGCGTTTTTATCTGTGGTCGCGACCTAGATGTCGAGATTGACGCGTCTCGATAAACTATGCATCGGGTCCGGACCTCTTGAGCCTGGCCACATGGTCACGATTCAGCAGATGATCTGTGCAGCCAGGAACCAGCTCCAGGTGAATGTCATCGACCCGCCATTCCTCGTAACCTTCGGCTCGAATCACGATCGAGTGTTTGCCGCGCGATTCCACTCGGCGCCCGAGCCCAATGTTGGGCAATGACAGTGGTTCGAGCACGGTATGGTTCTCCCAGAACTGGCCCGCTTG
Organism: Gemmatimonadota bacterium; assembly: GCA_029262175.1. GTDB lineage: Bacteria > Gemmatimonadota > Gemmatimonadetes > Palauibacterales > Palauibacteraceae > Palauibacter. Next base: position 4,002 of record JAJCZV010000009.1, read on the forward strand.
TTCGAGGCGCAGCGTTACCTCACCCTCAGGCGCCAGTCCTGTTTCATCGTCGAGAACTTCAACGTTCAAATCATCACAGTCCTTGCCCAGGCAGGCAAAGCCGTCACACAAGTGGCCCCGCCGCCAGGACTGCAAGATTGCGACGAGGAACACTCCGCGATCATGTGGGATTAGGAGCGTCTCGCTCACCTCGACGGTTGTACCCCCCATGATACGGACGAGCCACTCGCCCGCCTTAGGGGGCGTCATCGTAAACCGCCCGTCCTCGTCGGTCCGGGCAGTGGTCGATGCGTGGCCGTCTACGAAGACCAGCGCGCCCTCGAACGGCGTTCCGTGGTCCGTGAGCACGAGGCCCGACAGCACTCCGGGGTCACCCGCCCGATTGACCCGCCAGGAGACGGCCTCGCCCCGAGAGTGCAGAGGCTCCTGAGCTTCGGCGCCCAGAGCCCCCACAGCGAGGAATTGAAACGCCGTGACAGTGCTCCATCGTGACCGGTGCCAACGTGCGACAGCATTCAAAGCAGGACCCCCCATAGAGTGGTCGGAGCTGGCTTCCGATTGGTTAACGAACGATTGGTGGCAGCGATTACAGATAACGTCCCGGCCACTGGTGACGCCGCGCGCAGCGCGGTGTTCGCGGAGGGGCGAAGGCCCGCAGCCACCAGTGGACCTGTTAGCCGATGACCGTGGCCCGTAGTGCTTCGACCGTGCTGGCTGTCCATTCGGCGTCCGCCTAAGTCGTACCCGCAACGCGGTCGGCGATCTCGTTCAACAGCTCCTGGAGTCGCAGCATGGGACCGCCACTCCTATGCAGATTCCCGCTGTATACTGCGAGCTCCCGGAGCATTTGCTCGACGACTGATTCCGACAATAGGTCGGAGAAGCGGACCGGCACGGAATTGGGTGGAAACACACTCGCCTCACCGATGCGCTTCGGTAGTCCGGCGTTCTCGCGCAGGTACGGCCGATAGTGATTGAGGACCAAATTCTCGTACACTGATTCCACCTGGTTGTAATCCTCCAGCGCGCGTGGCCACTGAGCTAATGCGCTGCGGAGAGATAGGTCGGTAATCAGTTGCAGACCGCCCGATGCGATGATTGAGTTCAGCGCGCCCGTCGGCGGATCAAAGCTACCCAGTCGAATACTCCATCCAAACAAGACATCCAGAGAATCCGAGTCGGGTACATCACCACCACGGATCACGTCGAGGAGCACGAGGATCGCTTGCTCACGGGCCGAATAGAGTGCGAGCCGTCGATCAAAACTCGCGCGTGTCTCAGCAAACTCAGTCGACAACGCCTCCAGGGCCCTCCGTTCCTCACCACGCTCGTTGGCCCATTCCCGCCAACCGTCGGCAAGCAATGCAATGAACACCCCGAGCGCCACAACCAGGAGTTCGGCTAGGAGCCCCCGACTGGAACGGGCTCTCGGCGACTCGTTCGGATCGTCCTTCAGATTACCCTCCTCGCCTGATTCCGTGTT
>JAJCZV010000010.1 GCA_029262175.1 Gemmatimonadota bacterium
GACCTCGCCGAGGCGCTGGAGGAGGCGGGTCTACAGCAAGCCTTTGAGGCCCTGTCGTATACCAACCGCCGCGAAACCGTGTCGGCGATCGAGACCGCGAAGAAAGCCGAAACACGATCGCGGCGGATCGACGCGGCGGTGGATCGGCTCCGCGGATAGAGCCCTTCGCCGGCTAGACCTCGACCACGACCTTCCCCACCACCTGTCCCGTCTCGAGCGCCTCGTGGGCCTGCGCGGTCTGTTCGAGCGAGAAGCGCGCGCCGACCCGTACCTCGAGCTGCCCCGCCGACAACCACATGTTGAGATCGCGTACGGCCGCTCGACGAGCGGGCGGAGGCAGGAGAAAGCCCTGCAGGAAATGGATGCGGTGATCCTTGAAGGCGAGCGAGTAATAGTCGACGGTAGGGGATGCGTTTGACGTCGATGAATACGACGCGATCACCCCGCTGGGCGCCAAACCCGCCACATCGATCTCGAGGTTGGCGGCCAAGTCGACCTCGATGATGCGATCGACGCCCGCCCCGTCCGTCGCTTCCAGCACGCGCGCCGCGACGTCTTCCCTGCGATAGTCGATCGTGACGGCGGCGCCGGCGCCGCTGGCGATGGCCGCCTTCGAGGCGTCGCTGGCGGTGGCGATCACCCGCGCGCCACCCAGCGTCGCGAGTTGTACCGCCAAATGACCGACGGCGCCCGCGCCGCCCTGGACGAGGATGTTCTTTCCCCCCACCGGGCCATCGCCAAACACCGCGTAGTGCGCGGTGCACCCGGGCACCCCGAGCCCCGCGCCGACGTCCATGTCGATGCCCTCGGGCAGCGTCGGCGCCTGCTCGGAGGGCACGGCCACGAACTCGGCCGCTGTCCCGAAGGGCCGGTCCCCGCCCTGCCCGTTCCAAACCCACACGCGCTCTCCCACCCTGGACGGTGAAACGCCCGCTCCGACGGCATCAATGACCCCGGCACCGTCGGAATGCGGCACCACCCGCGGATGCGCCATCTCGAGCCCCAACCACCCCGCGCGACGCTTGGTATCGGAGGGGTTCACACCCGAAGCGGCCAGGCGGACGCGGACCTCTCCCGGCCCGGGCCGGGGCTGCGGCATCTCGCCGACAACGAGCACGCGAGCCGCATCGCCGGTTTCTTCATACCAGATGGCCTTCATGGAGCGTACTGTGTGGTGCGGGGGCGGCCCGGGCCAGGTCTGCCAGCGTTGCCGGTCAGCGGCGGATGCGTTGTGGCTCGGCGGCGCACGGCCTAGGCTTCACGCCCCGATTTTGGGACTCAAACGTTCTCGGAATGGAGACGCGTGAAACTAGCCGGAACGGTGGCGTTGGTGACGGGAGCCGGGGTGAGGCTCGGGCGCGCGATCGCGATCGGGCTCGCCGAGGCCGGCTGCCATGTCATCGTGCACTATCGATCGTCTCGCGATGAGGCCGAGCAGACCGTTGGCGAGATCCGCGACCTGGGGCGCCGCGCGGAAGCGGCCCAAGCGGATCTCGTGAACCCGGACGAAATCCAGCGGTTGTTCCGCGACATCGACACCAGCTTTGGCCGTCTCGACGTGTTGGTCAATTCGGCGGCCTCTTTCGAAAGACGTGGCATCGAAAAGATCACGGCGCAGGAGTGGGACGACGTGCAGGCCCTCAACCTACGGGCGCCCTTTCTGTGCACACGGCACGCCGCGCCATTGATGCGCGGAGTCGAGGATCGAATGACGCAAACCGGTGACATTGGGGCTCCCGGGCTCGTCCTCAACATGGGCGACCATTCGGGCATCACCACCTGGAAGGGCTTTGCGCACCACGGCGTCAGCAAGGCGGGGCTGCTGCATCTCACCCGCGTGAGCGCGCGAGAGCTCGCGCCGTCGCTTCGAGTCAACGCGATCGTGCCGGGTCCGATCCTCCCACCGGCGGGCGAGTCTGAAGACAGTTGGAAGAAGAAGGGCCTGCGGGTGCCCCTCGCGCACCCGGGAGAGGCCCATCACATCTCGAGTACGGCCGTGTTCCTAGCGCACAACGACTACATCACAGGCGAGACGATCATGGTTGATGGCGGCGAGCACCTATTGGCTGGAGGGCGGGACTGATGCCGGCGACGGATACCATCATCGTTCGCGACCTGCTGGTCCGCGGCATCATCGGACTCAACGATTGGGAACGCGAGAAAGAACAAAACGTCGTGATCACTCTCGAGATCTCGGTGGACGCGCGCGCGGCCGGCGAATCCGATGACATGAAGGACTCGCTCAACTATCGAACCATCACCAAGGACGTCATCGCGCACGCGGAGAGTTTCAAGCCGTTCTTGGTCGAAGCCCTCGCGCACCAGATCGCGCGGATCGTGGTCGTGGATCATGGGGCCGAACGCGTCCGAGTCCGCGTCGAGAAACCCGACGCACTCCGGTTCGCCAGTTCGGTCGGGATCGAGGTGGAGCGGACTGCGGCGGATTTTTCTTGAGCGAGGATGCCGGTCGAACAAAACGCATGGTGCTCCTTACGCTCGGCTCCAACATCGAGCCCGAAAAGAATCTCCTCGAAGCGCTCGCCATCCTCGACCACGAGTTGGACATCGAAAAGGTGTCGGGCATCTATGAGGGAGAGGCGGTGGGCGCGCCGGGTACCCCCCGGTTTCTCAACGCGGCCATCCGCGTACAGACGGACCGGTCTCCCGCCGAGCTGAAGTCCGAAGTGATTCGCCCGCTCGAAGCTCGGCTTGGCCGCATCCGAACGTCCGACTCGAACGCGCCGCGAACGATCGACGTGGATATCGCGGTGGTGGGAGACCTGGTGGTTCTCGACCCTGAGGCCGGTCTCGACATCCCGGATCCGGGGATTCTCCGCTGGGCTCATGTGGCGCTGCCGCTCCGCGACGTCGCCCCCGCGTTTCTGCACCCGGTCGAGGGGGTTTCGCTGCAGGAAATCGGCAACCGGTTCGAGGGCATGGGCGACGTCCACGAGCGCCCGGACCTACGGTGGCCACAGCCGCACCGACGCGCATAGTTTGTGATCCAATGAGCCCGCCCACCCGACGCTCCGCGATCGCGATCTCCATCGTGCTCGCAGCCGGCCTGCTCCACCCCGCCTCCGGATTCTCGCAGGAGGCGACGATCGACACCGTCGTCGTCGAAAGAGCCGACCTGTTCTCGGATGAACAGGCAGCGGACAACGCGTTCTTCAGCTTCTTCAACGAGATCCACGCCACGACCAAGCCGTGGGTCATCCGGCGGGAGGTTCTGCTCGAGGCGGGACAACCCTATGACTCGTTGCTGGCGGCCGAGAGCGAACGAAACCTCCGACGCCTGAACATTTTTCGATCGGTGAGAGTGGACACCTCGACGGTTGCTGGACGACGAACCCTGTTTGTTCGGACGCGCGATGCGTGGAGCCTTCGTCCTCGAACCACCTTGAGCATCGCATCTGATGGTCGGCTCACCGGCACGTTCGGGGTGACCGAACAGAACGTCGGCGGGACCGGCAACCAGGTCCGTCTGTGGTATATCCGTCGGGCGGATCGCGACGGAATCAATGTGTCGGCGAGTTCCAATCGCATCGGGAACAGTCAACTCGCCGCGCGTATATCGTGGTTCAATCTCTCCGACAGCAACATCGGCAGTTGGTCGTTGTCTCGACCGCTGCGATCGTTCTCGGATCGGTGGTCGGTCTTCTATGAGGGACGGACGTTCTCGGGTCGAGTCCTTCAGTTTCGAGCGAATTCGCCGGTCGCCGCCGACACGATGGAGTGGCGTCGACGCGCATTTATCAACAGCGCGTTTTTGACGTACGCGCCGGTCGCCAGCGCCCGCGAGTTCGTGCGGGTCGGGGCGAGCGTCGAAGTTCGTCGTGAAGAGTACCTCGCCGTAACCAACCCAGCGCTCGATCTCGATTCCATCTTCGAGGCCGTGCCGGACACGGTGTATGGACTCGTCGGTGGGTTCATCGAGTACCGCCGGGCTCGATTCGCGCGCGTCCGCAATTTCAACGGCTTTCCGGAAGAGGACCAGGACCTGAGCGACGCCGTGTTTCTCTCGCTCAAGTTGGCTCACGACGGGTTGGGCTACTCGAGCACGGGGGTGGGTGCGCGAATCCGTCTCGCATCGGGAGTGCCGCTCGGTCGCGGGGTCCTCAAGGGCGTCATCGACGGTAACGCACTCTTCAACAGCGCGGGACTGGACAGTGGACGCGTCGTCGCGACCGGCACGTTCGGCATCTCCTCCGGAGACCGCAACGCAACGTTTCTTCAAGTCGCGGGGGGCGCCCTCGAAGGGCCCGCTCCCGGCCAAGAGTTCGACCTGGGTTTTGAACTGCAGCCGCGTCTTTGGGGCCCACATGCGTTTGTCGGCACGCGAAGCTTTCGCGCGACCATCGAGCACAGATACTTCGCGTTTCCGAGTCTATTGGACATCGTCGGAATCGGATTCGGAGCGTTCGTCGACTATGGAGGCGCTTGGTTTCCCGACCAGGACTCGCGTCTGGGCGGGAATACGGGCGTGGCGCTGTTCTTTGGATCTCCCTTGGGGTCGTTCGCGCAGGTCGGCCACATCAGCGCCGGCTATCGGTTCGGCGGCGGGATCTCCGATACCGACGACAAGCGCTGGGTCGTCACGCTCGGCAGCGGCATCATCTTTTAGGCGCGCCGCTTTTGGGCGCGCAGCCGCATCTCGGGCTAAGCGAGGATCAGGCGGTCCGCGATCTGAGCCGCACAGCGCGCGTTGTGCTCGAGCAGCGCCACGTTGGTGAGCACGGTCCGCCCCTCGCTCAGATGCGCGAGTCGGTCTAGAAGCCACGGCGTAAGATCTTTTCCCGCCACCCCAGATTTCGACGCCTCCCCGTCCGCGGTCTGGATCCAGCCTTGGACTTCGGCCGCGTCTAGCTCGACTTCCTCAGGCGGGGGATTACACACCAGCACGCCCCCCTCGAGCCCCAGCGCCCAGTGGGCCCGGATCGCCGCGGCGGCTTCCGTGGCGTCTCGGGTTTCGTGGTCGAGTTGGAGACCGCTGGTTCGCGAATAGAACGCGGGGAAATCGCGAGTGCCCAACCCGAGGACGGGCACGCCGAGGGTTTCGAGCACCTCCAACGTGCGCGGCAGATCCAAGATGGCTTTCGCGCCTGCGCACACGACCGCGACCTTGGTTCGCGACAGCGTCGTGAGATCGGCGGAAATATCGAGCGAGCGTTCCCCCCCCCGATGCACGCCGCCGATCCCTCCCGTGGCGAAGACTCGAAGCCCTGCGGCACTGGCAAGCCGCGCCGTCGCCGCGACGGTCGTCCCCGCATCCAGACCGCCGGCGACCGCGTACCCGAGGTCCCTGGAGCTCGCCTTGATCACACCAGGCGCGGTGCCAAGACGGGCCATGTCCTCTCTCGACAACCCCACGGTGGGGATGCCCGCGACGATGCCGATCGTCGCGGGAATCGCACCCTCTGCACGCACGGCTTCCTCGAGACGCGCGGCAACGGCGAGGTTCGTCGGGTGCGGCAGGCCGTGCGCGATGACCGTCGATTCGAGCGCGACAATTGGTGTACCTCGGTCGAGTGCCTCGCGCACTTCCTCAGAGACGTGAAGTACGGCCGAGCCGGTCACGTCACGGGATCGTGACACCGCCTGTGACCACGAACTGATCCCCGCCATCGACCTCGAGCCGAAGTTCGACGAAGGGGGTGATGGTGCTGAGCGGGAAGTCGAGACCGGCGACGAGGTTGAGCCCGAGTCGGGAATCGCTGACGCTCGCCCCCCCGGACCCCGACGCGATCGAGGATCGTGCGAGGTTGAGTCCCGCGCCGAAGTACGGCATGAGATTCGTCACGTCGGCCAGCGGCACGCCGTACAGAAGATTCGCGTTCAACTCCCAATAGTCGATGCTACTGGCCGACCCGAAGAGTCCTTGATCGGGAAAGAAATAGTCGAAGGAACCGACCAGCCAAAGACCCGAGATCACGTTCGCGAGTTCCACGCCGAGCCGGGGTCCGATGCCAAAGTCGGTGTCGTCGGCAAAGCTGACCTGCCCTCCGACCCGAACCTGCGCCGACAACGTCGTAGCGCCCATCAACAACCCAAAAGCCACCACCAACATCCCTAGGGTTCTGCGCCCCATGCTCCCCTCCATTTGCCTTCGGATTCTGTTTAGTGATCTGCGTCACCGCACCGACATCCTACTTCTCGGAGCGGGCCGGCGCACCGATCACGGCTATCCAGCTTTGATGCCGTTCGCCCGCGTAGCGTTGTACGGGCCCTCGACTTAGAAAAGTATGCCCCAGACGACGAGCCACTGTGTCCCGCCGCCCAAACCCTTCGCCGTCACGCCGGTCCCGTTGCCCAGCGTATACCGGAACTCGATGAACGGCGTGAGAACCGGAAGATTGAGTTGCGCGCCGGCGAGCAAGTTGAGGCCCGTATCCCGGCGGTCGACATCCAACAGCCCTTGCGTCGAATTCTGGATCTTGGTCTTGGCGATGTTCAGCCCGCCACCGACGTACGGCTTGAGCGGTACGAGCGGCAGTCCGACTGGCACGTGGAGGTTGAAATTCGCTTCCCAATAATCCACGTCGCCGTTCAGGACCTCTCCGGCGATCGCTGCGTCGTCGATGATGTCCTGGAGCTGCTGGGAGTCCGGAAAGAATAGAAGAAAGTCGGCCGAGATCTGGAAACCGCCGTCCAGCGCTCCCAACCCCAATACGGCCCGGGGGCCTATCCCGAATCCCGTCTTCTGGGCGGAAGCCACTTGGACCCCGAAATCGATTTGAGCGTGGGCCTGGCCGTGCACCCCCGCGGAGAGCGCCAAAGCCATGGCCGGGGCCCATCGTCCGACCCGCGAACGCGCCTGCGCGTGCGCCGGAATGCGTCGAACCGGGCGTGTACTCATGAGTTCCCCCTCTATCCCGACGTCCCCTCCCTATTTCTCCATAATGGACGAGTCCGCCCTCGGGTTGGTCACGTCTCCCGGGGCGACCATATACTTAGCGTCTTGTTGTCACACCGGCTTTGGTGGGTCCCGGCCGAGGGGTCCGAACGACGAAAGGTTGAGATGGTTCGCTGGAGAACGGAACGACGCAGTACGAACGTCGAGGATCGAAGAGGGCAGCGGCCGCGCATGGGCGCCCCGATGAAGATGGGTGGCGGCTTGGGGCTCGTGTTGCTGCTGATCATCATCGTCCTGGGCGGGAACCCGAGCAGCCTGTTTCAAACCTCGCCCGACGCCGGGTCGATGCGGACTTCCCAGCCGCGACCACCGGCAGAAGACGACGATGCGGCGGGCTTCATGTCGGCCATGCTCGGGAGCACGGAGGACGTTTGGGGCGCGCTCTTCCGACAATCCGGCGCCACGTACGCGCAGCCAAGGCTCATCTTGTTCGAGGATGCGGTTCAGTCGGCGTGCGGGTACGCCTCTTCCGGGACCGGTCCTTTCTACTGTCCGGGCGATCAAAACCTGTACGTGGACCTCGACTTCTTCCGTCAGCTCGCGAAGCTCGGCGGTCCCGGCGACTTCGCGGCGGCCTACGTGGTCGGCCACGAGGTAGGGCACCACGTCCAACAGATCACCGGCACCTCCGACGCGATCCGTCGGCTTCAGCAAGGGACCCGCAGGCAGGCCGACCAGAACGCGCTCCAGGTCCTCATGGAGCTACAGGCGGATTGTCTCGCGGGTGTGTGGGCAAACCACGCAAACCGCACGCGTCAGATCCTCGAACCGGGCGATGTCGAGGAGGGCCTCCGAGCCGCCGAGGCGATCGGAGATGACCGGCTGCTGGAGAATGCGGGCCGTCGTGCCTCCGTGGAGTCCTACACACATGGCACGGCCGCGCAGCGACGGGAATGGTTGTCACGCGGGCTTCAAAACGGGGATCCCGATGGATGCGACACGTTCGCGAGCGCGGGCGTCGAGCTCCAACCGTAGCCGGTGCCGCTCGGTCAAAAGGTGCAGGTGAGAACTTTCTACCCCCCTAGGACGTAGACAGGGTCATGAAAACACTCAGAATCCCGAATCTCGCCACGTATCTCCCGATCGCGCCCTCGGACATGCTCCTGACCGCGCCGATCGCCGCCCGCGTGTTGTTTGGCGCCTCTCCCATGGGACGGGTCGTGCAAACCGCCGCTTTGGGGATCTACGCCGGCAGCGCCGCCATCGACTGGGCCGTGCGCGTCGATGCGAAGAAGGTCGATTTCCAGGCGTCTTTCGGCCTCGACCCGCTCTCCCCCCCTGCAGCCAGCGACGAGGATCGGCGGGCGGATGTGGAGAAGTTGGCCGAGGCGCTGAACGCCGGATACCAACCGATGCGAATCCCGCGGAAGGAGCTTGCCGAGGAAGTCGATCGACACCTCACCGAGTTCCTGGCCGAACTTACGGGTCAGCGACTCGAGACAAGCGCGAGGGTGCGCCAGTACATGCTCGCACAGATCGTGTTCCCCTTCGCGCTCGGAGCAGCCGACCCGCTGACCGGAGACGTGGCCATCTTCAAGAACGTGGGGGTATTCGAGCCGCACGTGATCGCGCACGAGTTCTGTCATCGAAAGGGCTATCTCAAAGAGGTCGAGGCACAGGTTCTCGCCTACTTGGCGCTCGTCGGCTGTGGCGACCCCGTGCTCGAACAGTCGGCGCTATGCGAGCGCCTGGATCGACAGCTTTGGGTGCTGTCGGGTCGAGACGCATCGAAGTACAACGAACTCTTGATCGAGATCGAACTCCGCGAGGAGCTACGGTCCGGGTTCGAATTCCGTCACCCGACCGAGCAAACCTACGCGCGACTCGTCGGTCCGCTCATGAAGGGCGTATACGATGCGCGCATGAAGTTGACGGGCCAGAACGGACTGTCCGACTACGACGAAGGCTTCGCCAACTTCCTCCTGGCGATCGAGGCGGACGCCTAACCGGCGAAGGCCTGACGAGCGAAGGCCTGACGGGCGAAGGTTCAACGCGCGAAGGCCTGGAAGATCTCGAAGATCAGCGCGGCGCCCGCGGCGTGCGCCTGAACCAGCTTTTCGAAGTCCACGAGAACCCCGCCTGCGGCGGCTAAGTCCCCGCCCCTCCCAGATCTAGTGCGGTTCTTGCCCCCAGTGACGCAAACAGGGACAAGCAGGCTCCTTAGGCCGGGAACTCCGTGCAGGACACCATACTAGCCAGCAATCGGCCAGAAGCTACGCGCGTGGGTCGAGATCGCGCGGGCGCCCGCACGGCTGCCTATTGCGCGCTGGGTGCCGGTCTCGTGCTCCTGTATTTGGCCATCCGTCAAGCGTCCTGGACCGCCCCGCCGATGGTCCCGGAGCTGTTGGAGTTGGGGGCGGCGATCGTCGCTCTCACCGTCGGTGTGTTGGCCCTCGTCCGTTACTACACCCGGAAGAACGACACGCTGCTTCTCGTGGGAGCGGGGATGGTCGGTACGGCGGTTCTCGACGCCTATCACCTGCTGATCTCCAGCGGACTCGGTTCGGTGCTCTCGCCGTCCGAGGCCAGCGTTGCCGAGCCGTGGAGTTGGTTTGGCGGTCGCGTCTTCCTCGCGCTCTTGCTCCTCTGGAGTTGGGTCGCCTGGCGACGCGAGCGGGACGCGGACGGCCCGCCCCTATCCGAGCTTCGGGTCTATCTCGAAATCGGAGCGTTCACGGTGTTGTCCATCGCGCTGTTCGGGATGGTCGATCTCCCGCAGTTCGCGCGGCCCGGTTCGACGATCCCGCGTCCGGTCGAGTTCGTGCCGGGCGTGGTGTTCGGAATCGCGACCGTCGGCTATCTGCTCAAAGGGAACTGGAAGAAGCTGCCGTTCGAGGTGTGGCTTGTCCCCGCACTCATCGTTTCGACCGCGATCCAACTTCTGTTTATTCCGTTTAGCGAGACGCCGGCGGATGCGTTCGGCACCGTCGCCTACTCGCTTAAACTCGTGAGCTATTGCTTCATCTTCGCTGGCCTCGTGGCGAGCATGTACGGGCTCTTTCGACAGGTCGAGCGCTCCGCACACTTGGTACGACACAAGAACGAAGCGTTAGAGGCGGAGGTCGGTACACGCCGCGAAGCCGAACGACAGGTCCGCATCAGCGAGGCGAAGTATCGCACGATCCTCGAAACCATCCAGGAAGGCTATTTCGAGTTGGACCTGGCCGGGAATTTCGTGTTCTGGAACGAGTCGTTGGCCGAGTTGTTGGGCTACCCTCCCGAACGGCTGGCAGGGTTGAACTACCGAGCCTACACACGAGAGGGTCAGTCGGCCGTCGTGTTCGAGACGCTCGGCGAGGTGTATCGCACCGGAAGGGCGTGTCAGGTCTTCGGCTGGGAGATCGTGCGCAACGATGGCTCTCGGCGGTTCGCAGAGGCTTCGGCCGGACCGGTCCACGGCGAAGACGGCGACATCGTGGGCTTCCGCGGGATCGTTCGGGACGTGACTGCGCGGCGCGCGACCGAAGAGCGCCTCGAGACCAAGTCGCGCGAGCTGGCGCGGTCCAATGATGACCTGCGGCAGTTCGCCTATGTCGCTTCACACGACCTGCAGGAGCCGCTTCGCATGGTGGCGGGCTACACACACCTATTGGCCCGCCGTTACGAAGGTCAGCTCGATGAAGAGGCGGACGTCTTTATCCGCTATACCCTCGAAGGCATCGATCGAATGCAGCGCTTGATTCGAGACCTGCTCGACTATGCGCGCGTACAAACGCACGGGCGCCGGTTCGCTCAGGTCCAGCTGCCGGAGGCGCTCGGGTGGGCCCTCTCGAACCTCGAAGGCGCGCTTGCGGACGCCGCCGCGACCGTCACGTTCGATTCGCTTCCGACCGTCGACGGCGACACAACGCAGATGGGGCAGCTGTTTCAGAACCTGATTGCCAATGCGATCAAGTTTCAAGGCGACCGTGCGCTCGAAATCCACGTCGGGGTGCAACGACGGCCCGGTGAATGGCAGATCACGGTTCGCGACAACGGCATCGGAATCGACCCCGAAGACCGAACGCGCGTCTTCGAGATCTTCCAACGTCTTCATCCACCCGATGACTACGAAGGCACCGGAATCGGGCTGGCGATCTGTAAGCGGATCGTCGAGCGACATGGGGGCGAGATTTGGGTCGAGCCGAGCCCGGTTCAAGGGGCGACATTCGTCTTTACGTTGCCGCGTGTGGGATACGACGCGCACGAGAGCACCGCGACCTCGGATGCAGCCGAACCGGAGGTGTTCGAGCTTGTCGAACAGCCGCCGAATACGATTCTCGATCCAGCCGAAGAATCCGCCTAAGCCTCTGCTAGACAGGGCCCTGCGGCGTCGTAGACCCCGTCAAACCGTGCAGATTGCCGCGTAGCCGAACCCACGTTGGCCGAGGGTTTGTGTTCGGCCCGCGAGCCGAGCCCCTAAGTGCCGGGGCAGCCGCCACCTACAGGACTGACATCTCCGCGCCGAGCTGGGAGTACTTGGGCCTCCTCCTTGCCCTTAGGAGACTGTTTCGTGTCGCCCAAATGGGTGCGGTTCAGCGACCTACAAGGCTCGGGGCAGCCGGCTTGACGCAAGGAATCAAAAACCACGGGCTTTTGCTCGTCGATACCGACGTCGCGTTTCGAGACGAGCTTTCCGTCGCGCTCGAACGCTTCGACGTCGCCATCGTCTGGCGCGCGCGGGTCAAGGGCCTTCTGGAGGCCGTGGCCGACACCAAGCCGCTTGCCGTGGTTCTGAGCGCCGACTTACCCGGCAGCGATCCCGTTGAACTGCTCCGAACGATCCGCGATCACGCGGGGGCGTCGGACCTCGCCGTCTACGTGGTCGGCTCCGCACTCACCCGAGAGACCGTTCTTCGAGCCTATGTCGAAGGCGCGGATGCGGTCTTGATCCGAGATGCGGCCGTGGCCGAAATCGCGGCGCGTGTCCTCGGTCGAGTCAAAGGCGCGAGGGCGAGTCGGCGGGTCGACGGTCGATCCGTCGCGGACGCCGCACTCGATCTGTGCGATGGCCCGCCGACACCCGCAGCCGCGGCGCACGTCGCACAGGTACGCGCCGCCCCCCCCGAACTCGCGCCGGTGCCGGAGGCTCCGCAGCCGGAGGCCCCGCAGCCGCCGCTCGCGCCGCCCCCCGCGAACGACAACCCCTTCGTCTTCACCAATGAACCGGGGTCGTCGGACGCCATCGCGTATGCGGTGGCCGCCGCCGCTCATGCGGCTGGTATCGCGCAGACCGACAGCCCGGTGCTCGCGCAGCAGGACATGCCCGTGCAGCCGGCGCCGATCCAGCCTATGCCCATGCAGCCGGCGCCCATGCAGCCCATGCCGATCCAGCCTATGCCCATGCAGCCAGCGCCTACGCAGCCCGCACCGATGCAGCCGGCGCCTGTGCAGCCCATGACTATGCAGCCCGCACCGCTGCAGCCGGCGCCTATGCAGCCCATGCCCATGCAGCCCATGCCGGCGTTCACGAATCCGACTTCGCTCGGCGTCCCCATCGGCGTATCTCCGCCCGCGCCGGCCCGGGCCGACGGTGGCGCGGGGGCCGGCTTCGGCGTCCGTCCGGCGACTTCGGTGGCGGTCCCCGACGTGATCATCGTGGAAGACGATCCGTCGTTGCTGGAGATGCTCCGTTACGCGCTGACCAACCGGGGGTACCAAACGCTCAGCTTCTCCAACGGACTCGATGCGTTACGTGCACTAAGGGAGATGGACACGGCGGGGCAAAAGCCCGTCGTCCTCCTCGACGTAGACCTACCCGGGATCGATGGTTTCAGGATTCTACACGAACTCGCTGGCAGCCGGCCCGGTATCTATCAGATCATCATGTGCACGATCCACAACAGCGAAGCCACCCAGGTACTCGGAATTCAATCCGGCGCGCTCGACTATCTCGTAAAGCCGTTACGCATGCCGATCGTGCTCGCCAAAGTCGAGGCGCTGATCGGGCACGGGTCCTTTAATGCGGCTGCGCGGGGCCGGTGATGATCCCCAAGCTTCTGATCTACTTCGCGGTCGGCCAGGGCGTACTTCTCGTGGTCACGGTCATCGCCCTGTTCGCGACTCACTGGGCGTTCGTTGGCCGGGACTACTCGCGCGCGGTCGAACTGGAGCGAGCCCGAAGCATCGTCCGGCAGTATCTGGCGAGGCGGATGCTCGCCGTCGAGGCCCAGGCCGAGCTCAACGTGTTTGGAAGCCACACGCTTGCAGCGATTCTCCATGAGTTCACGGCAAACCAGAGCGGGGACGAGCGCGAGGCCATCTATCAACTGCTGCAAGGCACGCGTTGGTATCGCAAGCTCCCCGACATCGCACGGTCCCGCTTTTGGTGGAGGAGACTCCGAGCGTCGCGAGCTATTTCGACGCTGGCAGCCCCAGAGCATCTGCTCCTGATGCACGCGTTGCTCGACGATCGATCGCCCGCGGTGCGGTTGTCCGCAGCCACCGCGCTCGAGCGGCTCCCCTCTCCCGGGTTGGCCGCGGCCTTGCTCGAGCGTGCCGTGGCCTCGCACGGAGCGGAGCGCAACCACCTCGTCGAAATCCTGGTCCAGAGCGAGACCCTGGTTGCGCCCGTGATAACGGCCAGACTCTCGCAAACCGCCGACAACGAGACGTTGCGAGTTTTGTTGAGGCTCGCGTCGCGAGTGGGTGACCCCGCGCTGCTTACGTATGTCGTGCCGCATGCCTCCTCGGAGTCGTTGGAGGTGCGGATCGCGGCGGCCACCGCGCTGCGCAGTTTCCCGCACCCACAGACGTCGAACACGCTTCGGCGACTCCTCACGGACCGCGCTTGGGAGGTGCGGGCACGCGCGGCGGCGTCGCTCGGCATCATCGGAGCGGTCGAAGCGATCGGGGATCTGGAGATGGCCCTGTGCGACCCGAATTGGTGGGTTCGACTTCGATCCGCGATCGCGCTCCGACTCGTCGGGCCAATGGGAGTGGAGGCACTCCGAGCCGTCCAGGCGGAAATCGATCGCTATGCCTTCGACATGGCGCAGTACGTCCTCTGTCTGGATGAGGGTGTGATGGCCGAGTACATGGGCGGCGCCACGCTCGACGGATCGAGTCCGTCGATGACGGCGCCCGCCAGCGCGATGGCCAGCTGATGGATGTCATCCAGGTGCTGCGCCAGGCCGTTCACTCGGTCGATGTGGCCGTGT
The DNA here is from genome assembly GCA_029262175.1 of Gemmatimonadota bacterium. Lineage (GTDB taxonomy): Bacteria > Gemmatimonadota > Gemmatimonadetes > Palauibacterales > Palauibacteraceae > Palauibacter. Next base: position 14,053 of record JAJCZV010000010.1, read on the forward strand.
TGTGGTACTTCCTCGCCTTGAACTCGGCCTACGCGCTGCTGATTGCACTATCCGTCCCGGAGATGTTCAAGCAGTGGCAAGAGGCGACCAACGATGATCTTGAGCGCTCGATGCGGTCCGATGCCCTGCCGCCCATCTCCGTCCTCATGCCCGCGTACAACATGGAGATGAACATCGTAGCGAGCGTGCGCGCGCAGCTCACGCTTCGTTATCCGCACCATGAAGTCATCGTGATCAACGACGGCTCCACCGACGACACCATTGGACGCTTGATTCAGGAATTCGACTTGTACGAGGTGCCACCGGCGATTCCGCGCCGACTCCCTACGAGCCACGTGCGCGGATACTATCGATCCCGGAAAGCGCCCGACCTGCTCGTTGTGGACAAGGAAAACGGTGGCAAAGCGGACGCGCTGAATGCAGGCATTTCCGCGGCCCGCTTCCCGCTCGTCGTATGCGCCGACGCGGATACGATGATCGCGGCCGACGCGCTGCTGAGGCTGGCCAGACCCTTCCTTCTCGGCGACCCCGTTGTCGCTTCCGGCGGAACCATTCGCATCGCCAACGGGTGCCAGATCCAGCACGCCCGCGTCACGGGTCCCCGCATGCCGAAGAGCTGGCTCGCCGCCCTGCAGGTGCCGGAATATCTGCGGGCGTTTCTGTTTGGTCGTGTGGGCTGGAACCGCGTCGGCGGCAACCTCATCATCTCCGGCGCGTTCGGGATTTTTCGCCGGGACTACCTCATCGATATCGGTGGATACAACACGGGCAGTGTGGTCGAAGACTTCGATTTGATCATCCGCCTGCACCGCCACATGCGAGAACTCGGAATTCCGTACTCGATCCCGTTGATTCCCGATCCCGTTGCCTGGACCGAAGCCCCCCCCGACTTCAAGACGCTCGCGCGACAACGTGAGCGATGGCATCGGGGGCTCATCGTCGCTATGGCCACGCACCGCGACATGCTCTTTCGACCTCGCTACGGCCCGATCGGCTTTGTACACATCCCCTTCTTCATACTCGGGGAGATGCTTGCTCCGGTCGTCGAACTCGCTGGTTATCTCTTCACGATCATCGGCATCGCGATCGGAGCGATTTCGTGGGCGTTCGCGGGCGTGTTCCTACTCGCGGCGCTCGGGTACGGCTTGATGCTCACGCTGTGGGCCATCGTTCTCGAGCAGGCAACGTTTCGGATGTATCGCCGACCGGGAGACTTCGCGCGCCTGCTGCTCTGCACACTGCTCGAACCTTTGGGCTATCGCCAGCTGACGGTTCTGTGGCGTCTAAAGGGGTTCTGGAACGCTTGGCGTGGCACGGAGAGTTGGGGAGAAATGAAGCGGTATGGGTTCGAGACGGCGGAGACATGAGATGATGCGACGGTCGCTTTTCCTCGTCTTGCTCGCAGCAGGCGTAGCCGAATGGCGTCCCCTCGCCGGGCAGACGCTCGCGCCCGCGTGTGAAGAAGGTGCGAGCGGCCTGATCGAAGCCGGGTGGCGACAGTATCGACTCGGACGCATTAGCGACGCCGATCGGGAGTTCTCGCAGGCGTTGGAGTGCGATGAGCGATCCGTCGGGGCCCACGTGGGCGTGGGGTATGCCGCCCTCCGACAGGGTCAGGACGTTCGCGCGAGCCGCCACTTCGAGGCGGCGCTCGCCGCGCAGCCGGACAACGTCGACGCGCTCGTCGGGTCCGCCCTGCTCGCGTGGCGCGAAGGCAGCGTGGGGAGAGCGGGCGGCTTGGCCGAGCGCGCGGTCGCGTTGGCTCCGGACAACCAAGAGGCGCTGGATCTCCTGAGCCGAGTGGGTGCGGGGGTCGACAAACCACTCCCTCAGATCGAACGACCCCCGCTGGTCCTTCCCGACACACTCGTCTACCCGTCGCGGACCAACGGCGACCGGTTCGAAGTGCGCGGGCCGAACGGCTGGGAGCCCTTCTATATGATGGGCGTGAACCTGGGGGCGGCGCTGCCGGGAAAACACCCGAGCCAGTTTCCCGATTCTGCGACCTACGTCCAGTGGATCGATCAGATGCACCAGATGGGCGCGAACGTCGTGCGCACCTATACGATCCACCCGCCGACGTTTTACCAGGCGTTATACGAGCACAATTCACGTCACCCCGACAATCCGCTCTGGGTCGTCCACGGTGTGTGGACGGATCTCCCTCCGCACGGGGACTACGAGGACGCGGCGTGGGAGGCGAAGTTCTTTACCGAAATGCGACGCGTGGTCGACCTGCTCCATGGTCGCGCCGACATTCCCATAAGACCGGGGCACGCCGGCGGTGCGTACACGGCGGATGTCTCCAGTTGGGTGCAGTCGTTCATCATTGGTCGCGAGTGGGAGCCATACTCGGTCCTCGAGTTCAACGAACTCAGGCCTGAGCTATCGAGCTGGCATGGACGGTTTCTCACGCTAGATCACGGCACGCCCATAGAGGTGTGGCTGGCGAAGGCGACAGAAGAGATCATCGCCTACGAAACCGATACCTATCGAGCCCAACGCCCGGTCGCCTACACGAACTGGCCCACGCTCGACCCCATGCATCACCCGACCGAGACTACGGTCAAGGAAGAGGTCGCGATCCGAGAAGGGCTCGGCGAAACCGTTGGAAAAGAGCCCCTCGAATACGACAACGACGGGACCAACCTCTCCGCGGCAAACGTGCGCGCGACTGGTGCGTTCCCGGCGGGACACTTCGCGTCGTATCACGCGTACCCGTACTACCCCGATTTCATGATCTTGGATGCCGAGTACGGCGCGGCGGAGTCCCCGTTCGGACCTTCGAACTACTACGGATACCTCACCGACTTGAAGGCGCACCATCCGAACATGCCCGTCGTGATCGCGGAGTACGGTGTGCCGACGAGTTTTGGCATCGCGCATCTTCAACCGCAGGGCTGGCACCACGGCGGGCACTCGGAACAAGCGATGGCGGACATCGGCGTCCGGATGACCGAAGAGATCGCGGCGGCCGGTCTGGCTGGCGGGATTTTGTTCGCGTGGATCGACGAGTGGTTCAAGAAGAACTGGATCACGATCGAGTTCGAGATCCCACTCGAACGAAACCGACTCTGGCTCAACCGACTCGACGCCGAACAGCAATACGGCGTCTTTGCGATGGAGCCGGGCAGCAGCCCCGAGGGCGCTGACCTTCGGGCTCGGGCGGCGGACTGGGACGACCGTCCCGCGCTCTACGAAACCTCCGACGGCGCCTCGCTTCGTGCCGCCGCCGATGAGGGGTACCTGTGGCTGCGGTTCGAAGGCCCGCTGCGCGACGGGGTGCGTGTCATCCCGTCGGAGCTGATGCTCGGATTCGACACCGTGGATCCGGAGGCCGGTGACCATCGGTGGCCGGGAGCGGTGGGCGATCCGCTGCCAGTCGGTCTCGAGTTCGCGCTCAAGATCGATCAAGAGGGGGCGCGTCTTCTCGTTGATTCGGCGTCGAATCCGTTTCTGCTCCAGCCCGTTCGCGAACAGTTCAGCGCAACGGAGTCGATCGCGCCGCGCATCGAACCGGCTCCACGAAGCGACCTGCCCCCGCAGGACATCTTTTTCGCGCGAAGCGAGCAGCGCTTTCACCGACCCTACCGCTCGGTGCGCAACTCGGATGGTCGCTACGACTCGCTCCGCGTCATTACGAATCGACCGCGCTTCGGCCGCGACGCGACGGAGTATTGGGGGATCGGCTATGACCGCGGCGTCCTTCCTCATGGCCCGCTGCCCGAAGGTTTTTGGGAGATCGACCGAGACTTGGGAGTGATCGAAGTTCGGATCCCGTGGATGCTCTTGAACTTCACGGATCCGAGTGAGCGTCGGGTTCTTCAAGGATTGCCGGATGGGGTCGACAAGGCCTCGATCGGCGCGGAGGCGTCGGCCACGTGGGATGAGTCTGCTATGGGTTTTCTCGGCACGGTGACGGTTCCGGATATCGGCATCGCCGCGCGCTGGCGAATCCCGGCCGGGACGAGCGGGGAGGCGGGCGCGGATGGCGAGTACGTCGCGTGGCCCCGGGACGGAAACGTCGTCTCCCGATTCTCGTGGGACAAGTGGGAAGAACCGCGGTGGCGGGTGCGCGAGAGACCGCTGTTCGGCGCGATGAGGGATTTGTTCGAACGGATGGATCCGGCGGTGTTTGAAAGCCCGCCATCGGTCCACAGTGGAGGAAGACGATGAGGATACTCGCGCCGGCCCTAGCGGTGGCATTCGTCGCCATCGCGGTGACGCATGAAACCGCGCGGGCACAGTCGGTCGCGGACTCCGCCTGGGCGATGGGAAACGTGGCGCTTGCCGAACAGCTCTACGAAACGCAGATCGTCGATGGGGCCGCCACCCAACGTACGCTGCATCGCCTCGCGCTTATCCGAGCTTGGTCGGACCGATTCGATTCGAGCTTGGATCTATTCAACGAACTCGTCGAAGCCGCCCCGGACAACGTCGAAGCCGCGCTGGATCGCGCAAAGGTCTTGAGCTGGCAGAACGACCTCGAGGGCGCGGCCGCCGCCTACCGACGCGTGAGCGAGAGCCACCCGGATAGTCGAGAAGCCCGGCTGGGTCTAGCCCGCGTCCTCTCGTGGAGCGGCGACATGCCCGGGGCCGAAACCGTCTATCTGACGATGCTCGAGGCGGACGCAGCCGATGCCGAGGCCCTGGCGGGGCACGCGCGTATGGCCGCGTGGCTGGGTGACCTCGCGGAGGCGGAGCGGCGCTGGCGGCGGGCACTCGATCTACACCCGAACGACGTGGTGCTTCTGACCGGGCTGGGGGCAACGCTTCGGTGGCAGGGTCTTCCATCGGCCGCGGTCGAAGTGCTCGAACGCGCGCTGGCGCTGAGTCCCGATGACGAAGAAGCTCGGCAGGAGTATCGGCTTGCCAGGCTCTCCGTGGCGCCGCGCCTGGGGCCATCGCTCGCTTACGAGACCGACTCGGATGGGAATCGGATCGCGACGCTCTGGCATGATCAAACGATGTGGCCCAGCGGTTGGCTGGCGATAAACACCAACGCGTATGCGCGTACCTCCCAGTTGGCTGCCATGTCGAGCCGGGCGTACGGCGGATTGGTCGAGCTGCGTTTTCGAATCGCAAACGGCTGGGAGATCGACGCAGGAGCCGGAGTCAACTACAGCCCCGACCGGGCGGCGACGAGTAAGCCCCAATGGCGTGCGCGGGTGGCGACGCCGGGTAGTCTGCCGGTGCAGCTGTGGGCCCGGCACTGGCGTCGCGCTCTCGATGAAACGGCCCCCCTGATCCGCAACGGCGTCGAGCTATCGGAGACCTCGCTGGGCGTTCGAGGAACGGTGGGGAGAACGCGGGCAGAGGCGTCGTTCTCGTTTGCCGACTACCGCGCCAGTGAGGCCAACCGCCGGCGTGGTCTCATGCTGTCCGCATCGCACAGGGTCGGAGGACCGTGGACGCTCGGGGCGGCCCTCCGCGGGTTTTCGTTTGAAGAGGACCGCAACGACGGGTACTTCGACCCCGACGTCTATGGTCTGGTCGAGATACAAATCGGCTGGGCGAAGCAAATCTCGAGCTGGCACCTTGGCCTGACTGCCTCGCCCGGGGTCCAAAAAGTGGGCCGAGGCACCACCTCGGTGAGCGGATCTGCGCGTCTACGGTCGACCATTGGCTACGAATTCGGGCCAGGGCAGCTCGTGTCGCTTCACAGCGGGTACTCCTCGGCGGGACTGCGCAGCTTTTCCACCGGAAACGCGGACTACCGATACTTCAGCACGGCCCTCGCGGTGGGGTGGGCGTTCTAGCCGGTTCGTAGTCGCCGCCTAGCCAAATGGAGTTCCGCCCCCGAGCTTCCCGGGCATGGACCTCCAAGATCCCGCACTGACGTTTGCGCTGGCGCTCGCCGCCGGCGTCGTGGCACAGGCCATCGCGCACCACGTGCGCGTACCGGGCATCATCCTGTTGCTGATCACGGGCGTTGCGCTGGGGCCCGAATTCGCGAACATCGTCCGACCGGAGAGCCTTGGCACGGGTCTACAGCCCATCGTCGGACTCTCCGTCGCGGTGATTCTGTTCGAAGGCGGACTCCAGCTCAACTTCGGGCGGCTAAAACGCGAAGCCAAGGTCATCCGTCGCCTCGTGACGATCGGCGGGATCATCACGGTGTTCGGCGCCTCGGTCGCGGCCACGCTCGCGTTGGGGTGGGATCTCCAGATCGCCCTGCTCTTCGGGACCTTGGTTTCGGTGACGGGGCCGACCGTGATCAACCCGTTGACGCGTCGAATCCGCCTTCGCGCAAATCTTCGGACCATCCTCGAGGCGGAAGGGGTCTTGATCGACCCGCTGGGCGCCATCCTCGCGGTGGTCGCGCTCGAAGTGATACTGGCCACTACGGCCGGAGGCGTGGGGGCAGGCGTGCTCGGACTCCCGGCCCGGCTCGGTTTGGGCCTGGGCATCGGGCTCGCGGGCGGAGTGACGATCGGCAGTCTGCTGCGGCTTCGACAGGTGGTCCCGAGCGGCCTGCAAAACGTGTTCACGCTTGCTTTCGTTCTGGCGCTCTTCCAGGCATCCAATGCGATTCTGCCGGAGAGCGGGATCATGACGGTGGCAATCGCCGGGCTGGTGGTCGGAAACATGGGCACGCGCCGCGAGCGCGAGCTGGTGGAGTTCAAAGAACAGCTGACGTCGCTCCTCGTCGGCCTCCTATTCGTGCTATTGGCGGCCGCGGTCGACTTGGCCGATGTCGCGGCCCTCGGCGTCGGCGGCTGGGTCACGGTCGCGATCCTCATCCTGATCGTTCGTCCGCTCAACATCCTGGTCACCACATCCGGCTCCGAACTGAAACGTAACGAGCGGGCTTTTCTGGCCTGGCTCGCTCCACGGGGAATCGTGGCCTTCGCGGTGTCTTCGCTGTTTGCGACCGAACTCGCCCACCAGGGGCTCGCGGCCGAAGGCGATCAACTTCGGGCAATGGTGTTCTTGGTCATCGCCGTTACGGTCGTCGTGCAGGGAGGCACCGGGGCGATCGTGGCGCGACTGCTGAACGTGCGGCGGCTATCGAACCACGGGTTCGTGATCGTGGGAGCCAACCCGGTCGGTCGAGCGCTGGCACGAGCGCTCCGCGATGCTCGGACGAACGACGCGCCCATCGTCTTGCTCGATACGAACCCCAATGAGGTGCAGGCCGCGGAGGCGGACGGTTTTCGCGTGATTCTCGGCAACGCGAGCGAAGAGTCGACGCTTCGAAGGGCCGGCGTCGACACCCGCCGCGCGTTGATCGCCCTCACCGCAAACGAGGGCGTCAACCTGCTCCTGGCCAACCGCACGCATGAAACGAATCCGGAGGCGACTCGGCTGGTAGCGATCGATCCGACCGCCCCGGGCGTCAGCCCGGCTCAAGTCCTTCAGACCGGAGCGCATGTTCTGTTTGCACACGGACTCGATTTCGAACGGTGGGCTCACGAGTTTCGCCAAAACCGTGTGCAGGTGGAGGCATGGACGTTTGGCGGAGAGCCCGGCACCAAGGTCGCGTCCCTCCCGATGCTATCGGATTCCCAAGTACCGATTCTGGCGATGGTTCGGCGGCGAGGTAAAACGGAGGATCCGATCTCCGAACGCACGGGTCTGCGCCCGTTGGACCAGGTCTGGTTTGCCTGGCTCGACGAACAAACCGCTGAGGTTGCCAAGCGAATGAGCGCTGGACGATGGGCTCGGCCCACGCCCAAATCTGACGAAGGCTGAAACGCACCTTAGATTGGACCGCATGACTATGCATACCGCTAAAAGAACGCACGGCTTCACAGAGTCCGTGATTCGCATGATGACCCGGCTCGCGAACGAACACGATGCGATCAACCTCTCGCAGGGCTTTCCAAACTTCCCCTGCCCCGACGTGCTCAAGGACGCTGGCTCGCGCGCGATCTACGAAGACATAAACCAATACGCGATCACGTGGGGAGCGAAGCGGTACCGAGAGGCGTTGGCGAAGAAATACGGCGAATGGTACGACCTCGACGTGGACCCGGAGATCCACTTGACCGTGACGTGTGGCGCGACCGAAGCCATGATGTCGGTTCTCATGGCCGTGGTGGACCCGGGCGAGGAAGTCATCGTCTTCGAACCGTTTTATGAGAACTACGGTCCGGACACGCAGCTCTGCCAAGCGACCCCGGTCTTCGTCCCGTTGGCGGAAGGCTGGCGCATCGATTTCGATGCCTTGCGGGCGGCGTTCTCCGACCAAACGCGCGCCATCATCGTCAACACGCCCAACAACCCTACGGGACGGGTGTTCGACCGCCAGGAGATGGAAGGCATCGCCGCGCTCTGCCAAGAGTTCGACGCTTACGCCATCACGGATGAGGTGTACGAACACATTATCTATGACGACGTCGAACACATCTCGATGGCGACGCTGCCTTCGATGCGAGACCGAACCATCACCATCAGCGGAGCATCCAAGACCTTCGCGATCACCGGGTGGCGTATGGGAACGATTATCGCCGAGGCCGAGGTCTCCGACGCCATCCGAAAGGTCCACGACTTTCTCACCGTGGGCGCGCCGGCTCCGCTTCAAGAAGGTGTCGCGGTTGGCCTCGAGTCGCTTCCGGCTTCTTACTATGAGGGCCTCAGCGAGTTCTATGGCCGCAAGCGAGAGCTGTTCTACCCAGTCCTCATCGAGGCTGGCTTCAAGTGTCACAAGCCCGAGGGCGCGTACTACATCCTCTCGGACTTCTCGGACCTGTCGGACTTGCCCGACGATGAATTCGCGTTTTGGTTGACGAGCGAAATCGGCGTTGCGACCGTCCCCGGATCGAGCTTCTACAACGATCCGAAAGACGGGCGGCGATTGGTGCGCTTCGCCTTTTGTAAGACGGAGGACGTACTAGAGGCTGCGGCCGAGCGTCTGGTTTCGTTGAAAGCTCGAGTATGACGGAAGAGGCATCCTCTCCCGAGATTCCTCGGTCGCTGGCAGACCGACTCGCCCATCGCGTCGAGATCACGGTTCCGGTTCGGCACAATCCAAAGCTGGCCGCCATCATCGAAGCCGTAAACCGACACGACCACCTCTACGCGTTGTGGGTCGCGGCCAACACGACGGCCGTCCATCGGCTCCAGATGTCGGATCACGGTCCGGTCCACGTGCGGATCGTCGCAAACTCTGCGCTTCGAATTCTCCGCCTGCTGGTCGCTGGCGGAATCGTACCCAGCATCGTCTCCGACTACGGGCTCGAAAACGAAGACGCGGAGATCGTTGTCACGTTGGCCGCTCTTCTCCACGACGTCGGCATGTCGATCCACAGAATCGGCCACGAGGATTTCTCTCTCTTCGTGGCCCAGCCCATCCTCGATGACCTCCTCGAGCCCGTCTATTCGGCCGGGGTTCGCACCATCGTAAGCGCAGAGATCCAGCACGCGATCATCTCGCATCGCAAGGGCGGACAACCACTCACCATCGAAGGCGGCGTGGTGCGGGTGGCCGACGCCCTCGACATGGAGCAGGGTCGTTCGCGGATTCCGTTTACCGCGGGGGCGACCGGGATTCACGCCGTATCAGCGGCGGCGATAGAGAGCGTGCGGATCGAATCCGGCGAGATCAAACCGGTCCGAGTTCGCATCAAGATGGGCAATTCGGCCGGGGTGTATCAGGTGGACGAGTTGCTGCGACGCAAACTCAAAGGTTCCGGGCTCGAATCACACGTGTCGGTGGAAGCCGTGGTCGAGGCCGAAACGGAGACCAAGCTCGTGCAGCGGTTCGAGTTCTAGACGAAGAAGTTCGACGTCATGGTGGAGGGCAAAGTGAAGCTTCCGTCGATAGAACATCTGTTCCTAGAAGCGGCCCGCGCCGTCCGGCGGTTCCCTGGCGTCATCGTTTGCGCGGTGACCGCCGCGACTGCGGCCAACATCATGATCGACGCCTCGCCCAGCGAGCCTTGGATTCGGGTCATCGCGGCGGCCACCCTCGGGCTGCCTCTGTTTGTAGGACTCACATTTCTTGCCGAACGTCAACAATGGTCGGTTGCCCGCGCTTGGATGTTGCGCGCGGCCGGGTTCGCGGTGCTTCTCCTCTTCTATTGGCGCTGGTCCGGCTGGGGGGAAGCACAGCAGGTGCATCGCTACTTTCACCTGAGCGCCACGTTTCATCTGACCGCCGCCGCCATCGCATACATCGGCGTCCGCGAGCCCAACGGTTTCTGGCAGTTCAACCGCGCCCTTTTTCTTCGCTTTCTCATTGGCGGCGTCTTCTCGGCCGCGCTGTTTGCTGGTCTCGCGATCGCGTTGGCCGGGATCGAGAACCTGTTCAGCGTCGACGTAGACGACGATTGGTATTTCAGGCTGTGGCTCGTCATCGCTTTGGTGTTCCAAACCTGGTTCTTCGTCGCGGGGCTCCCGCGCAGTTTTGCCACCCTGGAAACGACGATGGACTACCCGGCTGGGCTGCGCGTCTTTGCTCAGTACGTTCTTCTCCCGCTCGTATCGGTCTACCTGGTCATCCTCACCGCTTATTTGGGTCGGATCCTCATCACTCGCACCTGG
>JAJCZV010000011.1 GCA_029262175.1 Gemmatimonadota bacterium
TCGTGAGCACAATCACTACAACCTATGATAAGGCTTCCGGCCGGCCCTCGCACGCCCCATCCGACCGGTCTATCCTGCAATACCCCCGCCGGTTCCCGTTGGTTCAGCGATTGCGCGCTCCCGCCGCTTGAGGCGCCACAAGTAACCCACCACGCCAGCCCAGGTTAGACCGTAGCCGAGCGCCAGAATCAGGGTGTGACTCACAGTTCGGCCTCCGGTCCAGCCAGCTCCAACGCGAGCTCCTGTTGCGCCAATTTGTAACGCCGGATCAACAGATATGTGAAAGCGATCGTGTAGGCGGCAAAATTGAGCATCATCGTGAGTCCGATGCCGCTCGCCATTGAGCGAGGGGAGGACGGGGGCTGATGGAGGCTGCGCCACCAGAAGACCGAGAGATAGACGATGGGCACCTGTACGAAGGCGATGACGCCTATGACGGCGCTCCAGCGGGCGCGTTGCTCCGGGTCCTCGCTCATCGAACGAACGACGAGGTACCCCACATACACGAGCAACAACACCGCGGTCGTCGTGACCCGGGGATCCCAGGTCCAGCCGCCGCCGGCACCCCAGGTCGCCCTCCCCCACAACCAACCGAGAATCAATGTGAGGGCCGTACATAGCACCCCGATCTCGACGCTCGCAGCCGCGACCAGGTCCCATTTCAACTTGCGTTGGACGAGATAAAGCGTGCTCATCAGGAAAACCACGAAAAACGAGAGCATGGCGATCCAAGCGGTCGGGACATGCACATAAAGCAGTCGCTGGACCTCTCCCTGGAGCGCGTCCGCACGAACCACGAACAGGCCGATGGCGGTACCCGCCGCGACGCTCACAATGGACAGCAGCCCAAGAATCTTTTGCACGTCTAACCGACCTCGGACCCGGACTGGAACACGGCCTTATTCCTCCAAGACGATGGGGAAAATCCATACGCAGACGACGAACATGATCACGTCGTAGGCTGCCAGCAATCGAAGCCACCCCGACGCCCGACCCAGAGGGTCCCCCGCCAACATCGCATCGGTCGCGCCCACGCTGCCCAGCACGACGGGCACCAGCGCCGGGAAGAGGAGGATCGGCAGCAGCAGCTCTCTCGCACGGAGGTGAACGGTGAGAGCGGCAAAAAAGGTCCCGATGACCGAAAACCCGAGGGTCCCGAGCAGCGCCACGAACGCCAGTCCCGGTGCGTGGGGGCCGAACTCGGCCCCGAACAGGATGGCCGCCGCAGGGAAGAGCAGGGTTTCCAGGGCCGCCAGCAGAAGAAAATTCCCGGCGAGTTTTCCGAGGTAGAGCGCGCGGACGTCGCCTGGATACAGCCGAAGCAACTGGGCGCCGCCCGCCAGTTCTTCGCTCTGAAAGGCCCGCCCGAGAGAGAGCGTGCCCGTGAAGACGATCGCGACCCAGACCAGTCCACCCGAGAGACGCGCGAGCAGGGCGGCGTCGGGTCCGAAGGCGAAACTGAATAGCAGCAGGACCAGCGCGGAGAACGACAGCATCGCCGTGAACCCCTGCCGGGTCCGAGTCTCCGTCAGGAGATCCTTCCACAGGATGGCCGAGCTGCGACGGAACAGCTCGCTCATGAGGGTTCGTCCGACGCCACGCGGCCGTGCTCCAGCCGGACGACGCGGTCGGCGCGTTCGGTGGCGGCCCGGGTCCGGTGCGAGGCCACGACTACCGTGGCCCCCCCGTCGCGCCAACGTCCGATCGCAGCTTGAACCAACGACACGCCTTCGTCATCGAGACTCGCAAACGGCTCATCCAGCAACACGAGCTCGAGCGTTCGCAGCGACAGTCGCGCCAACTCGAGTCGTTTGCGCATGCCGGTCGAGTAGGCCCGGACCGCCGTGTGGGCGGCGTCCTCCAAGCCCACGTCGTCCAGCGTCTTCAGCAGCCGGCTGCTCTCGACGGCTGGCCCGCTCATGCGGGCCGCGAAGCGAAGGTTCTCGAGCCCGGTGAGTTCCTCATACGCGTGGCCGTGCGGGGTCATGAGCGTGGAGCGGCGTCGAACCGCGTCCGTGCTCGAGGCCCCGTGTGCGCCGCCTGCGCCGCCCGGCAGCACCTGACCCAGGACCTCGACCCGTCCCGCGGTCGGCCGGAGCAGCGTCGAGAGGACCCTGAGAAGGGTGGTCTTGCCCGTGCCGTTTGAACCCAACAGTGCGACCGAGGCCCCGGAATCGATGTCCAGGTCCACCCCGCGGAGCGCCCAGCGACGGCCAAACCGCCGCGTGAGCCCCTCCACGCGTACCGCGACCGTTACGTCGCGTACCGCGACCGTTGCGTCGCGTACCGCGCCCGTCACGCGGCGAACCTCGCTGGCAGCGTCGGCACCGCGATCATACGTTTTCGCGCATGAGACTCGACCAAATCGCAGCGCTCGCGCAGCCCAACGACACCAAGGTGCTCCTCTACGTTCTCGACGGTCTCGGCGGCCTCCCGCGGGAGCCGGGTGGCCCGACGGAATTGGAGGCGGCGAACACGCCGCACCTCGATGAGCTCGCTCGCGCTGGAACGTGTGGGCTTCATCACCCCGTCGCCCCCGGCATCACCCCCGGGAGCGGCCCTGGTCACCTGGCCTTGTTCGGGTACGACCCGTTGGTGTACGAGACCGGCCGGGGCGTCCTCGAGGCGCTCGGCATCGAGTTTCCGCTCGAACCGGGCGACATCGCGGTGCGAGCGAACTTTTGCACGCTCGATGCCGCCGGGAACATCACCGACCGCCGCGCCGGCCGAATCCCCACGGCGGAGGCGGCGCCGCTTGCCGAAATGCTCGATGAGATTTGGGTCGAGGGGGCGGGTTGTTTTGTCCGACACGTCAAAGAGCACCGCTTTATCCTCGTCCTCAGACCCGAGGCCGCGACGGGCCCCAACGTGGACGACACGGATCCGGGGAGGACCGGAGAGCCGCCCCTCAGGGCTCGACCGCGAGATGAAGAGTCGGAGCCTACGGCGTGGTTGCTCGATACTTGGCTCGAGGAGGCGCGGCGCCGGCTGGCTGACCAGCCCCACGCCAATATGACGTTGCTTCGCGGCGTCTCGAGTCGACCGCGCTGGCCCGGATTCCAGGACGTGTTCGGGATGAAGTCGACCGCTGTCGCCGCGTACCCCATGTACCGCGGCGTGGCGCGACTGCTCGGGATGGACGCCCACGAGGTAGCCGACGGAGCTGCGAGTCTCGTCCCCGACCTGCGAGCTCGATTCGACGCCAACGACTTCGCGTTCCTCCACTTCAAGTCGCCCGACAAGGCCGGCGAGGATGGCGACTTCGATCGCAAAGTGGCGGTGCTCGAGGAGGCCGATTCGATCATCCCGGATCTGATGAAGGCCGGTCCCGACGTGATCCTCGTGACGGGGGATCACTCGACTCCGGCCACGATGATGAGCCACAGCTGGCATCCCGTTCCGTTCTTGATCCATGGCGGGCGTGCCCAGAACGATGAGGCGTCCTCGTTTGGAGAGACGGCTTGCCGGTCGGGAGCCCACGGCCTGATCCGCGGTTGCGAACTCATGCCGCTCGCCACCGCCCGGGCAGGACGGCTCGCCAAGTTCGGCGCCTAGAATCGGGTCCCGCGGCCACGGCCGTCGAGACGCGGTTCAAGCCGCGGAGGCAGCCTCGTCCGAGTACACCATCCCGGCCCCGCCCATCGCCACTCCGGTTCCAACCGTGATGATCCCGAACACCAGGTCGTTGAACAGACCCTGAGCGTTACTCAGGTATCCGTGGATAAAGGGCGAAAACATGCTGTACGCCCCGAGCGCGATAAGCCCCCAACCGCTGATCCGGTTGATGCCGAGGTTGAAGGAGATCGTGACCACGAGGATCGCCCCGCCGAGCACGATGCTGTGCCACCACAGGAATCCAAGCGGGTATCCCCAGATAAACGGGGCACCCATGAACCAAAGACCCAATCCGATCCCTAAGTAACGTGAGGCCATCGAACCCTCTCGAAAGTGTGTCGCTGAGCGTCGCGGACATGATGCGCCACTGGTTGTAGCCTCGCAAACGACCTCAGAGCCGGGCCCGCCGAAGCCGGTTGGCGTTGGCGACCACCGTAATCGAACTCAGGGCCATCGCGGCCTCCGCGATCACGGGGTGCAAGAGCCCCAAGAAAGCGACGGGGATGGCCACGACGTTATAGAAATAGGCCCAGAACAGGTTCTCGCGGATCTTGCGGAATGTCGCGCGGGCCAGGCGCACGGCGCGGAGAACCGCAGCGAGGTCGCCGCGGGCAAGCGTGATATCCGCGGCCTCGATCGCGATGTCGGTTCCAGTTCCGATGGCGAGTCCGACGTCGGCCGTCTTGAGCGCGGGGGCGTCGTTGATGCCGTCGCCCACGAACGCGACGATCCGGCCCTCCCCTTGGAGCCGCTTCACGATCGCGACCTTGTCGTCGGGGAGAAGTTGGGCGCGGTATTCGTCGATTCCGAGCTGCCGAGCCACGGCTGCGGCCGTGCCCTCGTTGTCGCCCGTCAACATCATCGTTTTGAAGCCGGCTTGTCGGAGCGCGGCGAGCGTCTCGGCTGCGTCTTCTTTGATCGGGTCCGCGATCGCGGCGGCCCCCAGCATTCTTCCGCCCGCCGCGATGTAGGCAACGGTGCGTCCGTTGTTCTCGAGTTCTGCCACCTGCCCGGCCATCTCGCCGACGGGGACCGACTCGTCGGCCATGAGCCGCGCATTGCCGACGAGGACGAGCTCGCCGTCGACGAAGCCTCGCACCCCGCGGCCGACTTCTGCTCGTACGTCAGTCGCTTTCACGACCGGGGCTCCTCGCTCCTTGGCCGCGTCGACGATGGCGCGCGCGAGCGGGTGCTCCGACACGGACTCGAGCGCCGCGGCAAGCGATAGCAGTCGAAGCTCTTCCGCGTCCGGGTCGCTGGCTCTCGACCCATCGTCGCGCTCCCAATCGGAGGCCGTCAAAAGGTCGACCACGCGCGGCTCCCCTCGGGTGAGGGTCCCCGTCTTGTCGAACAACAGCGTGTTGGCACCGTCGAGGGTCTGCACGGCCGCGCCGTCGCGCACGAGCACACCGCGGGTCGCGCCGAGTCCCGTTCCGACCATGAGCGCGGTCGGCGTCGCGAGACCGAGCGCGCAGGGACAGGCGATGACGAGCACGGCAACCGCGGCGTACAAGGCGAGCGAAACTCGACCCATGTCCGGGGTCGCCCACGGTAGAAAGGCCCCCGCCCAAGCCGCCGCATCGGCCATGAACCGCGGAACGAGGAACCAGCTCAGGAAGGCCGCGAGCGCCAAGAGCAGGATCGTCGGAACGAAGACCGCGGTGACTCGATCCGCGAACTCTTGGATCGGCACCTTGCTGGCCTGCGCTTCCTCGACCATGCGCACGACGTTGGACAAGAACGTGTCTTGTCCGATGCCGGTCGCCCGAACCCGGAGAGCGCCGGTGTGATTGACCGTGGATCCGATGACGTCGTCGCCGGCTTCCTTTTCCACCGGGATCGACTCACCCGTGGCCAGCGACTCGTCGATGGCGCTTCGTCCCTCCAGGATCACGCCGTCGGTGGGGATCTTCTCCCCCGGGCGGATGATCATCACGTCGCCGAGAGCCACGGCCGAGGTAGGAATCTCGAGCTCGTCGCCCCCGCGTTCGACCCGCGCGGTCGGGGCCTCGAGCGACAACAGTGCCTGGATCGCAGACGACGTGCGACCGCGGGCACGCGCCTCCACGAACCGGCCGGTTAGATGGATGGCGACGATCATGGCCCCGACGCCCGCGAAGTTCATGACGGCCGGAGCGAACCCCAGGTCATGCAACACGGCCCAGACCCCCGTCAGTGTCGAGACGCCAGCCCCGAGCGCGATGAGGACGTCCATGTTCGGGGTGCGTCCAAGGGCGGATCGCCACGCGCTGCGGACCGTTTCGTGGCCGGGCCAAAGGAGAACGAGGGCCGCGATCGACGTCAAGACGAAGTCGAACACGAGCTCGCTCGGCCACTTCACCGATGCGGTCATCTCCGGGATCATCCACAACATCACAGGGAGTGCAAGCGCCCAGGCGGTCCACATCCGCCGGCCCGCGGACCGCAGTCTCTCCTCGGCATCCCGTAGCCGATCCTCTTCGGCGGCGAGGCGATCGGTCTCGACGATCGCGGTCAACTCGTAGCCCGCCTGTTCCACCGCGGCGGCCAATTCGGTGAAGGAAACTTCGCGCGTTGCGGCCACCGTGGCAGACTCGGCGGGAAGGCTCACAGCCGCCTCCACGCCTTCGATCGCGTTCAAGCTCTTCTCCACCCCGGCTACGCAGCCGGCGCAGTGCATGCCCGTTATGCGATACACCTTCTTGGCGCCAGGTAACACGGCGTCGTTGCCGGGTAACACGGCGTTGTCGTCGGGCCGGACGTCGTCGCCGGGCCGGATGTCGGTCGCGCTCATCGACTAAACCGGTGGAAGAGGTCGACGATCTCCCGACGGACATCGTCCGCCGCGTCGCCCCCATCGGAGATCGCGCGCGTCGCGCAATGCTCGAGGTGGTTGGCCAGGAGTTCCTTTTCGGCCGATCGAAGCGCCGAGTGAACGGCCGCGAACTGCTGGAGGATGTCCGGGCAATACCGTTCTTCTTCCACCATACGCGAGATGCCTTCCACTTGTCCTCGGATTCGAGCCAAGCGTCGGGTCAAGTCGGTCTTGGTGTGCTCCGCGATGCCCATCGCGTGCCCACCACTGGTCTTCGTGGACATGAATCTCCCTTCAGATGAATACTATACCCCTGTATAGTATCTATCCCGCTCCGAGTTCCGCAACGGGGTGGGACGGGGGGGACCTGATCCGACGGCGGCGGGCCGTGCGCTGGACGGGAAAGAGGAGCCGCCCGTAAAATCAGCCCATGTTCAAAAAACTGAGACGTATGGTCGACGATATTCTCGACCACATGGAATCCAAGATCGACGAGTTCAGCGACGACGACGTCGATCAGCTCATCCACGCCATGCGCAGCGAACTCGTGGACACGAAGGCGCGCATCCCCGAGCTCCAAAAGCAGTTGCAGGCGCAATTGGCGGGGGCTGACATCGAGAAGGAGAAGGCCGAGGTCGCCGAGCGTCGGGCCGCGAAGGCCGCCGAGATCGATGATCTTGAAACGGTCGACGTCGCAAACCGGTTCGCCACGCAGCACCGGCAACGTCTCGAGGTCCTGGTCGTCAAAGCCGAGGGGACGCGGGCGGACCTCCTCCAGCATCAGGACGAAGTGGTGCAGATGACCGAGCAACTCAAGGACGCGATGAGCCGTCGCGATTCGATCGGGGTGCAAGGCCGGCGCGCCAAAGCGATCGACAACCAAACTTCGAGATTCGACTCCGTCGATGCCTTCGATCGGATGGCGGAAAAGATGGAGGGCAGCGCCGATCTGGACGCGGCGGAGCGAGAAGTGGAGCTCCACCTGGACCCGCTTTCCGAACCGATCCCGCGCGACTTCGCCGCGGAGAAAGCGGCCCGTGAGCTGCGCGCCGAACACATGCTCGAGGAGTTGAAGCGGCGCATGGGTACGGAAGGCGACTGAGCCTTCTATGGAACTAAACCTCCTGACCGTCGCTGTCTTCGGGTATCCCTTGATCTTGATTTCGATCGGCATCTGGAGGTCGCGGCAGGTAAAGAGCCACGCGGACTTCATGGTCGCCGGCCGATCCGTCCCGGTGCCCCTTCTGGTCGGAACCCTGGTCTGCACCTGGATCGGTTCCGGGTCGCTCTTCGGTGGGGCCGGTCTGGCCTATCGAACCGGCATCGCGGAGTTGTGGTTCTCTTCGGGCGCCTGGGTGGGCTTGTTGATCGCGTTCTACCTCGCGCCCCGCGTCCGTTCGATCGCGAAGTACACGGTCCCCGACCTGCTCGAACAGCGGTATAACGCGACCGCGCGCATCCTGGGAACGGTCGCCATCGTTCTCGCATACGTGACGATCGCCGCGTATCAGTTTCGTGGCGGCGGCTGGATTCTCTCCATCGTTACGGACGGTGCGATCAGCCCGACGCAGGGGATGTTGATTACTGCGGCCGCCATCGTGTTGTTCACGGCACTCGCGGGCATGGTCTCGATCGTCACGGTCGATCTGTTCAACGGGTTGATCATCACGCTCGGCGTCGTGATCGCTCTCCCCTATCTGGTGCTTTCTAACGGTGGCTTGAGTGCCATTACGAGCGCGCTGCCGGAAGACCATCTCACGGTGCTCGGCGGACACAACGTGCTTTGGGTCTTCGGGGTCGCATTGCCCACCTTTCTGCTCATCCTCGGCGAGAGCGGAATGTACCAGAAGTTTTTCTCCGCCAAGGACTCGGGTTCGGCGAAGAAGGCGGTCATGGGGATGTTTGTCGGCGTGGTCTTCATCGAGACCACGCTCGCGCTTCTTGCCATCGTGGGTAGAGCGGTGTTTCCGGAGCTCGAGACCGCGACTTGGATGGGGGGCCGGGACGCCACGGAAACCGTCATCCTTCATATCGCAGCCAACGGACTTCCCGTCGTGGGCGGCGCCATCTTGTTGGCGGCGGCCGTAGCCATCGTGCTGTCGACCGGCAACACGTTCTTGCTGGTTCCTTCCACGAACGTCAGTCGTGACGTCTACGAACGCTTTGTGAATCCGACGGCGTCCGACGCTCAGAAGCTCAACGTTCAGCGCGCGTTTATCGTGATCTTCGGAGGCGTCGGGCTCGTGCTTCTGACCCAGTTCCGCAGCGTGTTGGAAATGGCGCTCTACGCCTATTCCCTCGTTGGGGCGAGCCTTACGCCCGCCCTGCTGGCGGCTTTTCTTTGGAGGCGCGTCACGCCGCAAGGCGGTGTCGCGTGTATCGCCGGGGGCCTGGGGAGTATCGTGGGGATCGTGACGTTGTCGAAGCTCGGCGTATCCTTCGCGGCCCTGATCGGGGGAACGGAATTCGACTTCGCATCGAGCGACTACATCGTGATCCCGGCCGTGTTGATTTCGGTCAGCCTGCTCGTGATCGTGAGCTTGCTTACCAAGCCGTCAGCGAAGGAGAAGTGGGAGCCGTTTTTCGTCGAAGAGGTTGAAGGACTCTAGGGCGAGACCCGGAGCGCTAGAGTCGGCTCGGATCCCAGCCCTTCCACAGGGATTCGACGAGTTCCTTTCTGAAGCTCGACTTGGGCGCGAAGTACGCGCCCAGCAGAGCCATGACATTTTGGCTGCCCACGTCGGTTTGATCGAGCAACATCTCTTCTTCAACGATGCCCCAAAACACGGTTCGGATCGTGTCGGCTCGGACATGGTATTGCAGTCGGTCTCCGCTTCGGATCTTGCGTTCTTCCAAGAAACCGAACCAGATCGGAAGGCTGTCGCGAAGCGTGACGAACATGTCGGGCCCCAACCACCCGACCTCGACCGCCTTGATCATGTCGTCGTTTATGCCATCGAGAAACTGATCGAGGTCGATTCCGCGCATGAACACGATCTCGGCCACGGCTTCTCGTGGAGCGATGGCGATTTCCGCCACCGCGGCTTCGTGGTCCTCGTCGTACTTCTCGATCCCCGCGATGGCCTGGGTCAGGCGATTGGCCGTCTCCGGGTCGAGACGGAGCGTCAAGTTCAGAATGTCGACACTCAGAATCGTGCGCTCGAGCTTGGACCCCATGGTCGCGTGCGGGCTCGCCGGCAACTTGGACACCCAAGCCGAAGATCCCACCTCCAGCAGTGCGCCGACCTGACCGACGGCAGGTACCGTCGCCATGAGGAAACCGCCGAGGAGAACGGTTGCGCACCCGATGGCCCGGTTCACTAGGGACTTCCCTTGTCTCGATCGAGTCTTGCTACCACCTGTCTCCCCTTGATACGGGTCCCGTTCAGACCGCGAACGACCGCATCGGCAACCAGAGAATCCACGTCGACGAGCGTAAAGCCCTGGCGAACATCGATTCGGCCGATCTGGCCGCCGGCGGCACCGGTCTCGCCGGTGATGGCGCCCACCAAGTCTCCGGGCTGCGCGCCGTCGCGCTTGCCCACATCTACAAAGACGCGCGTCCAGGTCGGTCGGGTCACACGTTCGACCTCGGGGGACGGATCTCCAGGCGCTCCGCTCGTGGCGGTGACGCCTCGATCGGACTCGCGGAGCAGGGCGGCCAATGTCGCCGCCACACGTGTAGCGCCGTATTCCGCCAACAGCGGTGCAAGCAGCAGCGTCGACGCGCCGACGTCGACCCGTTCGAGGGCTGCGCTCACGAGGTCACGGAAGGCTTCGACGTCGCCTGGCACGTCCGGAGCCTGGGCGCGGGCAAGCGGTTTGGTCGTGCAACCCTCTCTCGATGCCAGGATTTCGAACTGACGCAAATGAAGCGGATCGACGATCGCGAAGCGCCGCTTTGCCTTGCCGAGCGCCGCGTAGAAGTCGGTCAGATCCAGGGGAAGACCAAAGGCGATCGCGATCTCGACCCCCGTGCCTTGCACTTCTGGGCCGCACACATAGACGCCGTCGCCTCCCTCGGCCTCTGCAATCACGAAGCCCTCCACCGCGAGTGAGGTCTTGGTATTCGTGAGCGACTCCGATTGTGCCACATGGACGGAGGCGCTGCCCAACTCCGATGCGGCGGCCAGTTCGTGGAGAAGATCCGTCAGCCGACCGATGCGGGTCGTTGGCGTCGCGGCGGCCGCTACACGAACGACGGCGGCGGGTTTCTTCTTCCCCGGCTCGGCGTCGTCGAATAGTTCCGCGGGCCAGCGTCGGGCTCGCGGAAGCTGACGCGTGAGCAGCTCGTCGAACGCCGCATCGCGGGCATGGGTGGTGGCGATGCGTCGCGCGCCGGCGTCGGCCCCCTGGAGTATGGCTTCCACCGCTGGCCAGGCTGAGGAGAGCGAGGCCACGTCGTCGAGGATGACGGTCGTGACCGCGCCGGCCGCGACGTGCCCCAGTCGAATCGATTCCAGGAGAAATTCGGGGGTGGAGCACAGAATCGCCGCCCCGGCCCCTTCCGAGACGCCAGGAACCGACGAAGCCGTCAACGCCATCGTTCCATGACCCGCTTCAGACGCCGTCGGCGCCATCCGACGGGCGCAACGAAGCGCTCGATCCGGGGTCGCGGAGATGACGAACACTCTTCCGCCCGTCGTGCCTTCCGCCAGGTCGCGGACTGCCGCCGCCGCGTAGAGTCGGCTCAATCCCGCCCCCTCGCTAGCAATGAGCGCGAGGTGATGACCTCGTTCGATCCCGGGACTCAGCGCTTGCGCGGCTTCTGGAAGGGCCGTGGCAGGCGGTTCGGACTTCTTGCGAGAGGGTGCGGTCACGGGTTCTGGCCTCGCTGCGGCGTTCCATGGGCAACTTAGGGGGGACGGCTGCATCGGGGTTATCGTACGCATGGTGCCTCATTGCCGCGAGCAAACGTTGACGTCCGCCGTGGCCGCCGCCTAACGTCACCGCCGCTCGAACGGCGGATCCGAAGGGCCGGCGTCCCACTCAAACGAAGGCGAATCCGACTTCCGTGTCTGAGTTCCTCACGACGGTCCACGGGTGGGTGTGGGGCATTCCCCTAATCGTCCTCCTTCTTCTCACGGGCCTCAACTACACGGTCCTTCTGCGCGGCCTCCAGTTCAGGAAGCTGTTCCACGCTCTGTGGCTCGCCCTCATCAAGCGCAGTGAGCCCGACGGTGAGGGCGATATCTCGCATTTCCAGGCGCTGATGATCGCCTTGTCTGCGACGGTAGGGACCGGAAACATCGTGGGCGTAGCTACCGCGATCGGGGCCGGCGGTCCCGGCGCGCTCTTTTGGATGTGGGTCACCGGACTGCTCGGGATGGCCACGAAGTACGCGGAGGCGGTCCTCGGCGTTCGGTTCCGCGAGACCAATGCGCGCGGTGAGAAGGTTGGCGGGCCCATGTATTACCTCGAGCACGGTCTCGCCGGGGGACGACTCGGTCGCGTGCTCGCGGTCTCCTTCGCGCTGTTTGCCGGGTTTGCCGCATTCGGCATCGGCAATGGCGTGCAGTCTCGCGCGGTTGCGGACGCCCTCAGCGAGACCTTCAACTTCCCTCACTGGGCGGTGGGGTTTGTAGCCGCCGCGTCGGTCGGGGTGGTCATCGTGGGCGGCATCCGCTCGATCGGCCGAGTCGCGGGCGTGTTCGTCCCGGTGATGATCGTCCTGTATCTCGGCGCGGCGGGCATTCTCCTTATATCGAATGCGGATCAAATCCCGGAAGCCTTTCGCCTCATCTTCCAAGGCGCGTTTGGAGGGGAAGCCGTAGGCGGAGGCGTCCTCGGATTTACGGTGCTTCAGGCGATTCGGTTTGGGGTTGGACGCGGCGTGTTTTCCAATGAATCCGGTTTGGGTACCGGAGCGATCGCGGCTGCCGCAGCCAAGACCAACGAGCCCGTTCGACAGGCGCTCGTTTCGATGACACAGACGTTTATCGATACGATCGTCGTCTGCACGATGACGGGGCTCGCGATCATCACGACCGGCGCGTGGTCGTCCGGCGCCAACGGTGCGAACATGACGCAGCTCGCGTTCGAGCGAGGACTGGCCGTTGGCTGGGCCGATGCGATCGTGGCCATCGCGCTCACCACGTTTGCGTTTAGCACCATGCTCGGCTGGTCCTATTACGGCGAACGGAGTCTCTCGTACTTGTGGGGCGACCGGGTGATTCGACCGTATCGGTTCGTGTTCGTCTTGGTCGTAGCGCTGGCCGCGATCGTCGAGCTCGACGTGGTGTGGCTGATCTCGAATATCCTGAACGGCTTGATGGCCGCGCCCAATCTCATCGGGCTGTTGTTGCTGTCTGGTCTGGTGCGGCGCGAGACGCGTCTATACTTCGGGCGCGATGCAAAAGAGAAGCGACGAAAGGAAACCGAAGGCGTCTAGCCTTTGAAGCGGCGGTTGTGCCCCAGGTCGTATGCGCGGATCGACATGACGCCGCGCGTCTCTACGCCGACCTCGCCGAGCGTTTGGCTCTCGTCCGCGATTCCCCGTTCCGAGTATTCGACGTAGAAGTCCGCCGGGTCATCGGAGGATCGTTGGAGGATCTCCCGGAGTCCGAGCGCCTTGACGTCGGCAACGGAGGTGCCGGTGGACAGCTCCATGACATGCTCGAGCCATCGGTCGGGCATGATCAAACGGACGGTGATACGATCGGCTGATTCCATCTGCGTCAATGTCCTCGAAGCGTGTAGAGAAACCGTTTCGCCAGGTCCGTCACATCGAGGCCGACGACTCGGTCGGTCTCGACATGTACGTTCGTGTGTCCGCCGTCGCGATCCACCGCGAAACGAGCCAGCCCGATCTCACCGCTAAACGTCAGCGTTGAAGCGGTTTCCTCCTGGACTTGGAGCCGTGAATGCTCCGAGAAGAAGCGCTTGGCGCGTTCGAGAACGTCTTCCGGTAGCACGTCTGTAATCGTGACGTAACGCATGAATCTCCTTCACGGGGACGGCAGGAAACGGCGCAAGATCCGTCGCGGCTCAGCCCTCGTCAACCGGGAACGTGGCTTCGCCCCTCGCGTGGCGATACCATCTCCGCCATGAACAAAGACATCTCTTTCGGGCAGTTCTTTCTGCCCGGTCCGACCGAGGTCCCGCTGGACCTCTTTGATGCGATGCGACGGCCCGTCGTGGGGCACCGAAGCGCCGAAGTCTCCGGGGTCATCGCGGGACTCCAAGGCTACGCGTCCCACCTGTTCCAGACCTCGCGCCCGGTGTATTTGTCGACCTCTTCGGCGACCGGGATGATGGAGGCGGCCATCACCAATCTCACCCGCAAGCGTGTGCTGTGTTTGAGCTGCGGGTCGTTTAGTCACCGTTTCTACGACATCGCCCAGGCGACCGGCCGGCCGGCGGATGTCCTCGAAGCGGAGTGGGGCACACCAAACCTCCCGGATCAACTCCGGGACGCGCTTTCGAACGCCGAGACGCCCTATGACCTGGTCACGGTGGTCCACTCCGAGAGTTCGACCGGCGTTTTGAACCCCATCCGAGACCTCGCGGCCGTCGTCCACGAGTTCGACGATGTGTTGATCGCTGTCGACACGGTTTCTTCCCTCGCGGGTGCTCCGGTACTGACCGACGAATGGAAACTCGATTTCGTCTTGACCGGGTCTCAGAAAGCGATGGCGCTACCGCCGGGGTTGGCTTTCGCGGTCGCCTCCCAGCGGGCGTTGGATCGGGCCGCGGAGGTGGAGCATCGCGGCTTCTATTTCGACATCCTCAAGTTCGAAAAGAACCTCGAGAAGTCCCAGACGCCGAATACGCCGGCGGTGTCTCTGATCTATGCGCTCGAGCGCCAGTTGCAGCGGATCAATGACGAGGGGCTCGACGCGCGCTGGGCCCGGCATCAGGCCATGGCCGATCGTACGTACGCATGGGTGGACGAGACGGCGGCTCGAACCGGCGCTCCTTATCGCGTGCTCGCACCCGATGGATATCGTTCCCCCTGCGTCACGGTCATCATGCTTCCCGAAGATCGGACCGGGCCCGAACTCACCGCGCAGGCCAAAGAGCGCGGGTTCACCATCGCGGCCGGCTACGGTCGTCTCAAAGAAGGGTCGTTTCGAATCGGACACATGGGAGAACACACGCTCGACGAGCTGGAAGCGCTGCTCACGACACTGGATGACCTCGTATGAGCGCCTCGCCAAACGGATCGTCGCGGGGCCCCAAAAGACTGATCGTCGCCGATCCGCTGCTCTCCGACGGACTCGACGTGCTGAGAGAGGCAACGGGTCTAGCCGTAGAGGACCATACGGAGGACGACCGGGGGCAACTCGCGCACGCGTTGCACGGGGCGGCGGGACTCATCGTACGTAGCCGCACAAAGGTAGACGCTGAACTCATTCAAGCGTCCGACTCACTCGAAGTGATCGGTCGAGCCGGTGCAGGTGTCGACAACATCGATATGGCGGAGGCGACACGACGGGGCATCGCCGTGCTCAATGCGCCGGGGGCCAACACCTTCTCGACCGCGGAACTCGCGTTCGGCTTGCTGATCGCGGCCGCCCGTCGAATTGGCGAGGCAGACGCCAGCGTTCGCGCCGGAGAGTGGAGACGGAAGGAACTCCGGGGGTCACAGCTGCACGGCAAGACGCTCGGTGTCATCGGCGCCGGTCGCATCGGAGCCGAGGTGGCAAGGCGCGCCCGCGCATTCGGCATGCGGGTCATCGCACACGATCCCTATGTGACGGCCGAACGAGCCAATGAGTTGGGTATCGAGCTGCTTTCGCTCGAGGAACTCCTGCCGCTCGCCAATGCGCTCACGCTTCACGTTCCCCTCAGCGACGAGAACCGCGGCTTGATCGGGCGTGAACAGATCGCGGCGCTCCCCAAAGGCGCCATCGTGGTAAACGCGGCCCGGGGCGGGTTGGTCGACGAAGTCGCGCTCGCGGAGGCTCTCACGAGCGGGCATCTGTTGGCGGCAGGCCTCGACGTGTACGAGTCCGAGCCGCTCCCTGAAGACAGCCCTCTGCGACAGGCGCCGAATTTGGTCTTTACCCCACACATCGGCGCCTCGACGATCGAGGCCCAACGGGAAGTGTCCCGACAAATCGCGGTCGCCGTGCGGGACGCCCTTCTTTTGGACGACTATCAGGCCGCGCTGAACGCACCGTACGAAGCGGGGGATCGAGACCGCACGGGTCCCGTGATGGAGCTCGGTCGACGGCTCGGCGCGGTTCTGGCTGCGTTGGAAGACGGACCCCATGGCCGCCTGGAGGTGCGATACGCCGGCTCGGTCGACGGCGTGTTGAGACCCTTGGCTGCGGCAGCGGTGGAAGGCTTTCTTCGGACGCGCGTCGCTCAGCCGATCAACGTCGTGAATGCGCTGTCTGTGGCGACCGAGCGCGGGCTCGAGGTCGCCCGAGTGCGCACCGGCGCGCTGGCGGACTACACGAATTACGTCGAGTTGGAAGCGTCGGCTGGTTCAGAGACCGTGACGGTGGGTGGGGCTTTGTTGGGCGATCGGCAGCACCCGCGGATCGTCAAGATCGGCAAGTTCCATGTCGACACGGTTCCGGAAGGGACGCTTCTTCTGATCCGTAACCGAGACGTCCCCGGCGTCATCGGAGAGGTCGGGAGCAAGCTCGGGCAGGCGGGCGTAAACATCGCCGAATATCACCAGTCGCGCCGAAAAGTCGGTGGTAAGGCGCTGGGTGTCGTCACCGTCGACGGTGAAGTGCCCTTGAATGTGCTAGAGGACCTGCGGGCCCTCCCGGCCGTCGAAGAGGTCCGACAAGTCCAGTTCGACTGAACGGGAACGCTCGAGTCGCCAGCCCCTGACTGCGGTGACTCCGGTGGCTCGAGTCGGACGGTTCTTGAATCGTCCCGTCACGGAGTCCACACGCAGGCTTGTTCGCGTGTCGGCGCCTCGAAGGAGGAAGGGTCAAACAATCCAGCCAGGATCTCTACGCCCGTGACGAAACGAGGTCCGGACCGGTTCAGATAAGCGGAGGCATCCAACGCGTAGGCACGGCCCTCCCCGATCGCCCTCGCGGCGACGGACTCCAGTCGATCCGCGTGAGCGTCGGCATCCGCGCACGCCGCCTCCAGTCCGTATCCACAGGGCATGATCACCAAGATGTCCGGGTCCAACCCCTCCAGGTCTTCCCACCGCAATTGAAGCGAAGGCTTTCCGGCTTCACCGATGACACATTCCCCGCCGGCATAGTCGATCATCTCGGGAACCCAGTGTCCCGGCGCGAACGGGGGATCCAGCCACTCGACCGCCAACACTCGCGGGCGCGCCGCCGTCTCGACCGCCGTTCGTACGGACCTGAGCCTGGATCGAAGCGTGGCCACGGTGTTTTTGGCCACGGTCTCGACTCCCGCCGCCCGGCCCACCTGTTCGATCGAGGCAAGAATCTCCTCGATCGTGTGCGCGTCGAGCGACACGATCTCGGCAGCCAGGTGGTGCGAGTCGATGGCCCTTTGAACGCCGCTTGTCGGTACCGCGCAGACCTCACACACCGCTTGTGTGAGGATCAGGTCGGGCTGCAACGATGCCAGCAGCTCGCCATCGATTTCGTATACGCTGCCGTGCTCGGCCATCGCTTCCCGGACCGCCGCGTCGATTTCACCGCTCGACAATCCCTCGGGATCGAATCGAGCTCGGCTCAGGCGGGGCCGGTCGAGCACATGCGCCGGAAAATCGCACTCGTGCGAGATCCCGACCAACGCTCCGCCAAGTCCGATCGCGTCGGATATCTCGGTCCCGGAGGCCAGCAGCGAGACAATCCGCGGATGCGTCAATAGGAGGTCATCTCGGGGTCCACGTGCTCGGCCCAGGCGAGGATGCCACCGGTCAGGTTCACCGCATCGGCGTGACCGACCGAACGGAGATACGCGACCGCCTGGTCACCGCGCGGGCCGGTCCGACAGTGGATGATGATGGGGGTCGTGCGATCCAGCCCTTCGACGGCAGCGGGCAGCGTCGCAAGCGGAATCAGCCGGGCTCCGATGTCGGCGAGGTTACAAATATTCCACTCATAGTCTTCGCGAACGTCGATGAGTTGGAAGGCCTCTCCGGCGGCTGCGCGTCTTTGGAGTTCGTGAACGTCGATGTCGGCGTGGATAGGAACCTCCGGGTTGTTGCCGCAAAACTGTTCATAGTCGATGAGTTCGGTAACGGTCGGCTGCGTCCCGCACACCGCGCACTCCGGATCGGGCGCGATGTTCAGCGAGCGAAACTCCATCCGCAAGGCGTCGATCATGAGCAGACGCCCGGCCAGCGTTTCGCCGATGTCGAGGAGCCACTTGATCGCCTCCGTGGCCTGAATCGATCCCACGATGCCGGGCAAGACTCCGAGTACGCCGGCCTGCGCACAATTCGGGACCAATCCCGGAGGTGGAGGCTCCCGGAACAAGCACCGGTAGCAGGGGCCGCCGGGCGCCGCGAACAGGGAGGCCTGACCCTCGAAGCGAAGAATCGCGCCGTAGGCAAAGGGAGTGCCGAGGAGCACGCACGCATCGTTGACGAGGTAACGGGTGGGGAAGTTGTCACTGCCGTCGATCACGAAGTCCCAGCCGGTCATAAGCTCGAACGCGTTGCGCGCTTCCAGGCGCGCGTCGAACGTCTCCACGACGATGTGCGGGTTCGCGCGCTCCAAGCGATCGCGCGCCGACTCGATCTTCTTGAGGCCTACCGAGCTCGTGTCGTGCAGAATCTGGCGCTGAAGGTTCGATAGGTCGACGACGTCGTCGTCCACGAGACCGATTCGGCCCACGCCGGCGGACGCCAGGTAGAGCGCGGCAGGAGAGCCCAGTCCCCCGGCGCCGACGATGAGCACGCTCGACTCGCGCAGCCGTGTCTGACCTTCCGGACCGACCTCGGGGATGCTGAGGTGTCGCCCGTAGCGGACGAGTTCTTCGCTTGACAGCTCTGATTTCACGAGACGCTCAACGCTAGATTCGGGACCCCGGTTATACGTGAACCATGACGGAGCGCTCGAGGGCCGCGAAGTTGGCCGCGATGCCGGCTGGCCACCGGAAGCAGGACGAACCGGCAACGAAAACGGTGGCGCCTGCCGCGGCCGCGGCTGGGGCGCTGGTCGGGTCTACCCCGCCGTCTACCTGAACCGGCGGAGGTGTGAGCCCCGCATCGATCGCCATCTGCCGCACCTTGGTGACCTTCGGCAGCGCCTCCGAGATAAACTTCTGACCACCAAAGCCCGGATTCACGGTCATGACAAGCACGAGGTCCACATACCCCAGGACCTCAGACAAGGTCTCTGCGGGCGTCCCCGGGTTTATCGCCACCCCGGCGTAGCAGCCCAGCTCTCGAATCCGGTGCAGATCGCTGTGAAGGTGCGTCGAGGCCTCTTGGTGGATCGTGATCAGATCGGCTCCGGCTTTCGCGAAGGGCTCGAGGAACATCTCGGGGTTGTCGATCATGAGATGAACATCCAAGAACGAGTCGGTCACGGCGCGCAGCGACTCCAACACGGGAAGCCCAATGCTGAGGTTGGGGACATAGTGACCGTCCATGACGTCGACTTGAAACCACTCGGCGCCGGCGGCCTCGGCCTCGGCCACTTCGGCGCCAAGTCGGGCGTAGTCTGCCGCGAGGATCGACGGCGCGATGACCATCCCTTGGGGCATGGCTCGGCTAGAACTGCGGCCGTTTTCTGACACGTTTTCTATTCTCCTAAATGAGGTGGAGTCGTTCTCCGACCTTCTTGAGCGCCGCAAGCGCGGCGTCGAGATGCTCGCGTTCGTGGGCCGCGGACACCTGGCATCGAATCCGGGCTTCGCCGCGCGGCACCACCGGGAACCCGAAACCGATCACGAACACGCCCTCTTGCAGCAACTGTTTGCTCAGGTTCATGGCGTCGGCCGTCTCACCGATGATGACGGGCACGATCGGCGTTTCACCCGGAATCGGTTTGTACCCCAGCGCCTCGAGCCCTTCCCGATAATAGCGGGTGTTCTCGTGAAGCTTGGTCACGAGCTCGGGATGATCCTCGAGATGCTCGATGGCCGCGAGCGCTCCACAGGCCGAGAAAGGCGGAAGCGAGTTGGTAAACAGCTGCGTGCGCGAGCTTTGGATCAACATGTCGACGACCGCACGCGAGCTCGCGGTAAAGCCGCCCGCCATGCCACCCAACGCCTTGCCGAGCGTGGAGGTCACGATGTCTACCTCGCCATGCATCCCAAAGTGCTCGGGCGTCCCTCGTCCTGTGTCGCCCAGCACTCCCGTGGCGTGGGAGTCGTCGACGGCCAAGATGGCGTCGTACCGATCGCATAGCTCTCGAATGTCGGGCAGCGGCGCGATCTCTCCTTCCATGGAGAAGATGCCGTCGGTGATCACGAGACGATGCCGAGCGTCTCGCGAAGACTCGAGCGCCTGGCGCAGCGAATCCATGTCCATGTGCTCGTAGATCTTCCGCTGCGCCTTGCAGAGTCGGATGCCATCGATGATACACGCGTGATTGAGTCGGTCCGAGATCAGCACGTCTTCTTCGCTCAACAGCGGCGCGAAAAGACCTTCGTTCGCGTTCCACGCCGAGGTGTAGGTCAGCGACGCGGGCACCTCGAGAAAATCCGCGATCTTCGCTTCTAGTTCGCGATGGATGTCGAACGTCCCGCAGATAAAACGGACGGACGACGTGCCCGCACCGTACTTGTCGGTTCCGTCCTTGATCGCCCGCATGACGTCCGCGTTGTCGCAGAGCCCCAAGTAGTTGTTCGAACAGAGGTTGATCGTCTCGCCCAAACCGTCGATGTCCACCACGGCGGACTGTTTCCCGAGGATGTACAACAACTCTTTGTGTATGCCTTTTTCCGACATCTCATCGAGTTCGGCCCGCAGCCGGGTCTCGAGACCGCGATTGACGTTTGTGCTCATCAGATCATTTTCCTCGTACAGCGTCATGGCGAATCGTTTCCGGCTTGCGAGCGCTCGAATCGATCGTACAGGTCGCCGGTGCGCTGACCGGTGACCCAGGCGGTGTCGACGGCAATCCTAGGGCGTGACCCCCAGCTTCCGCACTCCGTGAACCCTCGGAGTCGACCGCGCACGTAAACGATGCGGTCCGAGCCATCCGCGTCGCGGACGGCTTGTGGCACGCGGGACAACGCAAAGATGCGCTGGCCACCGATCCAGCCTGGCCCAAACAAGAGACAGCTTTCGACGTCTCGCACGGTGCCCTCGCCCTGCGTCAAGACGGATGAAAAGGGGCCCGAATCGGTGGCCACCAGGCTTCCCAGATCGCGGCCGCCCGGCGACTCGATCCGATACGTGCCCGCTGTCGCGATTTGTAGCGCCCGCGCTTCGTAGAAACTGATGTGTTGGTTTGCGCAGACCGCGTCAAACGTGCTGCGCTGGGCGGTCACCGCGATCGAGGAATCGGTCACGGTCACGATCGCGGTGTCGAGTCGTCCGCACGCAGTCGGGGTAATCGGTCCGCCAAACTCGAACGAGAAGAGCGACGCCACCTTGACCG
This sequence comes from Gemmatimonadota bacterium, assembly GCA_029262175.1. GTDB lineage: Bacteria > Gemmatimonadota > Gemmatimonadetes > Palauibacterales > Palauibacteraceae > Palauibacter. The sequence goes on from JAJCZV010000011.1 coordinate 20,863, forward strand.
TTTCGGGGTAGGCCGCCCACGTCACCAGCGCGCTGCTTGTCGTCGGCTCCCCGATCCGCCAGCAGCCTGCCGTCAGCGCTGTCGTGGCGAGGACGATCGCGGCGAGCGGGATACGTCGTCGACTCGCCCCCGCGTCCGCTCCGCTCAATCCAGCGACAGCACCACCTTCGCCGCCTCGCCCGCGGCCATGGCCGTGATGCCTTCCTCGAAGCGTTCGAGCGGAAGTCGGTGTGTGATGACGGGTTCGATATCGAGCAGCCCCGCGGCCAAGAAGTTTCGCATTTCGATCCACGTCTCGTACATGAGCCGGCCCACCACGCCGTACACGTGAAGGCCCTTGAAAATGACGTCACGAGCCAGATTCACCTCGACCAGGCCTTTGGGCAGGCCGAGCAGGCGGACGTGCCCTCCGTTTCGGCAAATCCTGAACGCAGCCGCGATTCCGTTCGGGTGTCCGCTCATCTCGCACACCACGTCCGCGCCATACCCGCGTGTGATGTCGGACATCTTCGCATCGACGTCCTCGGAGGTCGGGTCGATCGTTCGGTCCGCGCCCATCTTGCTCGCGAGCGCCCGCCGATCCGCGTGCGGTTCGATCGCGATGACCTTTGCGGCGCCCGCCGCGCACGCGATCCCAACGGCAAACAGTCCGATGGGGCCGCACCCGACCACGGCCACGACGCGGCCGGCGACTTCCGTATGTAGTACGGTGTGGAACGCATTTCCGAGCGGATCGAACAGGGCGGCGTGATCGTCGGAAATCGATTTCGGGATCGGGATGATGTTGGTCGCCGGGATCGCGACGAGTTCCGCGAAGGCTCCGTCTCGGTCGATCCCGATGATCTGAGTGTCGCGACACACATGGGACTGCCCGGTGCGGCACAATTCGCAGTGACCGCACACCAGGTGGCCTTCTGCCGAGACGCGGTCGCCGACCCGGATGTTCTCGACCAATGCTCCCGCCTCGACCACCTCGCCCATGAACTCGTGTCCCAATACGAGCGGGGGCTTGATCCGGCTCTCCGACCACTCATCCCAATCATAGATATGAAGGTCGGTCCCGCAGATGCCCGCACGTCGAACCTTGATCAGGACTTCGTCGGAACGGATCTCCGGTTCCGGTACGTCCCGAATCGTGAGCCCGGGTCCGGGCTCGGGCTTGAGGATGGCTCTCATCTAGCGGCGACAGCTCCTGTCAGCGGGTGATCTCGAGCGGCGCACAATGTGTCGGAGGCCCTGGAGCGGCGGCAAGCTCGGAACACCAGCCACTTCAAACCCGTACCACCGGGGGCGATGATCGAACCCTATTCCCACGACGACACCCTTAGCGGCGGACTCCCGCCGTCCGTCCGTCACGCCCGTGCGAACCGCGCAGCGGCCTGGTGGGGGATGTTAGCCTCGGTCGTCCTCCACGCCGCCGTCTTTCTGCTGTGGGTGGGCGAACGCCCCACGAACGCGGACGCCGCTCCGGGCCCCCGCCATCCGACGCTCAAGCCCGGCGGCGGTGCGGTTCAGGCCGTCCGCGTGTCGGTCCCGAGGCGGACCGAGATTCCGGCCCCGCCAAAACCGACCTTCGATGTCGAGATTCCCGAGATCGATGTCAAGGTGGAGGAACTCGAGCTCTCGCTCGAAGGCGTCGACGTCCCCGTCGGCCGGCCCGCTCCGCTGCCGGGCTTGGGCGGCGGGCCGGGAAGCGGGCAAGGCGGAGAGGGTGGGGACGGGGACGGCTATCGGTCCCCGATCCCGCGATCTGTCGTGCCCCAATGGGACGCGCCTGGATCGGTCCGCGGGATGGAGGTCACGGTCCGAGTGTTCGTCGATGCGGAGGGCCACCCCACCGGAATCGTCGAACTCGTTCCGCCAACACCGGACGCGGGGTTCAACCGGACCATCATGGACCAGGTCAAGACCTGGGAATACCAACCCGCGCAGCGCTACGGCTCCCCGGTCGAAGGGTGGGCGGAGATCACCTTCATCTTCTAGGCGGGCTCGGCGGCCCCGGTCGCGGGACGCCCACGGTGTTTGAGACCCCGTTGATCTGTTCGCCGAGTCATTGGGCTCGCGGGCAAGGACGATCAGGGGAGGTGCGCGGTTGTTCGATCTCAACCAGGCGGAGCGCAAGGCGCTGCGCAGCGCCTTGTGTTTGGTCGGCCTCGGTCTCATCGGAAGAACCGTGCTTGGACCGGGCGTCGGGGACATGGCGTGGGAACTCAGGTCGGAGGCGCCCCCGAGTCGATCCGAGCTTGTCGCCGATGTGCGAGAAGCGTTGTCGGAAGAGGAGCGGGCCCAGACGCCGTTGGCCCCCGACGAGCGGATCGATCCCAACCGCGCCCCGCTCTTCGAGCTCCGGAGGCTGCCAGGCGTCGGACCTGGAATCGCCGCCGAGATCGTGCGCGAGCGCGAGCGCCGCGAATTCGCCGACCTCGCAGACTTCCAGCGGGTCGGTGGGATCGGCGAAGTCACGGCTCGTCGACTGGCACCGCACCTGGCGTTTGGTTCGAGCGCATCCAGCGGCGCGACCTCCCGAGACCCCTCGGAATCCCATGACTGCGCGACCGGTGAACAGGTCGATCTCAACCGGGCCACGAGCGCGGAACTCGAGGCGTTGCCGGGAATCGGACCCGCGCTCGCGGCCCGCGTCGTGGATCGACGACGAGCGGTGGGCGTCTTCGAAAATCTCGCCGCGCTGGGGGAAGTGCGAGGCATTGGCCCGCGCCTTCTCGTCCAGCTTGTAGATCGTGTATGTGTGGGAACGTCATGAGTTACGCGTCCGTGCAAGGCACGCTTTTTGACTCCAGAGCCGGTCACGCCGGAATCGCCCGCGGGCTACCGGAAAGAACCTCGAACTGCGCCCAGGTGGGCTCTAAATGACAGTCGATCCACAAATCCTCGAAGACGCCGAGATCCCCTTCGACTCCGCCGGCATGACGCCCGGCGAGCGGAGAATCGTGCAGCGTTTGCTCGCGGATGGGCTGATCGCTGTTGGAGATCTGGACAAAGCCCGCAAAGAACAACAGGACTCGGGCACACGCGTCGGGTACGTCCTCGTGTCCCTCGGCCTGGTCCCCGAAAACGACTACACGCGGGTCGCCGGGCACGCGTTCGGAGTCCCGGCTATCGACTTGTCGCAAGTCACGTTGGACGAAAAAGTGCTGTCGCTGATCCCGGCGGATTTTGCAAGCAAGCACCTCGTTTTGCCGCTTCGCCGCATGGGTCGGACGCTCACCGTCGCGATGGCGGAGCCGACGGACCTCAACGTCATCGACGATCTGAAGTTCATCACGAGGTTCGATATCGAAGCGGTTGTCGCCGGCGAGTACACGCTGAGACAGTCGATCGACAAGAACTACGAAGTCGCACACGGCAAACTGGGCGAGCTACTCAGCGAGTTGGAGGAGCAGGACGTCGAGCTCCTGTCGGACACCGCTCAGGACGAGGCGGACGATGCCGCGCTCCGCGAAGTAGAAGACGAGCCGGTCGTAAAGCTGATCAACGGAATCCTCGGTGATGCGGTTCGGCGCGGTGCCTCGGACATCCACGTCGAACCTTACGAACGCGATCTCCGCGTCCGTTATCGGATCGACGGCGCACTACACGAGATCATGCGGCCGCCTCCTCGGATGAGAGCTGCCCTTACTTCTCGGCTCAAGATCCTCGCCGACCTCAACATCGCCGAGCGTCGCGTCCCTCAGGACGGACGCATCAAGATGAAGATCGGAAAGAAGGTCATCGACTTTCGCGTCTCGACGCTCCCGACGTTGTTCGGCGAAAAGATCGTGCTACGAATTCTCGACAAGGGGAACCTCGCGTTCGATCTCGAATCGTTCGGGATGGAGCCCACCGCCGAGCAGTCATTTCTCAACGCGATTGCGAATCCCTATGGGATGGTGCTCGTCACTGGTCCGACGGGTTCCGGTAAGACGACCACGCTCTACAGCGCCCTCAGTAGAATCAATACTGAAGAAGTCAACATCATGACGGCCGAGGATCCGGTCGAGTACAACTTGCACGGCATCAATCAGGTGCAGGTTCGTCATGAGATCGGGCTCACGTTCGCATCCGCCCTCAAGGCGTTCCTGCGACAGGATCCCAACATCGTGATGGTCGGTGAGATCCGAGACCTCGAGACGGGAAGCATCGCGGTCAAAGCCGCCCTCACCGGTCACTTGGTTCTCTCGACGCTCCATACCAATGACGCGGCTTCGACGATCACCCGAATGGTCGACATGGGCATCGAGCCTTTCAACGTGTCGGCCGCCGTCAACTTGATCACGGCGCAGCGCCTGGTACGACGCATCTGCTCAAACTGTAAGGCAGAAACGAGCTATCTGCCGGAGATCCTGCGGTCAGCCGGGATCAAGGGGTCCGAGGTGGCCGACCACATTTTCTACCGCGGCGAGGGTTGTGACGCCTGCGGTGGATCGGGCTACGCCGGACGACAGGGGCTCTATGAAGTCCTCACGATGTCGCCGGAAATCAACCGCATGGTTCTGAAGGGCGAGTCGACCGCCGATATCAAGGCGCAAGCCGTTTCGGAGGGGCTGATCACGCTACGACAGGACGGGCTCCTGAAGGTGAAGCGCGGGATCACGACACTCGATGAAGTGATCAAGGAAACGGCGGCCTAGAGCCGACCGAGACCAAACGAAGCGCGCCTCCCCAGAGACGCGTCCGTTTCGAAGAGGGAATCAATGGAAACGACGAAGACAACGACAGTGAGTCTGCGAGCGCTGCTCGATGAGATGATTAAGCGTGGCGCCTCTGATCTTCATTTGACGGTCGGCGAGAAGCCCAAGCTCAGGGTTGACGGTCTTCTAGTGGACTCAGCCGTCGACGCGCTTCTCAAGCCGAAGGACACGATGGCGCTGGGCTACTCGGTGCTGACCGAGCAGCAGAAGAAAAGATTCGAGCAGGAGGACGAACTCGACTTCAGCTTCTCGATCGAGAACGTGTCCCGCTTCCGCGCAAATCTCTTCAAGCAGCGGGGCAGTATCGGGTGCGCGATCCGACAGATTCCGTTCGAGATCAAGAGCTTCCAAGAGCTCGGGGTGCCGCCAATCATCGCCAAACTGGCGGAGAAGCCGAGAGGGCTGGTGCTGCTGACCGGACCCACGGGTTCGGGAAAGTCCACGACCCTGGCCGCCATGGTCGACAAGATCAATACGGAGCGGCAGGGGCACATCATGACGATCGAGGATCCGATCGAGTTCGTGCATTTTCACAAGAACTGCGTGGTGAATCAGCGCGAAGTCGGTTCGGACACCAAGAGCTTCCCGACCGCACTCAAGTATGTGCTTCGCCAAGATCCCGATGTGATTCTCATTGGTGAGATGCGCGACCTGGAGACGATCCAGGCCGCCCTCACCATCGCGGAGACCGGTCACCTGGCCTTCGCGACGCTTCACACCAACTCGGCGGCCGAGTCCATCAACCGAGTCGTCGACGTGTTTCCGTCTCACCAGCAAGAGCAGGTTCGAGCGCAGCTGGCCTTTGTGCTCGAAGGTGTCGTGACGCAGACGCTCCTGCCGAAAGCGAGCGGGAAGGGTCGAGTCGTCGCCACCGAGATTCTCATCGCAACGCCTGCCATTCGGGCGCTGATCCGCGAGGAGAAGGTCCACCAAATCTACTCGGCGATGCAGGCCGGTAAAAAATTCGGAATGCAAACCCTCAACGATTCGCTCTACCAGCTCTATGTGCAACGACAAGTGACACTTGAGGAGTGCCTGCGCGTGACGTCCGATCAAACCGAGTTCAAGAGAATGGTCGGCGCGCCCGTGCAGGCGGCCGGTTAGAGCGCGCGATTCGCGCTCGCAGTTGGCGTTTCGCCCGCGACTTATTGCCGAACGTCGGGATCCGTGCGAGCGGCGCACCGGCGCGTAAAGGGCTGAGAAGCCACGATTTGGACGGGGAAACCGACTTAGTTCAGGGTGGGCATTGGGCTTGCAAGTAAGACGCACGAATTCGCGAAAGCGAACACGAGTGCTAGACCGGCCGCCGGCGGTCGACGGGGTGGATGATGTGGGGGCTGGCGGCTGGTCTTTTTCTATCTGAGGCACTAACGGGATCCGGGGAGACATTCGATGCCCGTATGGACGTACAGCGCTCGAAGCGCGGCCGGAGATATTCGCCGAGCCGAAGTTGACCTTCCTTCGAAGGATCATGTAATCGCGTTTCTGCGCAAGCAGAAGCTGATTCCGGTTACGGTCCGTGAGAAGCCGAAAGAGATCTCTTTCGGACAACGCAAAAAGGTCAAGTCGCGTGACATCGTTATTTTCACGCGTCAGTTCTCCACGATGATCAACGCCGGTCTGCCTCTCGTTCAGGCTTTGGACATTCTCGCGCGTCAGACCGATAACGAAACACTAAAGAAGGCGATTCAGGAGACGCTGTACGACGTGGAGGCCGGTAACACCCTGGCCGACGCGCTTGGTCAGCATCCGAAGGTCTTCACGAATCTGTACGTCAACATGGTGGCGGCGGGTGAGTCCGGTGGACTCCTCGACACGATCCTCATGCGATTGGCGACCTTCCTCGAAAAGAGCGAATCGCTCCAGAGGAAGGTCAAGGGCGCCATGATCTATCCGGGCGTCGTCTTGAGCGTGGCGGTCATGGCCATCGCGATTCTCCTGCTCTTCGTGATCCCGACCTTCGAATCCGTGTTCTCGAGCTTCGGACAAGTGCTGCCGTTGCCCACACGGATCGTCATCGCGATGTCGAACATGCTCCAGTCGTACTGGTGGGCGATCTTGGCAGCGATGGCCGTGAGCTTCTTCGTGCTGAAGAGATGGATCGCAACCGACAACGGTCGGCTCCAGTTCGATCGACTTCTGCTGCGGCTACCGGTGCTCGGACCGCTGGTTCGTAAGGCTTCCGTATCGCGGTTCACCCGCACCTTGGGAACGATGCTATCCTCGGGTGTGACGATCCTCGACGGACTCGAGATCACGGCACGAACCTCTGGTAACCGTGTGATCCATGATGCGGTGATGGAGAGTCGGGCCGCCATCGCCGGTGGTAAGTCGATCTCGGAGCCGCTCAAGGAGAGCGCAGTGTTCCCGCCGATGGTGACACAGATGATTCACGTCGGTGAGGAAACAGGTGATCTCGACGGAATGCTCAACAAGATCGCAGACTTCTACGACGACGAAGTCGATGTCGCGGTCGAGAACCTGCTCAAGGTCCTCGAGCCGGCGCTGATCGTGATCTTGGGAACGGTCGTTGGTGGAATGATCGTCGCCATGTATCTACCGATCTTCGGCCTCGTGAACGCGATCCAGTAAAAGCTCTGGATCTCCCACGCGCACGCAGGACGAACGGCGCGGTCTCGCAAGTCGAGGCCGCGCCGTTCGTCGTTCTCGGGCCCGCCGCGTGGCCCCCAGGTCGAGTTCCCTCCTCGTCACTTGCCCTGGGTTGCACCGGGGCGAGAGCTGTGATCATGCCCGGGCGAGGGCCGCGTTTTACCCGTCCGGTGGCGGAGTGCGCGAAAAGCCGTGTCGCTCCGGTCCCACAATTTATCTCGCCAAACACGCCAAGCGATCCTGACGAAACGCCTTAGCCGTCTGCTCGGTTCGGGGTCGCGGATTGCCCTATAGCGCCGTGTCCGACAGAGAGCGTTTCGGCGTCACGAGATCTAACCCGGGGCGATACCTGAAGAGGTTGGGTCGTGGAGATGTTTTGGGGCGTCTCTCTGGTTCGGACCCAGTGATATAGCGGCTGCAACGTTTGCAAGGCTTGAAGCGGTTTGCAGCGCGAAAGGGGGCTGACTCAGCGCCCCGGAAGAAAGCAGGAAGACGTAAGAGGTTGGCCGCAATGACATTGACCAGGACCCCTGACAAGGGCGCTCGCGGGGCTCGATAGTTGCGATTTCAGGCCCTCTTAGGAGGTCCGCCACAGCCTGGCCGCGGGCATTTGACGTCTACTAGAGGATGACCAGATGAGACAGTCGGACCAAAAGCAGCCCGAGGTCCGCTCGGTGCGACACGCAAAACGTCGCAGAGAGGCGGGCTTCACGCTCGTCGAGATGCTCATCGTGATGACGCTGGTCGGTACGGCCGTCGGATTCAGTATCGAAAGCTTCCGCAGTTTTCGTGAGCAACAGCGCGCCAAAGCGGGTGCGGTGGAGCTCGTAGTGGTCCTGAACATGGCTAAGTCGCGGGCCGTCTCCATGAACGAGATGGTCGTCGCCGACTTCGCCCCTGCGGCAATCCCGACGAGCGCGGGCTTCTTGGAAGTCTTCCTCGATGTCAACGACAACTTCACACGCGACAGCGGCGAAGTGGCCGCGGCGAACCTGGGCAACCCGACGTCGATGGGGTCGCTCATCGGCTACAGGTTGCCCGCGAACATGACATTCGCGCAGCCGACGGGGGCACCGGTCGGACCGCTTGGAATCCCGTCGGTAATCGACGGCGTGACGTTCACGAACAACATGATCGCGTTCCTGCCCGACGGGACCGCGTTCGAGGCGGGCCTGGTCACATTCATGGATCCAGCCGGTCGCACGTACGGCGTGACCGTAACTGGCGGCGGCGCGATCCGGATGTATCGATGGGACGGGAGCACGTGGCAATGATGGCGAGCAAGATGACCAAATCGAATTCGATTCATGGCGACAGCGGCTTCACGCTCATTGAGGTCGGCGTGGCGGTCGCGCTGTTCTCGATCGTGCTGGTCGCGGCCGGCGGCATGCTGTCGGCTCTTTCGGCCGGCACGACGCACAGCACGGTGAAGACGACCGGCACATTCCACATGCAGCGACAAGTGGAGCAGCTCTACGAGAGCACCTATGCGGGCCTATCTGTCGGTAGCGCACAGGCCGATACGACCCTCGCCAATGGCGTGATCGTCCGAGCCTCGTGGGTCGTGTCCGAGCCAGTCTTAACCAAGCTCAAACAGGTGGATCTCACGGTTAGAACGCTGCCGAGCTTCCCGGGCGGATACGAACGCGCCGTTCGCCTCTACATCGTCAATCGGGACCCCCCTTAGCCGCGCGCTGAGCTGAGAAGGAAGTCATATATGAAGATCAACGGAACGCACCCGAGTGATCGAGGGTTCACCCTCGTCGAGATGCTGATCGCGCTCGTCATGTTCTCCGTCATCGGCCTGGCCGCCACCAACTTCATGATCAAGCAGAGTCAGTTCATGGGGAGGACGGCGGAGGTGTCGTCGGCGCAGCAGGGCGTGCGCGCGGCCGCGGACCGGATTGCGCAGGATATACGGGTCGTGGGGCAAGGACTGAACTTCTATCAGATTCAGCTGCCCGACATGATCGTGCCCAACGACGGGTCGGTGGGCGTCAACGTCTTCCAGCCAAACGCGATCAGCTTGATCGGGATCCCCGATCCCACGGACCCCTCGAACCAACTGGCGCTTGCGTCGGGCGTAGTCGGTAACGGGAACGTTGGCGACACTCAGATCACGGTAGACAGTGCGGCAAACCTCACAGGGCTCGCTGTCGGTGAGCGTCTCATCCTGTTCGATGCGAACAGCGGCAATAGTCAGGTCGTCGCGCTTACCGGTATCGCCGGGTTCGATCTTCAATTTATAGCAGACACGCTCATCTATCAGTTCTCATCCTCCGGTTCTACGCCGGCTCGTGCCATCAAGCTCAATGAGGTGCGGTACCGACAACGTACCGTGAACGGCACGCCGTTCCTGGAACGCAAGGTCAATCGCGGCGCGTGGCAGCGGTTTATCGAGGGGATCATCGCTCTCGACTTCAACTACTACGATCCCGCCGGGACCGAAATGACCACGGTCACGACCAAGAACCAACGACGAAACATCCAAGAAGTCATCCTCGAAGTCGAAGGCATTCAGCTACGGCTGAGTGGGGGTGGGCAGAACCGAGCGTATGTGAAGATGAGAACAAGCGCGGTTCCGCGAAACATGGTGCCCTAAGGGGCTGGTGATGGGATTAGGAAGGTCTGTCCATATGAATACGAGAAGCCTCATGAAAAGCATTCCTCAGAGCCTCCGGGCGCGACTCCGCGATGAAAGCGGCGGCGCGATCATCATGGCGATCCTCGTTTCGATGGTGGTGCTCGGCGCAGGAGCGCTGGCGCTCACCGTGTCGCGAAACGACATGCGGATCACCGCGAACCACAACCGCGGCGTCCTGGCGAAGTACCACGCGGAGGCGCAGTTGCAGCGGGCCATCGGGCTAACGAACGACCTGACCCAATCGCCGCGCTGGCTTCGAGATCCGGCCAACTACGCGTATCGAGGCACTGGAGTCGGTGACACGTCGAGGCTGGTCCTGCAGTCAGCGGACGCCCCGTTTGGCGGCGGCATGCAGGGCGACGGATCGATCTTGGTTCGCGTCATCGATAAGGATCCCGTCACCGAAACGGCTCCCTATACCATCCAGTCTCGCTCCAGTCTCTCCGATGGAAGCTCGGCCACCTATCAGGCGGTGATCGACGTACTGAGCTTGCTCGATTTTGCCGTGTTCAGTGACGGCGATATCAACGTCGGCGCGAACATCACGATCTCCGGCCGCATGTATGCGGGCGATGACATCACGCTCTGGGGGAGCAACGCGAACTTCCTGCAGCGGGTCGAGTATGTCGACCAGCTCAACAACCCCTCCAACGGAACGTTTTTTCAGGGCAACGCGCAGGTCGCGCCGCTGCCTTCGATCTCTTCACTCACAAACATGCCGTTCTTCGAGAACGCATCGAAGAACCCCGGCGTCTGCTCGGCTGGAGTCGGGATCTACATCGGATACGACAACGCGGCGTCAACGGCGCAAACCAACGCCTTGTTCCGTGCGTACGAGGGCGCTTCGGTCGCGAACAATGAGGGCTGGTCCAATGAGGATCGGGCGGGCTGTCGAACCGGGACGTGCTTCGCGATCGATATGACGCTGTTCGACTTCAGCGTGAGTCCGATCACCTACGATTCGATCCCGGTCAATGATTTCGCTGGCAACCCGATCACGAACTTCAATGGCGTGATCTGGGCGGACAACGAAGTCCACGTCTGGGGTCATCTCGGTGGGCGTTCGATCGAAGAGAACACGGTCACAGACACCGAAGGCTACATGAACCCGCCGACCAGATTCCCCAACCTCTACAGCAACAACCGGCTGGACCCGGGCGAGGACGGGAACAACGGCGGGATCGTGAACGGGATCCTCGATCCGGGCAACAAGGGCACGAACCTCGGGATCTATACCGACGGGTGGATGCTGATCGATCACAACATCTGGGCCGGCACAGACGTCAACGGAGTGCCCGTACGGATGGCGCTGGTTGGCGTCCAAGACATCCGGATCGACGGGTTTTCCCCGCAGATCATGGTCGTGGAAGCGGCCACGCTCTCGGTCGCCGGTCGGTGGAATCCCGATGGCTCCCACTCGGATCACAACCCCAACCATTGGGCCAACGTGAACGGCGATCAGCCGCCTAACACGTTCCAGTGGGATCTCGACTACGACGGAATCATCGAGACGAACAACGGATACGGCTCTGCCGACAGAGATGAAACGGACGTGTTCAATGCGGCGGGTCTTCTGAATCTCGGCAACCTCGTCTCCGCCGGGAGCCCGGTTTCGGGCCATTGGGCCAGCGACGCGCACCCGCGGTTCTACACGTATGACACGCAGCTTCAGAACGCCGAGATCCCGTGCTATCCGACGCTACCGAACTACGGTGTCGTACCGGGGTCGTTCACGGAAGTACTGAACGCCCCGTGAACCAAAGGTCGGGTGTAGATGATCTAGTCGAGCCAACGGCCGCGTCGACCCACACGATCAAGTGGGCGATCGCGGCGGCGTTGGTTGGTCTGATCGCCCTGATCGCCTTCGCCCCTCGAGGCAACGAGGAAGGTGCATTGGCGGGCGCGCTCGAACATGCGGGCGTCGCCAGCCCAGCGGTGGAGTCCGTCAGCGGGTATCGCGGGCCGGGTCCCCGTTTCGCGGAGCCGCAAGGCGGTCTGACGGCCTACGAGGAGGCTCAGGCCTGGGCGAACCTGACGGAAGAAGAGAACGCTCCCGTCAGCGGCGAGGAGACCTTCTAGGCGCTTCGAGGCGCCCGTTCGCATCTCCTCCAAAGTTTGCCTGCGCAGCGGCTTGCGGCTTATCTAGAGGTGACGTAGTCGGTACGCCGGGTCGCGCGACAGCCGTTCTGATCCCACGCCTCCCGGCGCGGCGCATAACGCGGAGCCAGGCGAGTCGCGAAGACGTGTACGATGCGGACGAGAGGCGACCATCGATCCAGGCGAGCGCGTGGTTCCACCACCGCGGCCGGTTTGAGTAGCATCGTGTCCGCCCCGCTCCCCAATGTCACTGGCCTCCTGCAGTCGACGGTGGAAGACGTCGCGTCAAGATTCGGCGCCCCCCACACCGACTCCACGTCCGGTGCAGATCGTTGGATCGCCTACCAAGGCACCGCTTGGTCGCTTCGAATCCGTGCGCGGCCGTTGGCGCCCGATAGGCCCTTCCGAGTCCGATCCTGGACCATGACCTTTGACGATGGCTTGGAAACCTTCGCGGCGGCGTGCGAAGCGGTCGGTCTCGCGGTGCGAGATGCACCGGAGGCCGTCGCCGTGCGCGGGGGGGCGGCCGAGGACGCAATGCTTCGTTGTGCGCTGCCTGACGTCGGCAATGACCGCGTCTATTCGCTGACCGCCTCGAGAACACTCGGTCGGATTCGATCGATGACGGCGTTCGATGAACCGCCGGATTGGATGAGCGAGGCAGGCGCATGATCCAGCGCTCCCCTCGGCAGCAGTCGGTGCTCGACGCTCGGCGGAACCAAGTCCTCTACTGGATCTATGCAGGTCGATTGACGGTCGCGCTATCGATCTACGGAGTGGCGCTTTTCCTCGGTGAAGAACCCGCCCTCCCCGACTGGCTGAGCGGAGTGGATGCGCGACCGCTCGCTCTCGGGACTCTGCTCACGATGGTCGTCTTCACCAGCGTCTCATACTGGTGGAGTCACCGGAAGCGGAAGAACGCGTCCGAGCGGTTCCTGTACGTGCAAGCGAGCTTGGACGTGTTGCTCGTGAGCGGGATCATCTTCCTGACCGGCGGCAGCGATAGCGTCTTTCCGCCGCTGCTCTACATCGCACTGGTTTCGGGATACGCCCTGATCATGACCGTGTCGGCGGGGATCTTGATCGCGATCCTGACGGGAGCGTGTTACCTCGGCGTCGTAGCCTTTGCCTATCCCGAACAACTCGGGCTCGCGGTCGTCCTGCAAACTCTGATCTTCACGCTGGTGGCACTCGTCAGCGGGCTGATTGGCGGCCGCCTCCGTCAAGTCGGCGATCGTCTGTCCAGCCTCGAAGGGGAACTCCACCGGCTGCGTTTCGGCACCTCGGATATCCTGCGAACGATCGAGGCCGCCGTCATCACGACGGATGAGAACGGGCGGGCGGTCTACCTCAACCCGGCTGCGGCGAGGCTGTTCGACTTGGACCCCGACGAGTGGATCGGGCAGCCGGTATGGGAGGCGCTGTCGAGGCGGGCCCCGGGAATCGTCGAGTCGCTCGAGGACACGCTCGAGCTTCGCGAGCCAGTCCGCGCGCGCGAGATCGAGGTCGACTCGCCCGACGAGAACGCGATCCCGTTCTCCGCGTCCACGGCGCTGCTCGAGAGAGAGGGTGCCCCGACGTTGGCCACCGTGGTGCTGCAGGATCTCCGCATGGCCCGTCAACTGGAAGAGCTCCACCTTCGCGCCAGCCGTTTGGAGGTGGTAGCGGAGTTGGCGGCCTCCCTGGCGCACGAAATCAAGAACCCGCTCGCCGCGGTCCGGAGCGCGATCGAGCAGATCGCAAATCCGGAAGCCAGCACCGAGGATCGAACGACGCTTTCCGCGCTCGTCGTCCGCGAGACCGACCGACTCTCACGACTTCTGAGCGAGTTCAACGACTTTGCCCGCGTGAATGTGAGCGAGCGCAAACCGATCCAGCTAGACCAGATCATCGGGGAGGCGGTCGCGATCGTGGCGCAAAGCCCCGAAGCGCACGAGCGCGCCACGTTCGAGGTCGAAGTGGCCGCCGGGCTTGACGATCTTTGGGGAGATCCGGACCTTGTGCACCGGACGCTGACAAACCTGCTGCTGAATGCGGTCCAAGTTAGCGATCCTCAAGGAACCGTTACAATCCGCGTCCTCGCAGATTCGCTGCGGTCGGGATACACGCCCATTGGGTTGGGTTCGGGAATGCCAGTTCGGGTTCGGGTCATCGACGACGGTCCAGGGATTCACCCTGACGACCTCGCTCGAGTGTTTGACCCGTTTTATACACGGCGGCAGGGGGGGAGTGGAATGGGGTTGGCGATCGCGCACCGCGCAGTTCAAGCGCACGGAGGGGCTCTTCTCGTGAGCTCCACTCTCGGCAATGGCGCCACGTTCGCCATCATCCTACCCCGCCGAGAGCCGACCGCCCGCGAAATTTTTGACGAACGGTCCGGCGCGGAGCTTTCCGAACGCCTCGAGCCAAATACCGCTACGCACGCTTCGACGAAGCCCGCAGCCCTCGATGGCTTTGCGGATCGACTGGGATGATGACTAGCAGCGCCGCGGTCCAACCGCGCGCAAGCTACGGGAGGAGTTTGACTCATGAGTGATAGGCCGAAAGTTCTGGTCATCGATGACGAGCAGGGCATCATCGAGACGCTGAGCATACTTCTCAAGAACGAAGGGTTTGAGGTGCTGTCGGCGCTCTCTGGCTCGGAGGGGCTCGAACGTTTCGCGGAGATGCACCCCGACCTGGTGCTCACAGACGTTCGGATGCCGAAGGTAAGCGGCGTCGACGTCCTCGAGGCCATTCGCGAGCAGGATCCGACGACGCCCGTCGTGCTCATGACTGCCCAGGCATCGCTCCAGTCCGCGATCCAGGCGGTCAACCTCGGCGCCACTCACTACGTGCAGAAGCCGTTTTCGAACGATGAGCTCGTCACGATTTTGCGTCGATCGCTTCATATCGGCCGCGTCGAACGCGAGAACGTCAAACTCAAGAAGGAAATCCGGAAGTCTCGCTCGCGGGACATGGTCAGCCCCATCGGAGCGAGCCCGGAGTTCCGCAAGGCTCTTGAACTCGCGGAGTCGGTCGCCGGAAGCGATTCCACGATCCTCATCCGTGGCGAAAGCGGCTCGGGTAAAGAAGTCTTTGCTCGATACATCCACGAGCTTTCCGAGCGTTCCGACGCACACTTCCTGTCCCTGAACTGTGCCGCACTGCCGGAAGGGCTCTTGGAGTCGGAGCTGTTTGGGCACGTAAAGGGGTCGTTCACCGGTGCCGTGCGGGATAAAGAGGGACTGTTTGTGGCCGCGTCGGGCGGGAGCTTCTTCCTCGACGAAGTGGGAGAGATGGTTCCCTCGACACAGGTCAAGCTTCTAAGGGTGCTTCAAGAGCGTGAAGTGATCCCGGTCGGTTCGACCAAGGCGGTCCAGGTCGATGTTCGACTGATTGCGGCGACCAATCGCGATCTTGAACGCGACATCGAGCAGGGTCGCTTTCGAAGCGATCTGTACTATCGACTCAACGTGATTTCGTGTGAGCTGCCGCCGCTTCGCAATCGGGTGGATGATATCCCGTTGCTAGCCGAACACTTCTTGACTCGGGAAGTGGAGCGAACGGGGGACAAGCCAAGAAAGCTGTCGGACGAACTGCTTCGGATACTCCAGGAGTACCAGTGGCCAGGAAACGTCCGTGAGCTCGAGAATGTGATCGAGCGAGCGCTCGTGTTGAGCAGTGGCAGCACGATTCGAGAGGAATCGCTACCGCCACGGCTGCGAGAACAGCCGGTGACGCCCCTGATCCAGGATGCGCCGCCTGCCAACCCGACTCTGGAGGTGATTGAACGGGCGTACATCGAGCATGTTCTCCGAGCCGAGAACGGGAACAAAAGTCGGGCTGCAGAAGTGTTGGGAATCGATCCCAGCACCCTTTATCGCAAGATCAAGAGATATCAGCTGGACATCTAGCCCGCGGCGGAAAACCCCGCCCTTCCGCGCGATTCGCGCCTTGGCAGACGAGAGGCGATTTCGTGCATCCTGCAAGGGGAAGGACCGGCTGGCTCACGCGCGACGGCGCGCTGCACACCTCCCAATCCCTCGCTTTCCAACCACTTAAGGCGACCACGCGGAGCGGGGCACACGCCCTGCCATTTCAGGCCACTGCGTGAGGCGGAGTCTACCACTATCGGCGGCTCCGATGCTCGGAAATATCGCCCCGGGTATCAACCAAAAGTAAAGCGAGGGACAGATGAAGAACGAAAAAGGTTTCACGCTGATTGAGCTGCTGATCGTTGTCGTGATTATCGGCATTCTTGCCGCAATCGCGATCCCGCAGTTCGCCAGCACGAAGGAGAAGGCGTTTGATGCAGGCGCGAAGAGCGATCTTCGTAACCTCATGACGGCTGAAGAGGCATACTTCTCCGACTTCCAGGCCTATACTGGAGCAACGATTACGGCCGGTGGTACCGGAGATCTCGATGGTGACGGTAACGCGGACTTCCAGGCTAGCCAGAGCGTTTCGCTCCAGGGCACGGCTTATACCGACGGTTACCAGATCACGGCTCAGCATGCCAGCTCGAACAAAGCGTGGTGTGTGAACTCGTCGGCCTCAAGCGCTTCGGGTGCCGTCGGTCAGATTGTCCAGAACACCAGCTGCTAAGGTCTGCCTTAGCGTAAAGCCCTTCGGGGCCAAAAAGGGCGCGGCATCTGCCGCGCCCTTTTTTTTTGTTTGGTATCTCGGCTCCAGACGGCGTATCGTGCGCCGCGAGGGGTAAAAGGGGTGGCGCGGGGAAGGGGGCGTGGACGTGGAGAGGCGTAGGGTCGCTGAGCTGGTGCCTGTCGCGATTTTGATCGCGGTCGGCGCGGCGTACTTGTGGGAGATCGCGTCGCTCCACGGGATCCCGATCGCTCGCGACGTCCAGATGTTCTTCGTGCCTCAGAAGCGGCTTCTGTGGGAGGCGTACCAGGCACGCGAGATCCCTCTGTGGACCCCCTACATCGGTACGGGCGCGCCGTTTTTGGCGAACGTCCAGTCGGGCTTCTTCTATCCTCCCCACTGGCTCTACGCCTTCCTTCCGTTCTACGCGGCGTTCGATCTCCTCATCGTTTTTCATTTTGTATTGGGCGGAATCTTCGCGTTTCTGCTTTGCCGGCGACTCGGTCTCGGGCCCACCGCGGCGTACGTCGGCGCGGCGACGTGGATGTTGGGCGGATACTTCGCGTCGCTCCTCAACCTGCTGAATGCCCTGCAAGCAGGAGCGTGGACCCCCGGCATCGCCTGGGCCGCGCTGCGGGCCGTTCAGGCCCCGGGACGCGGGCCAACGGCGGTACTCGTCCTCGTCGGAGTCTGTGCTGCGCTGGCCGGCGAACCGCAATCCGTTTTGCTGACGATCTTCTGCACAACCTTGATCGTCAGCCTTTGGTGCATCCGCGAACGACCTTCGCGCGGAAGTCTCTGGGGAGGCGCTCGGGCCTATGTCGTCGCCGGCTTTTTCATCCTCGGGCTCGTGATGGCGCAGGCGCTCCCGACGCTCGAGTTTCTTCGCGATTCGGGTCGAGGCGGAGGTCTGAGTCTGGAACAAGCCGCCGCTTTCGATCTCAAGCCGGAACGTCTGATCTACCTCCTGGTGCCGACCGATTTTCGCGACCCCGACTACGCCTTCGGTCTTCGGTCGATCATCGGAAGGGGCGATCCATGGCTTTTCTCGATCTATCTGGGCGCCCTTTTTCCGCTGTTCTTCGCCCTGGCGTTTCGAGGGCGCCGAAGACTGGAGACGGTCACGTGGACCGTTGCAGCGTGTTCGGCGCTGTTGATCGGATTGGGGGATCACACACCGATCTTCCCGTGGCTGTTCGAGCGGATCCCCGGTCTGGGCGCGTTTCGCTTCCCCGAGAAGTACTTCCTCGTGATCGCGTTCGCGGCGATGCTGATCGCGGCGTTCGGCATGGAAGAGGCGCTTACGCGGCGCCGTCGCAGGGGCGACCTGGCCTTGTCGCTTTGCTACGTGGCGGTCCCGTTGGGGCTACTCGCGTTCGTGCACCTGCGTTTCGAAGAAGTGCGACGGTGGGCTCTGGCGTTTGGGAATGCCCGCATGGCGGACGACTACTCGTTCGCCTTCGGGCTCTGGAACCAGAATCTGTGGAAGCTGGCGGTGTTCGCCACATTGGGCGTCGGTCTGGTCTGGATCTACCGTCGCGAAAAGATCTCTCCGCGTTGGTTCGGCCTCAGTTTGTGCGCCCTGGTTTCTGCGGATCTTGCCGTTGCACACCGTCATCTCAATCCGGTGGTGTCCGTCGACTTCTATGATACCGAGCCGGCAATTTTCAACGTGATCCCGATCGAAGATGTGCGTCGCGACTACCGATATCGATCCAGTCGTTTCGACCAGTTGTCTGGAACCCTGCCCGTATTGGCCAACGTCCCGCTCGAACCACAGAAGTGGTACTGGCAACAGATCGTGGGGCCAAACGTCGGCCAGCCCTGGCGGATCCTGCAGCAGGACGCTTGGGACGCGATCAAGCTGAGTCGTACCGAGGACGAGCGGCAATTGCATCGGGTCCTCGATCCGGCTCGCCGCTGGAAGCTCCTTCAGCTCCAGAGCGTTCGATATGTGCACAGCATCTTGGGGGTCGAGTCCGCCGGATTCGCTCGCGAGATCCCGCTCGATTCGCTCGCCGGTCATCTCTACGAACTCGAAGACCCATTACCGCGGGCCTACGTGGTGCCGAACGCGGTGTTCGCGGGCGACCAAACGGAGGCGATCAACCAAGTCCTCGCGGCGGACTTCGATCTGCGGGCTTCTGTCGTGATCACCGACTCCACCAGAGCTTCGCGTCGCGCAGAACCAGCTCATGTACAGGAGCAGGGGCGATCATTCCCGGGCGCGACGATCGTCGATGCTTCTGCAAACCGCGTGCAGGTGAGCGTCGATGAACCGTCTTCGGGCTACGTCGTACTTACAGATTCATACTATCCCGGCTGGACCGCGGAGGTAGACGGTGTGGCTCGCGACATCGAGCTGGCCAACTATTTCTTTCGAGCCGTGTCTGTCGAGCCGGGCGACCGCGAGGTCGTTTTCACCTATCGATCTCCCGCGTTCGACCGAGGGACTCGGTTGAGTTTCCTCTGGCTGATTCTCGGCCTCTCTTTGTGGGTCTTCCTCGCTCTTCGGGAGCGCATGCGGTCGACGAAATCGCTGGATACGGGCGCCGCTTGATAACGGGTTGAGGGGAAGCCGGACGTCTACGGGTCCTGAGCGGATCGCATGGTTCCCCCCATGGTCGGAGGCCCCGTTATCGAAATCTCCAAGCTGCAGCCGCACTCGGAGTCCCGGAGGTTGCACATCCGCGGCTTCACGTTGGTCGAACTCCTGGTGGTCATCGCTCTCTTAGGTGGCCTGCTCGCCGCAGCCCTCGCCTGGGATGTCGTCGATCGTTGGAGTCTCGTCCGAGCGACCCGTTTGGCGGAGTCGCAGCTGAGCCGCGCGCGCCTACATGCCCTTTCCGGGCGCCGAAAGACGGAGGTGCGGTCCAACGGACAGTGGCTCGAGCTCTGGGAGTCGGGGAGCGGTCTTGTAGCTCGATTGGATCTCGGGACCACCGCCGGACTTGCCGACTCCATCCGTCTTCGCCCCGCCGTGATTCGATTCAACGCCCGCGGGCACGGCTCGCCGGGCAGTCTGTACTTGTACCGCGGTCGTCGCGGAATGCGGGTGATCAGCAATTTCCTCGGGCGGGTCCGATCGGTCCCGTTTCGGACGTGAGTCGGGCGCGAAGACCTGCAACCCAGTGCCGCCGTGTCGCCGCCTCGAGCGCCGAATCGCTGGATCGGGCCATTGGCCCCGACATCCGCACAAAGGTCACGGTCTGCACATGTCTGAAAACATTTCCCTATCGAGGGGACCCCGATCCGGTCAAAGACCAATCCTCAAATGGTCTTACGATCGGGCGTCGATCTTGCCCAAACAGCACCGAGCACGGACCCGAAAAAAGCGGCGACAAGCAGCTTCCAAGTACCGAAGCCGCCTCGGACGCTACCTGAGGAAAATGACCACACTCCGGACCACCAGACGCGCGTTTGATCATGGCCAAGCCGGATTCGGCTTGATCGAGGTCATGGCGGCCGTCGTGGTGACGACGGTGGGGGTCTTCGCAGCGGCCAGCGGGTTCCTGGCCATCTACTCCGAATCGACCCGGTCGAGCGTCGATACCGACCGTGCGCTCGCGGCGAGAAGTGCTCTCGAGCGATCCGCGCGGACGCCGTTTGCCACGCTTCAAGGTGGGCAGGCGACGGTCTCGTTCGGCGCGCGTCGCTACCTCGTGACGGAGACGGTCGCCGCACTCGGGTCGCGACTCAAGAGCGTTCGCGTCGACGTGACGGCACCCGGCAGTTCGACGCCGGTGACCTTCGAGTCGCGCGTGGTCGCGACCCGTCCTCTACCGGTCGCGCCATGACGTCCCGCACGACTGCCGGGTTCACCGTCGTCGAGGTCCTGGTGGCGATCGCCATTGCCGGCCTCCTGAGCACCGTACTCGTGAGCACGGTATCGACTCAGAATCGCCGCCAGTCCCAACAGGACGACGCCCAACTCATCGAGCAAACCACGCGCGTGATCGCCGACGGTTTGGTGCCGGAGATCCGGGCAGCCGGCCCGCGAGACATCATCCAAGCCGCACCGGACCGCTTCGTGGTTCGTACCGACATCGCTCGCGCACTGGTGTGCGCCACGCTCCCCGGCGGAGTGGTCGATCTCTTTGTCTATGACTCGATCCCCGGCGTCAACGTTCCGCGCGCTTTTCGTGGGACCGCGGTCTCGGGGCCGTATGACACGCCCTTCACTTATGCGGACGGTTTCCAGCCTACAGCGAGCCCTTCGCCCGCTGCGGCAGCCACCTGCCGCGCGAACGGATCTGACAGCGCGGGCGTCGCTCCGAGTTCAGCGTTCCAGCGGACCCAGGGTTGGTCGGCCGGGTTCGCCTCTGCGCCGATCCACGGCTCCATCGTGCGGACCTACGGTTCGCTCAGCTATTCCGTGGTTCCAAGCACGACCTTGCCGGGGAATCTCGCAATCCGGCGCAATTTGCAGGAGTTCGCGACGCCGCTCGCACCGGGTGCCGCGTTCGAATACGTGCTGGCGAACGGCACGGTCGTACCCAGCGTAGGGCCCGGCAATCTGGCCAACGTTCGCGTCGTACGGCTGATCACGACCGCCGTTGGGCGGACGCCGGGGACATCTGGGCGATCCGTGGTACACGAAATGCCGCTGCGGAACTGATCGGCCAGATGAACATTCGAGGAGTTTTTCGAGGCGAGGTAGCTCGCGGGAAGTCGCACCAGGTAGGGAAAAAGCCCCCAATCTGTGGTTTGACACCACAAAGGCCTACTCCTACTTTGGACCGTCCCGCCGTATCTCGTCCGTGGCAACCACTTAACGGACGATTCTAATGCTGCGATTTGGGTTTGGGCGGAGGAAAACGACAGTTGGGCTGGATGTCGGCAGCGGATTTATCAAAGCCGCCGTCATCGATCACAGCAAGGACACTCCCCAGTTGGCCAAGGTAGCCGTTAGCCCTCTCGAGGGTGACGCAATCGTGGACGGCGATATCGTCGACCCCGGTCTAGTCGCGGACGCCATCTCCTCACTGTTTGAACGCGAGAAGATTGATCAGCGAGATGTCGTTATCGGCGTAGGTGGCCGTGACGTCATCATCAAGTTGATCAAGATGGATCGCATGGATGAGGACGAGGCGCGAGAGGTCATTCCGTGGGAAGCGGAGCAGCACGTGCCCTTCGACATGGACAACGTCCAGCTCGACTTCGAGATCACGGATCCCGATGGCGACGGTCTGCAGATGACGGTGTTGCTCGTTGCCGCCAAGCGCGAGCTGATCGAAACGCGGATTTCGCTGTTACAGCAGGCGGGTTTGACGGCCAAGGCCGTCGACGTCGAAGCGTTCGCCCTCCACAACGCGCTCGAAGTCAACTATCCCAGCGCGATGGAAGGGGTCACGGCGCTCGTGAATATCGGCAACGATACCACGACGGTGAACGTCCTCGACGGCGGTGTCCCAGTCCTCACGCGCGATCTCAGCTTCGGCACGCGAGGTCTGATCCTCGACCTACAGCGGGAACGCTCTCTCACGGCCGAGCAGGCGCAGGCTGCGCTTCGCGGTGAGAGCGCCGACGCGAGTCTCCGAGAGTTTTTGGCCGAGCGAGCGCAGGAAGTGGCTCGGGGTGTCGAACGCGCGGCCGCATTCCTCGAGACCGACGACATCGGGCTCGGAGTTGCACGTCTTTATCTGTGCGGAGGCGGCGTGGGTATCGCCGGCCTGTCGGAGATCCTCGCCGAGCGTTTGGGCGTCGAGACCCACATTGCCAGTGCCTTCGAGCGCATCCAAGTCAAGGCGGATGCGATCGACTTTTTGGAACTACAAGAAATGGCGCCGATGCTGATGCTGTCCGTCGGCCTGGCGCTCCGGAAAGCTGCTTAGGAGTCCGGTCACCAAGAACAGTGGGTGTGGATGATGATGGGGGACGAGTAAGCGGATGATTGAAGTCAATCTATTACCAGAATCGCAGTCGTCTCGCGGGGGTGGTAAGCGCTCTAAGAAGAGGGGCGCCAAACCGTCAATGGGCGGCCTGGGCCTAAAGGGCAAAGGCGGCAACCCCTGGAGCACGGCGCTCATGGTCGCGGGGATCATTATCCCCCTAGCCGCTGCATTCCTGTGGTGGTCCCAACGTTCCGAGGCATCGAGTCTGCAGGTGCGGCTCGACGCAGCGACTGCGGATTCCGCGCGTCTCGCGGATCTGCGGGTGGTCAGCGATAGCCTGACCACGCGCCGCGAACAGATTCGCAGTCGAGTGGCGCTTGTTGAGCAACTCGATAGGAATCGGTTCGTATGGCCGCATCTCATGGACGAGGTCAGCCGAGCGGTCCCGAACATGGCGTGGCTCAGTTCGCTGAGACAGACGTCACCGCTACCCGATCTTGGCGTCCAGATCCAGGGGATCGCGGCGAACCCGCTCGCCATTACGGAATTCGTTCGAAATCTGCAATCGTCCGAGTACATCACGGACGTGCGAATCCTGGGGTCCCAACGGCAAAGCCTCGAAAGCGGTGACACTTCGATTGCTGCGCAGGCCTTCACACTGTCGATCCGGTTTACCGAGCCTGCAGGCGGCTCGATACGCTCGGAGCCGATCATCGCGAATACGGGAGGCTGACGATGGCTTTGCTGCCTCAAGATCCCAAGGATCAATACAAGATGCTCGGCGTCATCCTCGTGATGGCGCTCGGCGCGGTTTTCTACCTCTACGTCTGGAGCCCCAAGGGCACCGACCTCGCGGAGTTGGAACAGCGCGTCGAACAGATCGAGCAGGCAAACACGCTGGCCGAAACACGGACACGAGATCTGGACAGCGTACGCGAAGAACTCGAGCTCGGGGAGCGTCAATTCGCGATGCTCCAGCGACTCGTGCCGGCGCGAGGCGAGGTGCCCGCGATCTACGAGGCGATCGCCTCCGAGACGCAGTCGCTGGGTCTCGACCTCCTCAACGTG
Organism: Gemmatimonadota bacterium; assembly: GCA_029262175.1. GTDB lineage: Bacteria > Gemmatimonadota > Gemmatimonadetes > Palauibacterales > Palauibacteraceae > Palauibacter. The sequence goes on from JAJCZV010000011.1 coordinate 44,388, forward strand.
ACGCCGACCGAACCGATCGCGGACTCTGCGGCGTTCTTTCTCCGCCAGAACTGGGAGATGCAGCTCGAAGGTGAATACCACGACGTAGGTCAGTTTCTTTCCCGCGTCGCAAGCTTCACTCGAATCGTTCACCCGGAGGTCTCAGAGATTCGACCCGCCGGCGTTACGAATTCGGGGCGGCAGTTGGTACAGGCTCGATTCAGGCTGGAGACATTCGTACTCCCGCCCGAGGGCAGCACGACGCCGATGGAGGGCGGATGATGATGAAGACGTCTAAGGGGAGAGCCCGCGGGCTGCCCATTGCGGCCTACGGTGCCGCAGTGGTCTTCGGCCTGGCGATGTCCGCGCAGGCGGCCACAGCTCAGACCCCCGTATCGACCGTATATGAGAGGGAGGTCTTTACCTATCCCTCGCTCGGACGCCGTGACCCGTTCCGCCCCTTGAATTCGGGGGATCAGATCGGGCCGAGGTTTGCGGACCTGAACCTCACAGGGGTGCTCTTCAACCCCGCGATCGGCAGCGTCGCGACGCTTATCGACGTGAAATCCGGTCGACGATATCGCTCCCGTGAGGGAGACGTCCTCGGCGACATTCGAATCGCAGCGATTCGGACGGACGAAGTGGACTTCGTGATCACGAGCTTCGGAATCAGCCGACGTGAGACTTTGACGGTGAAGAAAACCAAGGAGATTGACGGATGATCGCTCGATCCATCCTCGCCTTCGCCCTGGCGGCGTGGTTCGGAGGAGCGCCCTCCGACATTCGCGAGATTCAGATCTCGCCCGCTGGCGCGGAGACAGAAATAACGATTGTGGTCGGCGGTGAAATCACGCCGCATCACTTCATGCTCTCGGACCCGCCTCGACTGATTCTAGATGTCGAAGGCGCCAGTCACAGCTTGGACCGTCACAGCTACGAGGCGATCGGTCGAGGAGGCGTCATTCGTCTTCGCTCGAGCCAGTTTCGCCCGGACGTCGTGCGTTTGGTCTTCGACTTGACTCGCGAGCTCGAGTACAACGTCGATAAGGCTCAAGGCAAAGTGCGCGTCACTTTCCAGAACCCCGGCGAATCGTTCTCGAGTTGGTCGACACAGCCCGCAGTGGCCGCAGTGGCGGAAATGGACTTGTCGAGTGACCGCGCGACGGGGAGCGACATGCCATCGGCGTTTGCGGCTGCCGTTCAGCAGGCTCAGCCGCGGATCTCGGTTGCCTATGACAGCGCGACGATGCTTGACGTCTTGGCCGGTTTCTCGGAGTTCGCGGGCGTTTCGATCGTCCCGAACGGTGATGCGGCCTCTGTGGCCGTTCGCGGAATCGACATCAAGAACCAGCCTTGGGATGTCGCGCTCAGCGCAATCCTATCCGCTCAGAACCTCGGATGGCAGACGACCGAGAGCGGGATCATCGTCGTCGATCTTCTGGAGAATCTGAAGACGCGAGACGAACTGCTTACAGAGACACGCGTGATGCGGATCAACTACGCAAGCGCGGATTCGGTCGCACAGGCTCTCTCGAAGTTGGTGACTCCGGACCGAGGCCAAGTGGTCTCTTACGCCGGCACGAACTCGATCATCGTAACGGATGCACCTTCTGTCGTCGCTCGCATGGACACGCTCATCAAATCACTTGATAAGCGTATGCCGCAGGTGGCGATTGAAGCGAAGATCGTGTTCGTCGATCGTACCGACGTTCAAGAGATGGGTATCGTTTACGATCTCAAGGAGCGTGAGGGCGGCTTCGTCGAACAGGGCATCAATGACGAGGTCTCCGTCCCCGATCCGAATGAGCCGCCGCAGCTGGTCGATACCGATGGCGACGGCGTCCCGGATCAAGCCTTCTTCAAACGCACGAACGAGACGCTCGTGAATCTGGGTGGCGACGCGATCGCCGCCCTGGCAAACGCCAACGACCGAGTCACGTCGCCGGCGCTTTCGATCTTGACTGCGGTCACGTTCGGCGAGTTCTCTCTGTTCTCGTTCATTGAAGCGCTCGAGTCTCACCAGCTCTCTGATGTCCAGGCCGCACCGTCGATCCAAGTGGTCGACAACGCGAAGGCTCGGATTCAGGTCGGTGAGCGGACGCCGATCCGCGTGTTGGAGCGCGGCGCCCAGAGCGAAGACGCCACCGTCAACGTGCAGTTCGAGGACACCGGGATCATTCTCGAGGTCCAGCCGCACGTGACGAACAACAACCAGGTGTTGTTGGCTCTGTCGGCGGAGCGTTCCGGTCTACAGGTGGGGCTATCGGACGTAGGCTTTGTGTTCGAGAAGCAGATCGGTCAGACGACGCTGCTGCTCGACGACGGCGAAACTGCGGTCATCGGTGGTCTTACGCTGAGCGAAGTCAGCCGTAGCGAGAGCGGGATCCCCGGACTCATGAATATTCCGGTCCTCGGGAGCCTGTTCCGAACCACCAAAGAGAACGAAGTGAAGCAGGACCTGATCATTCTCGTCACGCCGCACGTGATCATGCCGCGTCCGCTGCCGTAATTGAACGCGTGGGCGTCGGGCCTCGAGGTCCGGCGCCCCGCTTGTTCTCCGACGAGGGCACCGTCAGTTTCGAGGCCCGGCCTAGCGCCGGGCCTTTTTTTTGTCTACAACGCTCGTTCCTCTACCAGGAGTCGAACCACTTCGTGCTCAGGCGTCTGAAACTCACCACCGCAGGGGAGTCGCACGGCCCCGCGATCGTGGCGATCCTGGATGGCGTCCCCGCCGGCCTCGAGCTCTCTCCGCAGGACGTGGCGCGCGAGTTGATCCGTCGCCAGGGAGGGTATGGTCGCGGCGGGCGGATGAAGATCGAGAAAGACCTGGGAGAGATCTTCGCCGGCGTTCGGCTGGGCGAAACCCTGGGGGGGCCGATCGCGATCCGCATCCCGAACCGGGACTTCAAGAACTGGCAGGACGCGATGTCGGTCGAAGCCCCCGCGGCCCCCGACGATGAATCGCTGCGACGCGTGACCCTACCGCGTCCGGGTCACGCTGACCTCGTCGGAATGCTCAAGTACCGCCGAGCTGACGCGCGGGACATCCTGGAGCGTGCCAGCGCGAGGGAGACGGCGGCCCGGGTGGCAGGGGGCGCGGTGGCCAAGCGATTGCTCCATGGTTTCGGGGTTCGCGTCGAGAGTCACGTCGTGCGCATCGGCCAGGTCCACGCCCCATCCCCCGATCCGCTGCCAGACTCGGTTCAGGCGTCGGCCGACGCCTCTCCGGTCCGGTGTCTCGACGAAGCCGCTTCGAGTCGCATGGTGGCGGAGATCGACGAGGCGCGTCGCGCGGGCGACTCCCTCGGCGGGGTCTTCGAAGTCATCGCTCGCGGGCTGCCCGTTGGATTGGGAAGCCACGTGACGGCGGACGTGCGGCTGTCGGGGCGGATCGCCGGCGCGTTGATGTCGATCCATGCGATGAAGGGAGTCGAGATCGGCATGGGCTTCGCATCTGCCGCGGCGCGCGGGTCGGGCGTCCACGACGAGATCGAACGCGACGCGAGTCGGCGCCGAGCCGGCGGCTATCGGCGTCGTAGCAACAACGCGGGTGGGCTCGAAGGCGGGATCACTACGGGGGAACCATTGGTGGCTCGAGTCGCTATGAAGCCGCTCAGTTCCCTCCGACAGCCGCTCGACAGTGTAGACACCAAGAGCGGGGAGCCGGCCAAGGCGATACGGGAACGAAGCGACGTATGTGCGGTACCCGCTGCGGCGATCGTTGGAGAGGCCATGTTGGCTTTGGTTCTCGCCGATGCATGGCTCGAGAAGTTCGGAGGAGATTCCATGCAAGAGCTGGAATCGAACGTCGAGGCCTACCTGGCAGGTCTCGCCACCGCGACGCTAGGGTAGCGCGAGAGCGTGCCGGAGTTTCCGAGGAGCGTCTGGCTGGTGGGGTTGTCGGGGGCGGGAAAAAGCACGATTGGCCCGATCCTGGCCGAGCGGCTCGGATACGACTTTATCGACTTGGATCTTCGAGTCGAGGCGTTGGCAGGGGAGACGATCGCCGACCTCTTCGATCGGGGAGGAGAGACCCTTTTTCGCCGCTTCGAGGCGGAGGCGACAAGCGAGATCATGGGTCTGGAGCGTACCGTTGTCGCGACGGGCGGGGGCTGGATGGCCCGTCGCGACCTGGAGCGAACATGCGACGGCTGCACGCGGGTCTGGTTGCGCGTCGGCCCCGAGACCGCGATCCATCGGCTGGGCCGTTTGGCGGGAAGCGGGCGCCCGCTGCTCGACGCTCCCGACCCGTTGGGGGTTCTGACTGCCCTTCTCGCGGAGCGTGAGCCCGCGTATTCGGAGGCCGAACTGGGGGTCTGGACCGAGGCGCGGTCGCCCGTTGAGGTTGCGAAGGAAGTCCAGCAGAGGTTACAGACGACGGACGCAGGATCCACCGGAAAACAGGAGATCGAGAAGAGCTAGATGGACTTGTTGATTGTTGAGTCGCCGGCGAAGGCGCGTACACTCGGAGCGTACCTGGGGCCAGGATACCGCGTGGAAGCCTCGGTGGGACACGTGCGGGATCTCCCCAAGAGCGGGCTGGGGGTCGACGTCGAGCACGGCTTCGAACCCGAGTACGTGACCATCGAAGGCAAAGGACCCGTCCTCAAGAAGCTACGTGCTGCGGCGAAGGACGCGGACTCCATCTTGCTCGCCACCGATCCGGATCGTGAAGGCGAAGCCATCGCCTTCCACATCGCGGAGGTGCTGGGCGCCTCGAAGCCGGGGGGCGCAGGGCGCTTTCGCCGGGTCACGTTCAACGAAATCACGAAGAAGGCCGTCATCGCCGCGCTCGAGACCCCGGGCGAACTCGATCAGAATCGGGTCGACGCACAACAGGCTCGTCGGATTCTCGATCGTCTCGTGGGATACAAACTCTCTCCGCTGCTCTGGAAGAAGATCAGACCCGGATTGTCCGCAGGTCGGGTGCAGTCCGTCGCGGTTCGACTGTTGGTCGAGCGCGAACGCGAACGCCGTGCCTTTCGTACCGCTGCGTACTGGGATCTCCGGGCGCATCTATCCGCCGAGACTCGGGGGTTCACGGCTGGACTGATCTCCGTCTCCGACGTTCCGATCGCGTCAGGTCGCGACTTTGATGAGACGACCGGCGGCCTCAAGAAGGGCCGCGAAGTCGTGCTGCTCGATGAGGAAGGCGCCAAGTCCCTCCGCGATTCCCTCGCGGACGAAACGTTTCGCGTTCGTTCTCTCGAGGAAAAGCGTTCCAAGCGGAGTCCGTATCCACCGTTCACGACCGCCACTTTCCAACAAGAGGCGAACCGAAAGCTGAATCTGGGGGCCCGCGAGTCGATGCGCGTGGCGCAGGGTCTCTATGAAGATGGACTCATTACCTACATGCGTACCGATTCCGTCCAGCTTTCCGAGGACGCGATCGATGCGGTCCGTACGCGGGTCGAAACGCGCTACGGCGCGGAGTACTTGAGCGACAAGCCTCGCCGTTTCAAGACCAAGTCGAAGAGCGCCCAGGAGGCACACGAAGCCATTCGACCGGCCGGAACCGACATGCAGACCGCAAAGGAGCTCGGTCTCAGCGGCAAGCGGGCCAAGGTGTACCAGCTCATCTGGAAACGCACGATCGCCACGCAGATGGCCGACGTCCGTCAGCTTCATCTCACTGTCCAGATCGAGGCGGGAGACGCCCTGTTCCGAGCCACGGGCAAGGTCATCGAGTTCGCGGGCTTCTTTCGCGCCTATGTCGAAGGGTCCGACGATCCGGACGCGGCGCTCGAAGACCAGGAGGTCATGCTTCCGGAACTCGAGAAGGGCCAGGTGCTCGACTGCACAGACTTGGAGAGCTTGTTCCACGAGACCAAGCCGCCGGCCCGATTCACCGACGCGACTTTGATCAAAGAGCTAGAGGCCGACGGCATCGGCCGCCCCTCGACCTATGCCTCGATTATCTCGACGATTCTGGATCGCGGATACTCGGAACGGAAGAACAAACAGCTGATTCCGACGTTTATCGCCTTCGCCGTAACCGCGCTCCTGGAGGAGCACTTTCCGGATCTCGTCGATCTAGGCTTCACGGCGGGAATGGAAAAGGACCTCGATGAAATCGCGCGCGGACGCGGTGACTGGCGCACCTATCTGACAGGGTTTTACAGCGGCGAGAAAGGCTTCGAAGCCCGCGTACTCGACCGTGAGGGCGCGATCGATCCGCGAGAAGCGTCGACCGTGATCCTGGGCGGTCTGACTCCGACCGTCCGGATTGGTCGCTACGGTCCGTTCCTCGAGCTCATTCGCGACGAGGATCGGATGACGGCACCGCTGCCGGACGGCGTACCGCCGGCGGAATTGAGCGAAGCGCTCGCCATTGAAACGTTGGAGCGCCGAGCCGAGGGGCCGGACGAGCTGGGCGTGGATCCCGACACCCAAGAGCCGATCTATCTCATGACCGGGCGATTTGGCCCCTACGTACAACGCGGCGAGGTGGTGGAGGGGGGAGAGAAGCCCAAGCGAGCGTCCCTCCCGGAGAAGGTGCCATACGAGGACATGACGCTCGAGATCGCCCTCAAGCTCCTATCGATGCCGGCGGATCTGGGCGTGCATCCAGAGGACGGAAAGACCGTGAAGGTCGGCATCGGTCGCTATGGACCCTACGTCGTCCACGAGGGCGATTATCGTTCTTTGACGGCGGACGATGACCCGCTCACGGTGACGTTCGAGCGCGCGATGGCGCTGCTGGCGGAACCGAAGAAACGCGGTCGTGCGGCCGCGAAGCCGCTACGCGAGGTGGGGAAGCATCCGGATGACGACCAACCCATTTCGCTGTTCAACGGCCGGTACGGGCCCTACGTGAAGCACGGGAAGATCAACGCCTCGCTGCCCAAGGGCGTGGAAGCGGAGGACGTGACCGTTCCGATCGCGGTGGAACTGCTCCAGAAGCGTATCGAACGCGATGCCGCCAAGAAGGGCAAGAAAAAGCCCGCCGCAAAGAAACCCGCCGCAAAGAAGCCCGCAGCAAAGAAGCCCGCAGCCAAGAAAGCGGCCGGCAAGAAAAAGCCCGTCGCCAAGAAAAAGACGACGTCTAAGAAATGACCCGGGCCGACGCACCCGCTGGTTCGCGGGGGCGGGCCGAGAGGGACGACTGGGTCGCCGATTTTCTTCGCTACGCCGAGAGCGAACGTCGTCTTTCACCCAATACGGTCGCCGCCTATCGGCGCGATCTAGGGCAGTTCTCGGATTTCCTCACGCGGGCGGAGGGCGAGGAAGCTTGGGCGTGGGAGGGTGTGGATCGCCTCTCCATCCGGAGCTTTATGGGAGAACTCGAAGCGCGGGGGCTCAAGCGGGCCTCGATCCAACGCAAGATCGCCGCGATCCGAGCCTTCTTCACGTTTCTCAAACGGACCGATCGACTGGAAACGAGCCCCGCGAGGCTCGTTCGCCCTCCTCGAGGCGACCAGTCGCTCCCCGGGTTTCTCAGCGAGGACCGCATCCGTGAGCTTCTGGATCGGCTCGGAGAAGAGGCGGACGCTTCGGGCGACGTCTTGTTGCACCGACAATCCGCGCTGCTGGAGCTCTTGTATTCCTGCGGGCTCAGGCTGGCGGAGGCCCATGGCCTCGATCTCTCGCATGTAGATCTGGACGAGCGCCAGCTGCGGGCGCTGGGCAAGGGTGGGAAGGAACGCATCGTTCCCCTCGGAGGCGGCGCCGTCCGTGCGGTGCTGGCCTACCTGGCGGTTCGCCCGAAACGGCCGACGCGTGCGTTGTTCGTATCTTCGCGAGGGAACCGACTCTCTCGGCGCCAGATCCAGCGCGACGTGAGCGCTGCCCTCGCCACGGTCGCCGATGGAGAACGCCTCAGTACGCACTCGCTCCGACACACCTTCGCGACCCACTTGCTGAATCGTGGCGCGGACCTCGTGTCGGTAAAAGAAATGCTCGGCCATGCGAGTTTGAGCACGACTCGCATCTATGCCCACACCTCTGTGGATAGACTCAAGCGCGTTCACTCGCGGGCCCACCCGCGCGGAGGCGAATAATGGAGCGGATACGCGCGACCACCATCCTTTGCGTGCGCAAAGACAACGCGGTCGCTATGGCCGGAGACGGCCAAGTGACGATGGGTGACACCATCGTCAAAGCGCGAGCAAGCAAGCTGCGCACGATGCGGGACGGCCAGATCCTGGCTGGGTTCGCCGGCGGCGTCGCGGACGCGCTGACGCTATTCGAGAAGTTCGAAGCGCAACTCGAGCGCCATCCGAAGAATCTCACCCGGGCCGCGGTGGAGTTGGCGAAAGAGTGGCGTAGCGATCGGTACCTACGGCGACTCGAGGCCCTGCTGGCGGTAGCGGACCGCGAGACCGTGCTTCTCATCGCGGGTACGGGGGAAGTGATCGAACCGGATGACGGGATCTTGGCCCTGGGTTCGGGCGGCTCCTACGCCCTGGCCGCCGCCCGTGCGCTATCCGGCTACGGCGATCTGTCGGCGGCCGAAGTCGCCAGACGAGCCCTCGAGATCGCGTCCGAGATCTGCGTCTATACGAACAACGAGATCACGCTGCTGGAATTGACGGAGTAATCGCAACCATGGCACAACGGGAGCCAGAGAACGACTTCGCGTCAAAACTGACCCCGCGTCAGATCGTAGCGGAGCTCGACGAGTACATCATCGGTCAGGACGATGCCAAGAAAGCGGTCGCTATCGCGCTTCGAAACCGCTGGCGCCGGCGGAATGTCGAGGAGGGGATGCGAGAGGAAATCCTCCCCAACAACATCATCCTCATCGGCCCCACGGGCGTGGGCAAGACCGAGATCGCGCGTCGGCTGTCACGGTTGGCGGGAGCGCCGTTTATCAAGGTCGAAGCCTCGAAGTTTACCGAGGTGGGGTATGTCGGTCGCGATGTCGAATCCATGATCCGAGATCTGGTGGAGATCGCGATCAACATGGTTCGCGAGGAGAAGGAGATCGAGCACCGGGAGCAGGCCGAGTCGCGCGTGGAAGAGCGCTTGCTCGATCTATTGCTGCCGCCGGTGGCTGACACTGGGTCCGACGCCTCGACAGAAGCGTCCTCTGCGCAGCGACACTTTGTCGTCTCGGCCTCTGGCCAAGCGTCCGAGGAAGAGCAGGCGGGCGACGTCGGCGATCGCAAACGGCGCACGCGGGAGAAGCTTCGCGGTCTGCTCCGTGACGGAAAGCTGGACGAGCGCGAGCTCGAGATCGAAGTCAGTGAGAGTTCGATCCCCAGTATCGACGTGGGAGGCGGGATGATGGAGGGTCTCGACTTCAACATGAGCGAGATCCTCCAAGGCATGCTGCCCAAGAAGACCCGCCGCCGACAGGTCACCGTGGCGGAGGCCACGCGAATCCTCGTTTCCGAGGAGCTCGCCAACCTCGTCGATATGGATGTCGTGATGGAACAGGCCATCGCGCGCACCGAGAACATGGGCATCGTATTCTTGGACGAAATCGACAAGGTCGCCCGCACCGGCGGGGCGAGTGGACCCGATGTGTCCCGTGAGGGCGTACAACGCGACTTGCTCCCCATCGTCGAGGGGTCCACGGTCCAGACCAGGCACGGGATGGTTCAAACCGACCATATCCTCTTCATCGCCGCCGGGGCCTTCCACGTGGCGAAGCCGTCCGATCTCATCCCGGAGTTGCAGGGCCGCTTTCCGATCCGAGTCGAGCTCGAGAGTCTGGACGCCGACGCGTTCGCGCGTATCCTCATGGAGCCTCGCTATGCGCTCTTGAGCCAGTATCAAGCGCTCGTGGCCACCGAGTCGACGACGCTCGAGTTCACCGACGGGGCGATTCACGAGATCGCCCGCATCGCGAGCCACGTCAACGAGAGGACCGAGAACATCGGTGCCCGCCGGTTGCATACGGTTCTGAGCACCCTTCTCGAAAAGATTCTGTTCGACCTCCCCGAGGTCGGTGCGGGGGACACCATCAACGTAGACGAGGCGTTCGTCACGGAACGATTAGCCAAGATCGCCGAAGACGAAGACCTGAGGCGATACATCTTGTAACGAGGGAGCACGCATGAATCCTGAGGGACATTTTCTGTCGATCGCCGATTGGTCGACGGATCGGCTGGTCGAGGCGCTCGATCTCGCGGACCGCCTCAAGGCAGATCCGACCGCGGCCGGGAAGCCGTTGGCGGGGAAGACGCTCGCCATGGTGTTCGCAAAGAGTTCTACGCGAACGCGTGTGTCGTTCGAGGTGGGGACCGCCCAGCTCGGCGGGCAGGCGCTGTTTCTCTCTTCGCGGGACATTCAGCTCGGCCGGGGCGAGCCGATCGCGGACACGGCGCGGGTGCTGTCGCGATACGTGCACGGAATCATGATCCGGACGTTCGCTCAGGCGGACGTCACCGCGCTCGCGGAACATGGATCGATACCGATCATCAACGGCCTGACGGATCTTCTGCACCCGTGTCAGATCATGGCGGACGTTCAAACCATCCGTGAAGAGTTCGGACCGGATCTCTCGAACATCACCGTGGCCTGGATCGGCGACGGGAACAACATGACGAACTCCTGGCTCAACGCGGCGGCCAAGCTCGGCTTCGCCCTTCGCATCGCGTGTCCGGAGGGCTACGATCCCGACCCGACGATTTTTGCCGAAGCCAGTGCGGCTGCGTCGATCGAGCTTTTTCGCGACCCCGCCGAGGCGGCCGTCGGAGCGACCGTGGTCACGACCGACGTCTGGGCCTCCATGGGTCAAGAAGAAGAAGCGGCCGAGCGCGAGAAAGCGTTCGTCGGATATCACGTGGATCGCCGGATCATGTCGAACGCGGCCGACGATGCGATCTTCCTGCACTGTTTGCCTGCCCACCGTGGCGAGGAAGTTTCGGCGGATGTCATCGACGGCCCGGCTTCGCGAGTTTGGAACGAGGCGGAGAACCGCCTGCACGCACAGAAGGCGATTCTCGCCATGTTAATGGGGTAGTGCACGCAACCGACGGTTTCAGTGGCATTCCGTCGTTGCACCACACGAAGACAAACGATTACAGCCGAAACAGCGGAAGGGATCGAGTGGACGAGAAGCTAAAGAAGACCGCCCTGTTTGATGAGCACGTTCGGCTCAAGGGCAAGTTGGTGCCCTTCGCCGGTTACGCGATGCCCGTGCAGTACCCGAGCGGTATTCGTGCCGAGCATCAGGCGGTGCGAGAAACCGTCGGCCTGTTCGACGTCTCGCACATGGGGGAGTTCCGCGTGCGCGGCGAGGACGCATCGGCCTTCGTCTCCCACGCGACCACCAACGATCCCTCGACGCTCGAGATCGGGGACGCACAATACAGCGCGATGTGCCACGAGTCCGGCGGCGTAGTGGACGACCTCATCGTATACCGGATGGGCGAGGCGGACCTGCGGCTCGTGGTGAACGCCGCCAACCTCGAGAAAGATTGGAACCATCTTTCTGGGTTGGCCGAACCTTTTCGCGTGTCGATGGAAGACGAGAGCGACACCATCGCGTTGCTTGCGCTCCAGGGACCGGGGGCCGAATCCCTTCTGGCCTCCATGGCCGTGCTCGATCAGGACCTCTCTTCGATCCGCTACTACTCGTTCGCGGAGGGAGAGGTGGCCGGTGCCGCGTCCGTGATCAGCAGAACGGGCTACACGGGAGAGGACGGCTTCGAGTTGTACCTGCCGGCGGCCGACGCTCCCAGCGTCTGGCGTGCGCTAGAGGATGCGGGCGCCATCCCGGCCGGCCTGGGGGCGCGGGATTCTCTCCGACTCGAGATGGCCTATGCGCTCTATGGCAACGACATCGATGACCAGACCACGGCGCTGGAAGCCGGTCTCGGCTGGCTCGTGAAGTGGGACAAGGGTGATTTTGTCGGTCGCGAGGCGCTGGCGGCGCAGAAGGAAGCGGGGCTGACACGACGGCTCCGCGGGATCCGGCTCTCGGAGCGAGGGTTTCCGCGACCCGGGTATGACGTGCGCTGGGAAGGAGACGTCGTCGGCACCGTCAGAAGCGGCACGGTCAGCCCCACGCTCGGCGATGGCGTGGCCACGGCCTACCTGCCAGCGGCGGCCAAGTTCGGCGACGCGGTCGAGATCGTGATCCGCGACCAGGCGATCCCCGGCGAGGTGGTGCGACCTCCGTTCTATCAGGACGGTTCGCTCAAGCGATGAGTTCGCCGCCGCGAATCGGAATCCTGACGATCTCCGACGGTGTGTCCGCCGGCGTCCGGGAGGACCTCTCCGGCGCCGCCATCCGCGACTGGCTGGAGTCGAGGGGCTATGGGCTCGCGGGAGCCGAAGTGGTTCCCGATGAGACGGCCGCCATCGGCTCGCGGCTGGCTACGTGGTCCGACTCGGGGGAGGTGGACTGCGTCATCACGACCGGAGGGACCGGCCTCGGCCCGAGGGACGTGACGCCCGAGGCCACGCGCGCGGTTCTGGATCGAGAGGCCCCAGGGATCGCTGAGGCTCTGCGTATCGCGGGTGCAGCGACCACTCCTTTCGCGGCGCTGGGGCGAGGGCTGGCCGGCGTTCGGGGCGCCACGCTGATCGTGAACTTCCCGGGCAGCCCGGGCGGGGTCCGCGACGGGTTAGCGGTCCTCGACCCCCTCCTTGCACACGCCGTCGATCTGCTGCGTGGCAACACGAAACACGCATCCTCCGAGGGGTCGACCTGATGGCCCGCGTCTTCATCGACAGCCGCGATCTAGAAACCGCCATCGGAGTCCGCGAGGCCATCCGACCGGATGGCCACGAGGTCGAGCTGGTGGAGAGCGGACGCGATCTTCAGGGTCGCCTCGACGGGCCGGAGGAGGTCGCGCTCTTCCTGACGGGACCGCCGGACGACGCGGTGTCCGCCTCGATGCGCGGGCTATTCGAGGCGGAGATCCCGCGGCCTCCTGTGCTGGGTCTGGCAAAAGGGTTGGACGCACACGACCGAAGCCGACGTGCCGAGGCGTTCGACTTTGATGAGGTGCTCGCGGTCCCGTTGGACCCGGACGAAGTGCGCGTGGTTCTCGAAGCCCAGCTCGATCGGTATCAGGTCCAACGAGAGACGGGCATCATCGGGCGCACCGAGCCCATTCGGGAGATCCTCGAACGCATTAGCCTTATCGCGCCGGTGCTGAGCACCGTGCTGCTCACTGGCGAGAGCGGAACGGGTAAGGAACTCGTCGCACGAGCGATTCACCGGCTCTCCCCCCGCCGGGGCAAGCCCTTCATTCCCGTAAACTGTGCGGCTCTACCCGAGTCCTTGCTGGAGTCCGAGCTCTTTGGTCACGAGAAGGGTGCCTTCACCGGCGCGACGTCCCTGCGTCGCGGGATGTTCGAACTAGCGGACGGTGGCACCCTCCTCTTGGACGAGATCGCCGAGATGCCGCTGCCGACCCAGACGCGGTTGCTGCGGATTCTCGAGAGCAAACGGTTCATGCGGGTGGGCGGGGACCGAGAGCTCGAAGTCAACGTCCGCGTGGTGGCAGCGACGAACCGAGATCTTCGCCGAGCGGCGGAGGTGGGCGAGTTTCGCCGCGATCTCTACTACCGCCTCAACGTGCTCAATATCGAGCTGCCTGCACTTCGAGCGAGACGGGGCGACATCGCGATTCTGGTCCGGCGCTTCGTGGCGGAGTTCAGTCGAGCGCACGACCGGGAGTTCCGCGGTCTGGCTCCAGAGACGCTGGAGATTCTGCTCGAGTACGACTGGCCGGGGAACGTTCGCGAGCTTCGAAACCTGATCGAATCGATGGTGGTGCTGGCACCGGGGGCCGTGATCCGGCCAGAAGACATCCCGATCGAAATCCGTTCGGGGCGGGGGACAAGCCTGGTTCGGCCGCCCGAGTTCGCCGCCCCCGTGGTGTCGGGGGCAACGGATCTGGCGAATGCCCCGCAACTCGAGTTCGTCTTCCGAACGCTGGTCGCCCTAAAAGTCGACGTCGATGACCTGAAGCGTGAGTTCGAAGCGTTTCAGAAGCGGCGCGGTCAGATCCCGGCCCCGGTGGATGACGCGTGGCCCGGAAGCGCCATCGAACTGGAGGATGGCGAGGCCACGGTGATCGAGTCGGGTACGCTCTCGGACGAACCCGCGCTGCAGGCAGCGAGCGGTTCGGGCCCGACCGAGGACACGGAAGACGGTGGGGGGGTTCGCAACGGGATGACGATGGCCGAAGTCGAACGCGAGGCGATCGCGGCTACGCTACGAGAGGTCGGTGGAAACCGCCGCAAGGCCGCCGAGCAGCTTCAGATCGGCGAGCGGACGTTGTACCGAAAGATCAAACAGTACGAGATCGATCTCTAGTCCCGAGCGGGACCGACGGGCTGGCTCGAGCGCCGGTTTTGCTCAACCGGTGCTCTAGCTAGCGTCCAAAAGGGCGTAGACACTTTCTCTCAATGACGCCACGCCCTCGCCGCTTTGCGCCGACGTTTCGATCACTTGTTCGTCATCGACGCCCAACGACTCTTGGAGCGCGGCCTTGGCCTTGATCCGGCCCGAACGATTCAGCTTGTCCGTCTTCGTCAGAGCGAACAGCGTCGGCGTGCCAAGCCGCTCCAAGTAATCGATCATCTGGCGGTCGTCTGGAGTGACTCCGCGCCGCGCGTCGATGAGCATGACGATGCCCAAGAGTCTAGGGCTGTCACCCAGGTATCCTTCGATCAGCCGGCCCCATTTTTCTCGCACCTCTTTGGGTGCTTTGGCGAAGCCATAGCCCGGCAAATCGACCAGGAGAAATCGATCATCGACGAGGAAGAAGTTGATCTCGCGCGTGCGTCCGGGACTCTTGGAAGTTCGCGCGATGCTCTTGCGGCCGACGAGCCGGTTTAGAAGGGACGACTTTCCGACGTTGGAACGCCCGGCGATCGCCACCTGCGGAAGGTCCCGCGGCGGAGCCTGCGTGGACAGCCCGATGGCGCCGACGAACTCGACCGACCGAACCTGAGGAGATGCCACGAGCGGCGTAGGCTAGCGGGGCAGAGCCCTACGCTTCCTTGCGCTCCGCTTCTGGTTCGAGAATCAGGAGCGGAAGCGTGCCCTCTTCCACCGTCTCGCGCGTGACGACGACTTCCCGGACGTCCATGCGACTCGGGAGGTCGAACATCACCTCCAGCATGATCGATTCGAGGACCGCACGCAGACCTCGCGCACCCGTTCCTCGTTCGGTGGTCTTCCGCGCGATGGACCGGAGCGCCTCGGGCTCGAGCGTGAGTCCGACCCCTTCGAGTTCGAACATCTTCGCGTACTGTTTGATGAGGGCGTTCTTCGGACGCTGCAGAATCTCGACCAGCGCGTCCTCATCCAACTCGTGTAACGCGACCAGCACCGGTAGGCGTCCGACCAGCTCCGGGATCAGGCCATACCGGAGCATGTCCTCGGGCTCGACTTGGGTGAGGATGTTCTCCTCGTCGTTGACCGGGACGGGCCGCTCGGCCTCGTCTCCAAATCCGATCTGTCGACGGCCTTGGCGTTCCTCGATGATCTCTTCCAGGCCGTCGTAGGCGCCACCGCAGATAAACAGAATGTTCTTCGTGTCGACCTGGATGTACTCCTGCTGCGGGTGCTTGCGGCCACCCTGCGGCGGAACCGAGGCCACGGTGCCCTCGAGGATCTTGAGCAGCGCCTGCTGGACGCCCTCGCCGGACACATCACGCGTGATCGACGGGTTGTCCGCCTTGCGGGCAATCTTGTCGATTTCGTCGATGTAGACGATCCCGCGCTCGCACTCGGCCACGTTGTACTCGCCCGCCTGGAGCAGTCGCACGAGGATATTCTCGACATCCTCGCCGACATAGCCGGCCTCGGTCAGCGTCGTCGCATCGGCGATCGTGAACGGGACCTGTAGGATTCGGGCGAGGGTCTGGGCTAGTAGCGTCTTTCCCACACCTGTGGGACCGAGAAGCATGATGTTCGACTTCTCGATTTCGACGTCATCGACCAGGTTTCGGTGGTTGATCCGCTTGTAGTGGTTATAGACGGCCACCGAGAGCGTCTTCTTGGCCAGTTCCTGGCCAATGACGTACTCGTCGAGCGTTTCCTTGATTTCGGAGGGGGTCGGAACCTCCGTAAATCGGCCTGTCTGCTCGCGTTCCTCCTCTTCGGCGAGGATCTCGTTACAGAGCGCGATGCATTCGTTGCAGATGTATACGTTAGGACCGGAAATGAACTTCTTGACCGCGTCCTTGGACTTTCCGCAGAAAGAGCAGCGCAGGTGCTTGTCGCTGGGCATCGTTGCTCTCTGTCTCCTAGGTAGGGTCCGTGTGCACTAGATAGGCGTGTCTGGTGCGAAAAGCGTTCCCGTACACTCTTGGCCTGTTATTCCGCTACAGCCGGGACTGGGCCAGCTTTGACCTTGAGGACCTCGCCCTGCCGCTCGACCACCTGGTCGATAATCCCATATTCCAGCGCCTCTTCGGGAGACATGAATCGATCTCGATCGACGTCGTCCGCCACCTGCTCCAGCGTCTGGCCGGTGTGTTTGGCCAGAAGCCCGTTCAGCTGCTGTCGGGCGTAGAGGATCTCCTTGGCCTGGATCTCGATGTCAGATGCCGTGCCCTGGGACCCGCCGGAGGGCTGATGGATCAT
Source organism: Gemmatimonadota bacterium (assembly GCA_029262175.1). Classification (GTDB taxonomy): domain Bacteria; phylum Gemmatimonadota; class Gemmatimonadetes; order Palauibacterales; family Palauibacteraceae; genus Palauibacter. The sequence continues at coordinate 60,871 of JAJCZV010000011.1, forward strand.
GATCCGAGCGTTCGGGAGCGCACGACGTTTGCCCTTGGTGCCTGCCGCGAGCAGAAATGCGCCCATCGAGGCCGCCATCCCCATACAGATCGTGGAGACCGGGGCGTTCAGGAACTGCATCGTGTCATAGATCGCCAAACCCGCCTGGACGCTTCCGCCGGGCGAATTGATATAGATGTTGATGTCTCGTTCCGGGTTGTCGGCTTCGAGAAACAACAGCTGCGCGATGATGACGTTCGCGACCTCGTCGTTGATCGGAGATCCGAGAAAAACGATCCGATCCATGAGCAGCCGCGAGAAGATGTCGTAGGTGCGCTCTCCACGGCTCGACCGCTCAATTACGTAAGGTGCGTATGGCATGGACCCTCTCTGTCAGCGACGGCCTGCGCCGTCTGTATAAAGGTGATACCCCTGTGTCCGTCCCCGGTTGCCGCCCTATGAGCCGCCCGCAAGCGGGCTCAAATCACCTCGGAGCTGTCCGTCAGGAACTGGAAGGCCTTGTCGACGGCAAGACGGTGGCGCAGGGAGTCGAGCTGCTTCTCCCTGGCCAACTGCCGGCGCACCTCCACCAAACTCAGCCCCTGCTTCTCCCCAAGCTCCGACAGTCGCTCGTCGAATTCCTCGTCCGAGGGGGTCAGCCCCTCGGCTTCGATCAGCCGCCCGAGGATTAGATCGCGCTTGATCTGCCGCTCAACGGCGGGTGTGACCGACTGGCGGGCCTCCTGGACCCGTTCCGGATCGGCATCTTCCGGCGCGTCGATCACCTGGTCAAGATAACGCGATAGGAGACTCGGGGGCACCTCGAAGCTGTTCGCCGCGATCACGGCGTCGACCAGCTGCTCTCGAACCGCGTCGTTGGCCTCGCCCTCCCGGTGGGCGACGAGATCTTCACGAATGGCCGCACGGAGTTCCTCTATGGTCTCGAACGAGCCTCCGACCTGTTTGGCGAAGTCGTCATCGGGCTCCGGGAGACGCTTTGTATGGACGTCTTCCAGGCGGATGAGGAGGGACCTCGTGACCCCCGCCAACTCCTCCGATCCAAAATCGTCGGGATAGGTGACGTCGAAGGTCTTCTCTTCGCCGGGGCTGAGCGTCAGAATGGCCGCCTCGACGTCTGGGATCGCATGCCCCTCGCCGATTTCGAACCGGTAGGGCTTGTCTTCGCCCGCGCCCTCGCCCTCATCCTCGGCCCGGATCACGACGGACACCACGTCATTCTGCCCCGCCGGGCGCTCGACCGGCTCCAGGACCGCCTGCTCCTTGCGGACCTTCTCGAACAGCTCATCCACGTCCTCATCCCGCACGGTGACCTCGGGTCGCTCGACCCGAAATCCGCCTGTGCGGGCGAGCGTCACCTCGGGCATGACTTCGATGTCCACGCGGAACTTGAGCCGCTCGCCCGGCTTGTAGTCGACGTCGCTGACGACCGGCTCGCCGATCGTCGCCAGTTCGTGCTCCGTGATCGCCGCCCGAAAGCCCTGATTCACCAGGGAATTCAGCGTCCGCTCGTCAATCAGCGGGCCGTAGCGCTCCTCCACGACATGAAAGGGGATCTTGCCCTTACGAAACCCCTTGATCCGCGAGGTTTTCCGCACCTTTGCCGCTTCTTCGCGTCGCGAAGCGGTCAAATGGCCGGGATCCACGGTGACCCAGACTTTTCGGAGGTAGTCGTTCTCGCTGGTGAGCTCGAACTCGAAGCGGTCGGTGCCCGCCGTCTTGGTCGCAGACTGGCTCAAATCCCTACACTCTTCGTTTGGTCCACGTCATCGCGGACTCGGTTCCTGAGGTGTGACTCCGCCGGACGCCGGGCGCCAAGCGCAGATGCGAAGGGGCGGCCCCTCCACTCGGGTGCCGACCGTCCTTCGCCCACATCTCCAACGAGGACGGAGTCTACGGCGTTCAGGGGTGGGTTTCCAGCCAAGACGGACTGGAGGCCAGGCGGGAAACGACTCGACCTCAACGATTCGTACGGGCTCCATCGGCGAGGCCCGATTCGATCCGAAGTCGAACGACGTACTGAACATCGAATTCTCCGGTCACGACCCCCCAAATACGATCGGCTCTTATGAACGGCGTTGGACTCGACTGAAATCCCTTCGGCATGTGGAGCCGACCCAAGAACTGCCCGTCGGGTTCGAACACATCATAAACGACGGCCTCGCGGAATTCTCTTACCGGACGTCGCTCGTCATCGGCATCTCGGATCAACTCATCGGCGGGAATCTGCTCGCCCGTGACATGCAGCTGGACCCAAATCCGTCCATCTTGATCGACTACGATGTCGGAGAAGGTAGGCTTGTCCTTCGGGATCGAGGGGCCATCCCAGTCCCAGCCAGGTTGGACGGTTCGCATGAGCCAGATCATGAGGTCGCGCTCGTTTCGCCGCTCCGCGTTCGAGACCGCGACCTGCGGTGCGCGGGACTCGATGCGAAGTACCGGGGCGTCGGATCGGTAGAGATGGACCGCGTATCGGTCCGAAGTTCCGCCGACGTAATACCCCAGCGGGCTAAACGACCATTGAAACTGGGGTGTGAACGGAACCCGCATGGTTCGCATACGGCCCTCGACCTGCGCGGTCAGGGTCGGAGCATCGTAGTCGACCGGAACGAAGAGCGTATCGCCCGGCTCCCCAGCTGAGGAGTAGCGAACCAAGCTGCGGCGCCCGTTCGCTTGGAAGTCCCACACGAACTGGTACGCGTTGGACGCCGTGTCGGTGAAGAGACGGATGCTGGTCGAAAAGCCGCCTCGAATGGGCCACTCATCGAGTGACGCGCCCGCGATCGAGTACACGTTGATCCGTTCGGTCGACGGGTCGCGCAGCAGCACGCGGCCGTCAGGCAAGACCGCCAGGCCTCCGTCCGGACCGTTGTACTCCCCGGGGCCGCCTCCCTCCTGTCCGATCGTCCGCACGTACACCCCATCGACGTCGTAGACGAGCAGGGCGGGGGCAAGCTCATCGAGCACAAGGAGCGAGAGGCTGTCGTCGACCGCGAGTGCCGCGATCTGTCCCCAGCTGTACTCCGCTGGTCCCTGTAGTTGGCCCAGCCTCTGCTCTTCGACGACGCGTACCCCGTCGCCCCAAACGCTGCCGGAAACCGTGCGTACAACGAGCGTGTCGCCAACGGTGTCTCGCTCGGCCAGCCATTGCGTCCTCATGTCGCCGTCGGCTCGCGGGGCCTCATCGGCGCACGCGAGCACCGTAAGACTGGTCAGGACCAGGGCTAGACCGAGACGACGAGGCGACGATTGTGTTTTGGGCATCCCTACGCGCTTTCTGACTCTGAGGATGCGCCTAGGACGCGAGCAACGGTTCGATCGTTGTCACGGACTCAACGAGGTGGGCTGGGGTCAGGGACTACTGAGGATCCAAGCGCGCGCAAACGCGATTCGAAATGCGAAAGGGGGGACTCGAACCCCCACGCCCGAAGGCACCAGCTCCTAAGGCTGGCGCGTCTGCCAATTCCGCCACTTTCGCGAGTCGTTTGTAGCCCCGTGCTATCTACGTTTTCGGGTATTCGGGTCGTTTCGGTTTCGGTCCTCTGTCCAGGTCTTCTGTCCAGGTTTCGAACGGTTCAACGCACCTCACGCAACTCGGCAGCATGAGTGACGACGCGCAACATAGTGGCATCGTCGGGGTGCTGGTAGGCGAGTTTGAGCGCTTCCAAACTAGACCATCCGCCGGCTTGCATCACGTCTACATCGGGCAGGTCCTTTCGGGCGCTCGCCCAAAGCCGGCGGTAGGCGTGCCAGAGCGAGCCCGCCTGTGGCTGGAGCTTCGCCTTCCGTTCTGCTTCCGCGAGCCAGCGGCTGGCCTGATCATACCGAACGGGCTTTCCTGCATCCTTCGGGCTCGGAAAAAGCCACCCTGGGCCGATACGGAGCCCGACCGAGGCAAAGACCACTACCAGCGTCTGGCTCGTCGGCTTCGCCGACACCTGCGCTTTGGGACCCACGTTCTGGGGTGGGCATCGACCTCCTGACACGTGGTCAGGTGCCGGCTAAGTGCTCAAGGCCAGCCGGAGGCGTCAGTCGGGGGGGCGTCATGCCGCATCAGCGCTCTCCTACCAGTTGCCCGATCACCAAGACAAGGCAACCGCTACCGCGCCATCGAAAACGCTTCCAGCGGCGGCGCGTCGGACGGCGGAACCCTGCCGTTGCCCCTCGCTTTGCCGCTCTTTCAGAGATCGGAGTGCGGTCACGACTGCCTGAGCAGTTCCGGCGGATCCCCTGCCTCCGCTTCACTCGTTCTGTCGTGACTAAGTTGACCATCCGGTGAAAGCCTCTCTGGACCTGCAGTTGACACCACCAAGAAACGATGCGTATCGTCATGCATGCTTCATTTCTCGTCCACTCGGCGGTCGATCCATGCCGCAGGTGTGCTCCTGCTCCTGCTGGCACCTCTGCAGGTGGAGCATCCTCACGAGGTGGAGCATGATGAGACGACGCAGCACGTAGAGAACGCGCACGGCGGACATTTCGCATCGATGGCGGAAGCCGATGCCCGCCTTCCGTCTACCGATACTAGATTGACGCTCGACTCGGCCCCGGCCATTTCGGCGAGCGTCAATCTGGCGGCGAGGTTTGCGCTGGTAGAGTTGGCGGATCCTTGGGTCCACCGACCTTCTCGAGCACCACCGCCGGGCTCACTCCGCTCCCGAGCACCCCCAAGCATCTCCTAACGCCGTTCTGGTTCTGAGCCGCAGCGCTTAATCGCCTGCGTCTCCCAAGCGGTGTTCTTGGCCAACGCTTCGTCTGGCCTCCCCCAAGAAAACCCTAGCAGCAGTTCGTCCACGTGACGCTAGGTGTCTCGTGGCCCCTTGGAAAAGACATGAGCCTAAGAACCTTATTCATGAGTACCTCATCGATGGTCGTCACGGTGACCCTAGCGGTTGCCGTGATGGCACCAGCTGCCCATGCGCAGGAAGTGCAGTCGTTGTCCCTGGAGGAGGCCGTCGACCTCTTCGTCACTAACAGCGCGGAGCTCGATCTGGCCAGGAGCAGGTTGAGGTCACGACTTGGTGACTCACGCCAAAGTCGGGCGATCTCCAATCCGACGGCTTCGTTCACGAACGAAGACCTGGGCCTCTCTTCCGAGCAGTACTTCAACGTTACACAGCGGGTGGACTTCCTGTGGCAAAGAGGCCCCCGCAACCGGAACGCCGAGGCGCGGGCGAGCAGTGCGCGGTCAGAGTTTCAGGCAGATAGCGCTCGCATTGTACTGGAAATGAAGCAGGTCTTCCTAGCCGCCTGGGAAGGCACCCAAATCGTTGCTGCGTTGAGCGAAACCGACGGTGTCTTCGACGCTCTTGTTGAGGACGCGTCCGCCCGTGTCGCCCAGGGTGATTTGGCGAGCTACGACCTGCGGAGGCTGAGGGTCGCTAGTGCCACTGCCAAACAACGGCTCACCCAAGCGGAACTGTCCCTTGCCGGTGCGGAGCGACGCCTGGGCTCCTTGGTTTCGAGGGACCGATCGATTTCGAGAATCCGTGCGCTGCCTCCGGCTCTCGACGTTCCGGACGTTACCATCGCCCTTGCTCTCCTCGGCGAGGCGACCGCGCGTCGCCCAGAACTCGACGGTGCGCGGGCAATGACTGAAGCCCTCGAGGCGACGGCGAGTCTGGTCGGCAGGTCAAGGCTGGAAGGAGTTGGCCTTACCGGGGGATTTAAGCAGCAGTCGGACGGCCGGAGTGGCTTGTTCCTCGGGCTTCAGGTGTCGGTACCGCTCTTCGATCGCAAGGGTGGAGCCATGGCGGCCGCGCAGGCGGAGGTCGACCGATCTCGTTCCGTTCTTGAGTTGCTTCGGGTCTCGATCGAGCGGGAGGCAGCGCTAGCCGAGGCGCGGCTCCTCGCGGCAAGTCAGCAACGCGTCCTACTGGACGAAAGCGGGATCGGTGAATCGGAAGAACTGATCACCATTGCGCGGATCGCCTACGACGAGGGTGTGGTCGGTATCGTCGAGTTAGTGGACGCGGCGGACGCCTTTCTAGAAGCGCGCCTCCTAGCGAACAGCATTCGTGCTGAGGAGTGGCGTGCGTTCTTCGAACTTGAACACGCGGTCGGCGGGCTACCTGTCGATGCTGGAGCACAGCGATGAAAACGACGAACCATGGTGTGAGATCGAGTGCACGGGCAATGACGGGTGGGGTGTTGTCGCGGACAGCCATGAGTTTGGCCCTGACTCTCTCAGTGTCGGCCTGCGGCCCTGCTATCGATGCGGTAGAGGAGGGCCCGGAACTCGGCGCGGTGGTCGTAACGCAGTGGGTCGACGGGACTGAACTGTTTCTCGAGTACCCATTCCTGGTGGCTGGTCAACAGACCGGGAACTGGGCAATCCATCTCACGGATCGAGATGATTTCCAGCCGATTCGTGCAGGGACGCTCAGCGTGAGTTTCAGATCGAGCGGCGGCGTTACGGAGTCGTTCACCGTGGACGCCCCGTTACGGAATGGAATCTTCCTCCTCGATCCTGTCATCGCGCAGGGGGGCGCTTACGAGGTCGAGCTGACGTTGGTCAGCGACCAGGTGAACAGTCGCCATGTCGTTTCAGATGTCCTGGTTCATGAGAGTGAGGCCGCAGCATTGGCCTACCCCGTTTCTGAGGAAGCAGACGGGATCTCGTTTCTTAAGGAGCAACAGTGGGTGATCCCGTTCGCGGTTCACCCGGCGGCGGAACACCCGGTCCAGGGCACGACGCTCGCTCCGGGTGAGATCGTTCCTCCCGATGGGTCGCTGGTTCGCGTGAGCACTCCCGTTGGTGGGATCGCGTTGGCTGAGCCGAACCAAGCCGCGCCTTCCGTAGGGGACCGCGTCAGCCAGGGGCAGGTGCTGGCTGTGTTGGCTCCGACTAGCCAGGACGGCGGATTCGCACAGTTGCGTGGGCGGGTGGAGCGTCTGAGGCGTGAAGCGGTCCGAGACGCGAGGCTCTTTGAGGTAGGCGCGATTCCAGCCCGGCGCCTCGAGGAGGTACGACATGACCTGGAGATCGCGGAAGCAGAGTTAGCCGCGATGGGCGGCGGGACGGACGGCGCTTATCAACTCACGGTGCGCTCACCGATGTCGGGGGTGATCGCCGAGCGCACGTTCGTGCCTGGTGGACGTGTGGAAGCAGGTGAGTCCCTGTTTACCGTGGTCGATCCAACCAAGGCCTGGATTCGAGTACAGGTGCCGGCTTCGACGGCGAAGAACCTGCCTTCAGGGGCTCTCTCGCTCTTCACACTCGAAAACTCTCAAGAGGCCTTCAACGCTCGGCTTCGCTCGGTGGGGAGTGTGGTTAGCCCCACGACGCGAACCGTCCCCGTCGTCTTTGAGGCCATACCCGGACAGGGGCGCTTTGCGTTCGGCCAGTTCGTGCAGGCTACCGTACCCACGGGTGACCCAACGACAGGAATCGCCATTCCCAATGCGGCGATTCTGGATGAGAACGGCACACCCGTCGCGTATGTGCAGGCCGGCGGCGAGACCTTCGAGCGACGCATCCTCACCATTGGTGAGACGGACGGTCGACGAACCCATGTGACTGCGGGGCTGAGGCTTGGGGACATGGTGGTCACCGTTGGCGCCTATCAAGTGCGGCTTGCTTCCCTCTCTGCCGGCGATTTCGCCGGCGGTCACGCTCACTAGTAGGGGAGTCCACGATGCTTGATCGAGTCATTCGATGGTCCATCGACAACCACTTCCTAGTGGCGGTGGCTGCAGGTGTCCTTCTCGTTAGCGGGACGATCACTGCCCTACGCATGCCCGTCGATGTTTTTCCCGACTTAACTGCACCTACGGTCACAGTTCTGACCGAGGCACATGGGATGGCGCCCGAAGAGGTTGAGGCGCTGGTCACGTTTCGGATCGAGACCGCCGTAAATGGCGCGACTGGGGTACGCCGCGTCCGGTCTTCCACCTCGCAGGGGATCAGCATCGTTTGGGTAGAGTTCGATTGGGGCACGGACATCTTCCAAGCCCGCCAGATCGTCAACGAAAAGCTCCAACTGGTGGCTGCCGGCCTACCGCAAAACGTCGGGGCGCCGACCCTGGCTCCCATCTCGTCCATCATGGGCGAAATCATCCTAATCGCGGTCACGGGAAACGAGTCTGTGACGCCGATGGAGCTGCGCACGGTCGCGGATTGGACTTTGCGCAGGCGCCTTCTCGCGATTCCGGGTGTCGCCCAGGTGATCCCGCTGGGGGGTGAGGTACGCGAATATCAGGTCCTCGTGGATCCCAGCCGGTTGGCTGCCTTCGGCGTGACTCTCGAAGACGTCGTCCGAGCCGCCGAGGGCTCAAACGTGAACGCGTCCGGCGGAGTTTTCATGGAGAGGGGGCAAGAGTATCTGATCCGGGCTACGGGCCGAGTTCAGTCGCTCGAGGACGTCTCGATGACCGTAGTCGCGTCTCATTCCGGAACGCCAGTCACGATCGGGGATGTTGCCGAGGTGCGTATTGGACCCGCGACCCGGCTTGGTGACGGATCCGCAAATGCTGAGCGAGCGGTTGTTTTGACACTTCTCAAGCAGCCCGGGACCAACACGCTTGAGTTGACTGACCGTATCGATCAGGAAATCGCGAGCATCGAGGAAACACTACCCGTAGGGATGTCGATCAACTACGGCATCTTCCGACAAGCCGATTTCATTCGGACGGCAGTGAACAACGTCATGCTCGCACTGCGCGATGGGGCGGTTCTTGTCGTCCTAATCCTCTTTCTGTTCCTGTGGAGCTTTCGCACCACGGCCATCTCGGTGCTGGCAATTCCACTAGCGCTCATCACCGCTGTTCTCGCGCTAAAGGTTCTGAACATCACGATCAACACCATGACGCTCGGAGGAATGGCGATCGCCATCGGCGCCCTGGTGGATGACGCCGTGATTGTCGTAGAGAACGTCTTTCGACGTCTTAGAGAGAACCAGCATCAGGCTGAGGGGGCACGCCGAGCCGTGTCTGAGGTCGTTTTCGATGCGGCAAAGGAGATCCTCCGAAGCATCGTGATCGCCACGCTCATCATCATCGTGGTGTTCATCCCGCTCCTCTTCCTGTCCGGCGTCGAGGGGCGCATGCTTCAGCCCCTGGGCCTTGCGTACATCGTCTCGATTTTGGCCTCCCTGGTCGTCGCCCTGACTGTCACCCCTGCGCTGTCTGTCTTCTTGCTGCCACGCGCGAAAGCGATGAGCACCGACAAAGAGAGTTGGGTGGTGCGGAGCCTGAAGCGAGGCTATGCGGCGACGCTGACCCCCGTCCTACGACATCCATACGTCGTGATGGTGGGGGCCGCAGCCCTCGTGTTGTTGTCCATGGCGGCTTTCCCATTCCTGGGGCGCTCCTTCCTCCCGGAGTTCCAAGAGGGATCGTTGGTCATCAGTGCGTTGACCGTGCCGGGTACGTCCCTCGACGAGTCCGACGCATTGGGTCGAAGGATTGAGGAAATCCTTCTGGACCACCCGGCGGTGTTAGAGACTGCACGCCGCACCGGTCGCGCGGAACTCGACGAGCACGCCCAGGGAGTCAACGCAGCTGAGATCGACGCCCGTCTCGACATCGATACCTACGAGTATGAGGTGGTGCTCGAGGAGTTGCGGGCAAATCTCGGTGCGGTGCCCGGGACCCAGATCACGATTGGTCAGCCCATTGGTCACCGTATCGATCACATGCTGTCCGGAACGCGAGCGAGTATCGCCGTGAAGATCTTCGGTCCCGACCTGTATGAGCTTCGCCGGATCGCGCAGGACATTGAAGCCGTGGCGCAGGGCGTGGCCGGTACGGTGGACGTGGCTATGGAGCAGCAGGCCGATGTGCCGCAGATCCGAATCGACATGAACCGGACTGCGATGGCACGTTACGGGATGACGCCGGCACTCGTGGCTGAGGCAGTAGATGTCGCCCTCGCGGGCGAAGCAGTGTCTCAGGTGCTGGAGGAACAGAGGACGTTCAATCTCGTCGTGAGGTTCGCGGCTGAGCATCGAAGGAGCCTCGAGTCCGTGCGTAACGCCCGTATCAACACGCCCGTGGGGTCACAGGTCACCATCGGGACGCTCGCCGACGTGCGCTTCGATCTGGGCCCGAATTCGATTTCGCGGGAGGACGTCCAGAGGAAGATCGTAGTGCAGTCCAATGTGGCGGGTCGTGACGTCGGGAGTGTGGTCGAAGACATACGAGAACAGGTCGATGACGTCGTTGACGTGCCGGCAGGCTATTTCGTCGAGTACGGCGGTCAGTTTGAGTCCGCAGCCGGCGCCTCGCGAACGATCGGGCTCATGAGTCTGCTCTCCGTGGCTGCTGTGTTCCTTCTCCTTTTGGTTGAGTTCAACTCCTCTAGGCAGGCCCTGCTCGTGATGGTCAACCTCCCTTTGTCCTTGGTGGGAGGAGTCTTCGCAGTATGGATCACCGGTGGTGTCTTGAATATCGCCACGCTTGTGGGGTTCATAACGCTCTTCGGAATCGCGATACGGAACGGCATTCTCATGGTCAGCCACTTCAACCACCTGCACGCTCAGGGCGTTGAGCTTTACGATGCCGTCGTGCGGGGATCGATGGAGCGGCTCAGTCCGATCATGATGACGGCGCTTACTGCAGGGCTTGCTTTGGTGCCTCTGGCGATTGCCGGCGGAGAGCCCGGAAACGAGATCCAAAGTCCGATGGCGGTAGTCGTTCTAGGCGGACTTCTCACCTCCCTCGCCTTGAACATGGTCGTGGTGCCCGTGCTGTACCTCCGCTACGGGGCAAGGCGATGAGCGACAGCACGTTGCGCGGACCGTCATCCGTTTTCTGGCTCGTAGTTGTTTCATTCTTCTAACCCAGTTCAGGAGATCTTAATCCATGCGTAGACCAGTACTCACATCGGCGTTGGCACTTGCTCTACTCGTCCCCGTCACCGCAAGCGCACAAGAGGACGCGGATCGAGCAGCAGTACGGGAAGTGATTACGTCCTTCGCAGACGGCATCCACACGAATCAGCTCGGAAACATCGATGGGCTGTTCGCTCCAAGGGGTGTCCACGTCGTTGTCGACAATGCTGCCCTACACGGTTGGGGCGAGTACCGAGACGACTATCTCATGCCGGAAATGGCGCGCTATCCAGAGTTGCGCTATGCGCACACCGGTATCGAAGCTTCGATGCGCGGAAACATCGCCTGGGTTGCGTTCCGCTGGCAGATGTCGAGTGCCGGGGACGGACCTGCACCCGTGCTCGGTCGAGGTAGCGCCGTCCTTGAGAAGATCAACAACCGTTGGCTAATCGCACACCTGCACGTTTCGAGGTAGCAGCATGATGAGGATGCTGACCACTACGGCAGGCGTGGTGCGCGGGGCCCGGCTTACGCCGGGCTCCACCCTCGCCCTGTTGTTACTGCTGAGTGTCGTGGCCCTGTTGGGCATGCCCGTCGAGGCGTGGGCGCACGGAGTGACGGCTGGCGATAAGGGCTTCATCCAGGCGAGCAGCGGAATGCTCTTGGTGCCCTTCACGTATCTCGGCGCCAAGCACATGGTGACCGGGTACGACCATCTGCTGTTCCTCCTTGGGGTGATCTTCTTCTTGTATCGACTAAAGGACGTTGGCATTTATGTGACGCTTTTTGCCGTTGGTCACTCCACGACGTTGCTCGTGGGTGTTTTAACGGGTGTTAGCGTCTCGTCGTTTCTGATCGATGCCATCATCGGATTGTCTGTCGCATACAAGGCACTCGACAACCTGGGAGCGTTCAAAGTTTGGTTCGGTGTTCAACCTGACACCCGGACCGCCACGCTCGTCTTCGGTCTATTCCATGGCTTCGGGCTCGCGACGAAGATTTTGGATTTCGAGATGTCATCCGATGGCCTCGTGCCCAACCTCGTGGCGTTCAACGTCGGCGTGGAAATGGGCCAGCTTCTGGCCTTGAGCGCGATTCTGGTCGCTATGAGCCACTGGCGGCGCACCACCGGTTTCTCCCGGTACGCCCACACGGCGAACGTTGCGATCATGGCGGCGGGCTTTGTCTTGATGGGGTACCAACTGGCCGGCTATTTCGTCTTCAACCAAGGATAGGTACGAACCAATGTTACAAGCGCCCGCGTCCCCTCCGGGGGCACCCCCTTCATCTCGCGATCTCCTGCGATCTACGGTTATCGCCCTTGTCATCGCCGGTGTCCTCCTGGTCACCGTGGTGCTCCCCGCTGAGTACGGCGTCGACCCCACCGGCATCGGTCAGGTGATTGGTCTCAAACGAATGGGAGAGATCAAAGTCGCACTCGCGCTCGAAGCGGAGGCAGACGCAGCTGCGGACGCTGCGGCACTGGCCGCCGAGGAAGAGGACGCAGCGAATTTCGTGGCGGCCACACGAGCGGAGGCCCCTCCAGAGGGCGCCGTTGAGGAGCGAGGGGGCAAACTCGAAATGATTGAGATTTCCCTCCAGCCGGCTGAAGGAAAAGAGGTCAAATTGCGGATGAGCGAAGGGGCGAACGTCGACTACGAATGGTGGACAATAGGGGGCGTCGTAGACTTCGAACTCCACGCGGATGACCCGCCGAACGCCGCTGCTGGGGCGTACCATAGCTACGCTAAAGGACAGGGCGAGAGCGGAGGCGAGGGCGTCCTGATCGCTGCGTTCGATGGCATGCATGGATGGTTCTGGCGGAACCGTACAGATCAAGTGGTCACCATCACGCTGCGGGCCGAAGGCGAGTTCGAGGAGCTTCGTGAGATGAATTAGGACAACGGCATCGTCAGTTCGCTTCCTTCGGAACCAATCAAAGACAGTGGGAGCACGGGCGGGTCCTCTCGCTCGATCTGAGCCGAACCCACCTGCCCGAGGTTGTAACCTCGGGCCCAGTCCCCGCGATCGGCCTGGTCGATCAATTCGCGTACACGCTCGGGTGCGCGAATCAGCCGACGGTGATGCTTTGGACCTGGCGGTAGTGGTCCCCTTCGACCGCAACCCTGATGCCGAGTCATGTGGAAGACAATATTCGAAGTGCGACGTAGGGTTGGCCCAGGTCAGTATAGTTGTTTTTCGCTCGAGAAGGATGGATGACGTCTCTTTTTGGACTACTACCCGCTCGTCTACGCCCGCCCACTGTATGGGGTAAGTTTTGGGGTAGAAACCTGCTACTTCCTGCTACATCCGACCGATCAAGATACGACAGAGGACACCCGAAACGCCGTGTGAACGCTACGTTTTGTCGTATCTTGGCATGTTCCCGATCTGACTGCGGATCAGGAGGTTGGGGATTCGGATTCTCCCGGGCGCATTGGCGATTCCGACAATCTGAGTTGGAGGCGCTCAAAGTAGCCAAGCCGCGCCGGACTGACGTAGCCAAACGCATGTCCGCTCGGGCCAGGGGGTGGGCAGGTTTCTGTCCAGGTTCTCACCTACGAGGGTCCCACACCAGGCCTTCGCGACTGCACCGGATTCGTGTCGGAACGCCCGCGGGACCTACGGATCCAGGCGGTTTGGGTCTGGTCCGACGCGGCTCCTAAGGCTGGCGCGTCTGCCGCTTCCGCCACTTTCGCGAGTGAGACGACGCCCAACATAGTGGCATGCTCGGGGTGCTGGTAGGTGAGCTTTCAGGTGGCGTCGACACGAGCGGCCGCCGCCTCGGCGAGGTGGAATCTCGAGGCTGCTTCGTCGCATGGCACCACCTCCGTTGATAGAGAAACACACCACGATCGAGGGCGTGGGCGATACCGACTCGAACTTCTCCCATCTTCATGCGTCTACTCCGTGGCTAGAAGAGCCTCCGGATGTTGGCGCACCTGCCACTGACGCCAAAGTAGGTACATGGACGGGATTGCGAGCAGCTTGAGGACGCTGTCCTCGCCGCTCGTCGAAGTGGGGCGGCGAGACATGAACTGCTCGGCCCCTTGGCCTTCATATGACCGTTTCGAGGTCTGGCGGGATTACGCCCATGGGGCAAACAGGAGCCACGAACTCGGCGGCCGTACGATCACTGCGAGAACCCTACGCCGTCAGGCAACGCTTGGCATCGGCCAGACGTCTCACGGCAGCTGACCGGCACGCTCCATGCGGGTTTGTTGCGACGCGAAGCGAGGAGTATGTTGCTGACATGATGGCCAATCGTAAGTCTCAGCTACGTCGCCTTATGGCTGGTGTCGCGCTTTTGGGCGTGGGGTTTGGCACGTTCGAGCCCGCCGTTGGGCTCGTGCGTGACGGCGCGATTCACCACGAAGGAGGTGTTGAGGCCGCTCAGCGCGCGACCTCGCAGCGTGGCGAACATGGTCACGAACACGCGGTCGAGTCGGCGTCCGATACGCACGGGCCAGAGCATCAGCACGGGACGGGCGTCGACCATTGCACGCATATGCATGGTCCGGCCGCCACTACTTTCGTGTCGGCTTTCTCCATCTCCATCGAGAGCCACGGCGTCGCGAGGATCGAACCCGCACTCCGCGACCAACTGATCCGTGCCCCTCCCTTCCACCCCCCAAAGCTGTAGCCCTCCTACAGACACGGTGACTCGACGCCATCCGCGACGCTGCGGTGGCGCTGTGAGTTCATCTAGCCGTCAACAGGAACCCACAGTCCGACGTACGGACACGTAGACCCAGGCCGACCGAAGCTGGGGAAACGGGACGCTAGGTAGCGATCCCTTCTCCGCCTGTCTCGGCCGGCGGCCCGCGTCGCCTGCCTCCGGCTACCGGTTCCGGGAGACAAACAATTGAGAACCATTGTGTATGGATCTCTCCTGGCTCTGTTTGCATTGGTGGCGGGTCGTGCAGCCGCACACGCTCAGGCGGACACGCTGCGTGTGACGCTCGCGGAGGCTCAGCGCCTCGCATTGGAGCAGAACCCTGCGTTCCTCGCGGATGCGCAGGTTCGGGAGATTGCTGGAGGACAGTTACGACAAGCTCGCGCATATGCGTACAACCCAGAGTTCGAAATCGAAGCTCCAAACACGATCTCGAACGGGGTCAAGTCGTACGATGCTTGGCTGTGGCAAGAAGTCGAATGGGCCGGTCAGAGGGGACTCCGCATCGGCGCCGCCGAAGGCGGACTAACTGTGGCGGAGAGTTTTGTGGCGGACGCGGCGCGGCGTACGCTCGCTGACGTCAGTGTCGCGTTCTACGCAGCAGTCGCGGCTGCACGCCGCGCAGAAGTAGCGGAGGATCTCCTCGCGCTCAACACGCGATTGCTAGGCGGGGTTCGCATCCAGGTCGCCGAAGGTGAGATCAGCCGAATGGATGCCAACTTCGCGGACATCGAGGCGGGTAGGGCGCGCGCCCTCGTTCTCTCGACTCGAAGAGAGGCCACCACCGCTTCGCTCGAATTGGGTCGCCTCATTGGAGAGACACCTGAGGTCGAGGTTCGTGCCAACGGTACGGACGGGGGCCTGGCCGCGGCCTCACAATTCGACGCCGATTCGCTCGTGCAACTGGCGCTGTCGCGCAGGCCAGATCTTGCCGCGCGGACGGCAGAAGAGCGTCAGTCAGAAACGCTCACACGACTCGCGAAACGGGCTGCCATTCCCAACCTGCGCCTCGGCGCCGTGTTGTCCCGAGATCCAGTAACGGGCACCACCAGCTGGGGATTTGGGGTCGGTCTTCCCCTTCCGTTTTGGAGCAGGAACCAAGGGCTGGTCGCCGCGAATTCGGCAGCTACTCGGCAGGCCTCCCTCGCACGTAGCGCGACCGAACTGCTCGTACGCACGGAGGTCGAGCAGGCCGTTCGTTCGTACACGTCCGCCGAAGAGGAAGCGCGGATCTTCGCCACCGATGTTCTGGAGCCGGCCCGGCAAAACCAGGCTCTGCTCGAGACCGCATATCGATCCGGACGGATCGGGCTCACCGACCTCGTGCTCCTGCGAAACCAGCTCGTGGAAGTGGAGCTCGGCTACTGGGACGTCTGGCTCACGCACCGCGCGACTTGGGTCGATCTGCAATCCGCGATCGGTTCTCTGCGCGATCCGCGCTCAAACGCTGAAACACCATAGAGGAATCATGCGACACATACATCGAAAGACTGGACTCTCTGTCTTGCGTCTTCTGCTCATGACGACGGTCGTTGCCTGCGGGGACGGCGCGGCCGGTGAAGCCGATGGCGACGATCACGTCGAGGACACACCTCCGGGCGCGGAGATCGTCGAACTCGACTCGGTCGCGCTCGCGATGTCGGGCATCGAGCTCGGGCGATCCGACACTGTTTCTTCAGCCCACCTCGAGGTGACGGGGACGATCACATTCGATCAGAATCGCGTAAGCCACGTCGGGCCGCGAACCGAAGGTCGAATCAGCGAACTGCGTGTCGATCTAGGGGCCCGCGTCAAAGTTGGCCGAGAGCTGGCGGTTCTGGAGAGCCCCACCGTCGGCGCCACTCGTGCAGACTTGCATGAGTCGGAGGCGCTGCTTGAGATCGCACGGGAGAACTACGCACGCGAGGAGCGCCTGGAGGCGCAGGGTATCTCGAGTCGCAAGGAGCTTCTCGACGCAGAGGCGGATCTGCGCCGAGCCGAAGCCTCGCTACAGAGAGCGACGGAGCAGCTAAGCGCACTCGGGGCGGGTCGTGGGGAGGGCGGCGAGTTCACCGTCTCCGCGCCGTTCGACGGGGTCGTCGTCGAGAAGCATGCGACGATGGGTGAGGTCGTCGGGCCCTCCGACCAGTTGTTTACCGTCGCCGACCTAGGACGGCTTTGGATCGAGCTCGACATCTACGAGCGGAGCCTTCTTCAGGTCTCCATCGGCTTGCCCGTCACCGTATCGACAGCAGCCTATCCCGAACACGTGTTCGACGGACGAATCGTCTACCTGGGCGACATCCTCGACACACAGACGCGGACCGTACGAGCTCGCGTCGAAGTGGAGAACGCGGAGGAACTCCTCAAGCCCGGGATGTTCGCGCGCGCAAGTATCCAACTGGCCGGCGGAGTCGCGATGGTGGTCGTTCCGCGAGAAGCGGTTCAGACCGTAGAAGATCGAACCGTCGTGTGGATCCCGGGTGACGAAGCAGGACACTTCTTCACCCGCGACGTCGAAGTGGGCCAAACGCTCGCCGACGGACGGGTCGAGGTGATCGCTGGTCTGGAGCCGGGCCTCGCGATCGTTGTCGCGGGCGCGTTCACACTCAAGGCGGAGCTCTCGAAAGAGGGTTTCGGCGGCCACGGGCACTAGGAGGAGATGATGATCGAACGCTTAATCGACTTCGCGCTCCGCCAGCGTCTGCTGACGATGGTCGTCACGGCGGCCCTCTTTGGGGGAGGAGTGTGGGCCTACACGCAGCTTCCGGTCGACGCATACCCGGATATCTCACCCGTGCTCGTCCAGGTGTTCACAGAGACCGAGGGCCTCGCCCCAGAGGAGGTGGAGCAGCTCGTTACGTACCCCATCGAGGTGGGCATGAACGGACTCCCCGGGCTGGAGCTGATCCGCTCGGTGAGCAATTTCGGACTATCCGTGGTGAACGTGTACTTCGAAGAAGGCATGGATATCTATTTCGCCCGTCAGCTCGTCAATGAACGTCTGCAGGAGGCTCGCGAACAGATCCCGCCCGGCCTGGGCGATCCGGTGATGGGTCCCATTTCAAGCGGCCTCGGACAGATTCTCTTCTACTACCTGGACGCGCCGGCGGAGCGCTACACCCTCGAAGAGCTCCGGACGATCCAGGACTGGATCGTGAAGCGAAACCTCCAGACCGTGCCGGGCGTCACAGAAGTGCTTTCCATCGGGGGGCACGTTCGGCAGTACCAGGTGGTGGTCGACCCGAATCAGCTGCGCCAATTCGGCCTTTCCCTACATCAGGTGCTCGATGCAGTCGCCGCGAACAACCTGAACGTGGGCGCCAGCTATCTGGAGGTCGCAAGCGAGGAATATCTCGTCCGATCGGTCGGTCTGGTGCAGGGACTGTCGGACATCGAAAACATCACCATCGAGAGCCGCGAGGGAACCCCTGTACGCGTCGGAGACATCGCCGAAGTAAAGATTGGGCCTGAAATCCGGCGTGGTCTCGTAACGCGAAACGGGGAGGGCGAAGTCGTCGTCGGCTTTGTCCTCAAGCTGCTCGGCACGAACACCTCGACGGTCATCGGCGCGGTCCAAGATCAAATCGAGCGGATCAGCGCGTCGCTTCCTGAGGGCGTGCGGATCGTCCCGTACTACGAGCAGGCCAGCTTGGTGGGGCGGGCCACTTCGACCGTAACGTCCGCACTGTGGCAGGGACTCCTCTTGGTCGTCATCGTCCTCGTCGTCTTCTTGGGGAATGTTCGGTCTTCTCTGATCGTGGCGCTTAGCCTCCCGTTCTCGATCCTGCTCGCGTTCCTGCTCATGCGCCAGTTCGGGATCAGCGCGAACCTGATGTCGCTCGGCGGGCTCGCCATCGGAATCGGGATGATGGTCGACGCCACGATCGTGGTGACCGAGAACACATACCGACTTCTCTCCGACCCCGCCGATCCCGAAGAAGGGAAGGTCCATCTGATCGCGCGGGCGACCAAGGAGGTGGGACGCCCCGTCTTCTTCGCGATCGCGATCGTGATCCTCGTATTCCTACCGCTGTTCACCCTCCGGGGCGTCGAGGGGACGATGTTTCGCCCGCTGGCCTACACCATTTCGATGGCGATGGTCGGTTCGTTGCTTTTCTCACTCACCGTCGCGCCCGTGCTCGCATCGTTCCTGCTCTCTCGCCGAGAGTCCGCCGACGACACCCAGAGCGTCAACGCGCGGTTCGTACGCTGGATGCAAGCTCGATACGACCCCGTGCTGGATTGGGCGCTCGATCACAAGCGGACGGTGCTCCTGTCTACCGGAGGGCTGCTGATCGCCGGGTTCGCGGTATTCCCGTTTCTCGGGACGGAGTTCATCCCTGCGTTGAACGAAGGTTCGATGTTGGTGCGCGCCACGATGGCGCCATCGATATCGCTCAACGAGGCCGTCACTACCGTGGGCCGAATCGAGCGCGAATTCCTTCGTTTTCCAGAGGTGACTCAGGTCGTGAGTCGGATCGGGCGAGGGGAGGTCGGCGCGCATGCCGACCCGGTGAACAACTCCGAGATCTTCGTCGACCTGAAGCCGCCGGACGAGTGGGAGACCGCCGATAGCCAGGACGGCTTGGTCGAGGCGATGCAGGCCCGGCTCGGAGGTTTCCCCGGCGTACAGCTCAACTTCACGCAGCCGATTGCCGCCGCGGTAGACGAGCTCCTGACCGGCACGAGAGCGGAACTGGCGATCAAGCTGTTCGGAGACGACCTGGATCTGCTTCTCCAGGGCGCCGCCGACATCGCCGAGGTGCTGGAAGGAGTCGAGGGTGCTTCCGAGATCCAGGTGGATCAGGTCACGGGACAGCCCCAGCTGAGGATCTCGCTCGACCGCGGCGCATTGTCGAGATACGGAATCTCGGTCGAGCACATTCAACAAGAGATTGGCGCGGCGATCGGGGGAGAGGCCGCCGGTCAGTTGTTCGAGGGAGAACGCCGATGGGACATCTTCGTGCGCTATGGGGCGGCGTATCGAGCCACTGAGGAAGACGTCGCTTCGCTGCTTATCGACACGCCCGATGGCTCCTTCGTGCCCGTCGGCCAGTTGGCCGAGATCGAGACCTTCGTGGGTCCGAGGCAGATCTCTCGAGAGAACAACCAGCGGTTCATCACCGTCCAGCTCAATGCGCGTGGCCGTGACATCGGGAGCTTGGTACGTGAGGCGGACCTGGCGATCTCCGAATCCGTTGATCTCCCTCCCGGATACTTGGTGACGTTCGGTGGCCAGTTCGAGCTGGCACAGGCTGCCAACAAACGTTTGCTGATCGTCATTCCGATCACGCTGGTTCTGATCTTCGGGATGTTGTTCGTGAGCTTTGGCTCATTACGCGAAGCGCTCCTGATTCTACTAAACATTCCGCTCGCCGCGGTCGGTGGCTTGGTGGCCCTCCTCCTCACGGGCCAGAGCCTCTCCGTGCCGGCCAGCGTGGGCTTCATCGCGTTGTTCGGCATCGCGGTCGAGAACGGTCTCGTGCTCATCACCTACTTCAACCAGTTACTTCACGAGGAAGGCTTGAGCGTCCGGGAGGCTGTGACGACGGGCGCCAAGCTCCGGCTCCGTCCAGTCTTGATGACGGCCCTCACGACCAGTCTCGGACTCATCCCCCTACTGCTCGCGAGCGGTGCCGGGTCAGAGGTGCAGCGACCACTGGCGATCGCCGTGGTCGGTGGGTTGGTGACGTCAACCGTGCTGACGCTCCTAGTTCTGCCAGTCCTATATGGGTGGCTGCATGGGGAGCGGGTTCGATACTGAGTCGAGCGGGCCTAAAACACTGCCTTCGAAGGGGAAGACATGAAAATGATCATGGCATACGTGCCACCGCACCGGTTGGACCGGGTCACCCGTGCACTCTGTCACGTCCCACACTTACCGGGGCTGACGGTTACGAACGCTCGTGGTTTCGGTCAAGAGAAGGTCGAGTCGCAAGGGGAGACACCCGCGGAGCAGCTCACTGATTTTGTGCCGATGAGCCGTCTAGAGGTCGTTGCACACGATGACCAAGTCGACGACATCGCGAAGGCGATTAGCGACGCAGCTCACACAGGGGCGCGTGGCGATGGGAAGATCTTCGTGCTGCCCGTCGAGCGGGCCTTCAGGATCAAGACGGGCCAAGAGGGAGCTTCAGCCATATGAACCCTCGAACCGATCTATCGAAAAAGTGCTCAGTCGCTTGGGGTATCGGATGAGTGGCCGAAAGAGGCGGTCGCCCTGGACCACGCGGGAGGCCATCCGCACCTATGCGTCGAGAGCGTCTGGGGAGTGGAATTTCTTCCCAAAGGCGTCCGGCTCGCGCTGACGACATGAATTTGTCACGACGGTCGCCCTAATCGGTGCGGTGCTCAGTCGCATCCGCGGTCTGTGCGCCGGAGGATTTCGATGAAAAACCGACGGACTCGGATCGACGTGTCGGTACTCCCACCCGAGATCGCGGACACCCGCGACGCTTGCGTGCGGCGGCTCGAAGAGCTCGTTGGGAAGACTCGTGGTATCGGACGCGCCCATGTGGTCGAAAGTTCTGAGGGGCCGGTCGAGCTCTGTCTTCACTACGACCCGGACGTCGTGACTCTCCCCCAAGTGGAGCGACTGGCCCGCGCCGCCGGCGGTACACGATGTCGTCCCGGTCGCGGACCTGACGACCGCGGAGTTGCTGCGGTTTACCGCGGGGGTGGAGTCGCGGTCCCAACACCCGCTCGCGGTCGTGCGTCGAGCCGTGCTCGATGGCATCGATCTTCCCGAGGCGGGACCGCTCGAGAGTCTCACGTCCCGAGGGGTCCGAGCAGAAGTAGAGGGCGAGATGGTCACCGTCGGAAACTTGCGGCTATGGGAGGACGAAGGGGTTGAGGTGCCGGAGGAGATTCGTCGATCGGTGGCGACCCTGCGGGAGGGAGGTAGGAGCGTGATGGCCGTGCAGAGGGGATCGCGCTGGCTGGGCGCGCTTGGGCTGGCGGATGAGGCGCGCCCGGCCGCGAGCGACATGATCCTCCGATTGCCCCACTTGGGGATCGATCGAATCGTCATGCTCACTGGTGACCACGAGCTCGTGGCGCGCGCGATCGCCGCCGAGGTCGGCCTCGACGAGGTCGGGCCGAACTGTTGCCCGAACAGAAGCTGGACGAGATCCGCGCGCTCATCGAGCGGCATGGCAGCGTCGCCATGATAGCGACGGCGTCAACGACGCACCGGCACTGGCGAACGCCACCGTTGGGATCGCGATGGGCGGTGTGGGGACGGCGGTCGCGCTTGAGAGCGCCGACGTGGCGCTGATGGCCGATGATCTCCAGAGGCTACCGTTCGCGATCGGGCTGTCCCGAGCTAGCCGTGCGGTGATTCAACAAAACTTCGGGATTTCGCTCGGCGTGATCGCGTTGCTCGTGCTCGCGACAGTCACCGGATCGGCGGGCATTGGCTTCGCGGTGCTCGTCCACGAGGGCAGCACGCTCATCGTCATCGGAAACGCGCTCCGACTGCTGGGGTTCCGTGTTTCGGCGCCGCGCCCGATCGAGGGACGAAGCGGGTAAGATGACAGAATCGCGAGACTTCAGGTCGCTTTGCGTCGGTCCCACGGCGCGCTATCTTCGAGCAAATGCTGACCTCCCCTCGGTTCCGACGGATGGCGTCGATTGCCATGATGATCGCGGCTGGCATCTCGACTTTCGAACCTCTGCTTGGGTCGATCGGCGATGTCAGGTCGCGCTTTCCGACGAACATGACAGGTGCGACCGAGGTCACGACCACGACCACGGGCGGTGACGTCTCTCCCGAAGCCAAGCGGTCGGGCAGCCGACCTCTCGAGCAGGGCATTATGGGCTTCGATCATTGCATGCACACGCATGGCCCGGCCACCGTCGGTTGTGCGCCCTCGTGGGTCATCGTCGGAGCGCTTATGCTGTCCGCCCGCTCCGCGCCAGCCCTTACGTCCGACCCCCACAACCCTCCGTTCTTCCACCCGCCTCGGGCCTAGACCTCTCTTAACTGCTGCGCCAGAAGACCCGCCGTCAGTATCTCGCGGGTCGCACATCACGCGCTATGCGCCAAGAGAATCCGGTCCGTCCGTACGAGGCACCGGGGAGGAGTCGGTCATATGTGGGAGCTATTGGTTGGGATTGTCCTGTCCAGCGCACCGGTCTCTGCGGCTATGCCGCCGGAAGCGGACACGCTGCGGATATCACTTGAAGACGCGGTTCGTCGAGCGATGATCGTCGCGCCGCGAGTCCAGATCGCCGAGGGCCGGATCCTGGCGGCGCAGGGTGAGCGGGCCGAAGCCGTTTGGCCTTTCCCTACGAATCCGACCGTCGAGTACGAGCGGGCCCGCCGGGAGTCGGTGGGCCGCCAAACCCACGACCGTGGGTGGCGTCTCAGTCAACGCATCGAGTTAGCCGGGCAGTCCTTTCTCCGCAGCGGGGCCGCGGGCCGTCGCGTTCAAGCCGCGGAGGCTCTGGTCTCGGACGCCGAGCGCCTGGCCGCGTTGGACGCGCGACTGACCTACTTGACGCTGTACTTATCGGAACGGCTCTCCGCACTCACCGACTCGAACGCGGTGTTCGCGGAACGACTGGCGGCCTGGGGAAGCCGACAGCTGGAGGCGGGTGAGATCAACCTCCTCGAGTACAACGTCACTGCGCTCGAGGCGACGCGTGCGCGAAGCGAAGCGACACGCGCCGAGGCCGATCGTCGGGCGGCCGCCGCAGATCTCGCGATGATCCTCGCGCTTCCACACGACTCGACCCCGTCAACGGCCGATCTTGAGGCGCTCCCCGATTTGGACTTAACGGTCACCCGTCTCCTGGGCGTGGCGTCAGAACGGCGCCCCGACGTGCAGGCGGTGGCGCTCGAAGTCGAGGCCGCGGGTCGGGCCGTCACCGCGACCCGGCTGGGGGGTCTGCCGGACCTGCAGTTGGCGCTGTTCTCGGCACAGGAGGAGGGAACCGACGACCTGTTCGGTTTCTCTGTAGGACTTTCGGTGCCCCTCTTTCAGCGTGACCAGGGAAGCGTCGGGCGGGCGCGCGCCGATCGCGAGACCGCCCGGGCCCAGTCCACTTCGACGAATCGGCGGGTGGTCGCCGAGGTCCTGGCGGCGTCCGCCCTTTACCTCGGTGCGCTCGAGGCGCAGAGCCGGTTCGAGACAGGCCTTCTCCAAGTGGCGAGCGAGAACGTCGTACTGGCTGAGATGGCCTTCGACGGTGGCGAACTCAGCATCGCGGAGGTCGTGCTTTTTCGGTCCGCGGCGCTCGGTGCCCAGTTGGAGTACCTGGAGGTCCTTGCCGACGAATACCAGGCCTGGTTCGAGCTCGCGGCGGCGCTTGCCGCCCGCCCCGATGAACTGTCCGAGCTCCTGAGAGGTACGCCATGAGGGTCCGTATACGACCCCATGGTGAGTCCCGAAGCGACCTGGCCCCGCGAACGCCGTCCAAATGGCGCTCGACAGGTCCCGCCGTGATAGGGACGGCGCTGATGCTCGTCGCGACAGGCTGTGGCGGGGGAGGGGACAGTTCGGAACAAGCTGAAGAGGTCGAGCTCTCGGGCGGGCCCGAGCGGGTCAAGATCAGCGAGGAGGCGCTGAGGGAACTCGAGTTCACCTACGCCCGCGTGGCGTACGCCGACCTGACCCCGACGTACGAGGCGCCCGGCGCGCTCATGGCCGACCCGGATCGGTTAGCCCTGATCGGTTCGCGCGTATCGGGGCGCGTCGTCGAGGTTACGGTCAATGTCGGGGATGAAGTGACCCGAGGCATGGCGCTCGTGGTGATCGAGAGCATCGACATCGGCCGCGCCGTGGCGGACTATGCGTCCGCCACGGCCCGCGCCGACGTCGCGCGCCGCGCCGCGGAGCGAACCGAGCGGCTTTTCGAGGAACGCATCGCGTCGGAGCGTCGACTCGAGGAAGATCGAGGGGAGCACCAAGCGACGGAAGCAGATCTGCGGGCGGCGGAGGCACGACTTCGCTCATTCGGCGTGCCGATACCACCGCCACCCGAATCGGAGCTCGGGCGCGTGACGTTGACGAGCCCCATCCGAGGCGCCGTGGTGGAGCGCACAGCGAACGTCGGCCAATGGGTCGAACCGGTGGCCGAGTTGCTCGAGGTGGTGGACGTCGATGAACTCTGGTTGACGGCCGCGATCTACGAGCGGGAGATCCGACACATAGTCGAGGGACAGCCGGTGCTCGTCGACGTGCGGGCCTATCCTGGCGAGGTGTTCGAGGGCGTCGTGGACGTCGTCGAGGCTACGCTGGATGAGCGTTCGCGCAGCGTCGGCGTCCGCGTCGTACTCCAGAACGCGGATCGACGACTGAAGCCGGGCATGTTCGCCGCGGCTCGCATCTTCGGGGCACAAGAACACACGGGCGAGGTCGTAGCGATCCCGTTGGGGGCGGTCCAGGACGTCGACGGACACACATCGGTGTTCGTTCGAGAGGCAGAAGGTGACTTCGTGCTCCGGCGGCTCCACCTCGGCGAGCGTACGACCGATCAAGTTTACGTTCTGGGCGGTGTCGAGCCTGGGGAGCAGATCGTGGTCGATGGGAGTGCCATCCTCAAGGGGCACCTCCTTCGATCCTCCCTGGGCGAGGAGGAAGGCTGATGGCGGCTCGTCTTGTCGATTGGTCGCTGCGCAACCGCTTCCTGGTGCTCGTACTCGGCTTCCTGCTGATCGTCGTCGGTCTCTCCGCTCTGCGGCGTCTCCCGATCGACGCGGTTCCGGACGTGACCAATGTGCAGGTGCAGGTACTCACGAAAGCGCCTGCCCTCGCGCCACTGGAAGTCGAGCAGCTCGTCACCTTCCAGGTCGAAGCAGCGATGTCCGGACTCCCGGGAATCGAGGAGATCCGGTCGGTATCCAAGTTCGGGCTGTCCGCCGTGACCGTCGTGTTCGTGGAGGGGACCGATATCTATCGGGCTCGCCAACTCGTCCAGGAGCGTCTCCCCGAGGTCCTGGAGTCGATTCCCGAGGGGTACGGAACCCCCGAGATGGGTCCGATCGCCACAGGACTCGGCGAGATCTATCAGTTCGAGGTGCGGGGGGAGCCCGCGTGCGGACGGGGGCAAGATACGGAAGCGTGCTACTCGCCGATGGAGCTTCGTACGTTGTTGGACTGGTTTATCGCCTTTCAGCTCAAAAGCGTCCCCGGCGTAGTGGAGGTAAACACGTTCGGCGGAGAATTGAAGACCTACGAGGTCCAGCCCGACCCGAACGCACTGCGCAGTCACCGGCTCCCGTTGTCGGATCTGTACGACGCATTGGAGCGAAACAACCGGAACGTCGGCGGCGCCTACCTGGTGCGGAACCAGGAGCAAGTCGTGATTCGGGGGCAGGGACTGGTGTCGAGCCTCGCCGACATCGGTGCGATCGTGCTCCGGACGAACGATTCAGGGGTGCCGCTCTACGTTCGTGACATCGCCGACGTGACGTACGCCCCTTTCGTCCGACAAGGCGTCGTGACGCGGGACGGTCGCGGCGAGGCGGTCGTCGGCATCGTGATGATGCTGCTCGGCGAGAACTCCAGAGAGGTGGCCGCGGGTGTGAACCGAAAGATCGATGACATCCGCGGGAGCCTCCCGCCAGGGGTCGAGATCGATGCGTTCTACGATCGAACCGAGCTGGTTCGCAGCACCGTCCACACAGTGCAGAAGAACTTGATCGAGGGCGGCCTCCTGGTCGTGGCAGTGCTGTTCTTGATGCTGGGGAGCTTGCCGGGCGGTCTCATTGTGGCGTGCGCCATCCCGCTTTCGATGCTGTTCGCGTTCATCGGCATGGTCAGAACCGGCATCTCGGGCAACCTCATGAGTCTCGGCGCCATCGATTTCGGACTCATCGTAGATGGCTCGGTGGTCATGGTCGAGAACGCGTTTCGCGTGATGTCCGAGGCGAAAGATAACCGCCTTGGCGTGTCGGAGATGGTGCGCAGCGCGACGACCGACGTGGCGCGCCCCGTCGCGTTCGCGGTCGGGATCATCATGGTCGTGTACTTGCCGATCCTCACGCTGACCGGCGTGGAGGGGAAGATGTTCAGGCCGATGGCCTTCACGGTCGTATTCGCGCTGGCGGGTTCATTGATCCTCGCCCTGACGCTGGTCCCCGTGCTCATGTCGCTGTTCGTGCGCCGGGCTCCGAAGCGCCACGAGACGCGACTCGTCGAATGGATGCGACGCGTCTATGAACCGCTGCTTGGTCGAGCGATGCGGAGCCGACGAGCCCTGGTGGCGGCGGCCGCGGTGCTCTTCGCGGTCGGAGCGGGGCTGGCCTCGTTCATGGGCGCCGAGTTCATTCCGAAGCTCGACGAGGGCTCGATCGCCCTCCAGGTATGGCGACTGCCTTCGGTCTCCCTCGAGGAGGCCGCCCGTCAGTCGGGGCATCTCGAACGGGTTCTTCTGAGTGAGTTCCCCGACGAGGTCGAGACGGTCGTGACCAAGACCGGTCGCCCGGAGATCGCGACTGACCCCATGGGCGTGGAGATGAGCGACATCTTCGTCATGCTGAAGCCTGCGGACCAATGGACCCACCGCAACAAGCAGGCGTTGATCGAAGACATGGAGGAAGTGCTCGAGGAGCGTGTCCCGGGCGTCGCATTCGGCTTCTCGCAGCCGATCGAGCTGCGTGTGAGCGAGCTGATTGCCGGTGTCCGGTCGGATTTGGCGATCAAGGTGTTTGGCGACGACTTGGGGGAGCTTCGATCCCTCGCCGACCAGATCGCTCAGGTGGTCTCGACGGTCGAGGGTGCGACCGACGTAAAGGTGGAGCAGGTGACCGGGCTCCCGGTCCTGACCGTGGACGTAGACCGAGAGTCGGTCGCCCGGCACGGTCTGAACGCCGACGACGTGCTGGGCGTCGTAGAGGCGCTCGGCGGTCGCCAGGCCGGAGTGGTGCTTGAGGGCGAGCGACGATTTCGACTTCAGGTTCGATTCCCCGCCGACACTCGCAACGATTTGAGCGCGATCGAGCGGATCCCGGTCGTGTCCGCGACGGGTACGCTGCTCCCCCTCGGCGAGCTCGCCACCCTCGCGATCGAGCCGGAGGCGGCCCAGATCAGCCGCGAGTGGATCAAACGCCGCGTCACGGTCGAGGCGAACGTACGAGGCCGTGATATCGCATCGGTGGTGGCGGACGCGAGAAGCGCGATCGCGGTTGCGGTCGACCTTCCGCCGGGGTACACGGTTGAATGGGGCGGCCAGTTCGAGAACCTCCAGCGGGCGTCCGCACGGCTCGCCGTCGTCGTACCACTCGCCCTGCTGCTGATCTTCGTCCTGCTCTACGGGACGTTCAACTCCGTCCGGCCCGCACTGTTGATCTTCCTCAACGTCCCCTTCGCGGCTGTAGGCGGCGTTTTCGCCCTGGCGGGTCGTGGGATGCCGTTCAGCATCTCGGCAGGGGTGGGCTTCATCGCGCTCTTCGGCGTTGCGGTCCTCAACGGCGTCGTGCTGATCACCCACGTGCGCAAGCTCGAGCGTGAGAAAGGTCTGTCACCATCGGCCGCAGCCCGCGAGGGCGCGCTCGTCCGGATGCGCCCGGTACTCATGACGGCACTAGTGGCCTCGCTCGGATTCGTGCCGATGGCGCTGGCGACGGGATCCGGCGCCGAGGTTCAGCGTCCGCTCGCTACCGTGGTGATCGGAGGGCTCGTGACAGCGACCCTCCTGACGTTGTTCGTGCTGCCCACGGTCTACGGCTGGTTTTCCACTCCGGTAATGAAATCAGAAGTCGCGAAGGAGTTGACATGAGCGTGTCGGACGTGTCTGTCGCCGCCAAAAGGAAGCGCTCCTCGTCCGGAAGGCCATCACCGTGGAGGACACCCGAGGCGTTTCGGACCTATGCTTCTGGTGCTCTGTGGGTCTCCGGACTGCTTATGTCCTGGCAGTCGGGATCCCCCGCCGAGCAGGCCGATTGGCTGCGGATTCGTTTGGACGGCGCTGGGCTCGTCTTCTTGGCCGCCGCCATGGTAGGAGGGTGGAATTTCTTCCCCAAAGGCGTTCGGTCAGCACGCACGCTGAAGCTGGACATGAACTTCCTGATGACCGTCGCCATCATCGGCGCGGTCATGATCGGAGAGCCGCTCGAGGCGGCCGCGATCGCCTTTCTGTTCTCGTTCGCCGAGCTGCTAGAGCACAGCGCGGTCGTTCGCGCTCGAAACTCCGTCGACGAGCTGCTTCGCCTTGCGCCCGAGTACGCGACCGTCGTCGATGTCGATGGGACTGAGCGAGCTGTCCCCGCCTTGGATCTCGTCTCAGGCCAGCGCGTTCGTGTGCGCCCCGGGGAGAAAGTGCCGATCGACGGAGTCGTGTTGGAGGGGCAGTCGGGTGTGAACCAGGCAAACGTCACCGGTGAGTCGGTTCCCGTGGCAAAAGCGCCCGGCGATCCCGTCTACGCGAGCACACTGAACACCGACGGGTTTCTGGAGATCGAGGCGACGACCGACGGGGGCGATACCACGCTCGATCGTATCGCGCGCCTGGTTAAGGAAGCGCAGTCGAAGCGATCGCCAACGGAGCAGTTCGTCAAGAAGTTCGCCCGCTACTACACGCCAGCGGTGACTGGCCTGGCCTTGCTGGTCATGGTCGTCCCGCCGCTCGTTGGTCTGGGTACCGGACTTACGTGGTTCGTTCGGGGCCTCACGCTCCTGGTCATCGCCTGCCCCTGTGCCCTGGTGATCGCCACGCCAGTCACGATCGTGAGCGCCCTCACCTCAGCGGCCCGACACGGCGTGCTCATCAAAGGAGGGGTATACGTAGAGTCGCTCGGTGAGACCTGCGCCATGGCGTTCGACAAGACGGGGACGCTCACGCTCGGACAGCTGGAGGTGACGGACGTCGTTCCGCTCCGCGAGATCACGGCACCCCAGCTCCTCCAGCTCGCGGCCGCTGTCGAGGAGCGGTCGGAACACCCGATCGCGAAGGCCATCGTCCGACATGCGTCCAGAGAGGGCCAGTTCGCCAAGGGGCTCCTGGACGTGCGCGGATTCAAGGCGCAGGCCGGACGAGGCGTCTCGGCCGAAGTAGACGGAGCACCGGTCGTCGTCGGAACCACCGACTTGTTCGAACGGACTCGTGCGGACGCTGGCGACGAGCAGCTCGAAGAACGGTTCGAGGCTCTCGAGCGGGCGGGAAAAACCGTCGTGATCGCATCCCGGGACGGACAAGCGCTCGGACTCATCGCGTTAGCCGACGCGTTGCGGCCGGAAGCGCGCATGGTGTTGGCCCAGCTTCGTGACGAAGGCGTGCACCACCAGATCCTGCTCACGGGCGATCAGCCCTACGCGGCGAGGGCTGTCGGCGACGCGGTTGGCATGGACGAGGTTCATGCCGAGCTCAAGCCCGAGCAAAAGGTCGAAGCGGTGCGAGACATTGTGCGATTGCACAAGAGTGCGGCCATGCTCGGCGACGGTGTAAATGACGCGCCGGCTCTGGCGGCCGCGAACGTCGGGATCGCGATGGGCGGCGCCGGCTCGCCGGCTACGATCGAGACGGCCGATATCGTGCTCATGGCGGACGATCTCAAGATGCTGCCGTACGCGCGTCGTGTCTCGAAGCTCGCCCGCCGGCTGGTCCGGCTCAATATCGGCCTGGCCCTGGGCCTGAAAGCTCTGCTCGCGATCGGAGCCGTGGGCGGGTTCGTGAGCCTCATCGTCGCCGTCCTCGTCGGCGACTTGGGCGCGAGCCTGGTGGTTACGCTGAACGCGATGCGTTTGGC
>JAJCZV010000012.1 GCA_029262175.1 Gemmatimonadota bacterium
ACCCGCGATGTAAACGCCGAGATAGCGGAGCAGTCGTCGCTCCTGGATTTGTTCGCGCAGGCTCATGGGTCTTCGATCCAGTTCCTACTCGTGCCGTGGCCGCCTCGGTCGGGCGCCGCTCGGCCGCAGGCCCTCACCCCCCGCCTAAAGATACGTAATCGGGGGGCGGTAGGGGTTCACTCTACCTTCGGCCGGTGACGGCCCGGGGGCAATCGCGGTCAGACAGTGCCCTCTCACGGTAAGCGATGTTCAAGAAGGCACTTAGCTCTGCAGCATCGGGGCTACGCCAGTGTCCGCTACCGCTGCGGATGAGCCAAGACCCCCCCACACGTCGCGTAGAGGGTATACCTGCGGCGTTCGGTCCTCGTTTTGCGCCCCTGCCAGCCGGCGAAGCCGCGACGGTCCAAGCCCTTTGTAGGAGATTCTATGGTTCGGATGCGCCAGTTTTCCGTTCTGCTCGTGGTCCTCGCCGCAGGGATGGTTGGTTGTGGTGAGCCGACGACAGGTCCCGGGTTCGTTGGGGGAACAGGCGCTACGGGACCCTCGGGAGCGATCGGAAACGCTCAGACGGCCGTGTCGATTCAGGCGCAGATCCGCGCTTTGTACGACAACGGAAACCGCGGGATGGAAGGCGCACTCGATCTATTCGACTTCGTCGTGGCCGCGGTCCCCGGTGGCAACCGGGTCACGATCGAAGATGCGGCGTTCCGATTCGTGGATCACGTGTTGAGCTCCAAGGCCTCCGGCAACCTCGTCGACCCGAACGGTTCGGCGCCGCCTTCGCTCGAAGCCGCCCTCGCCATGTTGATCGCCGACTTGTACTCGTTTGCCGGCATCGCTTCCACGCCACCGCCCGCGGCCGCCTTCGGTCCGGACGGTGCGGCCAAGGTGCTGGACTCCGCGGGCGGGCTCGTCGTGACCGGTACGCAGTTCGCCGGTGCGGACATCCCTGCGGGAACGTTCCAAAATCGCACGCTCGTGACGCTCGTGCGACTGATGAACCCGACACAACCCGGAACCGGGCCGCTACCCACGAACTTGCAGCAGTTTCCACTCTTCTATGACATCGATGCTTCGGCCACGGCTTCGCGACAGTTCACGGCCGCGGTGTGTGTGCTGGACAACCCGCCGGACCCGCTCGGAGCACCTCCTGGAATCGTGAGCCAACTGCGACTCGCACACCCCGATCCTCAGAATCCTTCGACCATCCAGATCCTACCGGTCGCGCCATCGCCGTTCTTGAGTTGCATCGGCGCGAACGGGGTGGGGACCAACGCGCCCGGTGGGCTCGGCGGGTTGGCCACGTCGTTCAGTCCCTTCGGTGCGGTCCTGCCCCAAGGCGGACCGCCGATGGCGACACCCGTCGACTCCGCGCGCATTCTCATTCGAGCGCTCGTCGCACAGCCCAACGCGCAGAGCGATTTCCTCGACTTCGTCGACGAAATCGAGGCCCTGCTGGTGGCGGGAGATTCTCAGGGCGCGCAGGACGTCGCGGTCTTCATCATCGATGTCATGCTCGGTCGTCAGGCGGCCGGATCGCTTTCGGACCCGAACGGAGCGGCGCCCCCGACGATTGCCGCAGCAGTATCCGACTTGATCGCACAGCTCTACATGGTCACCGGGATCATGATGCCACCACCACCGCCGGGTGCATTCGATCCCGATGGCGCCGCGAAGGTCATCGATTCGAACGGCGGCATGGTCGTCACCAGTACGCTCCACGCCGGCGTCGAAGTCCCGCCGGGCGCGTTCCCGAACCCAACGCTCGTGACCATCGTTCGATTGCCCAACCCAACGCAGGCCGGGCAGGGACCGTTGCCGACGACGTTGCAGCAGTTCCCGCAGTTCTATGAAGTGATGGCTTCGGCGCAGCCCGCTCAGAACGGCCCGGGCGTCGTCGTCGGCGTCTGCGTGCTCGACGCGCCGCACCCACTCGCGCCGCCCGCCTCCGTGCTGAGTCAGCTCAGGCTCGCTCACCCCGACCCGGCGAACCCGACCACGCAAGTCGACATTCTTCCGCTCGCGCCGGTTCCGTTCCTGGACTGTTCGACCGCCACGTCGAGCGTGCCGTCGGCGAGCGTCTTCGGATCGCTCGCATCGGCCGCATACGACCAACTGGGTCGCTGGACTTCGCCTACGAGCTCCTTCGTCGGAGCGGGGATGCTGGCGACGAACACCGCGCTCAATCCCGGCGGCCTCGGTGGACTCGCGACTTCGTTCAGCCCGTTCGGTGCGGTCGTCCCGCAGGGTGGACCCGGTCAGCCCGCCACGCCGGCGGACTCCGCACGGATCCTGATCCAGGCGCTCGTCACTCAGACCGGGGGCACGCAGCTCGCCGCCCAGGTCGGCGTCATCGAAGCCGAACTCTTGGCCGGGAACACGCAAGCCGCGCAGGACGAAGCGCTGTCGATCATCAACTCCGTGCTCGCGTTCCATCGACAAGGAACGCTCAGCGACCCGAACGGTCCTTTGCCACCCACCATCGATGACGCGGTCGTCGACCTCATCGACCAGCTCTATACGCTCGCAGGGATCACGGCGCCGCTGCCGCCGATTGGCGCACTTGCTCCGGACGGTGCAGCCAGCGTCATCGGTTCACAGGGCGGCCTGGTCATCACGAGTACGTTGCACGCGGGCGTCGACATCCCCGCCGGAGTGTTCGCGAACCCCACGCTCGTAACGATCGAGCGGCTGCCCAACCCGGCGCAGAACGGGCAGGGTCCGTTGCCGACATCGTTGCAACAGTTCCCGCAGTTCTATGACATCGCGTCGTCGGCTGCGCCGGGGGGACAGGTCGAGGTCGGGGTGTGCGTTCTCGATCCGCCGCACCCGCTCGCTCCGCCTGCGAACGTCGTGGGCCAGCTCCGTCTCGCGCACCCGGATCCGCAGAACGCACAGCAGGTCGAGATCCTCGCGCTTGCACCGGCTTCGTTTCTCGACTGCTCGACAGCGACTTCGAGTCTGCCATCGAACCAGGCGTTCGGATCGCTCGCCATGAAGACGATCGATCGGGTCGGCCATTGGACTTCGTCTGCCGGTCGGTTCCTCGGGGTCGGAACGCTCGGCGCGACTGGTAGCCACGTCTCCGCGCTGAACCCTGGCGGTCTTGGCGGACTGGCGACGTCGTTCTCGCCGTTCGGGGCCGTGCTACCGCAGACGGGACCCAACTGCACCGGACCGTTCACCGGCAACGTGACGCTCTCGACACCGCAGGATCTGGCGAACCTCCAGGCCCTCGGGAGCACGCAGATCAACGGCGACCTTCTCCTGGTCGGAAGCTCCCTCACGGCCCTCGACGGCCTGCCTTGTCTCACGGACATCACCGGGGCGGTGACGATTCAAAGCAATGCAGGTCTCTTGAGCATCGACTTGCCCGATCTTCAAACGGTCGGTGGCGCCATGAGCCTATTTGGAAACAATGCGCTACAGACGTTGAGTCTCGCCGGTCTGACAACGACCGGGAGCGTCGACGTCTCGAACCACGCGAACCTGCAGAGCTTCTCCGCGCCCGCTCTGACGAACACGGCCTTTGTCGGGTTGCAGGCCGCTCCCCTCCTGCAGGCGCTCGATCTCTCGGGCCTACAACAAGTCGGAACAGGGGCGTTCACGCAGCTGGATGCGCTCACTGCGATCGACCTGCCGAGTCTGACCCAAGCGACAACCGGGTTCACGATCGCCAACAACGCTATGCTCGCGAGTTTCAGCGCTGATGCGATGACTCAGATGGGCGTTGGCGGCGCTCCGGCGAACGCGAACGGTGCGATTACCGTCTCGAACCATCCGAACCTGACCACCCTGTCGTTCGCCAGCCTGACCCAGATGGGCGGCTTCCTGTTCGTACGCCTCAACCCGCTACTGCAAGACCTGAACGCATTTTCCGGACTGACATCCGACCTTCACCTCGTCCAGATTCAAGACAATGCGGGGCTGAACGACATCACCGGCCTCAATGCCTTGGGCGACGTGGCGAGCAGCGATCCGATCGTCACATTGCAGTTTATCGTCACCGGAAACGTTTCGTTGTGCTCCAGCGACGTTCAAGCGACGGTCACGATTCTCGAGGCCAAGTTCCCCGGTTCATTCGCAGCGGGCGGCGTCGTCGAAAGCGGCAACCTGACGTGTCCGAGTGGAAACCTGACGCAGCTCGGTCCGGACATCTTCGGTGAGGCACCGGGCGATCGGATGGGTTGGGCCTCGACGATCTCCGATGATGGAAGCCGGATCGCCGTCAGCGCGCCTCAGAACTCGGACGGTGGCAGCAACGCGGGTCACGTGCGGGCGTTCGATTGGAACGGGTCCGCTTGGGTCCAGGTCGGCCAAGACATCGACGAGACGGCGAATCTGTTCGCCGGAGAAGAGGGCACCATCTCGCTCTCGGGTGACGGCACTCGGCTGGCGTTTGGCGGCTGGCGTCACAACTCGGGCACTGGCCGCGTGCGCGTGTTCGAGCTAACCGGTAGCACCTGGATACAGGTTGGCGCCGACATCACTTCACCCGGCGGGATCATCCAACAGTTCCAGCGCGGCCGCTCGGTCTCGCTCTCGACCGACGGGAGTCGCGTCGCGGTCGGAGCACCTCTCACCGGCCCGAGCTTTGGTAACACGCCAGGTGCGGCCGCGGTCTACGAACTGGTCGGCAACACGTGGACGCAATTGGGCGCCGACATCAACGGTCTGAGCGCGGGCGACCGATTCGGGCAGGGTATCTCGCTGTCCGGAAACGGAAACCGCGTCGCAGTTGGGGCTTCATCGGCCTCCGGAGTGAGTTCGGGCGCAGGACACGTCCGGGTCTTTGACTGGACAGGTCAGAATTGGGTCCAAGTCGGCGGCGCCGTTGACGGAGAACCTGGGATCAGTGGGTTCGGGTGGTTCGTCCATTTGTCGCGAGACGGCGCTCGTGTAGCAGCCACGGCGCACGGCTTCAACCCGGGGTACGTAAAAGTCCATGAATTGGTCGGCAACGCGTGGGTACAGATGGGCCCCATCTTCAATCAAGCCAACTTCGGCTATCAGACCGTTTCGCTTTCGTCCGACGGGAGTCGTTTCGCGCTCGGTGACCCGAACGACGGCAACACGAGAGGGTCACTCCGAGTGTTCGACTGGACCGGGGCAAGCTGGTTGCAGATCGGAGCGGATGTGACTGGCGTCGGGTCCGCCGACCAGTTCGGCCGATCTGTCGCGATTTCAGCAGACGGCACGCGAGTGGTCTCGGGCGCCTGGATCCGCCCAACACCCGGCACCAGCGACCAGCGTGGCGCCGCTAGCGTGTTCACGATCCCGTAACCGGGGTACCGACCGCAACGACTCGCCAGATCAAGTGTTATTCTTACCTTTACTGATCTGCGAGGGAGGGGAGTGTCGGTGTTTCCGCGTTCCGGAAAAGATTTTGCCCAGATCGTGGCCCTGACCGCCGTCTACGCGACGGTCGGCATCGCCACGCTCTCGGTGCCCGAGGCCGGGCTCCCGTTCTTTCGGATGGTCTGGCTCCCGAGCGGGATCGCGCTCGGTTGGATGCTGCTGGCAGGCCCCCAGCTCTGGCCCGCAGTCTTTGTTGGCGCCGCTCTGGTCACAGCGCTGACGGGCGGAGCCGCCCCCCACGTGGGGGGAACGGCGGTCGCCAATACCCTCGAGGCGTTGCTCGGCGTGTGGCTCATGAACCGCTGGTGCCCGGGAGCTCGGATATCCAGCCGGAAGCACCTGCTCTCCTTTATGGCGGTGGTTGTCTTGACCGCTGGCCTGTCCTCAGCGATCAGCGTGGGGTCGCTGCTGCTACCCGGTGGGTTGTCCTCCGGGGCGCAGCCCGGCATGTGGTTGATGTGGTGGCTCACCCATGCGTTGGGCCAAGTCGTAATGACGCCGCTCATCCTCGCGTGGCCGACGTCGTCCCATCCAGTACCGCGCTTGCCGATCGTCGAGTCGGCCCTGCTGACGCTCGGACTCGCGGTCACGTTGACGATCAGTTTCACGCCACTGACGCCGCTTCCGCTCAGGGGCGCGCCCGTCGCGTTCCTGATTTTCCCGTTCCTTTTTTGGGCGTCTTACCGCTGCGGTCAGTTCGGGGCGGCGGCGGCGAGCTTTGCGACCGCCCTCTTTGCCATGGCAGGCACGCTTGCCGGCTTCGGCCCCTTCGTCCTCGAATCGGCCAACGCGAGTCTGTTTCTCACGTTGTTGTTCGTCTCCAGTGTCGTCATCTCGACGCTGATCGTGGCCGGGCTCGTACGCGAGCGGGAACACGCGGACCAAGCGGCCGAAGCGCTCGAGCGACGATTGCGAGGGGCCGAGAAACTCCAGAGTCTGGGCGAACTGGCCGGCGGAATCGCCCACGACTTCAAGAACCTCTTGGTCGCGATCTCGGGCAACGTCGACCTGGCCTTGATGCAAACCGATCCCACGGACTCGAGACACTATGCCCTGCAACAGTCCGCGAAGGCTTCGGCCCGCGCCGCTGAGCTTTGTCACCAGTTGTTGGAGTACGCGGCACAGGGCCCGTTCGAGCACGCGGTTTGGGATCTCGAATCGATCGTGGGCGACATGAGCGCATCGCTCGGCGGGACCGTAGACGAACGAACCATCGTCGACTTCTCGATGACCGCCGAAGCGCTCCCGGTACGGGTAGACCCCAACGGACTCCGACAGGTATTGATCAATCTGTTTTCGAACGCGTCCGAGTCGCTGAGCGGAAGCGCGGGGCGGATCGAAGTGTCGACGTCGCTTGCCAACAAATCAGAGATGATGGGACGCGGGCTGTTTCTGCTCGAACCGCCGGAGGGGACCTGCGCGGTCCTCAGGGTAAAAGACAGTGGCGAGGGTATTCCGGCAGAAGATCTAGAACGCATATTCCAGCCGGTGTTTTCGACGCGTGGAGCCGGACGAGGAATCGGTCTCGCATCTGCACTCGGGATCGTGCTTCGACACGGCGGCGCGATGCA
This sequence comes from Gemmatimonadota bacterium, assembly GCA_029262175.1. Classification (GTDB taxonomy): domain Bacteria; phylum Gemmatimonadota; class Gemmatimonadetes; order Palauibacterales; family Palauibacteraceae; genus Palauibacter. The sequence goes on from JAJCZV010000012.1 coordinate 6,930, forward strand.
TGTCGAGAGCGCGCTGGGTGAGGGTTCTACGTTTAGCGTCTTGCTTCCACTCGGCGAGATCGAAGACGGTGAAATGACCCCACCCCTGCGCCCGTTCTGACGTCTCCCAGGGGCGATTCGTTTTTCTGCACCGCGACGGACGCCAGTTCGTTCGCAGTGGTCTCGAGCGGGATTGGTACCGACCGCTCTCCGCCTCCGCGCGCCTGAAGCGGTCCATGCGGCGGGCGAGCGGCGTTCCGATCGGAAATACGTCGCGCGACCACCGACTGGACCCACCCGCGCAGGTGCACGGCCGACTCGTGAAGATCGCTTGGCTGTGGGCGGAGATAAACGGCGCCGTGCTCGACGAGGCTGCTCCAGTTTATCGGAGTCGAAGCCGCGGGCGAGTGGCCCGAGGCCATGCTGTCGCTGGCCGGCGAACACCCGAATCGCACAGAGGCTTTCCGGGGCGAGGCGGAGGAACTTTGGGCTGCGGACAACGTCTCTGCCTTCGACTCCCTGGCGGCGGACCTGATGCGGGAGCTCGGCTACTACGAGCCTGCCTCGCCGGCATCTTGACTGCTCGTCGAGCGCACTCCTAGCATTGAGAAGAGGCGCAACGTGAGCTGAGACGGCGATCTAGAACGCTGATCAGAGCAGGACAGCCATAAGCAAAGAGCCCGAGCCGCATCGCGACTCGGGCTCTTTCTGTGCTCAGGCTTGTGCTCAGGACGAGTTACGCGGCCCCCCTACCCGCACCAACCACCCTCCACCTCCTGCGTCGCGCACCATATCCGCGACCTTGTCGCCCGATTCCTGTCGCAGCCATTCCCGCACCGCCTCCAGGAGGACCGGTGCCCCCGCGGAGCGGTTGCCTTTTCCCGTGATGATGCGGAGGACCGCATCAGGCTCGCGTCGGCTCCATGTGTCCACAAAGAGCTCGACGCGTTGGATGGCTTGCTCCGCCCGCAATCCGTGCAGGTCGAGCTCGGCCCGAACCGTGGCTCCGTAGAGCGTCTCGCGGACCTTGGATGCAAGGGGCGTCGCCGGCCTGCGCTTGCCCATGGGCAGACTTCCGTTGCCTGGTGGAGGCGGTTACTGATTGTCCTCGCCATACCCCGGGTCCGGAACGAACTCGAAGAAGCCGAACATCATCTCCTCGAAGCTCTGCTCGCCGTAGCGAACCGCCTTGCTCGGATCTGGATTCGACGGGTTCCCTTCGCTGTTGTCGTACCAGGCGCGTCCACGGATCCGATCGCCGCGGCTTACTCGGAGCGGCTTGGCCGGCTTGTACGCGATCTGCCAATTGAAGTCGTAGCGCGGCACATCGAGGAGGATCTCCGTACTGCCGTCCGCGCGATCCATCTCGAGTTGAAATCGCTTTCCGCGCAGGTGCATGTGCGGAAGCAGGCTGATGATTTCGCCGGATCCCTCGAACGTCATGTCGGCGACCACTTCATGATCCGCCGCGTGCGCGGGGATCTCGAACTCATCGGTGGTGACCGCCGCCATGATCACTTCTGCGGCCGGCTCTTCATCAGCGAACACGAGCCCGAGGTGCGTCTCGTCGGTCGTCGCTTCCCCGTTGGGCGTGTAGTGAAGCTCGAACATCAACCATGCGCCGGCGGGGATCCGCTTGCCGGTGCCTTCCGGCCACTCGTTGGGCGGCGTGCCGGGTGCGTACTCGGTGAGCCAGCCACCACGACGCTCGTCATCGGGTCCCTCGAGGTACACGATCACGTGGTGCGTGGCTTGAGGCGCCGTCGGGACGATCTCGGCCGCGGTCAGCCAGCGGTCCTCTTCCCAATTCGTCTTCACGTAGAGGTGTCGGTACTCGAGCACCCCTTCCGAAGGGATCGACTGGGCCTCGGGGATGTGGATGACCTCGTCCGGCTCATACCCGAGTTTCCACCCCGGCGCCAGCTTTCGCGGCGCCCAGGCGAGCGAACGATCCCCTTCGACCGAACCTTCATCGATCCAAGCGAGAAGATCGCGTTTGTCACGGTCGGAAAGGCGACGATCGTTGGCCCATTCGCCGTGATCCGGGCTCGCGTACCACGGCGGCATCAGCCCCTGCGTGACCATGTGCTTGATCATGGGGCTGAACCCGTACGCTTGCTCGTAGCTGTCCAGCGCCATCGGCCCCACGCCACCTTCACGGTGACACGTCACGCAGTTTTGCTCGAGGATGCGCCCGACGCGGCTGTAGTAGGTGACGTCGCGCTCCGGAACTTTCGCTTCCGCCACTTCGAGAAAGCAGCCCGATGCTTCGGTCGTGGGGACGACGACATCTTCGCCGGCCAAGACCGCTTCGAGCGCGTCGGACAGATAATGGTTGCGGACGTTCGGGTTCGAGAAGGTGATCCCGAACTGGTCGTCCACGGCGCCGCGGTAGCGGAGCGTGCGCTTGGCGTCGATGATGAAGACTTCCGACGACACGCGTGGCTGCAGACGCGACGCGATCTCGCCGTTGGTCTCGAGGATGTAAGGCGCCTCGAAGCCGAACGTCTCGATGTCCTCGCGAACCTTCTCCTCGGTGTCCTGCGGGCTCACGTCGAGATAGGCGAACGCGACGCCCCGCTCGGCGTACTTCTGCTCGAGCTCTGCGAGTCGGTGGCCGTACCGCTTGGATACGGGACACTCCGACACGCGCATGACGACGACGAGCGCCTCTTTCTCGTAGAGAAGCGACGCGAGCGAGCCCGCCGCCCCGTCGACGTCCCGATAGGTGAAGTCCGCGACGAGTTCACCCGCCTCGAAACCGAAGGCGCCGATCTCGGCGGCATCGATCATGGGAGCGCGAGTGGAGAGGACGGTGACGGCGCCGAGGCCGGCGATCGCCACGGCAATGAGGGTGATAGCAGTACGACTCATCGGTACGACTCCTTATCCGTCGGGGAGGAACGCTGCGAAAATAGCCAGAGTCCTCATGAGAGGCGACTCGCCCGCTCGGTACGCGAGGTGCTGGGCCCGCCTGGTGGTGCGAGATCGCCGCAGATCATGACGACGCGCCGGGAGTCGATGTTTCGCACCAGATGCAGAAACGGCCGGAACCCACGGGGATCCCGGCCGTTCTGTCGTGCAACCGCGGCGATTTCGCCGCGACCCTACGCGGTCTAGAGCGAGCCGCTGTCCACCGTTACGCCACAGACCGTACCCGAAGCCGTCTCGGTTCCGTCCTGAGCGAGCGATACGCTCACGTTGAACGTGCAGTTGCCGTTGCGGCCATCCGCTGCAGCCCAGTCGAGGCCGCCGTTATACGTGAAGGTCGAGACACCCACGAGACCGCTCTGGTCCCAAGAGACCGAGCCCTCGAGCTGAAGGTCGGGGTTGGTGTTGAACGTGAAGATCTGCTCTTCCGCGAGGAAACCGCAGTCCGACATCGTCGTCGCGACGTCCAGCGACAACGTGCCGGCAAGCGTCTGGTCGTCGATCGAGCCGCTGATCGAGCCGTCGACCCCGAACGTTCCGCCCTCATCGCACACCGTGCTGACCGAAAGCGCCCAATCGATGTTGATGGGGGCGCCCGCGACGCTCATCGAGACACCCGCGCCGGGAGCCGGCACGCGCGAAGCCGCCGCCTGGTCGAAGCCCCAGCCCTGGAAAGCCAAGCCGACGATGGTCTCGTTCAAAGCTTCGGCCTCAGCCGGAGCCAACGTCCCCTGCGGCGCCAGCACGTCGCCGTTGTCGCAGGCCCCAAAAAACGCGACACATGCCGCGGCCATCCCGATCTTCGCGTACCGCTTCGTCCTCATAAACCCCTCCACCCATCATCGATTGACAAGAAACCGTTTGCACGGTTCTAAGAGCAGGTGATGTGCCCAAGCCGACCGCGCCGTCTTTCCGATCGATAGAAATCCGACGCAGCGGTGCAACTCGTTGACCGCCCCCGACTTGGGCGGTCGCCGGGACGGCCCTCCGGTTGCGAGTCGGGCGCACCGATTCGCCGTCGATTGTGAAGTCTTTGCAGAAGTGCCGGAAAGACTTGGACGACGCGGATAAGTGCCAACGCGCAGTTCGCGCTCCTCTAGGAAGTCTTACGCTTTGAAGCGCGCGCCTTCTCGAAGAAGTATCCGCTTGCGTTGGCCGCCTGCGACACGAACATGAGAACCGCGATCCCGAACGCTTTGGCCGGTGAGTGTCGCCGCATGGGGTAGGACAGGAGGCCTGTATAGAACCGCATGGGTTCTAGACGTACACGGGCTTCGCCACGTTCCGCCCTTCGTTGATGATATCCGTGCGCGCCCCGCCCATACCCAAAGTGCTGGGTAGTGAAACTCCGCAGCTTGAGTTCGTGAAAGTGGTCCACGAGCGCTCGAGGTGCGTATGACATGGGGGACCCGGCCTCGGACCAACGTCGACAGAGATCTCGATCTTCGGCTGCAGCGAGGGGGAAAGAGGCACTGAACCCACCCACTGCCCGAAAGCCCTCAATGGGTAGCGCCATGTTATTGGAGGTGAAGAAGCGCGCCTCGTCATCGGTGTTGAAGTATTCGTACAAGTAACTGACGAGTTCCTGACTGGCTTCGGCGTACGGGTTCTTTGGTAGTGCGTTGACGGTACGCCCGCCGATCAAGGCAGCAGGCGTTTCCGCAAATGCCACGGCCAACTCCAAGAGCCACCTCGGGTCCGGGGCGCAATCGTCATCTGTGAACGCCACGTACGGATGCCGCGCGCGTTCAACTCCGATATTCCGAGCTGAAGCGGGTCCCGCGTTCTCCTGCACGATCAACTCGATGTCGAGTCCGTGTCCCTCCCGATCCACGACTTCGCGAAGCGAACTTGGGGATCCGTCGTCGACGACGACGATCTGTAGCTTGTCGCGTGGGTAGTCGAGTGCGCTGAGCGCCCGCAGACACTGGCTGAGACGTGTGGGTCGGTCATGGGTGGGCACGACGATCGTGAACCCCGGTAAGGACACGGGTGGGGCTTCGTTCATCCTCGTCAACTCGTGTCAGCTTCGTCGATAGACACCGGCAGGCGTTCTCCGCTGGTCGATGCTGACGCGGCCCTCTCCACGAGCCGATGTAGGCGCGCTCCGTCCTCGAGGGTAGGCAGGTGAACGGCGAGCCCCCGAATCTTTCGAAGCCAGGCTGCCAGCGCGGCTCGGTAGGATGGCTCGCCCCGCGCGCGCGTCACGCCATCGAACGCCGCGGCCATCAGCGCTCTGGCGCGGCCGAGCGCGGCGCCGCGCGTGTAGCCGAACCGTTCAGATCGGGCCGCAACGGAGCCGTTCAATCGGTCCAGCGTCAGCGCGCCTCTCTCGCCGATCACCTCGATCCGGTCGGTCTCCGCAGCGCCGAAGACGAAGGCGCACTGTGCGGTGCACCCAGTGGAAAGGGTGGCGGTCAGGTGAGCGGTGTCGTTCTCCGTAGCTCGCATGTTCATCACGCAGGCGACGTCGACGATCTGGGTTCCGGTGAGATGCGAGAGCAGATCGAGATGGTGCGTGCCCAGGTCGAGCAGCGCCCCACCACCGGACCGCGCAGAGCCGCGCCAGTCATCGGGTCCGACCGCGGGCGTCGCGAACACGGTGTGGAGCGTGACAAGACGACCGATTTCACCCCGTGAGATGCGTTCTCGAAGCTCGATCACCGCTGGGTGGAAGCGATAGTTGAGTCCCATCATGGCCACGGACTCAGCGTCACGCCACGCGTCGACCAGCCGGTCGACATCCGACCGGGAAGCCGCGACGGGTTTCTCCAGGTAGAGGTGCAGGTCATGGCGCCGCGCCCACAGCGCCGGCTCGAGGTGGTGTTCCGGTGGAGCGGCGACGATGATCGCGTCGGGAAGCCCGCTCTTCTCGAGGTCCGCGAGTGTGGCGTGGGCGGGGATGGCCGGCCAGCGCCCGCGCAGGGTTTCCCGACGCGCCTCTTCAGGATCCACGAAGGCGACGAGCTTGGCTTCCGCTATTGATGCGAGAGCCGGGATGTGGGCGAGCTCAGCGATGGCGCCCGCGCCGACGATCGCGATGCGAACGCGCTCGGCGCTCGAACTCGACTGGGTCAAAGCGACCACCCCGCGAAGTCCATCCCGGTGAAGTCGCGGAGTCGAGCCACGTCCTCCGCCAAGTTCTCCGTGAGCCACGACCGCGTTTCGGCGTCCATCTCCGGCCGCGCGATCGGACGCGAAAAGGGGAGAAAGACCACGTACTTGAACTGCCAGCGAAACGGTTGCGGGAGGGCGTCGACCATCTCGAGGACACCCGCGTCCGCCAGCCGTTTACCGAGGCGCGTTCTTCTGCGTTTGATCGAGGAGACGTGTCGAAGGAGACGAAAACTCGGGTGCCAGAAGTCGGGGTCCACATCGAGAAACCGGAAGATCTCGCGCAGGCTGGCCTCCCGTTCCGAACGAAGCCTCTCGCTCTGAACAATCAAGATCTGCTCGGCTGAGAAGTGCTCGAGGAAGGCCTGAAGCTGCATCCAGTAGCTGCTCCGCTCGACGTACGTCTCGTGTCGAACGGCTTCCGCGAAGGGCCGATCCTCGAAACCCGCCGCAAAGTTGTGTACCCAATGGGATATGATGCGCGCGAACGGATCTCGCATCAAAAAGATGATGCGAGCATCCGGAACCGTTGCGTGCGCCCGTGCGGGCACACCCGGAAATCGATGACAGGCGGTGTAGTTCGCGGATGCCTCGCCGCGCACACGCGCGCTTTCGAAGTGGCGACGATACCAATCCAGCCCACGACTCCAGTTTCTCTCTTCGATGAAGTACTCGGGCTCTTTGAGCCGAGACATGAACACATCGGGGTGCTTTCTCAAATAGAAGTGCAGGCTTGAAGTCCCGCACTTCTGCCCCCCGACAACCAAGAGGTTGGGAAGGTGCCCGCTCATGCGGCGATGAGCGCTTCGTACAGCCGCTCGAAACGATCGAGCCACAGATCCTCGGAGAACCGGTGCTCGGCGTCGTGCCGACCTGCGGCCGCTAGTCGAGTACGCAGGCCGGTATCGGCCAGGAGTGACCCGATCGCCTCGACCCATCCCTCGACATCTGCGGCGGCAACGCGAAGTCCCGTTTCACCGTGGCGAACGATCTCGACGAGTCCTCCGGAGTCGCTGACCACCACCGGAGTCCCGCGCTTCAGGGCCTCGACCGCGACGAGCCCGAACGGCTCCTCCCATTGGGAGGGGACGACCTGGAGAATCGTCCCGCGAAGGCGGTCTTCCGCGGCGTCACGCGAGAGCCAACCGGTGATCTCCAGGCGGTCCGACACCCCCAGATCGTGAGCACGCCGCTCGATCTGTGCGCGCGCGGAACCGTCACCCACCAAGACCATGCGGACCTCGGGGTGCGCCACGAGAAGGCTGGCGAACACTTCCAATAGGACGAGGACGCCTTTCTCGGGCTCCAGGCGTCCCGCGAACCCGATCGTGACGTCGTCGTGACCGGTCGCCGTCTGTGGTTCCCGCGGCGCGGCGCCTGGTGGAGCCGAGTTGGGGATGACGACCACCGGTCCCAACCCCGCCTCCTCGAGACGCGTGCGAACGCTCTCCCCGACCGCAACGAACGTGTCGATCGCCGAGGTTCGCTTGAGCCAAGCCCCACGTTGCGCCATCGCGGCGACCCAGGCCGGAAGCGACAGACATCCGTTCCGATAGCACGCGGGACCCCACGGCGATTGGCAGGAGGTTCCAGCGGGCAGGTGCTTTGTTCCGGTCGGACAGACCGCTCGATACCACTGCGCGTGGTAGACCGTCGGTACGTCTTCGAGCCCGTCCAGGATCAGCGGCGAGAGCTGGGTCAGAAAGAGGCCGAGGTGAACGATGTCCGGTCGAAACTCGGCTATGGCCTGCTCGAACCCGCGGCGCGCCGATCGGTTGTGAACTTGCAGCGCGGTCCTGGAGAGGCCGAGGGTCCCTCGGCTGAGATAGTCCGCGCGGGGCTCGTCTTCGGGTCGGGCAGCGTAGCTCGCGAAGGTCCGCACGTCGTGACCCCTGGAGGTCAGACCGGCCACAAGACGCGCCATCAGAAGCTCTGCCCCACCGGTGGGCGTCGCGTAGTCATTGACCGTCAGAATCCTCAATCGAGGAGACCCGTTTCTTTGTACCAACTCGTCATGGACTGCACCGCATCCGCGAGTCGTACGCGAGGTTCGTAGCCCAAGCCGGCGCGCGCCGCATCGTTGTCGATCTCGTAGCTGACCAGGAACATCTCGTAAGGTGAAAGACCGGTGCCTCTTCGGCCGAAGAGCCCCAGCGATCCGCGCAACCGATAGGGGAACGACGGGATCCCGACGCGGGCGATGGAGGCGTCCAGCGAGCCCGCCATGAGCTCGATGAATTCGCGAAGCGATGCGGTCTCGCAACCGCTGAAGATAAAGGTCTCGCCGCCCACATCGTTCGCGGTGCCCGCCAGCAACAGCGCCTCTACGACATCCTCGACCGGGCAGGGGTGAACGCGATTGCGCCCGGATCCGATGAGTCGAAACCGACCGGTGGCCACGGCCTTGTAGAGACCCAGCCAGCCGTAGGCGCCGCGTCCCACGACGCTCGGAATGCGCAGGGTCACGTGCTCGAGGTTGGCGCGGTTTGCAAGAGACGAAAGCGCCTGTTCGGCCTCTGCCTTGACCCGTCGGTAGGGCGTATTCGGCTGTACCGGAGTCTGGGCGTCGAGGATACCGTCGACGGCTCCGTGAACGCCGCGACTGCTCGCGAAGACCAACCGGGCGCGGCCTTCTGCGGCCAATTCTGCCAACGAAGCGGTCCCTTCCACGTCGGTCTCGCGTCGACCGGTGTGGCCGTAGGTGCCGGGTGAGCGGGCGGCGGCCAGATGAAACACGACGTCTCGACCCTCCATGAGGCCGCTCAGCGATGGGTGATCTTCAAGGTCGCCGCGCACCACCTCGACTTCCCTGGGAAGACGGGTCGTATCGCTCTCCACGCGCGCCAACGCGCGAACGTTCGCTCCGGCGCGAACGAGTCGTTCGCAAAGGTGTCCCCCGACGAACCCCGTGGCCCCCGTGACCAAGGCGTTCATGTGGAGAGAAGATCCTCCAGTACCCGTCCCTCGAGCTCGTCTGGAATGGGTCGTCCGAGCAACCGGAGGATGGTCGGCGCGAAATCGATGGTGCGTCCTCCCTCGATCGTCCGACCCTTGGCGATGCCACGTCCACCCGCGATCAGGAGACCATCGGGGGTGTGCTGCGTCTTGCGAAGCGCATACTCATCGTCTCGGATCGTGCCGAATCGGGGGTGTGTCAACGCGCGTATCGGACGATCCTTCGCCCACTGAACGACGAGGTCGGGCAAGTCCTGGAGGTTGGGGCCGGCGTATATGTCTGCGGTGGTGACCACCGAAGCGACGGCCGGGGCTCCCGTGTCGGCGTTCTCGAGCTCCATCAGATCCTTTCGAATCTCGGCGATCAGGGCCTCGGACGCTTCACCGGGCTCGACGATCCCGCGCGGCTCCCGGCCCGCGAGATTCAAGCTCAAGAGCGCTTGAAAGTGATCGGACGGCACCATGAAGGCTCGCGTTCGCGTCCAGTCCCAATGTCCTTCGAGGGCGCTCGAATCCGCCTGATCGTGAAGACCTTCCGGGAGTCGCGAGTTGATCATGTCTCGGATCGATTGCGGGATGAGGTTCCGAAGGGCGCTGGTGGCGTTGAGGAGGCGACCTATGGAGTTGCTCGCTTCCTTCTTCTCCGCGGGGACGAGGTAACCGAGGGCCTGGAGCACCTCCTCCATGAGGTTGTTTGCCGAGAAGTTGGGCTCGAATCCGTGGACCGAAACGATGAACCAAGTCGCGTCCTCCGGGACTCGGTCGAGCAGGTCGCCGAGCGCAGCGTCGGTGCAGCTCGCTACGTCCAGCACGGCTTCTCGCAGCTCCGATGGCGCGTCCTTTTCGTGAGCCCAGTGTTGCGGATCCATATGGTGAAGGAACTGGTGTCCCACGTAGTGAAACGAAGAGAAGACGGAGAAGAAAAAGTCCCAGGGAGCCTCGTCCATCAAAGCCGCCATGGCCGCCCGCTGACACTCGACTCCGGAGATGAGTGTCTCGCGCGTCTCGCGTTCCCACTCGCGTGATGGGGGATTCGTCAGCTCCGGCGGGTGAACGAACGCCCGGAGAGGGTCCGTGACCGCTGAGGGCGCGTTTGCCGGCACGGAGGCGGGACTCCGCAGAAGCGGGTAGTGCTCGCCCCAACCGCACAGTTGGATTCCATCGAGCCCCTCGATCGGAAACGTCTTGGGGACATCCATTGTCGCGACGCGAAGACCCGTCTTCCGTAGATACTGCCAGAACGGGAGCACGCGGGCGTGGCGGGCGTCGGTGCGCTCGATGTTGAGGGTGCCCCGCTGTAGCTGCAGATGATTGATGAACGCATGGTGGGCCGGAGAAACCCCTGCGTTCAACGATGGCCAGGGCGCGTCCCCGAATAGGTCCAGGGTGGACTCGAGTCTAGCGAAAGAACCTTGGTCTCGAAGCGCACTCAAGACAGGGAGCCGACCCTCGTCCATCCAGCGCTTGAGCAGGTCGACGTCAAGCGCATCGACACCAATAACGACGATCGGGCCGCCGGGTCTGTTCAAAGTTCTTCCCTTCCTGTCTTCTCACGTATCGTGGGAGGAGGAGTCTACGAATCGAACCGATACCCGGCCAAGTGAGGCGTGTCTGCGATCATCTGCTCGACGGAGGCTCTTAGATCCGGCGACCAGGGGACGTTGTGCCGTGTCTGCCGGGGCTCCCCCCACACCGTCGCAGCGCTGGCGTCGAGGTAGTCCGCCTCTGCATCGAGCCCCAAGAACTCGCACAGTTCGGCGAGCCGGCCGCGTGGATCCGCGACGAAGTCTTCGTGTCGCAACTCGTGGAGGCTCTCCCCTAGCTTCTCCCTGAGACCCGCGACGTGTTCCGATAGAACGCGGTACCGATCGAATGCCCGGCCCAGGTCAGGCTCTTGTTCCGATGATCCTGTCATTCTCGCCGCGCGTTGGGCGGCGCGGATGGCCATCGTGGTGATGTTATCGAACGGGTTTCGAACGATGTGAATAACGCGGAGTGGCACTCGAACGGTGCGCTGCAGACGCGCCAGAATCTGCGGGGCCACCCTCAGTCTGAGCGTTGCCCCTTCCGCCTGGTTGTCCCCGACGACGCGGAGCTGCGTGAACCGACCTTGCCACTGGTCGTCCACTCGATAGCGAAACTCTCCCGAGGGCCGCTCGGCGGCAGCCGACTCGCGGGCGTTCCGCGCCAGAAGATAGAACAGCCTGTCTCGATCGAAGCGCCACCTAACGTACTGGAGCGCTCCGAGCTCATGCGCGATCGCGGCTTGTGGGTGCGCGTCCAGCAGAGCACCGATGATCGAGTGCCCACTGCGAGGGTAGCCGATAAAGAAGCAATACGCCTGCACGTCGTCGAACTCGGGAGCCATCGCTCGACTCGATCGACGCACAGCGATCCAGGTGACTCCCGCTTGTCGGACGCGATCGATCCACTCGAGGGGACCGAGGTCTGAAGGGTCCGGTCGCCTACGGGTCACGTCCGGTCCGATTCGGGCTGGTCTTCGCGACGATCTCGACCCTGCCGTCCGGATGAGGCGGCCCCCAACAACGACGCCAGCGCCAACACGTCACGGAGCGCCGCTCGACCGCCGGGGAGTCCGACCCAAACGACGGTGTATGCTGCTACGAACGCTGGGAGCCGCTGTAGCACCCCGCGCAACGCCGCACCTTCGCTCGCTACGGTCGGCGAATTGCTGAGAAGCTCTGGCCACACCAAGAGTGCGAGAACGCCCCCGACTGAGGCCGCAATCAGTGGTCGCCAGGTCATCGGCAAGAAATCTCGCGCGCTGAGGAGCGATCCTCTCGTACAATAGAGGATGTCGGGAACGACCAAGAGCCATGAGGCGATCGCGAACCCGGCCGCGACGCCGACGGACCCCCACCTGAGCCCGATGACGACACACGCGATTTGCACACCGGCCGCGATGCCGTTCCAGCGCAATTGACTGTCGGTCCGCCCTTCGGAGAGATAAAGCCAGTCTGTGGCGCGACGGAGCGATTGGCCGAGGGCGGCCAGCGACAGGAGTCGAAACAGTGGGACGGCGTCGAGCCACTGGTCTCCCAGCAAGACCAGTACGACAGCGGGTGCGTCCAGGAGGAGGTAGACCAGCATCGGGACGAGGACGGTGTAGATGGGTAGCGTGCCTTTTTGAAAAGCGTTTCTATAGCGCGCTGGATTCCCGGCTACCCGGCTCAGGGTCGATACGAAGACGGTCTGAAGCGGCATGAAAACCTGCCGCAGGGGATAACGCGACCACCGGAGTGCATTGTCGTATAAACCGAGCGCCGCGCTCCCGTGGAAGCGCCCGATCAGGATCCGGTCCGCGTTCACCCCGAAGTAGCGAACGATGCGGGCGGCCGTCAGATCCCTGCCATACCGGAACATTGCGCCGGACGAGCTGGCCGCCTCTGCAGCTGACGCGGGCGAGGTGTGCGCGTCCGTCTTTGACCGTCGAAAGCGCCAGTCAGAAACGAAACAGACGCCCGCACTCTTTACGAGTGTGAGCGCCATGAACTGACAGACGAGCGCCCAGTAGCCGGCTCCGTTCAAGGCCGCCACGACCGCGACCGCCATCCCCGCCAGGCCGGACGCGGTTTCGATCGTCGCGAGCGCACCGAAACGCATGCGTCGAATCAACAACCCCTCGGGCACGATCGCGAAGCCTAGAGCCAACACGCCAGTGCTCATGATGAGGGCAGCCAAGCGGACCCTCGGTTCGTCGTAGAAGGCAGCCACGACCGGCGCCATCAGCACGATGAAGAGGACCAGGCCGCCCGTAAGCTTGATGCCGGTGACGAAGATGGCCCTCGCCGCCGAGTCGGTGAGTACGTCGCGCTGCGTCAATGCCAGCGGCAGCCCGAAATCGCGAAACCAGGACACGAAGCCGATGAGCGTGAAGGCCATCGCGTATACGCCGAAGTCCGCGGGTGTGAGAAGTCGGGCGAGGGCGGCGCCGGTGCCCACCGCAACGATGGTCTGGAAGCCCTGGGCCAGAAGCCGTACGGCTCCGCTACGAACCGAGCGACCCTGAAGATCGTCGAGCATGCTCTCGGTCCTCAGCTCTTCGGGGGGTCCCTTTCCCGTGGGTGCATCGGTCAAGGACGAGCGTCCACACTCAAGGCGATGGGGCCGACCGAGAGCGGCCCGGTGCTGGTGGGGATGACACCCGAGAGTCGGTAGATCCCGGGAGGAACGATCTCACCTTCGGTCGAGCGTCGATCCCACAGATCGTTGAGTTCCAAGTCGTCGCCCGGTTCGAGTATGACAAATCTCACGATGGCCGGCTGCGGATTATCGTCGAGCCGGCTCCAGATCACGCGCCCGGTCTCATCGGCCACGAGAAGATCGAACACGACTTCCCTCCCGAGCAACTCGAGTATGAGTGAATCCGCTCCCGTGTTGGTGACTCGGATCGTGATGGATATGGGGTCCGCCTCGGACCCACCTCCCGCCTCGATCTCCGCCTGGAGATTGGCGGGCAGTGGTCGACTCGATTCCCCCTGAGTCGGCTCGTTCGGCACGGGGCCACCTGCTTCCGCGGAGGGTGGGGCCACATCTGTGCTCGGCGTCCCTCGGTCGGTGCGGGTGCAACCGCTGAACCCTACGACACTGGCGCCGGCCAACACGACCATCCGAAACAGAAAAGAGGAGCGCCGGGCGATGCTCATGCTCGACGCTCCTCTCTTGTTCATGGCAGCGAGGGCGACCCGTTGACGCGGCCGATCCCCGGATCGGGTTGTTGACTACTTGATCGTTAGACGACCCAGCTCCATCTCGACGTTCGCGATCGGGCTGAATACGTAGAAGCTGCCGCCGGAACCCCAAAGAATGCCGGTCAACGCCGCGTGGTCGTCATCGGTGAACATCACCGGAGATCCACTGTCCCCACCGCCCACCGGGCCGTCGGCAAACGACTGGTCGAGGATCACGATGTTGGTTCCAGACTGCAACGTCGCCACTCCGGTAGCCAATACAGCGCCTTCCGACCAACCGGTGGTGCGGCCGACCTTGCTCACGGTCTGTCCGACGACGGCGCGACGCTTGGTCACGAGACTCCATTCCCCATCGATCGTGATATCGAAATTGTTGGGGGCGGTCGTCCGATAGATCTTGCCGAGCGTGTAGGAGACGCCGCGGTCGTAGCGAACGCGTGCCGCGTCGCTGTATCGACATACGAACCCGTCAAAACAGTCGATGGGATCATACGTGGGGTCGGCGACTTCTCGCCCGATAAAGGAGTTCGCCACAAAGAACACAGGCTGGAAGTACCGCGTGTCCTCCGTACCGCCTTGCACGTCCGTGCAGTGCGAATTGGTGATGAACGACGGTTCGGCGACGCCATCGACCGCCGAGACGTTGAAGCCGAGCGTGCACGCGAAGAAACCGAAGTTGATCTGCAATCCGCCCTGCACGGGCCGCACGCCGTCCTGCAGTGTGACGGCCGTCTGGATCGGACCCGTGACGGTCACGTCGAGGGCTTCCTGCGGGATCCCGAGACCGAGCACACGGTCGCGGATCATTTCGACCTGCGATGGGTCGACCACGCCGATCGATAGTCGGTTCGAGCGGTCGTCGATGTCGACCGCCACCACGCCGTCATGTCCCAACGTGGATTTCGCAGTCTCGGTAAACCACTCATCCAACTGCGGGATGGTGAAGTTCGCGCGATGAGCTTTGATCGGAAGCGCGTCAAAACCGCGATCCCGCATGAACGAGGCGACGTCCATCTCGGCATCGAGCGCGTTCTCGATGTCCGTCAGATAGACGTTTGGCGTTCCGTTCTCATCGATGAACATCCCACCAAAACCGGGGATCTGCCGGACCAGCTCTTCCTGTCCCCGCGCCCCGGCGAGAACGCTCGGCGTGGCCGGACGATCGACTCCGATCGGTGCGGGCGATTGAGGTGCGTCTGAACAAGCCGCAAAGAACACCAATGCGGCGAGTGTAAGGAAGGACGTCTTTACTCGGATACGGCGCATGCGTCGACCTCCTAGAGTGTGGGACCTCTCTGTACTGAGGGCTGTGCCTTTCGCCGCCCCTGCGGGCGACACGTTCCGAGCGCGTTGCCTGCCCAATGTGACTCCAGGCAGATCTCCCCAAAGATCGCGCGCTTCGACCATTATCGGGCGGGGAATGTCGCGCCGGCAAGTGGGTCCAGCG
>JAJCZV010000013.1 GCA_029262175.1 Gemmatimonadota bacterium
TCTCGAAGCGTGCTCCGCTGTGCCTTTCCGGGTGAAAGAGTCGGCGCATAGACGTACCGGCGTCCTTCCTCTCGATGTTCGAGATGACCCTTCTCTTCTAGCTTGTTGAGCATGGTTCGGACCGACGAGTAGTTCGGCGAGCCGGGCAGCGCATTTAACACATCTCGCACGGTTGCCCGACCCAGTCGGTACACCACGCTCATGATCTGGCGCTCGCGAGCCCCGAGCGTATCCAGCGTCAATGGATCCCCCTTTTCTGTTACTGTATTAGCATATGCTAACCTAGTAACAGTCGCAACCGTGCCCGAGCGACGCGCGACTGAGGCCAACTCGGGTGAGACCGTCGTCAGCTCAGCGCCGCGTGGCTGTCGTATCCGCGGCGGCGAGCGACGAGCAACGGCTGACGTCACTCACGTGGTTCCTCTGTTTGACCCTGTGGTGAGACTCAGACCCTCGCCGCTCGGGCCGCCGCCTTCACCATCTCGGAGAGCGTAGGGTGCGCGTGGATCGACTTCGAGATCCGTTCAATCGTCCCGTGGTCGTGCATCGCTACGATGGCTTCGTGTACTAGGTCATCGGCGTGCGGTGCAAGCGCGTGGAAGCCGAGAATCTCTCCGTTTTCGCTGTTCACGACCGCCTTGAGGCGTCCCCGTTCGTCGCCGATGGCCATGGCCCGAGCGCCAGCTACCGCGACGCTGCCGACCACAACATCATGGCCAGCCGCCCGCGCCTCTTCCTCGGTCAGACCGACCGCCGCGAACGCCGGGTCGCTAAACACGACCCGGGGCACGACTCGGTAGTCGGTCCGGCGTCCCGACCCCTTCACCGCGTTGAGCGCGGCGATCGGTCCATCGTAAGCGGCGACATGTGTGAACATCCAACCACCTTTGACGTCGCCGATCCCCCAAACATGAGGCTGACTGGTGCGAAGTTGCTCGTCCACGTTCAGGAACCCGCCCTTACCAACCTCAACGCCTGCGGCTGAAAGACCGAGGTCGTCGGTGTTCCCGACCCGACCGGTGGCGACGAGTACCGCATCGGCCCGGAACTCTCGGCGTACTCCGTCGATGGTCGCGACGATTACCGCTTCCGTGCCCTCCCGCCGGGCTTCGACGACCGTAGCCCCCGTCGCGACGTCGATCTCTTCCTCACGGAGATAGCCGGCCAGCAGTTCGGCCAGCTCGCGATCCTCATCGGGAGCGAGCTGATGGTTTCGACCAAGGAGTGTGACTCGGGAGCCGAACCGAGCGTACATCTGGGCGAACTCGATCCCAACGTAGCCGGCGCCGATCACGATTAGGCTCGCGGGGAGCTGTTGGAGTTCGAGTGCCGTCCGGTTGTTGAGCGGCTCGATTTCGTCGAGTCCGGGAATGTTCGGTTCGGCGCGGCGAGCCCCTGTGGCGATGATCGCCTTCTCGAAACTCAAGATGCTCCCGCCAGTATCGATCTCATGCGCCCCGACGAAACGGCCTTCACCCCGAATGAACTGAATAGCCTCGTTGCGCTTGCCGAGGGCCGCGTGGATGGAGCCTACGATCCCGGTGACGACACCATCCTTGCGGGCGACTGCACGGTCCAGGTGAAAGCGCGCGGTGACCGGAATTTCGACCCCGAAATCGGCCGCCCGCCGGGCGGCCAGGTGCATCACCTCGGCCGATCGAAGCATGGCCTTGGTGGGAACGCACCCTTCGTTCACTCAGGTGCCGCCGACCTCAGCGTTCTCCACGAGAGCGACTCGAGCGCCCAGGTTGGCGGCCATGTGAGCGGCCGGGAGACCGCCCTGCCCCGCACCAATGACGGCTACGTCGACATCGTATTTCGGCATTCTTCCTCTGGTGGCTCGAGGAGCGCGGGAACAAAATCCCCCGTCGGACCTTATACTAGGGTACAGGGTTTGGTTTAGAAGCACCATATGAGCGCACACGAGGGAGCAGAATGCCGCTGACGATCTCAGAGGTCGCCCACGAGGCAGGCGTGAATCCGCAGACGCTGCGTTACTACGAGCGGCGAGGGATCCTGGCCGAACCGGCTCGAACACCGGCGGGATATCGGCAGTACGATCCGGAGGCCGTGACCCGCATCGTGTTCATCAAGCGCGCTCAGGACCTTGGATTCACGCTCGAGGAGGTCCATGAATTACTCGAGCTTCGGGTCGAGCACGGCGCCGCTTGCGGAGCCGTCGAGGCAACGGCAGGTGAAAACCTGAGGCGCGTAGATGAGAAGATCCGACAACTGACTCGGTTGCAAGAAGTACTGACGGAGCTCGTGGAATCGTGTCAGCTGCGGCAAGGGACCGAGGATTGTCCGATCCTCGAGGCTTTGGAAAGATAGAGAAGGATCATATGAGTGTTTTTGGGAAAGGACTGGCCACCGCGATCGCCGGAGTTGGTGCGGCCGTCATCTCGGCGCTTTGCTGCGCTGGACCCGTGGTCGCAGTCGCGCTTGGGGTATCTGGAGCCGGGTTATCGAGCACGTTTGAACCCCTTCGCCCCTACTTCTTGGGCTCGACCGCGCTCTTTCTGGGCGGCGGCTTTTTCTTGCTCCACAAAGAGGAGAAGAACGCGTGCGAGCCCGACAAAGTTTGCGCCGACCCTCGCGTTCGTAAGCGAATGAAGACCATGCTCTGGATCGCGACGGGTATCGCCGTGTTGTTCGCGACGTTCCCGAGCTGGCAGAACCTCGTTCTTTAGGAGCCAAGATGTCGAAACGATCATGGTTTTTGGTGGGCCTGGTTCTCGGGGGCGGCATCCTGCTTCAAATCCCCAGTTGGGGTGGGCACGCAAAGCACCACGCCGCAGATGGACACGACCACGAGTCGATGGCCGAAACAGCAACTGCGAACCGCCCGGGCCACCACACCGTGGCTCTCAAAGTCGCCGGCATGACCTGAACGGGCTGTGCCACGGCGGCCAGGATGGCGGTCGAACGAGTTTCCGGGGTCGTCGATGCCGAGTTCTCATATGAAGAGGGGTCGGGGGTGGTGACCTATGACACAGAAGAGACTGATCCCGGAGCTTTCATCGACGAATTGAAAGACAAGACTGGATTTGTGGCCACGGTCGTTCCGACACCCGGGACGACTTCGGCGGCCAAGGAGGAACAGAGATGATCAGTGAAGTAGAGCTCGTCTATTTTTCGGGCTGTCCGAACGTCGAGGACGCACGGACTAGCCTCCGTAGCGCGTTTGCCGAGCTCGGACGCGATCCCATGTGGCAGGAGTGGAATGTGGACGAGGACGAGGCACCCGACCGAGTCCGTGGCTTTGCGTCGCCGGCTGTATTGGTGGGCGGGACCCACGTCCTCGGGGAGCAACCGCTCGCGTCGCATGCTGCGGCGTGCAATGCGTCGGGCGCTCCTCCGGTGTCGGTGATCGCCGAGGCAATCGCGAGCCACTCCTAGTATCGGTGTTGGCACCGGAATGGAGGCACGGTGACTGAGCGCCCGGCGGACCCGTTGCACACCCAGTTTGAATCCACGGGATCACTCGAACCGCCCCGCTGGAAGGGGCGCGTTGTTCGGCTGCTGATCGGATTGTGGCTGCTTAGTGGTCTTTACAATCTCTTGAGCGAAGGCTGGCCTGCTCTCGTGGGCACCCACGCGCCGACGCGATGGGAATGGTGGGCGTTCGCGGTGCTCGGCTTCTGGCTCTTGCCCTACGTCGTCAACATCGGCTTCACAAAAAGCTGGCGACGGAGGCCACAGGTGGTACTGGCAGCGGCCATCGTCGTCGCGGTCGTCTTGGACACGGCGATCTATGGCACCTGGTGGGCGCCGCCACTCGGGGGGCTCGTGTGGATGTGGTTGGTCTACTTCTCGGCGCACCTCGGTGGATCGTTCGCGGTGTCCGCCTTGATCGCCACGCCTGGCTGCGAAATGCGCGCGTTCCCACACCTCTGGACCAGGCTGACGGGTCGGGAAACTCATGAGCACTATTGCCCCGGCTTCATCGACAACGTGGATCGGTGGGAAGCTCGTCGTGAGTCGTGACCGAGTTTCGCTACCGCCAGCCCAACATGTACCAGTTGTTGAGGAACAGGAGGAAGACGATGAGTGCGACGCTGACGAAAGAGTAGTGGATTCGCCCGACCAGCGACCCGAGTCCACCGCGCCAAGCTCGAACCGAATGACGAAGGGCCAGCGCCGTCAATGGAATCACCGCGATCGGGAGAGCGAGCACTCCCACCATCTCTGTCGGAACCCCCTTAAAGAACTCTTGAAAATCGATCTGGCTGAACGACCACCCGAAGCCAACCAGGAACACGACGCAGAGCGCAGAGCCGCCGAGCAGCACTCCCCGCCCCGGGTGCGACCGTTCCACCGACAATCCGCGTCTCCGCACGAACCAGCCACTCCAGGGCCATACGAGAAGCGCACTGACGAACAGCAGCGAGGTGAGGCCGAGTACCGTCATAGTAGTGCGCATGGTGTCGTACCAAGGCGCCCGTTCCATCGCGCCACCCCCGATGAACAGATGACTCGCGCGGCCTCCGTCAACTGGTCCGAAGGCGACGTAGTAGGGACCACCTCCGGCGTATTGGAACTCGCCGGCGTCGAGTTCGACGTATGACATTCCCCCGACCAGGATCGTCCCGTCCCCGCCGTCTCCAATCACTACCTCGTTCCCAAGCAAGACGATCTTCTCGATCGTGCTTCGAGAACCCTCCATCGATCGATAGGTCCCGACGAAGGGGGAGGCGTCGAAGCTCGGATTCGGAGCTGGAGCGTTCGGCAGCTCGAAGTAGGTCGAGTCCGGCATGAAGTATCGATCGAGAATCGCCGTCGTGAGTCGACGATGAAAGCTGCTCGCTCGGTTGAAGCTCGGACCGGGCTCGAAGATCGATAGGTTGATCGAAGCGAAGAATCCGATGTCGGCGCCGGGAATCAGAAATATTCGAGACAGAAAACCCGTGGCCTGACCGTCCTTGCTCAACGCTCGAACGCCGTTCTCGTCCGACTCGACGAAACCAAACGCTCTTCCGCGCAATTTCGGCGAGTGCGCGAATTGTCGATCCAGCATGACGGCGGTCATGGAGTCGCTCAGGATGCGACTCGAGCTCGAGGTGTCACGATGAAGCAGCGCCGACAGAAACTTCCCCATGTCAGTGGCGGTCGTCACTAGCCCGGCCGCTGGCGCAGTCTGGACATAGTCGTAGTCGTAAGGAACGTGCGCTCCACGCCGATACCGATATGCCGTGGCCAAGTTCTCCTCGATGTGTGGCGGCAGGCTGGTCACGTCGAAGCTGCTGCTACTCATCTCGAGCGGGCCGAAGATCCGTTGGTCCACGAAGTCTGCGAACGGCAAGCCGGAGACGTCTTCTACAACCAACCCGGCGAGGGAGGTCCCATGATCGTTATATGAGATCACCTCCCCCGGCCGACCGGTTCGAGGCGGCAGGTGAGCCGCCAAGTAGTCCCCCAACGAGAGCGTCTCGTCCGCTGACCGCGCGTGCTGACCGAACAGACGCTCGTCAAACCCTGCCGTGTGCGTGAGGAGGTGTCGGAGCGTGATGGGCTCGGCGTAGGTCGCGGGGATTTGAACCTGCCGGAGATATTCGTTCACGTCTACATCGAGATCGACGCGCCCCTCCTCGACGAGCGTCAAAACGGCGGCCGCGGTCAGCGTCTTCGAGTTTGACCCTACCCTAAACACGTGGCGGCTCGGGTCGACCGCGACCTGGCGCTCGAGGTTCGCGAACCCGTACCCGCTTGAGTAAAAGACTTCCCCACCCTTCACCATTAGGAAGACTGCGCCGGGGATATGCACGTCCGTCAATTCGTGCTCAAAGAACTCATCGATGAAAGAGCCGAACTCGGCTGGGTCTTCGGGACCTAGCTCTTCACGGGCGGCAGCGAAGGGAACGTCTTGCTGGGCAGCGGTCGCCTGACCGTCGACTTCTGCCGCGGTAGCAACCGTGCCAAAGCCAGCTAGGACCAGTAGGGCACGGATACCGATGGCGCTCATCGAGTCTCTCTGACGTGAAGGTAGCGCAGATATCCGGCAGTTAGCTCGGCAACTAACTCTTCGTCATCGTAATCGACAAACTCCGCGAGGCCCTCGGGAAACAGTGTGACTTCTCGGATGGCTGAGAAGACCATGAGCAGCCCGAGGTAGACAGCTCGACGTGGCTCGGGATGACCGATCTCATCGCTTCTCGCGAGCAGTCGTTCCATGACGGGAGGGATCGTTTGGTTCATCCGTCGGGTGCGGTCTCGGAAGGAACCCTCGCCCTGTCGGCGGGCCTCGACGATAAGGGTGCGAAGCAATCCCGGTTGGAGACGGTGTAGTTGCAGGAGGAAAGAAACGAGTCCTCGGACGTCCGCGGCGAGCGTTGTTGCGGAGCCCCACTCGCTGGCTGCTTCCTGCCCGCATTCGACGATTCTTCGCGCGTACAACTCATCGAGGTGATCGAGAAGCGCGGCCTTATCTTTGAACCGAGTGTAGAAAGCACCTACGGAAGAATTCGCACGGTCGACGATCTCGGAAACCGTGATCTCGTCATACGTCTTGGTTTCCAGTAGCTCTTGGACGGCGCCAACGATTCGATCGAGAGTCGCGCGACTCCGCGCCTGCTGCGGCGCTCGGAGGTTCGCCTCGCGTGCCTCGTCGGGCTTGGGCTGCGCGGTCTTAGTCACGGGCAATCGACTCGGTCGTCTGACCGGCCTCTGCGTGGTCGATCGGACAGAGCAGCAGGCACGGCATGTGAGTTCGCTCCCCGGTAAGGAGTCCTGGTAGCGCCATGACCTCGCATCCCGAGTCTGCTCTGGCGAAGTCGACAAGAAACGAGACGGTCAGGAACGTGAGCGCCGCCGTGCCACCCTCGCCTTGTCCGAAGAGCGGCCCGCCGCCCTGCCCCAGGAACCAGACCAGGAACACTGGGATGACGACCAAGACGGCACCGACCCAAGGGTTGAGTCCGATCAAGAACCGAGAAACGACGAGGTGAATCAGGGTATAGAGCACCACGAGTCCGACGGTGAGGCCCAGGCTACTCAGGTTGTAGGTCGCTCCTGCCCCGAAGTAGACGGGGAGCGTGATGACGGCTAGACCAATACCCAGTGCCAATCTGGAAAAACGGCCGATTGGCCCTGCCCTTGGTGATTTCACCATGACATTCTCCATTATCAGAATGTATATTCTGGTACTACGGACGCCAGGTCTCGTCGGTTTCACAAAGAATGCAAGGGCCGTTGGACTGGATCTGGACGGCGGGCACGCGCCGGCTGGATGACCGTGGATGGTGCATCCCGGGTCCGCCCGGAAGGCTCGAATCCGTGCGGGTCCTCAAGCTCACCGTGACCGTACCTTGACCATGCAGCGGTACGTTTGTGACGGACGAAAGAGCCTACTAACAAGGAGCGCGTGTGACCGAACTGACCAGCCTAGGTGATCGGCTCGTACCCGCCCTACTGGCATCGGACATGAGAGAGACGTTGTCGTTCTACCAGAAGCTTGGCTTCGAGGTGACGGGGACTCACCCGAGTGAGGCAAATCCGGTGTGGGCGGAGTTGCAACGAGACGAGGTGATCATCCAGTTCCACTCAGAGGCGCCGTTCGGAACGCCGTCGCGTCCAGTGTGCAGTGGAACGTTCTACCTCTTCCCGCAATCCGTATCGGCGCTAGCTCAGGAATTCGAAGGCAAGGTCGATTTCGCGTGGGGACCCGAAGTCATGGACTATGGCATGCACGAGTTCGGTGTCCAAGACCCGAACGGATACTACTTGGCATTCGCTGAACCCGCCTGACCACGCAGGCGTTGTTGATATCCGGACGGGATTTGTGGCCGGCCCTAACCCACGGAATCAACGACACGCGGGGCGATGAACGCCTGATCCTCCAAAGCCTACCGATCAGCACCACTTCCAACATGCCGGGGGAGGGATTTGAACCCTCACGGGAGTTTCCTCCCTTCGGATTTTAAGTCCGATGCGTCTGCCGATTCCGCCACCCCGGCGATTCGAGAAACCTAGCAAGGATCCGCTCGCGCCGCCCCTACCCGGTGGCCTCGTGAGCGGTTAGCGCTCGCTCCAGCGCTTTGGCTAGCTGGGGGAGCGCATCGGGAGACAGCAAGTCTGCGTGGGAAAACGGAAGTTCGGTCGTCTGGAGGCCGCCCGCGAACAAGGGGCGCCATCCATATTGCGCGTCGACACGCGTCAGTTGCAGAACGTCGTGGCGTAATCCTTTGATCAGGATCCCTCCGCCTGGATAGGGGCGGGTTTGATGCCGTTGCATGGCCTGGAACGCGGTGCTTTCGCGCTCGTCTGGGACGCCGGACCGTCGTCTGTGGATGTGTCGTTTGGCTAGATAGGGGAAGTGTCTCACGCGCCGACTCCAACCCC
>JAJCZV010000014.1 GCA_029262175.1 Gemmatimonadota bacterium
CGCTTGCTGAGCCCGACTCGTCCTACTTCGTAGATCATCTAGCGTTTCGAGACGCACTCCGGCGCTCGCCGGAGCTTGCTGTGAAGTATGAACGACTCAAGTCCGAGCTCCTCGCGCAGCATGTGGCGGGAGCTCCGTTACACGACGGGAAGACGGCCTTCGTCAGAAGTGTACTGACCGGTCAGGGCTGAAGTGGAAGCCGCTGACGGCCAAGCTGTAGTCTCGCGCGCTTCGCGCGCCGCCACCTACTATGTCCGCAGCAGAATCGCATATCCGTTAGAGAGCCTTTGGTCTGCCTGTGGATGAGAAGCCGCCGCGCATGGATTTCAGGCGCCTCTTAGTTGAGGGCGTCCTCATCGTGGCTAGCATTCTCCTCGCGTTCGGCATCGAGGCTTGGTGGGCTGGGAGCCGCGAGCAGGCGGCTGAAGTGGAAGCTCTCGAGCACCTCCGCGCAGAGTTCACGGCGACGGCCGAGCGTCTCGCTCAAACGGGCGAGGTCCACGAGAGCATCCGAAGGAGCGCGCGGCGGCTGCTGGGCATGACCGGCCCCACACCTCCTTTGCGCCTAGACACGCTCGCCGTCGATTCACTCGTGATGGACCTCCTGAGGTCGCCAACCGTGGAACCCGAAACCGTGACTCTCGACGCCCTGATCGGCGCCGGTCGGTTGGATCTACTTTCAAGTCAGGATGTACGGCGGGAGCTCGCCGCCTGGTCTTCCGCGATGGCTGATCTGGCCCAAGAAGAGCAGCTTGCTGTCGAACAGATGGACCAGCGATTCCTTCCCCTGATCTGGGACTACGTACCCGTCGTGACCTTGGGTGTTACCGCATTGGGAGATGAGTACGGAGACGACATCGAGCTGAGTCGTTTCCCGCGGCGGTACGGCGAGCTCTTTCAGCAGCGTCGCTTTGAGAACGCTGTTGAGGAGCGAATGAACTCGTCTCGCCGTTCGTTGACCGACCTACGGCGCGTTGAGGACATCGTTGAGCGAATACTCCAACTAGTCGACAGTGAGCTATCGAGCTAGGCGGCGGGGCTCTCTAGCCAGCGTTGCTGCTGGCGGGGGCGCCTTCGCTGTCGCGCGCTTCGCCCGCCGGCATCACATTGGTCCGCAGCAGAATAGCGTATCCCTTAGGTAGCACTGAGCAAGGGGGATGAATGAGGTGGACCGTGGCCGCGTGCGCACTACTACTTTCGTGCACGCCTGCACGCGACAGCCCCCCTTTGGCGGCGTACCTCGATGAGATCGGGTTTTCAGGCTCGGTCTTGGTGGTGCATGATGACACGGAGCTTCTACGGGCCGGCTTCGGCTTCGCGGATCTCGAACTACGCGTGCCAAACCATCCGGAGTTGGTCTACCGAATCGGGTCTCTTACGAAGCCCATTACCGCATCGGCCGTGGTGAGAGCTGCGGAACAAGGCCACTTCAGCCTTGACGACTCGATCTGTCGCCGCATCCCGCGATGTCCTTCGGAATGGAGTGACGTCGAGATACGGCACCTCCTGAATCACACGTCTGGTATCCCTGACTACTTCGGCAATCTGCCCGAAGCTCCTCTGCTCGAGACCACCGCTGAGGTCGACCGCTTGCTCGCGGAGCTGGTCTCGCGCCCGCTTGGTTCGCCAGGGGGTACCGAGTACTCGTACAGCAACTTCAACTACGTCTTGCTCGGGTACCTGCTCCGACTCACGACCGGCTCAGACTGGGAGAGCTTCCTTCGAGACGAAGTCCTTGAGCCGGTGGGCGCCTTCGACACCCGGTACGACGACGTCTGGGAGGTGGTACCGGACCGAGCCCGGGGGTACGGGAAACAGGACGGCCACCTGCGAAACGTCGAGTACGGCGATCATTCCGCTTATGCGGCTGGGGGCCTCCGCTCTACGGTCGATGACCTTCGCCGTTGGCACGAGGGTCTGCGGGATGGCCAAGTGTTCGACCCGGCGATGCTACCGATCGTGATGTCTCCCAGTGATGGGGCCTACGGATACGGCTGGCAGATCATCCGCGCCTTGGGCCTCGAGCTACAGAATCATACCGGCGGGATCGATGGCTTCTCATCCCACCTCGCTTGGTATCCCACGGAGCGCCTGTTGATCATCCTCCTCAGCAACGTGGAGGACGAGCCCGTGAAGGCCTTGGCGTGCGACGTTGCTCGTCTCGTCCTCGGCATCGCGCCGACCCCCGAGCCCACGGCCGATTGGCAGGCTCGTGCCACGGCCGAGCGATGTGGTCAAGAACCGCTGTGACGTCTTATCCAACGAGCGACTAGGAGATCTAGTGGGCGAGAAACTCTTTGTAGCAGCATTCCCATACGCCGACAACGTCCTGGAACTCCCGGTGACGGATGTCGATCACGCCGCCGCCTACTATTCCGAGGCCTTCGGGCTCACTGAGGTCGCGCGAGGTGAAAACCCTCCGACCGTAGTCATGGAACGAGACGGCGTACGGCTTGGATTCGCCATCAACGGTCGGGACGCGAGTCAGGAGGGCGCTGCAATTCTGGTATCTGACATCCATCGCGTCCGCGATGAACTCAAATCGCGTGGCATCGAGACCGCGAACTGGCGTGTAGACGAGCGCGACGGGAAGAAGCTGCAGGTCTTTTTTGTCGTCGCTCCCGACGGACTATGCTACTACTTTCATCAGCCGCTCGACTCGGCCTGAACTCGTCGGCCACGTGCGATCAACGAGCCGCACGCTTCTTCGCGAGGGCGCCTGGAACGGGGATGCGGAAACTCATTTACTATGTTGCCATGACCGTCGATGGCTTCATCGCACGTGAAGACGGCTCGTTTGACGACTTCCCGTGGGACGACGACTACGGCGCGGCTCTGCTCGCTGCCCGTCCTGAGACGTTTCCAACTCACCTACGGAGCGGCACGCACACTCGCGATGACAACCGGTGCTTCGACGCCGTGTTGATGGGCCGCAAGACGTACGCGGTGGGGCTCGCCGAAGGAATCACAAGTCCGTACCCAACGCTAGACCAATACGTATTTTCACGCACCATGACCGCAACCCCAGATGCCGCGGTCGAGCTGGTCACGGAGGATGCCCTTCGCGTAGTCACCGAGCTCAAGCACGAGATGGGCAAGGCGATCTGGCTTTGCGGCGGGTCGAACCTGGCCACGACGCTATTGGCGGCGAATTTGATCGATGAGCTTGTCGTCAAGCTGAATCCCATCGTATTCGGAAGTGGGATCCCACTATTCGGCGGCGGTATCGAGGTTGCCGAGTTGACGCTCACGGACACCACGGTCTTCGATAGCGGGCATGCCGTACTTCGATACACGATCGGATGACGCATCAACGCGGTGGTCAACAGATTCGCATATCCGTTAGGGTATAGTCTCAGCCGAAGTCCTTCTCCCACATGTTGCAGAAGGCTGAAGTCCATGAAGGTAAAACGTGTCTTGCGACGGTTAGGTATTTCGGCACTGGCGCTGCTCGGACTCCTGTTGGTCGTGGGAGTCTACCAGTTCCTGAGTTTCGGGCGGGCCGCCGCTTCGGTCTACGACGTCGAGCCTCTGCAGATCGTCGCCACGAACGATTCCGCCGCGCTCGAGCGCGGTCGACACCTTGCAGAGTCCATCGGCGGGTGCCTCGGGTGTCATGGCCCTGATCTGGGCGGCGCTCTCGTGGAGGACATTGGGCCGATCGGGCTCATGCACGCACCCAATATCACGACCGGCGGAGCGGGCGCAGATTACTCGGACGGAGAGCTTGCGCGCGCCATTCGCCACGGCATCGATTCTGATGGGCGCAGCCTCCTGTATATGCCTACGCCAGAGTACAACTGGTGGCCCGACGACGACCTCATCGCCGTCGTGTCGTTTGTGCGGAGCATGCCCCCCGTCCAATCGGTGAATGATGCCGCTACGGTGCGGCCCTTAGGTAAGCTCCTGAATCAATTTGGTGTCATGCAGCTGCTGAGTGCCCAAACCGTCGAACACGATGCTGCGCCGGAAGCGGTCCCCGCTCCTGAACCGACCGCTCGCTACGGTGCGTTTATCGCCCGAGGCTGCATAGGGTGCCACGGAGAACAGATGAGCGGCGGTCGAATTCCTGGAGCTCCCTCGAGTCTAGCCATCCCAGCGAACCTCACGGCGCACGACTCCGGACTGGGCTCGTGGACAAAAGCTGACTTCGTGACCACCCTGCAAACCGGTGTCCGGCCCGACGGACGTCGCCTTGATCCATTCATGCCAATTGGCTCGACGCAGGCCATGAACGAGATCGAAATGGACGCGCTCTGGGCGTACCTCCGCTCCGTCGAGCCACTTGAATTCGGGAATCGCTAGCCGAGTCACGCATGCGAGACCTCTAACAAACAATTGCGGTTGAAGGGGTCAGCGTGAGTGGTGCGCGCTCCGCGCTCCGACCAAATTGATCGACGGCAGTATCGCAGCACCGGTATCCGGTGCCCAGTTCGAACTCGTCTTGTCGGAGGTCTGGGGTGTCAGAGATGGATGGCAGAGTCGCGCTGATTACGGGAGCAAGCAGCGGAATCGGAGCAGCAACGGCGAGAGCCTTCGCAGCAAAGGGCGCCAAGGTGGCGCTGGCGGCTCGCCGAGAAGACCAGTTGGCGGACCTGGCCTCGGAAATCAGCCAAGCGGGCGGCGATGCGACCTACGTGAAAACAGACGTTTCCGCCGCAGACCAAGTACAGCGAATGGTGACACATACCATCGAGACGTTTGGCCGACTCGACTTTTGTGTGAACAATGCGGGAGTCGAGGGTGAACTCGCCTCGATCGTCGACTTTGCTGAGGAGGAATTCGATCGGGTTCTCGCGATCAACTTGAAGGGCACGTTTCTCTCCATGAAGTACGAGGCGCGGGCCATGCTCGAGGGTGGGCATGGCGGAGCGATCGTAAATGTGGGCTCGGTGAACTCTTTCCTTGGCTTCGGAGGTGGCTCGGCCTACGCTACCTCGAAGCATGGTCAGGTGGGTCTCACCACGAGCGTCTCCGCCGAGTTGGCTTCTCAGGGAATCAGGGTGAATCTGGTCTGCCCAGGCATAACGGATACCCCGATGCACCGACGCATCCGAGGCGTCATTGGAGATGACGCCTTTGACAACATCCTTCAGGGTCGCGTCCACCAGAAACGGGCGGCCCAACCTGAGGAGATCGCTGCCACGATCGTCTTCCTGTGTTCCGATGATGCGAGCTACGTCACCGGCACGACCCTGACTCCGGACGGCGGGATGACGCTGACGCTTTAGACCCC
>JAJCZV010000015.1 GCA_029262175.1 Gemmatimonadota bacterium
GGGGGGATCATGCGAAGCTTCCAAAAAAGAATCCGCGACCAAAGCGGCGCCACCGCACTATTTGTGGCCCTTTCCATCACGATGGTGTTCGGGGCTGCAGCCATAGCGGTGGATCTCGGTATGCTGGCAACCGCGCGTGCCGAGGCGCAAAACGCCGCCGACGGCGCGGCGCTCGCCGCGGCCGCAGCGTTCGCTTACGGCCGCAACGTCGAGGACGACGCCCGCCGCTACGCGGCCGATTTCGCGGGTCGCAACGCGGTCCGGAATCAATCGGTGACGCTTACCGCCGCAGACGTCACGATCACTGGAGACACGGTCCGCGTCGACGTCATTCGTTCGGCGAACCGTGACAACGCGGTGCAGACGATGTTCGCGCGTGTGCTAGGGACTCAGACGGCCGACATTTCGGCCTCCGCCACCGCCGCGCCGATCCAGGGTCCGGCCCAGATCGCGTGCATGCTTCCGATCACGATCCCGGATCGATGGGTCAACCGCGGATCCCAGCGTTGGGACCCGCGGCGCGAAAGAGACTTTTACCCAGAACTGTTTCGTCGCGACGGCACATACAACCCGCGATACCAGGGATACACTCGTGTCGGCGAGCAGCTTGTCATCCGCCCGCAGGTTCCACGGTTTCGGTTCACTAGAAATCCGAACTTGATGCGTCAGGGGAGATCGTTCGCGTGGCTTCCAGGGAATCTTCGTTTACACAGGGATATCCGAGACCGTGTAGATGGGTGCCCAGACGGCGCCGACGCCGGGGTTGAAAAGGGAGACAAGCTGCGCTGGACAAATTTCAACGCCGATCACTGGCAGGTCGCAGAAGGACTTCGCGCGATCATGAACGACTCGCGCTACTCGGGCCAGTACTACGACTCGCGGTGTCAGTGCGTCCGCGATCGCAACAATCGAAATGAGATCGTTCCCAATGGGCCGCGCTATCGAGCGGTGCCCGTCTTTGATCCAGCCACGTTCGATCCGTTTTCCAATCGCGAGAACTTCGAGGTTACGCACTTCGTCGGCGTGTTCATCGAACGCGTGGCCGGCACGCGAACCAACCCCCGCATCACTGTCCGCGTTCTCCCTCTGGTAGGCACTGGCACGGCGACGAGTCATGCCGGTCCACTCGTCAAAGTCATCCGTTTGGTGCAGTAGCACCGAGCTTGATCACAGCCATGCGATCCGGTTTCATAGCTCGATAAAGCTTGACCGCGAACATGTTTTCTATCTTCTTATTGATGTAGTACTAGCAATTCGCGTTCAAACTCTTAGTTTCGCGTCGTTGTGTGACGTGAAGGTGTCTAACCAGTCCTCATGTTTTTTACGCGGACGACACATCGTGGGACTCGATGCGGATCTGCCTGCTGACAAATCAAGACCTAGACTCCGAGACCATTTCGGAAGACGACTGGCCGGCTGACCCGCGTCCATACGTTCCGGATGCGGAGTGGGATCTCGTCGTACTGGAGAAGGAGACAGCCGTTCGGCAGGTGATCGCCGCGGTGCAACAGAACTACGATGTCTACTTCAACCTGTGTGACGGCGCATGGGATGAAGAGACGCCCGGCATCGAAGTCGTCAAGACGCTCGAACAGCTAGGTGTCGCCTTTACCGGGGCGACCTCGGAGTTCTTCGAGCCCTCTCGCGAAGCGATGAAGCGCGTTTGCGCGGCGTGGGGCATCGATGCGCCGGCGTCTGCCTTCGTGACGGACGAAGCCGACGTTCACCGCGCGACCCAGGAACTCCGTTTTCCGCTTTTTGTAAAGCACCCGAGCAGCTACGCGAGCATCGGTTTGACCAAAGACTCTCGAGTCACAACGCCGGCCGAGCTGGCACTCCAGGCCGGCATCATGATCGCGCAATATGGCGGCGCGCTCGTGGAGGAGTTCATCGAGGGCACGGAGTACACGGTACTGATTGCCGAGAACCCGGAAGATCCGACGGCGCCGATCTCGTACCAGTCCGTTGGATATCGATTTCCCGATGGAGAGACCTTCAAGCACTCTGACCTCAAGTGGGTCGAGTACGAGAAAATGGAAACGTTTGCTGTTGAAGATCCGGAGTTGGACAAGCTCCTTCGGGAAGTTTCGGCGCGTTTTTTCCAAGGACTCGATGGCGTCGGCTACGGACGTTGCGACATCCGTCTCGACCCAGAAGGTCGCCCCTTCATGCTCGAGATCAATGCCAATTGCGGGATGTATTTCACGCTCGAGGACGCAGGGAGCGCCGACTTCTGTTTGTTCAACGACCCGCGCGGCCATGAGGGGTTCACGCGGACCATCATCGACGCCGCGCTCGCAAGGCAGCGACGCCGAGCTCGCAATTGGAAGGTGGTGCCAAGAAACGATGGGTACGCGACGATCGCCACGCGCGACATAGACGCCGGCGAACCCATCATGGTTTTTGAAGGTGCACCACATGCCGTCGTCTCGAAGTCTCACGTAGAAGCGACGTGGCCCGCCGAAGAGGTAGAGTGGTTTCTGCGGTACGCGTGGCCGGTCACCGACGAGCTCTGGATGACGTGGAGTCGAGATCCAGACGAGTGGATGCCCGTGAATCACGGATGCGATCCCTCCTCTTGGTTCGAGGGCCTCAACGTCGTCGCCCGTCGAAAGATCTCCGAAGGCGAGGAGATCACGCTCGACTACTCGACGTTCTACAACGAGCACATGCCGCCATTCGAGTGCGCCTGCGGCAGCATCCAGTGCCGAGGGACGATCCACGGAGAGGACTACCTGAAGACCTTTCCGGACGTGTACGGGCACCACGTTTCGGACTATGTGCGGGCCAAGCGCGAGGGTCGTTCCGAAGCGATGTTGGACGCCGCCGGCTTCTAGATCTCCGCCCCCCTCGCGCGCCGACACATCGTGTCCGGCCGCGGATCAGCCTGAAAACTCCCATGGCATAGTCCTCGCACGGGTTACGGCCTGCCAAACACCCTCCCACAGACGGTTGGGGGGCCGTGACTACGCAGTTCATGCGGAGGATTTGTGTCTACGATCGACGAACTCATCGCGAGTTTTCATGCGGCTGGTGCCGAACGACTCCTGCTCGTCTCTGGCAAAGCCCCCGTGCTCACCGTAAACGGCGAGATGCGGCCCATGAGGGGTGCAGACTCCGACGGTGACGATTCGATCGAGCGCCACCTCTTGGAGGGCATGGTTCTGATCATGGGGGGCGAGGCCGAACTTGGCCAAGCGGAGTTCACCTACGAGGCGCCAACCGGGCACGTCCACGTCACGACGCGGCTCGCCGAGCGTGTCATTCAGATCATCGTGGTCCCTGTCGGTGCCCAGAGTCCGTCGCAGCCCCCCGTAGATCCGTATGCGAGTCCGTCCGAAGAGACCGAGGTGATTCCGATGACCGGGTTCATTGACCCGACGCCGGAGTTGGACGCGAGCGGTACGGACGTCGCCCCGCTCGAGGGCTTTGTGCCGGGAGCTTCCGCTTCGTCTTCCGAATCCGGCGATGCCGGATCGCAGGACGACATTCTGGCGAGCCTCGACGAGGCCCTCTTCGAGCCGGCGGAGGGACTCCAGCATTTCGCCTCAAATGACGCGGGAGACGAGAGTTCGGAAGATCTGCTGCCCCGGCCGGACCATCTCTCCTTCGACCCGGGTCCTGCGACCGAGTTTACGCCGCCGCAGGGGTTCGCATCGTCGAATATGTCCGAAGACGACTCGATCGCCGAACATTCCGATATCGGTGAGCTCCCAGAGCTCGGAGCGCTTCCAGAGCTACCGGAACTGTCCGATCTACCGGAACTATCCGATCTACCCCAACTCACACCGCTGCCGGAGTTCACGCCGCGATCAGGGCTCAGTGAGGAGCCCTCGATCAGCGAGCTGCCACATCCCGACGAGGGTTCGGCCATCGGCGCGCTTCCCCAGTTCAGCGCACCGTCTGAGCCTACGACGCTACCGACGCTCGGGGGTCTGCCGAGCCAGGAAGACTCCACGGTCGAGGAGGAGTCGCACCCGCAGGCCCTCGATCAAATCGATGACGCCGCGCCGCCCGTGTTCGAACCGCGCTCGGACGCGCCCGCAATGGATCGGCTCTTCCACAAGATGGTGGGTAAGGGTTGTTCCGATCTTCACGTCTCCGCCGGCAACGTCCCGCTGTTTCGAAAAGACGGCCGCATCACCGACCTCGGCGGCGAGCCAGAGCTGTCACCAGGCCAGGTCGAATCTTTGTTGATGGGCATCACGCCGGAGCGTTTCCGCAAACAATTCGAAGAGCGTAACGACACCGACTTCGCATACGAGATCGAGGGTGTGGCGCGGTTCCGGTGCAATTTGTTTCGTGATCGGAATGGGATCGGCGGCGTTTTCCGGCAGATCCCGGCGGACATCTTGAGTGCTGATCAACTCGGGCTCAACAAGGGGCTGCTCGATATGTGTCAGCTCAAGAAGGGGCTGATTCTGGTCACCGGCCCGACGGGCTCGGGCAAGTCAACGACCCTGGCCGCCCTGATCGACCACATCAACACGACTCGGCAGGACCACATCATCACGATCGAGGACCCGATCGAGTTCGTACATCAGAATCGCAAGTGCTTGATCAACCAGCGCGAGGTTGGTGAGCACACGAAGAGTTTCAAGGTGGCGCTTCGCGCCGCCCTTCGGGAGGATCCGGACATCGTCCTGGTCGGCGAGCTCCGTGACCTCGAAACGGTCGAGATCGCGCTCGAGACCGCCGAGACGGGGCACCTCGTCTTCGGTACGCTGCACACGAACACAGCGGCCGGCACGGTGAGTCGCCTGATCGACCAGTTCCCCGCGGGGCAGCAAGCGCAAATCCGCACGATGCTCGCCGACACACTCCAGGCGGTCGTTGCGCAGACTCTGTGTCGCAAGATCAAGGGCGGACGCGTCGCGGCGCTGGAGATCCTCGTCGCGACCAACGCGGTGGCCAACCTGATCCGCGAGGACAAGACACACCAGATCATTTCGGCGATGCAAACCGGTGGGGCCCAGGGGATGAAGACGCTCAACGACGCGTTGCTCGAGTTGGTTCAGCGCAAGATCGTCGAGCCGCAGGAGGCCTACTGGAACGCGGTCGACAAGGGTGATTTCAAGGCGCTTCTGGGTCGGAATGGGATCACGATCGAGGGGATCGATCTAGCGGTCGCCTCCTAGAAAAGTCCCCGGGGTCCGAGGGCCCCGCTCGATCTCGGCTGCGGTTCGGAGGCCGACCGCTGTCAAAGCGGATGCTACGCGATACTTTCGTGCCTACGCACGTCCGTTTTCCATGCAGCCGCGAGAGTCCCACGATGCCGTGTCGTCCGCCTCCTCGTTCGTTTCGTCGATCGCTGATTCCCTTCCTCTTGGCCGCCGTCGCCTGGCTCCCCGTCACGTTTCTGGATGCGGACCCCCTTTTCGCCCAAGACGACCCCGCCGCGGAGGAGGAAGAGGGCGGCCCTCCGGAGTTGAATTCGGGTCTGATCTCAGGCATTCGTTGGCGAAGCATCGGACCGGCCGTCGCGTCGGGTCGCATCGCCGACATCGCGGTCGACCCGACGGATCGAAGCGTCTGGTATGTCGCGGCTTCATCGGGCGGCGTCTGGAAGACGACAAACGCCGGTACGACTTGGGATCCAATCTTCGACAACTACGGATCGTACTCGATCGGCGCGATCGCGCTCGATCCCGCCGACCACCTTACGCTCTGGGTTGGATCTGGGGAGAACAACGCGCAGCGCTCGGTTGGATACGGCGACGGCATCTACAAATCGATCGACGGCGGGCGTTCCTTCAAGAACATGGGGCTGGAAAGTTCAAAGCACATCGGGATGGTCGCGATCCACCCCGAGGACTCGGACGTGGTTTTTGTGGGCGCGCAGGGACCCTTGTGGGCCTCAGGCGGCGAGCGCGGCCTGTACCGCACGGTCGATGGCGGCGAGACCTGGGACCGAGTCCTGGAGATCGACGAGCACACGGGCGTAAACGAAGTGTACTTCGATCCGCGGAACCCGGACGTGATGTACGCGACCGCGTGGCAACGACGCCGCCACCAATGGACCATGATCGATGGCGGCCCGGGCTCCGGCGTGTACAAATCGACCGATGGTGGGGAGAACTGGCGGAAGATCAACCGCGGGCTTCCGAGCGGCGACAAGGGTCGAATCGGTCTGGCGGTGTCACCGATCAACCCGGACATCCTCTACGCGATCGTTGAAGCCAGCGGCAATGACGGCGGCACCTTCCGCTCGGAGAACATGGGTGAGAACTGGAGACGGACGTCGCGGTATCAGTCCAGCGCGCCGATGTACTACCACGAGCTGTACGCCGATCCACACCGTCTCGACCGCATCTATTCTCTGGATACGTTTGTCCAGATGTCGGATGACGGTGGTGAGACGTGGGGACGGCTCCCGACGCAGACCGTCCACGTCGACCACCACGCACTCGCGTTCGACCCGGAGGATCCGGAGCATCTGCTGCTCGGAAACGATGGCGGTCTGTACGAGACGTTCGATTCTGGCGAAAGCTGGCACTTCTTTTCCAACCTTCCTCTCACGCAGTTCTACAAAGTCGCGACCTCCAACGATGAGCCGTTCTTCTATGTCTACGGCGGAACGCAAGACAACAACACGCTCGGCGGTCCTTCCCAGACGTTGGACAACCAGGGGATCCGAAACTCTGATTGGTACGTGACGCTCGGGGGCGACGGGTTTGACCCCGTGGTGGACTACAACAACCCCGACATCATCTACTCGCAGCTTCAACACGGGGTGCTGTCGCGATTTGATCGTGCTTCGAAGGAGCGGCTCGACATCCAACCGCAGGAGAGCGCCGACGGCCCCCCGCTTCGGTGGTATTGGGATGCCGGGATCCACATGTCACCCCACGACAGCCACCGGCTGTACTTCGGCGCGCAGATCCTCTTCCAAACCGACGACCAGGCATCGACTTGGCGTCCGATCTCCGGCGACCTTACGCGGGACATCGACCGCAATCAGCTCGAGGTCATGGGACGGATCTGGGGCGTGGACGCCGTCGGCAAGAACCGCTCGACCTCGCAGTTCGGCCACATCGTGTCCGTATCGGAGTCGCCCCTCGTCGAGGGGCTGATTTACGTCGGCACCGATGACGGTCTCGTGCAGGTGACCGAAGACGGCGGACAGAACTGGCGAGCCGTCGCGTCGTTCCCCGGCGTGCCCGACACCAGCTTCGTCCACGACGTCGAGGCGTCGCTACACGATCCAAATACCGTGTTCGCCGTCATCAACAACTTCAAGCGCGATGACTACCTCCCGTATGTTCTCAGGTCGACCGACCGCGGCGTGACGTGGACGATGATCACTGCGGAACTCCCGGAGAACGGGCCGGCCTTTTCGATCGTGCAGGATCACGTCGAACCGAATCTTCTGTTTCTCGGGACCGAGTTTTCGGCTTATGCGTCCGTGAACGGAGGTCAGTCTTGGATGAAGCTCGGAAGCGGGCTGCCTACGATTCCCGTGCGCGAACTCGAGATCCAAAAGAGAGACAACTCGCTCGTCGCCGCGACGTTCGGCCGCAGCTTCTACGTGATCGACGACTACACGCCGCTGCGTGACCTCGCGGCCCGATCCACCGAGATCTTGGCCATGGACGGGTACGTGTTTCCGATCGAGGGTGGCGACATGTTCCTGCGTTGGAGCCCGGGCGGTCAAAACGGTTCCGATTACTACCTCGCCGACAACCCCGACTTCGGCGTCACCTTCACCTACTATGTGCAGGAGACGCTGAGAACGCGCGAGGCAACGAGAAAGCGCGAAGAGAGCCGTATCTCCAGGGCTGGTGGAGACACCCCCTACCCCTCATGGGAAGAGCTCCAGGCGGAGGATCGTGAGGAGGCGCCGGAGGTTTTCCTGACCATTCGAGACTCGCAAGGAGCGATCGTCAATACGGTAGACGGTTCTACGTCTCAAGGTGTATCGCGTGCGACGTGGAATTACCGCTACCCCGGCTACAACCCCGTCACCGGTGGTGGCGGCGGAGGCGGCGGAGGCGGCTTCGGAGGCGGGGGTCAGGGACCCATGGCCCTCCCGGGCGACTATACGGTGTCGCTCTCCAAACGCGTCGACGGCGCGGTCACGGAATTGGCGTCGGCCACCGCGTTCACGATCGCACCCATGGGGGAGGCCGCGATCGCGCCGCAAGACCGCGCTGCGTCGCTCGCCTTTCAGCGTGAAACCGGCGCGCTCCTGCGGGCGGTAACGGGCACGCAACGAGCCAGCGCCGCGGCGATGGATCGCATTCAAGCGATGAAGGACGCCCTCGAGCGCTGGCCCGCGGCCGGCGAGGGTTTGCGCACGGATGCACGCGCGTTGGAGCTGCGGCTCCTCGACCTCCAAGACCTTCTCAACGGCTCGAGGACTCGAGCTTCCCGATCTGAACCCGACATGCCGGGCATCGTCGGCCGCGTGAACCAGGTCGTACGCGGTCATTGGAATGGCATGCACGGTCCGACCGAAACCCACCGTGAGCAGTACCGCATCGCGACCGACGCGTTCGGGGCGATCTACGGCGACTTGCGTCAGCTCATCGAGACGGATCTGCCGGCGCTCGAACAGCGACTCGCCGACACGGGGGCGCCTTGGACCACGGGCCGAGCTCTCCCGGACTGGCCGCCGCCACAATGAAGTAGCTCCCGCCCAGCGGCGCCGTCGCGAACCGGATGTATTCGGCTCGCGACGGCGCCGTTTCTTTTCCCACCCCTTGACCCACACCCCTCCTTCCTCTTGATTACCGGGAGAAGCTTCTCTCGATTACCGAGAGAAGAGCCGTGAATCCTCGGAAGAGGCGTCTGCGATGGCGGGTTCGAAGTCCGACATGATCAAGGGCACGCTGGACATGCTCATCCTCAAGACGCTATCGCTCGAGCCCATGCACGGGTGGGGGGTCTGCGAACGGATTCAGGAGATCTCCCGAGACGAGCTGAAGGTCAACCAAGGCTCGCTGTACGCCTCTTTGCACCGGCTCACGCGAGAAGGTTGGATCCGCTCGGATTGGCGCGTCACGGAGAACAACCGACGAGCCCGCTACTACGCGCTAACCAAGGCCGGGAAGAAGCAGCTGGGGATCGAAACCGATCGATGGCTTCGACTTTCGGCTGCGGTTCACGACATCCTCGTAACGACGTAAGGCGGCCCCCATGCGATGGATCGACGACGCGATCTTTCGAGCCCGAGCGCTCTTCGCTCCCGGCCGGATGGAACGAGATCTTGATGAGGAAATGAAGTTCCACGTCGAGATGGAGACGTCCAAGCTCGTGGCCGGCGGGGCGGATCCGGTCACCGCCCAGCGACAGGCCGCGGAGCGCTTTGGGTCCGCTGCCCGGCAGCGCGACCGCGCTCGCTGGGCGTGGGGCACGAGCTGGGTGCGAGACGTCTTCGTCGACGCCCGACTCGTAGGTCGGCAGATCCGCCGCAACCCGGGTTTCGCCTCCGGCGTCATCGTCACCTTGGGTCTGGGCATCGGTGCGAACACGGCGATCTTCAGCGTCGCCGAGCACGCGCTGTTGCAGGCCCCGCCCGTGCTGGAGCCGGATCGATTGGCCGCGGTCTACACGACCTGCCGTCGTGGCGCGCTACAATGCTCCTCGTCGTACCCCGACTACGTGGACTATCGAGATCTGTCGCGCAGTTTCACCGACATGGCGGCATATACCTCCGTCCCGCTCAACGTCGGCGACACCGAAACCGCACGTTTGGCCAGAGGCGTTGTCGTCACGGGCAACTACTTCAGTCTGCTCGGCGTGCGACCCGAACTCGGTCGCTTTATCCAGCCGGCGGACAACGAAACCACCGGGGCGGAACTCGTTGCTGTCCTGAGCCACGAGTTTTGGAGAGAAGCCTTCGCCTCTGACGCGAACATCGTAGGCGAAGCGATTCGCTTGAACGAGGCTCGTTTTACGGTGATCGGTGTGGCGCCAAAGGGATTCCGGGGTTTGAACCTCAGCGCGCAGGCGGATGTTTGGGTGCCGATGTTCAGCGGGTTCGCCTTGGGAGCTGGGGTCGGGGCCGCGGCCGACCCCGAGGCCGCGGTCGAGCGCGGCAACCGGTGGATCGGAACCGTGGTCGGGCGGCTGGAACCAGAGGCGACGTTCGCCCGGGCAAGCGCCGAGATGGACAACCTCGCTCTGCGGTTGGGGGAACAGTATCCGGACGAGCGCGCGGCGATCGGAGGGTCCCGTGGCATCACGGTCGACCCGATCGGCGCGTACATCCTACCGCTCGGAAACGAAGCGGCTTTGCGTCAGTTCGTGTACTTGCTGCTCGGCGTCGTCGGCCTCACGCTGCTGTTGGCGGCGGCCAACCTCGCCAATCTGTTTCTGGCTCGAGCCACCTCGCGGGAGCAAGAGATCGGTGTGCGCATGGCCGTGGGAGCCGGCCGTGGGAGAGTCACGCGGCAACTCGTGACCGAAAGCCTCGTGCTGTCCATGATTGGCGGCGCGGTGGGTCTGGTCGTCGCCGCGGGAGTGGTGAGCATGGTCGAGGCCTTCGACCTGCCGGGCGGCGTGTCCATCGCCACCCTCGACGTGGGTCTGAATCCGCGCGTTCTAGGGTTCGCGATGGGACTGTCGATCTTGACGGCGCTTCTCTTCGGCTTGGTCCCCGCGCTCCACGCCGCCCGCCGCGACCTGGTTCGTTCGGTAAAGGGCAACGCATTGGGACGGCGCGGCCAGGGCCCGCTGAGAAAGGCGCTCGTGTCGGTGCAAGTGGCGCTCTGTCTCGTGCTTCTCGTCGGTTCCGGGCTCTTTCTGCGCACGCTCCAAAACAGCCTGGACGCCGAGCTCGGCTTCGAACCAGACCGCGGCATCGCGGCTCGATTCAATCTCTCGCTCTTGGGCTATTCAGAAGAACGCGCCCAGGGATTTGTCTCAGACCTCCTCTCCGGCGTGCGAGCTCTGCCGGGCGTCACCGCCGCGAGCATCGCCACGGTGGTTCCGTTTCAAGGCGGCGGGTTTCGCGGCACGTTCGCCGAGATCGACGGCTACGTCCCGCAGCCGGACGAAGAAATTCGCGTCGATTTCGTCGTGATCGAGACAGACTACTTCGCGGCTCTCGGCACGCGGGTGATCGAGGGGCGTGAGTTCACGACCAGCGATCGCGACGGGGGCCCATCCGTGATCGTGATCAATCAACACATGGCGGACCTC
Source organism: Gemmatimonadota bacterium (assembly GCA_029262175.1). Taxonomy (GTDB): domain Bacteria; phylum Gemmatimonadota; class Gemmatimonadetes; order Palauibacterales; family Palauibacteraceae; genus Palauibacter. The sequence goes on from JAJCZV010000015.1 coordinate 11,146, forward strand.
TATTGGGCCGGACGCAGCCCAGTCGGTTCTCGTGCCACTTTGTTCGGCCAGAGCGTCGAAATCGTCGGCGTCGTTGAAAACTCGTCTTGGACCGCCGTCGGCGAGGACGCGACGCCGTTTGTCTTCGTCCCACAAGTTCAGGCACAGATGGTCTCCGAGTCTTTCTTCACGTTGATTGCTCGGACCGATCGCAATCCATCTTCGCTTCTACCCGCCGTGCGCGAACGTTTCGAGACCGTCGAACCCAACCTCTCTCTCACGTCGTTGCAGACGCTGGAGGATCAGGTCGGGATCGCCTTGATGCCGCAGCGGATGGGCACGGTCTTACTCACGATGCTCGGGCTACTGGCGCTTACGCTCGCTGCGGTCGGCGTCTTCGCGGTGGTCAGCTATACGGTCAAGCGTCGGGCTCGCGATATCGGGATCCGTATCGCGGTCGGGGCGACGCGGGGCCGAATCCTGAAGACGGTGTTGACGGAGATGTTGATTCCGATCGGCGCTGGTTTGGCCCTCGGAGGCCTCACGGCTGCGGCGCTGTCCCGCACCGTCGCGACGTTCATGTTCGGCGTCAGTCCTTCGGACCCGCTGACCTATTTAGCAATCGGATTGCTGCTCGTCGTCGTGGCCATGATCGCGACGCTCATCCCAGCGCGGAAGGCCTCGCGGCTCGATCCCGTTCGCGTACTCAAAACGGATTAGTGCAATGGCGCGACTCCTCAGCGACCTGGCGTTTCGGTTCCGCGCGCTCTTCGAGGGCGCGGAGATGGAACGGGATTTGGACGAAGAATTCTCATTCCACCTCGAGAAGCATGCGGAACAGTTGGTCTCGAAAGGAATGGATCCGGAGGAGGCCCGTAGGAAAGCCCACCAGCATTTTGGCTCGGTCGCTCGTCAGAGGGACAACGTGCGTTGGAGTTGGGGTCTCCGCTGGGTGGGACAACTGGTCAGTGAACTCGGCGTGATCGGGCGACAGATGCGACGCGCGCGCGGCTTTACGATGATCGTGACGCTGACGCTCGCGTTGGGATTGGGCGGCAGCGCGGCGGTCTACACGCTTCTCGATCGGGTCGTTCTCGACCCACTGCCCTACCCGGACGCGGATCGCCTGGTCTCGTTGACCAACCAAGTCCCGGGCGTGGGCGAAGGCGCGGAGTGGAACGCCTCCACGGCGCAGTACGTCCACTTCTCCGAGGAGGCCGCTTCGCTCGAGTCGGTCGGCCTTTACCGCGGATACGGCGCCAATATCGAAACACCGGAAGGACCGCAGCGCGCTCAGGTGCTCCGGACGACGGCCAGCTTGCTCTCCTTGCTCGGAGCCCGAGCCCAGCTCGGACGTTCGCTCACCGCGAACGACGACCGACCTGACGGTCCGCCGGTCGCGGTTCTTTCACACGGATTCTGGACACGGCAGTTCGGCGCTGATGTCGGTGTCGTGGGCCGGGTGCTTTCGATCGGTGGGAATCCGTTCGAGATCATCGGCGTTCTGGAGGCGGGGATCGAGCCGCCCGGATTCACGCCGGGCGCGGGGACCGATCTCTGGACACCGCTTCAGATCGATCCAGCCGGAGAATTCTACAACAACCATGTCTATTTCATGGTCGGGTTGTTGGCTGCAAGCGGGAGCGTGGAGACGCTCAACGCGGAGCTCGCGCGTCTTACGACCCAGCTCCCCGAGCGTTTTCCCAACGCGTATAGCCAAGGCTTCTTCGACCGCTACGGGTTTCGCACGCATGCGATCCCGCTCAAGGAGTCGATCATCGGCGACGTGTCGAAAACGCTCTGGATTCTGTTCGGCGCGGTCGGGCTTGTCTTGATCGTCGCCGCCGCCAACGTGGCCAACCTCTTCGTGGTGCGCATGGACGGGCAGCGTCGCGAGCTCGCGGTTCGATCCGCCTTGGGCGCGGGCCGGTCGGCCATTGCTCGACACGTGCTGGCCGAGAGCTGGGCGCTCTCTTTGGCGGGCGGAGTCCTCGCGCTCGTCGTCGGTTGGTGGGGCGTCCCCGCGCTCGTCCGCATCGCGCCGGAAACGCTCCCTCGAATGGAGGGATTGAGACTGGGGCCCGACACCGTCGTATTCACGCTTGTCTCGGCTCTGATGGTCGGACTCGGCATCGCCGCGTACCCGCTGTTTCGTTACGCGCGGCGCCCTGACGCCGGTGGCTTGGTGGGCGGGGGCCGCACGATGAGCGCCGGCCGATCTCGCCAGCGACTTCGAGCTGGACTGGTCGTCGCCCAGGTCGCGCTCGCGCTCACGCTGGTCGCCGGCGCGGGGCTGTTGGTCCAGAGCATGCGAAAGTTGGCGCAGGTCGACGCCGGCGTGGACCCGGAAGGCGTCGTTACGGCAGGTCTGTTTCTGACGCTCGATCAGTACGAAGACGACACACGCATGTGGCTTGCCTATCGCGAGATTCTCGACCGGCTCGAGGCGTCACCCGGCGTCGTTGCGGCCGGGATGACGGCCGAGCTCCCCATATCTGGAGAGTTTGGCTGCACCGTGCAGGGATTCGAAGATGCGGCCGTCTACACCCGGCTCGAGGCCGTGGGGATGACGACCTGCGCGGGACAGGAACCGACGACGCCAGGGTACTTCGAGGCGCTCGGGATTCCACTTCTACAGGGACGCACGTTTACGAACGCGGACAACGACAACCCGGCCACCGCGTCGGTGATCGTCAGCCGCGCGTTCGCGGAAAGGTTCTGGCCGGGCGAAGACCCGCTGGGTAAAGGCGTCGCACCCAGCGGCCGGACGGAAGGACCGTTCTATCGCGTCGTCGGGGTTGTCGGGGACGTGCCTGCGAGATCGCTAGACGGCGACCCCGCGATCGCGATCTACTATCCCATCGTCGAAGACCCCCAGACACCGGGCAACTGGGGTTGGTATCCCCTCGACATGAGCCTGGTCGTGCGGACGTCGCTCGCGGATCCCATCTCGATTCTGCCGGCGATCCGCGAAGCCGTGCGGGGTGTCGATTCCGAGCTTCCGATCGCTCAGATCGCGAGCATGGAAAACATCATTGGCGACTCGACGGCCCGATACCGGTTCACAGCCGTTCTTCTTGGCGTGGCCGCGATCGCCGGTCTCCTGCTCGCGGCGGTCGGTCTTTACGGCGTGGTCTCCTACATCGTCAGCACGCGCACGCGCGAGATCGGGATCCGAATCGCCATCGGCGCCCGCCCGAGCGAGGTGCGGCGGGAGGTCGTTCGCCGCTCGCTCCTGGTGGTATCGGGAGGCCTGGCGGTCGGTCTCGTCACCGCTGTGTTCAGCACCCGCCTCATGGAAGGTCTTTTGTA
>JAJCZV010000016.1 GCA_029262175.1 Gemmatimonadota bacterium
GAGTCGAAGAAGGCGGTCATACGGCCGCGTCCCTCCTCATTCGGGATCCCACCGCGGGCCGCGCCGAGGTTGTCTTCGGCGTAACGAGAGGTCGCGGTGCCGGGAATCACACAGGTCACGGCTGGGTGCGCCAAGATCCACTTGAGGAAGAACTGTCCCCAGGAAGTGATGCTCCACTCGGCGGCCCATTCGGGAACGGGTGTGTCCCCCACGATCTCGAAGGGAGCCCCGCGCGAGTACGGGAGGTTGACCAGCACGGCCATGCCTCGGTCCTGGGCCAAAGGAAGTAGTTCGCCCTCCGCTTCGCGCTGGAGGATCGAGTAGTTGACCTGCACGACGTCCCAGTCTTTGGTGCGCATGTGTCGCGCGAAATCCTCGTACTGTCCATCCGAACTCGTCGTCATCCCGTGATACCGAATTCGTCCCTGGTCCTTGAGACCCTGCAGCGTGCGGTACTCGCGCTCGATGCCGCGGAGATTGTGGACCTGGAAGAGGTCGATGACCTCCGTCCTGAGGTGCTGGAAGGACTCGCCGATCTGACGGGTTGCGTCCTCGAGGTTCCGCGCACCGACTTTCGTCGCGAGAAAGAGCTGGTCGCGGACGCCGAGGTCTTCGACCAACTCGCCCACCACCGTCTCGGCGTTTCCGTAGGACGGTGCCGTGTCGATGAGCGTGCCGCCCAGACGGTGAAACGTCCGTAGGGTGTCGGCGAGCGGCTGCAGCTCGGCTCCCGCTCCGACGTCGTACCGCCGGGCTGTCCCGATGCCGATGACCGGAATCGTCTCTCCCGAAGAGGGGATCATCCGTTTGAGAATCGCGCCGGACGTCAGGTCCGACGGAACGGGCGCCACCGCAGGCTCGACACCGCCGGGGACCCGGCAGCCGAGCGCCATCCCGGCGCCCACCGTGCCACCGATCTTTACAAGGTCTCGACGGGTCAGCGGCATTCGGTCGGCTCCTGAATTTGGCGGATCGGAACAGTGAGAGAAGAACAATACGAGGGCGAGATACGCTGCGACCAATCGACCTTCGAGCGGGGTCTGTCCGGGGCTACACCGCGCAGAGCTCGACCGCCTCCCGGAGCGATCTCAGCGGATCTCCACTCCGGGGAATGAACTCATGCGCCATGAACCCTTCGAACCCGGTCTCGGCGATCGCGCGGACAACCGCGGGATAGTTGAGTTCCTGCGACTCGTCGATCTCCGCACGCCCCGGCACGCCGCCAGTGTGATAGTGACCGATCCACTCGTGGGCGTCGGTGAGCGTGTGAATGATGTCGCCTTCCATGACCTGCATGTGGTAGACGTCGTACAGAATCTTTACCCGCGGCGAATCCACCGCCCGGATCACCTCGAGCGCATAGGTCATGGAGTCGCCGATGTAATCGATGTGCCCACCCGGCTTCGAATTCAGTGCCTCGACGAGGATGGTCGTCCCTTCGGCCTCGGCGATCGGCGCGCACTCTCGTAGGCATGCGATCGAGTTCGCGATCGCTGGACCGTCGGCCATTCCACGTCGGTTCCCGAAGAAACAGATCACGTTTGGAACCCCGCGCGCCGATGCCGTTGGGATGTGCGTCTCGAATGCGCCGATGATCGTCGAGTGGTTCTTGGAATCGTTTAGGCCATCTTCGATCGTCCCCGCGGCGACGTCCCCGCACGAAACCGTGAGACCGTGGTCCTGGGCGACGCTCCATTCATCGACCAGGAGCAGGTCCATCGCAGTGAGACCCATCGAGGCAACGGCGGCGCAGAACTCGGGCAGCGGGATGTCCTCGTAGCACCAGCGGGCGACGGACTGGGTGATGGATCCGGCGGAAGAGCGTCGGGTTGCGGCCGGCCGGCCTTCGCGGGCCGACCCCGGCAGCATCAGTCCGAGCGACGCGGCGCCGGTCGCTCGAAGCGCGTCGCGTCGGCTGAGTTTCTTCACGCGAAGATCCCTTTGGGTGGGTTAGATCGACAGCGACTTCAGGTGCGTAACGCTGGCACGCACGGAGTCGGCCGGATCGGTGGGGTTGTCGTGTTCGACGAAGAAGTGCCGAAGCCCGGCCTCCTCGCTGTGTCGGAAGATTTCAGCGAAGTCGATGACCCCCTCGCCAACGTCGACCATGTCGCCGCCCGGGGTTCGATCCTTCACGTGGCACAAGTCGAACCGTCCGGGATAGCGAGCGAAGTAATCGAGGGGATCTCCTCCACCGTGGATCAGCCAAAACAGATCGACCTCGAAGCTCACGAGATCGGGCTCGGTGCGCTCGATCAGCACTTCGAGCGGCACGGTGCCGTTCATCGATTCGAGCTCGAAGTCGTGGTTGTGGTACGCGAACCGAAGTCCCGCCGACCGGCACCGCTCGCCCCATACGTTCATGTCATCGGCGATCCGTTCGTACACCTCGATCCCACCGCGGTCTTTGCTCTCTAGATAGGGGAGGACGAGGTACTCGTGACCGACGGTTGCAGCCAGATCGATGTTCTGCTCGAGACGGGTCCGAAATTCGTCGATCCCGAGGTGTGTCGCTGGGGCGGTAAGACCCGCGGACGCCAGGGTGGCCCGGATCCGATCCGGCGCTCGATCGAAGTAGCCGGCAAACTCGACCTCGCGGTACCCCAACGCGCCGACTGTCGCCAGCGTCCGTTCGACGTCATCGCTCATCAGGGAACGAACGGTGTACAGCTGTAGTCCCCAAGCGATCTCCCGGCTCGGGTCGGTCGCCGACGCGTCGCTCTCGACATCACGGGCGTCGGTCTCTGCGCAGGCACCGGTTGCCAGGATAAGCCCGGCCCCGATCGAACGCTCGATGAATTGTCGTCGGTCCATGGCGGTCAATATACCCGCCGCGTGTTTGCGGACCAGAACACGCCGGGCGGATATTCGAGCACGGCAGACGACTTCCCGCAAACGAAGCGAGACGGTTGTGAGACGAAGACGGGCCCTGAGGATCCTGGGGGCGGCCGGCGCCGCGCCGCTTATTGCCCCGGGCTGGAGCGTCTCCGACCTGCTGTCGCTCGGCCTCGACGTTCGCCGAGAGGGATCCCCTGCATCAGGAGCCGCTCTCGAAGCGCTGAACGCGGAGCAAGCGCGCGCCTTCACGGCCCTCTCCGACGTGATTATTCCGGAAACCGCAACGCCAAGCGCTTCGGCGGTCGGCGTCACCGAGTTCGTCGACACGCTTCTCACCGGCTGGCTTTCCGAGGACGAGCGCGACTGGTTCCTCGCCGGCATCGACACCATTGATCCGTTGTCGCAACGAGCCTACCAGGCGGCGTTTGCCGACTGCGCCCCTGAATCGCAGGTCGCGATCGTCGCCGCGCTCGACGCGGAGCTCGATCGGTTGCGGAACGATCCGGATTCCGATGAAACGAGAAACTTCTTCTACGACGTCAAGCGGTTTACCCTCGCCGGGTACTTCACGTCCGAGGCGGGGCTCCAGTCGCTGGGCTATCGGATCGTCCCGGGAGCGTTCGAGGGCTGCGTCGTCCTGGATCAATACGGCGTGGGAGGGCGCAGATGAGCGCACCTTTCGTTGGCCGACAGGAAGCCTACGATGCCATCGTGGTCGGTTCGGGTATCACCGGCGGATGGGCGGCGAAGGAGCTCACCGAGGCCGGTCTACGCACGCTGGTGTTGGAGGCCGGCCCGATGATCGTTCCGGAACGAGACTACGTGGAACACGTCCCTCCGTACCGCATGCCCTATCGGGGGTGGAACGATCGTAAAGCGCTCGACGCGGACCAGCCCATCCAAAAGGAATGCTACGCCTGCGATGAGATGGGACGGAAATTCTTCGTCAACGATCGCGAGAATCCCTACACGACGGATCCCGACAAACCCTTCCTGTGGATTCGCGGTCGTCAGGTTGGTGGACGCTCGATCATGTGGGCTCGGCAGTCGTATCGGCTGAGCGACCTGGATTTCGAGGCGAACGCGCGCGACGGGATCGGCGTCGATTGGCCGATCCGATACGCCGACCTCGCTCCCTGGTATGACCGCGTCGAAGCGTTCATCGGCGTCAGCGGCCAAGCCGAGGGTCTTCCGCAACTGCCCGATGGCGATTTTCTCCCTCCAATGGACATGACGTGCGTCGAAGCCGCGGTGCGAGATCGGATCGCGCGGCGGTTTGGCGAGACGCGGCGGATGACCATAGGACGAACGGCCGTTCTCACCCGCGACCACAACGGCCGAAAGGCGTGCCACTACTGCGGGCCCTGTCACCGCGGCTGCAGCACAAAGAGCTACTTCAGCTCGCTCAACGCGACGTTGCCGGCGGCGGAAGCGACGGGGTTGATGACGCTCCGACCCGATAGCGTCGTCCACAGCGTGATCTGGGATTCCGACAAAGGTCGCGTCACGGGTGTCCGAGTCATCGACCGCGAATCGCACGAGGCGTTGGAGTTCTTTGGACATGTCGTGTTCCTCGGCGCATCCGCGCTCGAGTCGTCACGGATTCTCCTCAACTCGAAATCCGCCGATTTTCCCGACGGCCTCGGCAACTCGAGCGGCGTCTTGGGCCGGTATTTGATGGATCACACGATGAGCACCGGCGCGAAGGCGACGTTCAAAGGGTGGGAGGCTCACGGCTACACGGGCGAACGACCAAACGGGGTCTACATCCCGCGTTTCAGAAATGTAACGGAACCTTCGCCCGACTTTATTCGCGGCTATGGGTATCAAGGGTGGTCGTCGCGAAAGGGCTGGAGCCGCGGCCTGGACATGCCGGGATTCGGCGCGGACTTCAAGCGCCAGATGACCGAGCCGGGGGTGTGGGAGTTCGAACTCGGAGCGTTCGGCGAGTGTCTTCCCCGCGAAGACAACTACATCGAACTCGATGCCGAGCAAACGGACGCTTGGGGGATCCCGGCGCTCAAGATCCACTGCACATGGAGCGACAACGAGCGCATCATGATGCAAGACGGGGCGGAGCGCGGAGCGGAGATGCTGGAGGTGGGCGGCGGCACCGACATCGAACTGCTCACGGACCTGACCGCGCCTGGCCTGACGATCCACGAGATGGGGACGACTCGCATGGGTCGGGATCCGACCACCTCGGTACTGAACGGTTTCAACCAGGCGTGGGATGCTCCCAACCTGTTTGTCATCGACGGCGGGGCGATGGCCTCCTCGGCTTGCCAAAACCCGTCGCTTACCTACATGGCGCTGACGTCACGGGCCTGCGCCTACGCGGTCGAAGCCCGCAACCGCGGCGAGCTCTAGGGTCAGACCGCCGCGGCAAACGCGGAGGCCACCCGATCGATCTGTTCCATCGTGTTATAGATGTGTGGGCAAAGTCGAACTCCACCGTAGGGCTCTCCTCGCGGCCCGCCCGCGATTCGGTGCTCCTCGTATAGCCAGTTGAAGAGCTGGCGTTGATCGTCGACGGGGATCTTCACCACCACTACGCCGGCGCTTCGCTCGGGCACGTCCGACGTGTGGAACTCGACGCTCGGGATACGCTCGCGAACGGCTTCCTTTAGCGCGGCGCTCAGCGCGCGGATCCGCGCTTCAATGAGGGCGGGTCCGATGGCTTCGTGGAACTCGACGGCGGTCGCCACCGCTGCCACCGCCGCGTCATCGCGTTGTCCGAGATTGTCGAACTTTCTGGCCCCTCCGCTTTCGATGGCGCCCTGCCAGCCGACACCCACGTCGCTGGCCCACAGCTCCGGGATGCGATTCTCCCGGACGTAGAGCACGCCCGCCTCCTTGGGACCGACGAACCACTTGTGAGCGCTCCCGGTATAGAAATCACACCCCATGTCGTGAAGATCGATGTCGAGCGCGCCAAAGCTCTGGGCCCCGTCGACGTGGGAGGCCACACCCGCGGCGCGAGCGAGCGTACACAGGGCCTTCGCAGGGAGCGCGACGCCGGTGACGTTCGAGACATGACTGAAGGCGATCACGCGGGTTCGTGGGCTCATGGCCCCGCGAAACACCGCCACCAGCTCTTCCTCAGTAGTCGGGCGATCGGGCGTCGACACGCGCTTGAGCTCGAAGCCCCAGCGTTCGGCGCGGACTTCCCAAGAGATGTTGTTCGTCGGATGATTTTGATCCCAGATCACGACCTCATCGCCGGCCCCGAGAGAAAGGCCGTTCAGGATCGTGTTGTTGCTCTCGGATGTGTTCCGCGTGATGGCGATCTCGTTGGGTGACGCGCCGAGAAAGCGAGCCAATGCTTCGCGAGAGGTCTCGGCCAAGCCGCCGAACTTCGCCCGATTCTGGAAGGACGCGTCTTGGTCCACGTCACGCGTCAGCCGAAAGACGGCGTCCTGAACGGGATAGGGCGACGGGCACAGGTTGGCGGCGTTCATGAGAATGAGATCGGGGTGGAGAGGGAACTGCCCCTTTACGATCTCCCAAAACGCCTCGTCGGTCGGGCTCGCGGTGCGCGCGCGCGCCGCGAGATCCTCGATCGACACCGCGCCCGACCGCGTCCTTCCAAGCGCGGGCGCTCCCAGCGCGGGTGCTCCCAGCGCGACGGCCCCGGCCGTTCCAGCGGCGACCTGTCGTAAGAAACCGCGACGATTCGACATCGAGGACCTCCAAAGGCTGGGGTGATGCAGTGTTCGTGACGCAAAAAGCCGGGAGCGTACGTTTTGAGGGTACGGGGCTCATACCGGCGGAACAATGCAGTAGGGTTGGATCTCCCTCTCCGGCGGCGCGTACGTCCTCCTCATGTGGTGCCCGTCTGCAATAGGTTGTCTCCGTCTGCCAGCGAAGTCCGGCGTCCGGAGATTCCCCATGCGAACGACATGAGCGCGATACATCCGACGGCGATCGTCGAAGACGGCGCCGACGTGCATGCGTCCGTGCGCATCGGCCCCTACTCGATCGTCGAGTCCGGCGCCGTCATCGGGGAGGGGTGTGTGATCGAGAGCAGCGCGCGCATCTACGGGCACACACGGCTGGGTCGCCGCAATCGGGTGGGTCACGGCGCCGTGATCGGAGCCGAACCGCAGGACCTGAAATACACGGAGGAAGCGAGTCGTCCTCTTACAATCGGCGACGAGAACCGATTCAAGGAAGGCGCGCACATCAGTCGGGGGGTGAACACCGAAGCCGGTACGGTGATCGGCGATCGCAACTATTTCATGGGGGCGTCTCACGTCGGTCACGACAGTCGCGTCGGAAGCGACAACGTGATCGGTCACGGAACGGCCCTGGCGGGTCACGTCGAACTCGAACACCACGTGGTGTTGGGGGGCGTTTCCGCGGTCCACCAGTTTGCGCGGGTGGGCGCGTACGCGATGATGGCCGGAGTCTCCGCCGTGATCCAGGACTTGCCGCCATATCTCATGGCCGTGGGCATGCCGGGGCGGATCCATGGCATCAATGTCGTGGGCCTGCGTCGCGCGGGGTTTTCGGAGGAGCGAAGGCGTGAGATCAAACGCGTCTATCGCATGGTCTACCGGTCGGGGCTCCGGACCGACGAAGCGCTCGCCGCCCTCGAGGCCGAGGAGGTCTCAGAAGACGTCGAGCGCTTTATCGTTTTCGTGCGATCCAGCGAACGCGGAATCGCATCACACCGCTAGGTTCTCCTAGCGCGAGCCCTTGGCTTCCTGGAACGCCTCGCTCATCTCCTGCATCCCTTCCGCGAATCCTTCGGCCACACCTTCCATGGCGTCCTTGAGGCCTTCGCCAAGCGCTTCTCCGATCTCCGTCATCGACGCTCCAATGACCGCCTTCACCACCTCGTCGGTCGTCCCCTCGAGATCCACGAGCCATTCACCGTCCCGGTTCTCGAGGATCGTGACAAACTCCACTTCGAGATCGGTCTCGCCGGCCCGCATGTCGAGCGTGGTCTCGACCTCGGCGGTCTCTCCTTCGATCGTGCTCTCGCCGATGACGAGTGCGTGGATCTGAGAGTCCTCGTTTTCGAGATCGAAGTTCACGTCGTCCGCTGGAATCGAGAGCGCTTCGAACGTCGCGCGATCTCGTTCCTGTGCGGCTTGCCAAAACCGGTGCGTGACGCCTTCCGGGCCCTCGCCGCCGCACGATTGAAGCGTGAATCCCATCGCGAGCAGCGCGGCCGCCGTCAGGATAGGTCTATTTGACGCAATTGAACGCATTTATGTCCCCTCTCGGATGGCTCGACCGTGGGCTGCCACGGGTCGCGATCGCGAGCTATGTGGCAAGCTCGATACCAGCGTCCCGAATCGAGATACCCATGAGCGGAAGGTTGCTTCGCGGAGTCAGCGCTGGAAGGCGGTTTCCGAGAGGACGTCGTCGAGGGACGACACCAGGAGTTCGGCGTCCGCATCGGAGAAGACCATGGGAGGTTTGAACTTGATGACGTTGTGGTCCGGCCCGTCGGTGCTGAGAAGGATCCCCCGGTCTCGCATCCGCTGAACGACGCCCTCCGCGATCAAGGGGTCCGGGATGAGTCCCTCTTGCACGAACTCGAGACCAAGGAATAGACCGCGGCCCCGCACGTCACCGATGGGCGCATGTCGATCCTTGAGCCCTTCGAAGTCACCGAGCAATCGTGTGCCGACTCGCGCCGCATGTTCGAGAAGGCGTTCGTCTTCGATCACGTCGAGAACGGCTCCCCCGATCGCCGAAGACACAGGGTTCCCGCCGAACGTGTTGAAGTATTCCATCCCGTTGTCGAAGGAGCGGGCGATCTCCGCTGTCGTGATCACGGCGCCGAGCGGGTGTCCGTTTCCGATGGGCTTGCCCAGCGTGACGATGTCCGGGACGACTCCGTGCTCTTCGAACGCCCAATAGCTCGTACCGACTCGTCCGAACCCGACCTGCACTTCGTCCGCAACGCAGAGAGCTCCAACCTCTCGCGCCGCCGCGTATGCGGACGCGAGGTACCCTCGGGGCAACGGGATCTGTCCCCCGCAGCTCAATAAGGACTCGTGGAAGAACGCCGCTGCGCCCGGGGCCCGATCGTCGAACCAAGTTCGTTCGGTCTCGAGGGCATGAAGGCAGTCCCGAACCTCTTCCGCGTATAGCGGCGCAACCTCCGCGTCGGACCCGCGATGTCGTCCGCGGTAGCGGTCTGGAAGCGAGGCCATCCTCACCCACGGTCGCAGCCCTTTCCCGCCCGGCCCGTTGCACTTGTAGGGGCTGAGGTTGATCACCGAACTGGAGTTTCCGTGATACGCCCCATCCAGCACGACGGCGCCGACACGGCCCGTGTGGGTCCGCGCCATTCGAAGCGCCAGTTCGTTGGCCTCGGTCCCGGAGCAGACGAGAAAGCACACGCTGAGCGGGTCCGGGAGCAGCGCCGCGAGACGATCGGTGTACTCCAGAATCGCCTCGTGCAGATATCGCGTGTTGGTGTTGAGCATGCGCATCTGCCGGGAGGCTGCTTCGGCCACTCGCGGATGCGAATGCCCGACGTGCGCCACGTTGTTGACGCAATCGAGATAGGGCTGGCCGTCCACGTCATACAGCCGTGCGCTCCGGCCGCGAACGATGTGGAGCGGGCGGTCGTAGGAAAGACTGAGCGACGGTCCGAGTCGTTTGGCCCGGTGTTCGACGATCTCCTGCGAAGCGCGTGGTCGCGCGGCCCTCGCCACGCCGGGAATGCGGAGGAGATGGTTGGGATCCGGGCTAACCGAGAGCCACGTCTCTCGCTGGCTCGGCGCCGCGACCCCCGGGAAGGTTCCCTCGAATCCGAGGGGGTCGAGGAAGATTTGAACGTGCAGGTGCGGTGCCCAGCCGCCGTTGCGAGGCGGCGCGCCGATGGTTCCGATGCGCTCGCCCGCGCCGACCGACTGTCCCTCCTGGGTCGTCTCGAGCGTCTCGGGGCTCAAGTGACCGAACAAGCTCCAGAAGCGAAGCGGCCCTTGGTCATCGCTCAGCTCGTGCTCGACGATGACGGTGGGGCCGTAGTCGAGCCGATCTGCATGGTCGCGAACGCTTGTGACTCGTCCAGGCAGAGGGCAGTGAACCGGCGTTCCCTCTGCCGCGAAGAGATCGATTCCCAGGTGCACCGTACGCCACTCGTCGACGTCGTCGACCGGGACGCGAAAGTCGTCACCGGTGTACCACCAACGCACCTCATCGAAGCGTCCGATACCGATCGCCGCATTCGCATCGCGCATCTGATCGAAGACACGTCGCGAAGAAGCGACGTAATCGGTTGGGTCGAACGACCCGCCGTCCTCGCCCGATTCGATACTGGAGTCGATCGTGACCGTCGACGTCGTGCGCGGGTCGGGGTCGAGTACGGGCCCGGCCTCGAGCGCCGCGCTTTGCAGAGCAGCGACGACGCGGGCCGAATCGGGGCAGGGCGCGTGGCCACATGCCTCGCGAAGTCGATAGCGGGACAGGTCGGGAGAAATTTCGCCCAGTTGGGCGAGCAACTGCCACGCGGGAGCCTGCGTGACCAGCAAATAGTCGTTGTCGGGATCCTGCCCGGCTCGCACCGAGGAAATCGTCGCGCTCAGCGCGAGACGCAGGCGGGCGAGTTCGTATACGATGTCGGCCTCGGGTTCGGTCAGTTCGAACTCCGACACGTATCCACGCGCCACCGAGCAGAACGCGCCCACGGGTTCCAACTTGCCGAGGCCTGCGTACGCGCACGCAACGGCAAGATCCGCCACGGTCCACGAACGAATCGCATCCCCGAAGTCGACGATCCCGATGATCTTCGGGGTCCCCATTCGCGACGGGTCGACGTACAAGTTCGCGGGGTTGGCGTCGTTGTAGATGACGCTCTCTCGCAGATCGGCGACGCGCGGAGCGACGGTTCGTTCGAATCGTTCGAGCACGTCTTCGATCATCTTTCGCCGCGAACGATCGTCTACCGAGTCCAGATGTTCGCGGATCAGCGTCGGAGCTCCGCGTAGATCCCAGATCATCGCGCGGTCGAGTCCGTCGAGGTCCGCCATGGATCGATCGACGATGCCCAGCAATCGTCCGATCTGGAACTGCAACTCTCGGCCGTGGGGCCGAATCGTATCGATCGCCACCCCCGGCACCTCTTCCACCAGATGGACGAAGTGCTCCGTGCCATCGAGCGTCTCGGTTGCGATGACCGATCCCGCTCGGGTCGGGATCAGAGTCGGAAACCGATAGCACGACTGGGCGTCGCGAAGCGTCCCGATCATGCGGGCCTGCAGATCGAGCGCAACGCGTGATTCGAGTGGATTCGAGATCTTCAGGAACCCGACCTCGCCCGTCGATCGCGTGATCCGGAACACGGCGTCCCGCTCGCTGGGTCGCTCGGAGGCCGATCCATCCCATCCCCAGTGATGCTCCGCGATGCGGAGCGCGTCGTCCGGGGTTAGAACCGGACGGGCGTCCGCGTAGGTTTGATCGAGCGTCTCCATGCAGCCGAGCCTGCGATTTGTTAGGGCCTGGGTCAACCCGAAGTCCGGCAGACCCGGCGTCGCCTCCACCGGGGTTGTTGCCCGTCGCTCCGGGCCAGCCGAGCTTCGGTCTGGACGCGAACCCACCCAGGAGCATCGAATGCAGCGAATCCTCCGAGTCTCAGCCGATCGAGCCATGTGTGTCCTGGCCATCCTGTGCGCGGTGACCCCGCTCACAGCTCAGGAAGTGGCGCGCGTCGTCTTGACGCCATCCAGTCTCGAACTCGCCGTCGGGGAATCGCGCGCGCTTTCCGCAGATCTGCGGGGAGCGGATGGGCAATCGATCGAGGGGCGGGTCACCTGGTTTGCCGCGGGCGATGCCGTCACGGTCTCGAGGGACGGGGTGGTGACGGCCGAGCAGCCCGGTGAAGGTCGTGTCGCGGCGCTCTACGAGGGCCGGCCGACTTGGCTCACGGTCCGCGTGGCGCAACTGCCCGCCGACCGACTCGAGGCGCGCATCGGCGGTCCCGTCTACGTGGGACTTACGACACCGATTCAGATCGACGCCTATACGACGCGGGGTGAGCGACTCGATCACGTCGACCTGAGCTTTTCGGTCGCGGACCGCGCGGTGGCGGAGATCGACGCGGCCGGCCGGATCCTTGGAAACAGCCCGGGCCAGACCACCGTGACCGTGAATGCCGGGCGGTCCGACACACAGATTCAAGTGACCGTTGAGCCGGACGCCGCCGAGGGCTACGAGCTCGAGGTGGCCTCGGATACGGAGGGGCTCCGGACGGGCGACGTCGTGTTCCTCAGGTTGAACGCATCGGGTGCCAGTCAGGCGCTCCAACCGCTGTGGACGCTCTCATCGAGCGGAGCGTCGATCGAGCCTGTCGACGGGCGCGGACTCTTCGTGGCCGAGGAGCCGGGCACGTACTACGTGACGGCCATCGCGGGACCGGCCGTCTCGCGCACGATTCGGGTGGATGTCGCGGCTCGGACCCACACGGCCAAGCTGGAGCTCGTGGGCCATGGGGTGACCTCGACGCACCGAGCCGGCGACACGTGGGTGTTCGAAGGGGTCGACGGTCGAGACTACGCGTATCTCGGCACGTTCTATCACGATTGGATGAAGGCGTGGGATGTCACGGATCCAACCAGCCCCGTCCTTACCGACTCGATACAGCTCGATGCGCGTCGCATCAACGACGTAAAAATCCATCCGAACAACCGGCTGGGGATCGTGACGCGCGAAGGCGCATCCAGCCGACGTAACGGGATCGTGCTGCTCGATCTGTCGAACCCGGCGCACCCGACGATTTTATCGGAGTACACCGACGGTGTGACGGGGGGCGTCCACAACGTTTGGATCATTGGCGACGAGGATCTGGTCTACGCCTGCCACAACGGGACGAGTGAGATCGTGATTCTCGACATCGCCGACCCGAGCAATGTGTCCGAGGTCGGTCGTTGGGCGATCGACAATCCCGCGCGGAGTCTTCACGACGTCGTGGTGCAGGACGGATATGCCTA
Organism: Gemmatimonadota bacterium; assembly: GCA_029262175.1. Lineage (GTDB taxonomy): Bacteria > Gemmatimonadota > Gemmatimonadetes > Palauibacterales > Palauibacteraceae > Palauibacter. Next base: position 12,792 of record JAJCZV010000016.1, read on the forward strand.
CGCTTCCTACTGGGACGACGGGGTCGTCGTGCTCGACGCGGGAGCCGGCACGCATGGCGGGACCGCGCGAGCGCCCACCTTCGTCAGCTCTTTCAGTTATCCGGAAGGCCACACGCACGTCGCTTGGCGTCATGGGAAGTACCTCTTCGTCGGAGACGAGATCTATCCGGATGATTGGGACCCGAATGCCTTCGGTCCGATCGAGGCGAGCGGATACGTACACGTTCTGGATATGTCCGAGATCGACAACCCCGTCGAAGTCGCGCGCTACGAAGTCCCGGAAGCGGGCGCGCACAACCTGTGGAGCGACGACCGCGATCGTCTCTACATCGGCTACTATCAGGCCGGTCTTCGGGTACTCGACATTTCGGGCGAGCTCCGCGGTGATCTCTATCGACAGGGGCGAGAGATCGGTGCGCTGAAGACGTCCTCGGCCGACGCGTCCGTTCCCAACTGGTCGATGACGTGGGGAGCCCAACTCTTCAAGGGTCGGATCTACACATCCGACCTGTTTTCGGGTCTTTGGATCGCCCGGCTCGTAGAACAAGAACTCGTGCCGTGATTTGGGGGCCGCGGGGTGGGTCCGCCGTGGGAGTGCTCGCCGTCGCGGTGCTCGGCACGGCGGGGCTTGGCGGTTCCCTGTTCGGACTCGCCGGCGCGAACGTCTCGCAAGATCGCGTCGTTCTCGTCGGAGGAACGCTGATCGACGGACGCGGCGGCCCACCGATCGAGAATGCGACGATCGTGATGGAGGAGGGTCGCATCTCATCCATCGCGGCCAACCTTACCGAGCCGTTCCCCGAAGACGTCGATGTCCGGTCCATTGCGGGGAAGTGGATCGTGCCGGGCCTGATCGACGCACACGTCCACCTCGCGACGAACCCTGCGGCCCCCGAGTGGCGGAGGCGGACCGAGGCTCAGCTCGAGGCGATGGTGCGGGGCGGCGTGACATCGGTGCGCGATATGGCCGGCGATGCGCGTGCGTTTCCCGATCTGGTCGACGCGCTCGCGCGGAACGAGATCATGGGGCCCGACGTCTACTACTCCGCGTTGTTTGCTGGTCCCGATTTTTTTGACGATCCGCGCGTAAAGCAGGCTTCGATCGGGGTCGAGCCTGGGGACGCGCACTGGGCGCGAGCGCTGACGATGGAGTCGGCGGTCGACGAAGCGGTCCGCCAAGCGGCGGCGACCGGAGCCACGGGGCTCAAGGTCTACGCGGCCGTGTCGGCGCCTTTGTTGGCTCGCATCAGCGCCGAGGCGCACCGGCGCGGAATGAAAGTCTGGTCGCACGCGACCATTTTTCCGGCCAAGCCCTCAGAAGCCGTCGACGCCGGCGTGGACGTGCTCTCGCATGCCGCCTACCTCGTGTGGGAGGGCTCTCCGCGCACCGACGATTTCACGCGTCGAGCCCTGGGCGACTTCGAGGGCATCCCCGTGGACCACCCCGACATGTCGGCACTCTTGGATCAAATGGCGCGGCTGGGGACCCTGCTGGACGCGACCCTGCTTTTGATGGACCGGTTGGTCGATCGGGACGACGCCGGACCGAGACGTCTCGAATGGAGCGCCGATGTGGTGCGGGCCGCGAATCAACGGGGCGTGCGAATCGTGGCCGGCACCGACCTCGCCACCGGCTCCGGGCGAGCGCCCCCCGTCCATGGCGAGATGGCGATTCTCGTCGAGCGCGCGGGGCTTTCACCGATGGAAGCGCTCGTCGCCGCTACTCGAAATGCGGCCGCCGCGATCGGCATAGAATCGCGCGTCGGAACGATCGAGGTGGGAAAGGAAGCCGATGTCCTGATCCTCGGTCGGGATCCGCTGGCGGATATTCGAAACACATTGGCGATCGAGCAGGTCTTCAAACGCGGCGTGGCGCTGATCGAGCCCTAAGCCCCGATCTGCGCCTTCCGCGCCCCTAGAACCGCTTTTCCAGGCCTGAGGCGGCGTCTTGCGCGGGTCCTTCCCGATTCGGACTTTGGCTGGGACGTTCCGCATTCCCCGTCTCTAGCCGGAGCCCGCACCATGAGCCGTCGCCCCACGATTCGCGACCTCTTACTAAGCCTCGCGTTCCTGTCGGTCGCCCCACTCGCCCTTACCGCACAGGAAGGGTCGGACGGATATCAGACGCCCCCGCCCGAACTCGCCGCGCTTGTCGACGCGCCGGTGACACCCGGGGTCAGTTTGAGTCCCGACGGAACCACGTTGCTGATCAGCGCGCGGGCCAGTTTGCCGTCCATCGCGCAAGTCGCCGCGCCGGAGCTCAAGATTGCCGGACTCCGCATCAACCCGCGCACCAACGGCCCCAGCCGCACCCGACCTTCGAACGGTCTGTCACTCGGCTCGCTGGACGGGACCGAGCGCGTGGTGTCCGGGCTACCCTCGGGCGCCGCGATCAGAAACACGCAGTGGTCCCCTGACGGACGTCACGTCGCGTTCACGCACGACACGGACACGTCGATTCAGCTCTGGGTCGTCGACGTCGCTTCGGCGCAGGCCCGACGACTTTCCGACCTCGCGGTCAACGACGCTTACCTGGCCCGTCCGATCCAGTGGTCTCCAGACGGCAGCGGCCTCTATGTGCTGGCCGTCCCGCCATCGCGCGGCGCCGCTCCCGCCGCGCCTCTGGTGCCCGCCGGCCCGATCATCGAAGAGAACGACGGCGAAGTCGCTCCGGCGCGCACCTATCAAGATCTGCTGACGAATCAGCACGACGAAACGCTTCTCGAGTACTACGGTACGTCGCAGTTGGCGCGAGTCGCGCTCGACGGATCGTACGCGACCCTGGGAGATCCGGGGATGATTCGGGACGCCGATCCTTCTCCGGACGGCAGCTACGTTCTCGTCGAGACGACGAGCCGCCCGTTCTCCTACCAGGTTCCGGCGTCCCGCTTTCCAAACCGCATTGAAGTCTGGGACCCGGCGGGCAATTCGGTGCATACCGTGGCCGAGCTACCGCTTCAGGACAAAGTGCCGACTTCGTTCGGCTCGGTCCCGGCCGGTGTTCGGTCGATTTCGTGGCGCTCCGATGCCGATGCCACGCTGTACTGGGTCGAAGCTCAAGATGGTGGAGACGCGGGTGTGTCCGCGGAGGTTCGCGACAAGCTGTTCGCGCATGCGGCTCCGTTCACGGGCGAGCCCACAGAGCTGGCCGCCTTGGCGCTGCGCTTTGGCGGTGTCCGTTGGGCCGAAGAGGGCTTCGGAATTCTGACCGAGAACTGGTTTTCGACGAGGGTGCAACGGACGTATCGATTTGATTCGGACGAGCCAGGCGAGCTTCAACTCCTGTTCGATGTCTCTACCGAAGATCTCTACAACAACCCCGGCCAGCCGCTGCTCACGAGCAACGAGCGAGGCAGGAGCGTGGTGCAGACGACCGATCGCGGACGATCGATCTATCTCGCTGGTGCTGGATCGTCTCCGGAAGGGAATCGTCCGTTCTTGCGACGGTTCAATCTGGAGAACGGCGCGTCAGAAGAGCTGTTTCGTTCAGAGGCGCCCTACTACGAGGGACCGGTGGCGCTTCTAAACGACCGACAGATCCTCACGCGCCGAGAGTCCAAGGACGAGCCCGTCAACTTCTTCGTGCGAGATCTGCGCAACGGCGAGATGACGGCGGTCACCAACTTCCCACACCCGTATCCGCAGTTTGCCGGCATCCGCAAACAGGCTCTCCAGTACGAACGCGACGACGGTGTGCCGCTCTCTGCGACGCTCTACCTGCCCGCGGACTACGACGCGGATCGAGACGGACCGCTTCCGACGTTCGTGTGGGCGTATCCGACCGAATTCAAGAGCGCGGCCGCCGCGGGTCAGCGAAGAGACTCACCGTATCAGTTCACGCGCATCAACTACTCCGGTGCCGTGCCTTACGTGACGCGCGGATACGCCGTCCTGGACAACGCATCCATGCCCGTGATCGGTGAAGGAGATGCCGAGCCAAACGACACCTTCCGACCGCAGCTGGTGGCGAATGCGAAGGCTGCGATCGATGAAGGCGTGCGACTCGGTGTCGTCGATCCCGATCGGGTCGCCGTGGGAGGACATTCCTATGGTGCGTTCATGACCGGGAATCTCTTGGCCCATTCGGATCTGTTCCGCGCCGGGATCTCACGAAGTGGAGCGTACAATCGCACGCTCACTCCGTTTGGTTTCCAACGGGAAGAGCGTCTCTTTTGGGAGGATCCGGATCTGTATTTTGACATGTCGCCGTTCATGCACGCCGAGAAGGTCAACGAACCGATCCTCCTCATTCACGGGACAGACGACAACAACTCGGGCACGTTCCCGCTCCAGTCGCGGCGGTTTTACGCGGCCCTCAAAGGTTTGGGTGCGACGGCTCGTCTGGTGATGTTGCCCGGCGAGAGTCACGGCTACCAAGGTCGAGAGTCTGTTCTGCACGTGCTGTGGGAGACGGACCGTTGGCTCGACAAGCACGTCAAGAACGCACCTGCCAAGAAGCCCGTCACGACGACGGACGACGGGGGGCACTGACACGTGACCGAAACGCCGCTATTGGTCGAGACGGAGGGCCGGGTGCGCACCCTCCGCCTCAATCGTCCGCACAGACTCAACGCGGTGAGTCTGCCGATGTATCAGGCGCTCGAGACCGAACTCAAAGAGATCGCGGCGGATGCCGATGTGCGCGCCGTCATCCTGACGGGCTCCGGTCGCGCCTTTTGTGCAGGCGCCGATCTAAAGGCTCACCGCGACACGCCCCCGACCCCCGAACAACGTCACGAGTACATAGAGACGAGCCAGCGCGTGTTCCGCGCGTTGCAGACGCTGCCTCAACCGGTCGTGGCCGCCGTCAACGGCCACGCGATCGGCGCCGGTCTCGAGTTCGCGCTCTCCTGTGACTTCGTGGTGGTCGCCGACGACGCGAAGCTTCGAATGCCGGAGGTCGCGCTGGCGACGTTCGTGGGCGGAGGAACGGTGTACACGCTTCGGAGACGCGTGGGACATGCGCGCGCGGCCGAACTCATCTTGTTGGGTCGCTACTTCTCGCCGGAGGAAGCGCTCGAGTGGGGACTCGCAAATCAGTTGCAGCCCGCCGCGGAAGTCCTGCCCGCGGCTCAGACACTCGCGGCTGCCCTCGCCAAGAACGCGCCCATTTCGATGCGGCTGGCAAAGCGGTTACTGGATCGGGCCGGCACGATCGACCCGGACGAGGCGCTCCGACTGGAAGCGGAAGCCCTGTTTGCGTGCGGGGAATCGGGCGATTGGAAGGAAGGCTTGACCGCCTTTGCCGAGCAGCGAGAACCGGCCTACCGAGGCGTCTGAACTCGATCGCATGACGACGTCTTCGACGTCTCCGAGACCGACGCACGCTCTTCGACCGTTGTTCGAGCCCGAGTCGGTGGCAGTCATCGGTGCCTCAGCCAACCCCGAGAAACGCGGCCATCAGGTCGTCGTCGCCCTCGAGGCTTCCGGCTTCAGGGGGCGCATTTTCCCCGTCCATCCCGGTGGTGGCGAGTTGCTGGGTCTACCGGTCTACGAATCGGTGGAGGCGCTGCCCGTGGCTCCAGACCTCGCGTATGTCGCAACGCCCGCAGCCTCGGTGCCCACCGTCGTCGCCGCATGCGGACATAGGGGGATCAAGGGTGCGATCGTCCCTGCCGTCGGGTTTCGCGAATCCGGTGCGTCTGGGGCCGCGCTCGAGGAGGCGCTTCTACGGGCCTCGCGCGAGACCGGCATCCGGGTCATCGGTCCGAACACCTCGGGGCTCCTGAATACGCACATCGGTCTTCATATGGTGGGAGGCGAGCCGCTGCCCGCCGGCGGCCTGGCGATCGTGGCTCAGTCGGGGAATATCGCGCTCGACCTCATGACGAGCGCCTCCTCGCGACCCATCGGAGTCTCGATCTACGTAGGGCCGGGCAACGAGACGGACATCGGCTTTCACGAGTATCTCGAGTTTCTTGGCGAGCACGAACCTACCAAAGCGATCGCGCTCTATCTCGAAGGCGTACGCGATGGGCGGGCGTTGTTCGAGACGGCGCGGCGGGTCTCCCGCATCAAACCGGTCGTCGTCCTCAAGGGAGGTCGGTCGGAGTCGGGCGAGCGGGCCGCCCGATCGCATACCGGTGCGATCGCCGGGTCTTACCCGACGTTTCGAGCGTTGGCTCGCACCGCCGGTGTCATCGAGGTCCAACGTGCCGATGAATTGTTGCCGGTCGCAGAGACGCTCGGGATGCAGCCCGGGTTCGGTCCCGGTGGACTGTGTGTGCTCTCCGACGGCGGTGGCCATGCGACGCTGGCTGCGGATCACCTGGCAGCGGCCGGCGTCCCGCTCGCCCGCTTGGAGGAGGCCACCCGAATCAAGCTCGCCGAACTCTTGGGTCCAGCAGCGAGCGTGACAAATCCGGTCGACGTCGCGGGAGCGACCGATCGCGCTCCATTGGTGTTCGTCGAAGCGTTCCGGCTACTCGCAAGCGATCCGAGCTGCGGTGGGATCCTCGTGATCGGACTCTTTGGTGGCTATGCCATTCGCTTCTCTTCCGGGCTCGCAGCGGACGAACTGGAGGCGGCGGACGGTGTGGCCGACATCGCGAGCGACGTTGGGGTGCCACTCGTCGTTTACTCGCTCTATGAGCGACGTGACCCGCCGCCTCTCGTTCGTCTTCTCCAGCGACGCGTGCCCGTGTTCGGCTCGTTGGAGATCGCGGTTCGGGCAGTGGTGGAACTCTACCATCGAGCCCATGCGAGAACTGAACGGGCCGAGACGACGCTCGACGCGTCGCGTCCGGGAACGAGTGCGCCCGAGCCGATCCAGGGTCGTTGGTTGAGCGAGCGGGAGACCCGCGACCTTCTCGAGTCCTATGGCGTCCCGCTGGTCGCTGCGACGTTCTGTGAAGACGCGGAACAGGCGAGCGCGGCCGCCGCCGTCCACGGTTCGTCGGCCCTCAAACTCGTTTCGAGGCACGTCCCTCATAAGACGGAGGCTGGGGCCGTCGCCCTGGACCTGGTCGGGCCCGAGGAGGTCGCCAACGCCTTCGCCGTCGCGACAGAGTCCACGATTTCGTTTCTCGCCGCACGCGACCTGCCTCTCGAGATCGAGGGCGCTCTCGTTTCCGCCATGCAGCCCAAACCGGTGGTGGAGCTCTTGATCGGAGCCCGCCGCGATCCGCTATACGGGCCCACCGTAACGGTCGCGATCGGCGGAACCGAGGTCGAGCTCTACGGCGATGTCGCGATCCGCGCGGCGCCCGTCGAAGCCGCCGAAGTCGAGGAGATGTGTCGAGAACTCGAATTGGCGCCGCTGCTCATGGGCCACCGAGGGCGACCGGCCGTTGACCTCGCTGCCATCGCACACATCGTCCAGCGCGTGGGGTCGTGTCTTATCGAGCATGAGCATCTCAGTGAAATCGAATTGAACCCGGTGTTCGCCTATCCCGATCACGCCGTAGCCATCGACGCCACAGCGTTCTCGAGCGCGTCATGACCCTCGCCGTCCGTACCTGCGCGCATGGTCTATTCGCAGCTGTCGTGTTCGTGTCGCTCGGAGTCATCGGCTGTGCAGGGACCGTCGATGACCCGCCCGCAAACGAGGCCAGCGCGGGAGGTCCGACGACCGACTTCGACCTCGTGATCAGTGGCGGAGAAGTCGTCGACGGTACTGGAGCTCCCCGCTTCTATGCGGATGTCGGGATACGCGACGGTCGCATCGTCGAGATCGCGGGGCCGCTCGAGCTGGCGGGTCGCGGCGCGGAAGTCCTGAACGCCGAGGGGATGATCGTTTCTCCCGGCTTTATCGATCACCACAACCACGTGCAGAACAAGGTCCACCGAAGACCGTTGGCGGAGAACTTCATCCGTCAGGGCATCACGACGATCCTTCCGTCCCTCCACAGCGGCGATCAGCCGTGGCCACTCGCCGACTACATCGACACGCTTCGAATCGCGCCGAACATCGGCTTCTTCGCCGGACACAGTTGGATCCGCAAGCAGGTCCTGGGAATGGCCGATCGAGCCCCGACCACCGCGGAGCTCGAAGAGATGAAAGCGTATGTCGCCCGGACCATGGAGGACGGGGCGCTCGGCCTGTCGACGGGTTTGCTATACGTGCCAGCGAACTACGCGGAGACCGAAGAAGTGATCGAACTCGCGAAAGTGGCAGCGGAGTACGGCGGTGTGTACTACACGCACATGCGCGACGAAGCCCGCCAGCTTCTGCCGGCGGTGCGAGAAGCGATCCGGGTGGGAGCAGAGGCCGGCTTGCCGGTCCACATCAATCATTTCAAGTCGATGGGGGTCGCGAACTGGGGACAGACCGTGCAGTCCCTGGCGTTGGTCGATTCTGCCCGCGCCGCCGGCATTGATGTGAAGGTCGATCTCTACCCTTACGCAGCCGGAAGCACGGGTTCGAGCGTGCTGTTCCCTCAATGGGTACTTGCCGGCGGGCGCGATTCCTTCCGCGTTCGCGTGTCTGATCCCGTCGTGCGCGGCCGGGTCGAACGTGAGACCGAAGACTGGATGCACCGAGATTGGACCGGCGGGGATTTGTCGCGCATCCAGTTTCGCAGCGTCCCGGGTCTTCCGGAGTTCAACGGGAGACGGATGTCGGATCTCGCCGCCCAGCGGGGGCTACCGAACAACGACGCGACGGGCGTACAGCTCGCGATCGAGCTTCAACTAGCCGGCGGCTTTACCGCGATCTACCACTTCATGGATGAAGCCGATATCGAACGCATCATGCGGCATCCCTTCGCGATGTTCGAAACCGACGGCGACCCCGTCGGTTTTGGAGTCGGGTTCCCGCACCCCAGGAGCTACGGCACGTTTCCTCGGATTCTGGGAGAGTATGTTCGGGAGCGCGGCATCATTACGCTTGAAGAGGCCATCAGGAAGATGACCTCCTTGTCGGCCGACGAGATCGGGCAGTCCGAGCGCGGCAGAATCGCGGAAGGGATGTTTGCAGACATTACCGTCTTCGACGCGGATCGCATCGCCGACCAAGCGGACTATGTCGACCCTCACCGCTATTCGATCGGCATCCTCCACGTGATCGTAAACGGCGTTCCGGTGATCGCGGAGGGATCGGTCACCGGTGCCAAGCCCGGACGCGTATTGAAGGGTCCGGCTCGCATTCGAACGGAGAGCGCAGCGAACTGAAACGGCCACGCGGGTCGATTCCCCAGTCGACGCGCGTGACCGATTTACGTGTCCGTCTAGGTGACCGCTCTAGACGCCTTTTGGACGACCGCGCTACGCGACGTCCTGCTTACGCGGTTCTTCACTCGAATCTTGGCTCGTCGGCTTGGATTTGTTGGAGCTCTTGGCCTGACCGCCCATGTCTACGCGACCGTTCAGCGTGGCGCCGTCCTCTAGCTCGAGGCGAGGGCTGCTGATATCGGCGTCTACCTGCGCGCCCTCGACCAGTCGCGCGCTCTCGCGCGCATCGATCGATCCCTCGACGTGACCAGCTACGATCACTCGGTCGGCAGACACATCGCCTTCAACGGTGCCGCCGCTCGCGATGCTTACTTGGCCCTCGACGGACAAGTTGCCCTTGACCCGACCCTCGATTTGAATATCGCCGCGGGCCTTGATCTCGCCGTTAACCTCGATCCCCACGCCGAGCACCGAAATCGTGGCGTGTTGATCGCGTGTCTTGCGGCGAGACCGCTCGGCTGGGTCGATGCTGGTCCGCTCCCGAGTCGGGGTCTGGGCGTTTGCATCTGAGGAATCCTGCTTGAAAAGACTCGGGCTCATCCTCTCCTCCGGGTACGGGCTTGGCTAACTCGCTCACCGGAGCCCTACAGCAAGTTCCAGACGCGACCGAGACTCTGCCAACGAGTTCCCGACCTCTCGCGCACGGGTCGCCGTAAGTTCCCGCCAAACGGGCTCAAGCAGCGCCCCGCCTGGCTCGACGTCGGTCGGGACGCGACCGCTTCTGGCGTCGCAGCATGCCCGGCGGGCGCAATTTCCTGCGACCTGAGCGCAATTCTTAGCGATCGATCCGAGATCTTCCTTGCCGGTCGTCGCGACTCTCGGCTATCGTGGCGCCCCGACGCCGGACCCCACTCTATCCGGTCTCCTCTCCACACGCAGATCGAATTCGATGACCGCCGAGAAACTCCAAACACCAGATTCGGGTCACCCGCCCGATCTCATGGACAAAATCGTTTCCCTCTCCAAACGGCGTGGGTTCATTTTCCAATCGTCGGAGATCTACGGCGGGGTCGGGTCCGTGTACGACTACGGACCGCTCGGTGTCGAGCTGAAGAACAACATCCAGCAGTCCTGGTGGCGCGAGATGGTTTTTCGCTACGACAACATCGTAGGGCTGGATGCCGGAATCTTGATGAATCCCGAGGTTTGGGTGGCGAGCGGCCATGTAGGGGCGTTCACCGACCCTCTGGTGGAATGCCGCAACTGCCACCGACGGTATCGGGCCGACGAACTCGAACAAGTCGCGGCGGGCAACCTGGAGGCCCAGCAGTGTCCGTCCTGCGGCAAGACGGGTGAATTCACCGAGCCCCGCCAATTCAATCTCATGTTCAAGACGTTCATGGGCGCAGTCGAACAGGAGGCGGCCACCGTCTACCTGCGCCCGGAAACGGCGCAAGGGATCTTCGTAAACTTCAAGAACGTCCAGGACAGTGCGCGTCGAAAGGTGCCGTTCGGGATCGCGCAGGTGGGGAAGGCGTTTCGCAACGAGATCACGCCCGGGAACTTCATCTTTCGCACGCGTGAGTTCGAACAGATGGAGATGCAGTTCTTCGTGAAGCCGGGCTCTGAGGATGAGTGGTTCGAAACGTGGAAAGAGCGTCGGATGGACTGGGCGCGATCGCTCGGGATCCGCTCGGAGCGACTGCGATTTCACCAGCACGGGCCCGATGAACTCGCGCACTACTGCAAGGATGCCTACGACATCGAGTACCTGTTCCCGTTCGGGTGGCAGGAGTTCGAAGGGATCCATAACCGAACCGACTATGACCTCACTCGTCACCAGGAGCACTCCGGAAAGAAGCTCGAGTACTTCGACCAGGCGGCGAACGATCGTTTCGTGCCCTACGTCGTCGAGACCTCGGCGGGACTCAGCCGCACGCTCTTGGTCGTCTTAGCCGACGCGTACGATGAGGAGGAGATTGAGGGCGACACGCGAGTCGTGCTTCGCTTGAACCCGGCGTTGGCGCCGGTTCAGGCGGCGGTCTTTCCGCTCACGAAGAAGGATGGCATGCCGGAAGTCGCCGAGAAGTTGGCGGCTGATCTTCGCGGCAGCTTCAACGTGTTTTTCGATGGTGCGGGTTCGATCGGGCGACGCTATCGACGCCAGGACGAAGCGGGAACGCCATTTTGCATGACGATCGACAACCAGACGCTCGAGGATCAAACCGTCACGGTGCGCGATCGCGATACCCTCGAACAGACGCGAGTATCGCTGACCGGCGTGAGTGCCTACCTGCACGAAGCGATTGCCGCCGCCCGGAATCAGTTCTAAGGCGCCGGCCTTAGAGACGTATGGCATTCGACGTCGCCGAAGTTCGAGATCGAGCTCAAAGACTGAAGCGCGCCATTGCACTGGAGCGCTACGAGACGCGCGCAGGGCTAAAGGGTCGGCCCGGTTTCGCGCGGATCTACGCGGAGCACCAGTTCCTCTTGGCACCCCAGGTTCTTCCAGCCATTCAGCGCGAGCTCGCGGAGGCCGACGGCGATGCGCGCCGGCGCTTGACCACCCTTTTCAACTGGGTCGCGATCCAAAGGGTCGAGGCGGAGCTTGCTCCGCTCGAGGACGAGCTGCGCACGTGGGAGGCCGACGCCACCATCACCCTGGCTGGGGTCGAAGTCCCGTTCCGCCGCGTGGCGGGCGCGATCGTTCGTGCGGATCGGCGCGGAGAACGTTTGGCTTGGGAGGCCGCCCGCAGTCTCCGAGTCGAAGAGGCGGCGTCACTCCGACTCGACGTCGTTCATCGCGAGCGCGAGGCCGTCAGTCAGCTCGGGCTGGGCAGCTACGTCGAGGCCTGGGAGCGTCTCTTGGGCCTGAACCTTCGCGGGATGGAAAGGTTCGCCGTCGAGATCTTGGCCCGAACGGAGGATCCATACCGACGCGCCTTCCTCCAGCAGGTCGGTCGACGGATCGGGACAGAGGCGCGTGCAGCTGCGCGCTCGGATGCGACGTGGCTCATGGGTATGCGCTGGTTGGCCCAGCCCTTCGCCATCAACCCGTTGCTCTCTCGACTACGCCGAGATCTGGAGAAGATGGGTCTCCCGCTCCCGCGCGACGGCGTGGTCAGACTCGATTTGGATCGCCGTCCGCTCAAACAAGGCGCTTCGTTCTGCGCTCCGATCCAGGTTCCGGGCGACGTCGTGCTCGTCGTTTCGCCCGTCGGAGGGTGGGCCGACGCCCGCAGCCTTCTTCACGAAATCGGGCACACGCTCCACTTCGCCTACACCTCGCCCAGCTTGCCTTGGGAGGAACGCGCCTTGGGGGATACGGCCGTCACCGAGAGTTTCGCGCTTCTTTTTGAATCGCTTACGCTCGATGGCGGTTGGGTCGAGTCTTCGACCGGGCTGACCGGCGGCGCCCTCGATGAGTACTTGGCATTGGCGGGGTTCCTTCAGCTGTACGAACTCCGTCGCCACGCGGCCCAGTTCCTATGGGAGATGGAGCTCGCCGCCTCGGATACGCCGGGAGAGCTGGCGCCTCGCTACGCATCGCTCATGAGCGATGCCACCGGATTCTCGCACGATCCATCCACCTATCTGGAGGGCGTTCGACGGGGGTTTTGGGTCGCGCGTCAGCTCCGGGCCTGGATGCTGAGCGCGATCATGCTCGACGCGTTGCACGACCGGTTCGCGGGGGGCTGGTACACGGACCCGGCCGCAGGGCAGTTTTTGAGTGAGATCCTCTCTGCGGGTCAACGAGAAGATGCATCTGATCTCGCGAACCAACTGGGAGACAAGCGGCTGACCGCAAACTCGTTGCTGGAGAAAACGAGCCAATGGCTCGACTGAGAAAGTTCGCTATCGGTGTCGCGGCTGCGGCCGGCGCGGTGTGGTACGCACGAGCGGTCACGAGGCGCAATGCCGCGCTGGTTCGGCCGCGAACGCGCGACGCGAACGGCAACGCCCTCCCCGTCAGTGTCCACACCTACGACGACGGGGAAACCGTCGAATACACGGATGTCGGCGAAGGGGACGTGCTCGTCTGGATCCCAGGGGCCGACGGTCCCAAGGAAACATTCGGTTATCAGTTGCCCCGCTTTTCCAAAAACTACCGCGTAATTTGTGCGGATCTGCGGAGTCGCTTCGATGAATCGGACGACTTCGATCGGTTCGTCGAGGACATCTTGGAGCTGTGTGAAGCGGTCGACGTCGAGCGCTTCGTGCTCATCGGACAAAGCCTGGGGAGCGCCATCACGCTTCGGTTCGCGAGCCTCTTCCCCGAGCGGCTGCGCGGGATGGTGCTCTGCAATCCGTTGGCGCGCCTTTCCTATGAGCATGTGGGTCTCAACCGCACCCTGCTTATTCCGGTCGCGATGGCGACCACTCGCTGGCTGCCGACCGAGCTCAGCCGAGCGCTTGCCCGCGTTTGGTGTCGCTTGGGCCTGTGGCTGTTCGATGACTCTCCGGGGTCCGAGGCGCTGATCGACTACGCGCTCTACACGGGCCCTCGAACGGTGTCGCCTCGGATCTCGGACGCGCGGGTCGACCGGCTCAAAGGATCCGATCTCGGTTCGGAGCTGAGCGGTATTCACGTGCCTGCGCTCGTGCTAAAGGGCCCGCAAGACCTGTATTGTCCCGTGAGTTGGGCGCTCGAGATCGTCGACCGCCTGCCGGATGCCACGTACGTCCCGATTCCCGGCACGGGCCACTGCTCACATATTTCACGCCCCGGTGCGTTCAACACGGCGCTCGAAGATTGGTTGTCCGCCCTCGGGCCTGACGCGGGATCTGACTCCATGGGAGGCGACGCATGACGAAGCCCGTCTTCAGTTCTCGGACGGCCATGATGTTGGCCATGCTCGGCATGGCGGTAGGAACCGGAAACATCTGGCGGTTTCCGCGCATCGCCGCGTCCAACGGGGGCGGATCGTTCCTCGTCGCTTGGGTGGTTTTCCTACTTCTGTGGTCCATCCCGCTGATCCTCGTCGAGTTTGCGGCCGGGAAGGCCTCCCGTTCGGGGCCGATCGGGGCCTTCGCCAAACTGGCCGGCAAAGGCACGAGCTGGATGGGCGCCTGGGTGGCCTTCGTCGCGACCGCGATCATGTTCTATTACTCGGTCGTCATGGGTTGGACGCTGCGCTATCTGTACGGCGCAGTGACCGGTACGGTCCCCACCACGGCATGCGAGGCGGGCGCCACCGGGTGCGTCGGACCGCAGCAGTTTTGGGACGGGTTCATCGGGTCGCCGTGGCCGGTGGTCACGCACGCGCTCGCGATCGGGCTCGCAGTCGTGGTCGTGCTACGAGGCGTACAGGGGATCGAACGGGCGGCCCGTATCCTCATCCCGAGTCTTTTGGTCCTCGTCGTGGCGTTGACGATTCGAGCGGTCACCCTTCCGGGCGCGAGCGCGGGGCTCGCGTTTCTGTTCACGCCGAACTGGAGCGATCTTGCCAACGCGGACATATGGCTCGAAGCGCTCACACAAAACGCGTGGGACACGGGCGCCGGCTGGGGGCTGATCACGGCGTACGCGATCTACATGAAGAAGCGCGAGGACACGACGCTCAACGCCTTCGTCCTGGGCTTCGGAAACAATTCGGTCTCATTGCTCGCGGGCATCATGGTGCTGTGCACGGTGTTCGCGACGCTACCGAATGCCGCGACAGAGATCGTTGGAGCGGGCAACGAGGGCCTCACCTTTATCTGGGTTCCGCAGTTGTTTGGACTCATGCCCGGCGGATCGGTCTTCATGATCCTGTTCTTCCTGGCCCTGGTCTTTGCGGCTTGGAGCAGCCTGATCGCGATGATCGAGTTGGCGTCGCGCGTGCTCACGGACGCCGGAATGGCGCGGAAGAAGGCGATTCTGATCGTCGGCGCGCTCGGCTTCGGCCTCGGGCTCCCGTCGGCCATCTGGATCGAAGTGTTCCGGAATCAAGATTGGGTCTGGGGTGTGGGTCTGATGGTGAGCGGGCTGTTCTTCGCGATCCTGGTCATGCGGCACGGAGTGGATCGATTCCGCACGACTCTGGTCAACAGCGACGGGAGCGATCTGGTCATCGGTCGCTGGTGGAACGTCGTCATCTACCTCGTCGCGGTGCAGGCGGTGGTCATCACCGTTTGGTGGTTGCTGCAAGCGATCAATACGGACGATCTCCGAGCGAGCTTCACGCTGTTTTCCGAGTTCAATGTCGGGACCGTGCTGATCCAGTGGGCGTTGGCCCTCAGCGTGTTTATTGGACTCAATCGTTGGCTGGCGGCAAACGCGACAGGGCAGGGCGAGTAGCGGAGTGTCTGCGACTTCGGGTCCCCCGGACACGGCGGCGGCCGCGTTTAGAGCTGCGATGTCCCACCTGGCGGGTGGTGTCGTGATCGTCACGACCCAGGGTCCCGGAGACACGGATTTTGGGATGACGGCCACCGCCGTTTGCTCGGTCTCGCTCGACCCGCCATTGGTGATGACGTGTATGAATCACCAAACCGCGACCCATCGGGCCGTGGAGGCCTCTGGCGTCTTCGCGCTAAATCTTCTCCCCGCAGGCGAGGAAGCGCTGGCCCGAAGATTCGCATCGAAGGGAGATGACAAATTCGCGGGGTTGGGTAGCTCTCGACGCTCGACAGGCGCTCCGATTCTCGACGCGGCGCTCGCATACTGCGACTGCAATGTAGAAGAGAGCGTGTCCGCGGGAGATCACACGATCTTCATTGGACGCGTGTTGGATTCCGGTGTGTCGGCGGCGGGCGGGGAGACGCCGCTACTCTACTTCCGCGGCGACTACGGGTCCGTGCGCCCACTCGCCGAACCGGACGGGGACTGACGATGCCGCTCTTCGGAGGATTTCGCATCGGGCGATGGTTCGGGTTCCCGATCCGCATCGACTACTCGTGGTTTCTCGTCGCTGCGCTCGTCGTATGGACGTTCAGTTGGAGCGAGTTTCCCCGGCGGCTGCCGAACTACGGGCAGGCGACCTACCTCGCCATGGGGACGGCCGCGGCGCTGCTGTTTTTTCTTTCGGTCTTGCTGCACGAGCTTGGGCACGCGGTCGTCGCGCGAGCCCGCGGCATCACCGTCGAGAGCATTACGCTCTTCATCTTTGGCGGAATCGCGCAGGCGCGCGACGAACCCAAACGTCCCTTGGATGAGTTTCTGCTCACCGCAGCGGGCCCGCTGACCAGTCTCCTATTGGCCGGCATCTTCCACGGAGGACGGTTGGCCGCAGAGGCCGCATCTGCCCCGCCGCCGATCACGACGGTTTTTGGTTTTCTGGCTCTGCTGAACTTCGTCTTGGCTGTGTTCAACATGATCCCCGGGTTCCCCCTCGATGGCGGGCGCATCTTCCGATCGATCGCTTGGGCGGCCACGGGCGATCTGGTGCGCGCGACCCGATGGGCCACGTGGGGTGGGCGGTTGTTCGGTGGGGCATTGATCGCGCTCGGGATCCTCGGGCTCACCCGCGGCGACTTCTTGGCGGGCGTTTGGGCTGGATTCATCGGATGGTTCCTCATCAACGCTGCGACGACGAGCTACAAACACTTCGAGCTTCGACAGCTGTTACGAGAGATCCCCGTGTCGCGAGTCATGTCGCCCGATCCGTCTCAAATCGATGCGAACCTGATGTTGGAGCAGGCCATCTCCGACTATTTCATGCGAGGGCGACAGGAGGCGTATCCGGTCCAGCTCGACGGGGTGTTGATCGGCGTCTTGGAGCTCTCCCGCGTCGCCGCCGTCCCAGTCCCGCTGCGCGCTACGACGCACGTCTCCGACGTCATGCGTCCGACGTACGAGTTGGTCGCGGCGCGTCCCACCGATTCGCTCGCCGATGTCATCTCGAGAGCCGAGGATGGCGTCATGAGCCTCTTGGTGATCGAGGATCGCCGAGTCGTCGGCATGCTCGACTTGGGCGAGATCGGAACTTGGGCGCGACGGATGAGCCGCCTCGGCCTCGTCTCTCTCGATCCCCCCGTGGGCGGGACAGGCGTAGGATCCCACCACGTCAAACGATCGGTCGGCTCGCCTGCCGAGGAGCGCGCGTAGCGTGCCGCGGCCGCGATCCAAGGCGGCGCGAGTCGAACTCGCGCAGGCGTTGAGTCCGCAGTTGGAACGTCTCTATCCGAGTTTGAAGGTGTCGCTTGATTGGGAAACACCGCTCGAGCTGACGGTCGCGACCGTGCTGTCGGCGCAATGCACGGACGAGCGAGTGAATCAGGTCACACGGTCACTCTTTCCGCGTTACCCCGACGCGGCCGCCTACGCGAACGCACCGCTGGACGATCTCGAAGAGGCCGTGCGTCCGACCGGCTTCTTCCGAAACAAAGCGCGACATCTCCAGGGGCTGGGCATGCGTCTCGAGGAGGCGTACGGGGGAGAGGTTCCCGCGACGATGGAGGATCTCCTCACGTTGCCGGGCGTCGCCCGCAAGACCGCGAATGTGGTTCTTCAAAACGCGTTCGACATCCGTGAGGGCGTCGTCGTCGATACGCACGTGAAGCGCGTCGCCTACCGGCTCGGCCTCACCAACGCTACGGAGCCTCTGAAGATCGAGGCCGATCTCATGAAGCTTCTGCCGAGAGAAGAGTGGCACGCGTTTCCCTGGCGCCTGATTCTTCACGGACGCACGGTCTGCCACGCGCGTAAGCCGCGGTGCGACGAATGTCCCGTCGCCGACCTGTGTCCGAGCAAAGGGAAGTTCGGCTGAGCAGCGCTTCAACCCGGGACTCGCGCGACTTGAGAGAGGCCGTGCGCACGGCCGCGCTGCAGTGTGGCTTCGATCAAGTCGGGTTCGCCCCGGCGGAGGCGCCCCTCCACGCCCAAGAGTATCGCGAGTGGTTGAGCCAGGATTTCCATGGCGAGATGAGCTACATGGGGCGTCCAGACGCCGTCGCGCGTCGAGTCGACCCCAGAGAGGCGCTGTCGGGCTGCCGCACGATCATCGTGACCAGCTTGGTCTACGGTCCGCAGGCTTCGTGGGGCGGTGCAGCGGCCATCCCCGAGGAGCACGCGGACTCGCGTGGGAGCGACGAACGTTCGGGGCGCCGACTCCCCGTGATCGCACGGTATGCCAAGGGCCGCGACTATCACGACGTGTTCGAGACGCGACTCGACCAGTTGGCGTCCGCGATCCGAGCGCTCGCTCCGAACGCGATCACGAAGCGCTACGTGGACTATGGTCCCGTGCTCGAGCGGGATCATGCGCAACGGGCTGGTCTCGGCTGGATCGGTAAGAACACCATGTTGATCGAACCGACGCTCGGGTCCTACTTCATGCTGGGAGAACTGCTCACCGATCTCGACCTCCCTCCGGACGAACCCTTCGTCGCAGATCGTTGCGGCACGTGCGATCGATGCATGGTCGCGTGCCCGACCGACGCCATCGTCGCGGAGCGAAGCCTCGACGCGCGCCGATGCATTTCGTATCTAACGATCGAGCTCAAGGGGTCGATCCCAGTAGACCTCAGAGCCGCGATCGGGAATCGAATATTCGGTTGCGACATCTGTCAGGAAGTGTGTCCGTGGAATGCCGACTCGCCCGTGCCTGAACACGGACCATTTGGTTTGGCTCCGGGCCGTCCGGTGCCGCCGGATGACATGGTCCAATGGAGCACGGAGTTGCTCGCTCTGGACGAGCAGCGCTTTCGTGCCCGGTACGAGGGGACCGCGTTGAGTCGGCCGGGAAGGGCCGGTCTGCTGCGAAACCTCGCCGTCGGGCTTGGAAACACCGGGGACGAGACAGCGCTTCCCGTGCTGCGACGAATGATCGAGGATGAGTCGGAACTCGTGCGTGAGCACGCTCAGTGGGCGCTCGAACGCCACCGGACCGAGAATACTGGCTCCTAGGAGACAAGCGTGGAGATTTTGAGAGGATTTTGGGTAGGGGTCAGCCCGATGGTGCGACCGCTCATTGTGCTGACATCGGTCGTGATCCTGCTGGTGTTGACCGAGCGCGCGCTTCGGAGCCGAGAGACGAGCAGGGCCCAACCGCGCTTCGCGACACATCTCCTCATGCTTGTTGCGTCGCTTGCCGGCCTCGTCGCCATCATCCTCACGCTCCCGATCGCGAGCGATACGCGCGGACAGCTACTCAACTTTCTCGGTCTTGTGCTCACCGGTGCGATCGCGCTCTCCTCGACGACGATTATCGGAAACGCGATGGCCGGCGTCATGTTGCGCGCCGTCCGAAATTTCAGCGCCGGCGATCTCTTGAGGGTCGGGGACCACTTCGGTCGGGTCTCCGAGCGCGGTCTGTTTCACACGGAGATACAAACCGAGACCCGAGACTTCACGACCTTGCCAAACATGTACCTGGTCTCGACCCCGGTTACGGTGATTCGTTCATCGGGTACGCTCATCGCCACAGAGTTGTCGCTGGGGTATGATGCGAATCGGGCCGAAGTGGAGAAGCGGCTGCTCAACGCCGCGAAGGCCGTCGGCCTCGAGGATCCCTTCGTGCACATCACGGACCTGGGGGATTTCTCCGTTACGTATCGCATCGCCGGCAAGCTCGTGGACCAGAAAGAAAAGCAGGGACGCACATCGGCGCCGCTCATTCTTACAAATGAATCGCGACTTCGTGGCGCGATCATGGACGCGCTTCATGGGGCGGGGATCGAAATCGTTTCCCCGACGTTCATGAACACACGCGCGTTCGCCACCGAGCATGCGTTCGTGTCCGAGCCCAAGCGTTTCGCCGAGGCGGAGCCCGATGGCCCCGCGGCCGAAGAAGTGATGTTCGACAAGGCGGAAGTGGTCTCGAAGCTCGAGGACGAGCGGCAAGCGGTGGCCGAAGAGATCCAGGCGGTCCGCGAGCAGCTCAAAGAGGAGAAACCGGACCCGGAGACGAGTCAAGCGGCCACGGAACGACTGGCCGCGCTCGAGGAGCAGGCGAAGGAGTTGGCCGGGCGTCTGGCCGATCC
>JAJCZV010000017.1 GCA_029262175.1 Gemmatimonadota bacterium
CGCCTGGATAGGGGCGGGTTTGATGCCGTTGCATGGCCTGGAACGCGGTGCTTTCGCGCTCGTCTGGGACGCCGGACCGTCGTCTGTGGATGTGTCGTTTGGCTAGATAGGGGAAGTGTCTCACGCGCCGACTCCAACCCCATGATTCGGCCCTCATGACCCTGATGTGTGCGAGGAGCCACTGCGGGATCGGTCGACGTTCGAACGCCAAGGGTCCGTAGCTATCGAGCAGCGCGACGAGTCCTGTCTCGAGACCTCGCGCGTGGAGTTGGCAGGCCATCTCCTGAGCGATCGCGCCGCCGACGCTATACCCGGCGATGTGGTGGGGTCCGTCTACTCCGAACTCCAACATGGCCTCGACGAAGTGTTCGGCGGTCTCGCGGATCTGCCGCCGGGGCCCCCAGTCCGGATCGCGACTCGGGAGTTGGAGGCTGTAGGTCGGCCGGTGCTTCAAGTGCTGAACGAGCCCTCTGAACAGGAACGGGTACCCGGCCAGCCCTTCGATGACGAACAGCGGCGGCAAGTGACCGTGGGCTCGAAGAGGCATGAGCGTCGCGTCTTCCCCGCCCTGCGCAAAGGCAGCGATCAACCCTTCGATCGTCGGAGAGCGAAACAGGGCATCGAACGGCGGGGCCGAGCCGACGCGTCGTTCGATCTCGGCGAACAGCCGCACCGCTCTCAGCGAGTCGCCGCCCAGGTCGAAGAAGCTGTCTCTTAGCCCCACCCGTTCCAACGCCAAGACCTCGCCCCAGATCTCCGACAACATCCGTTCGAGCGGGGTCTCCGGTGCGAGTGAGCCCTCCTCGACCGGGCGCTCGAAATCGGGGGACGGAAGCGCGGCGTGGTCCACCTTGCCGCTCGCGGCCAGTGGCAGTCGGTCCAACACGACGAACGAGGTGGGTTGAAGATAATCCGGGAGAACCAGCGACAAGAACCCTCGCAGCGTTTCGGCCGTGGGGGCGACCTCCGACTCTACCGGCACGATGTACGCGACGAGTTGGAGGGATCCCTCGATGGCCCTCGTCCCGACGACGAGCGCCTCTCGGATCGCCGGATGCTCGGCCAGACGCGACTCGATCTCGCCCGGCTCCACTCGGTGGCCGCGGATTTTCAGCTGACGGTCGAGACGGCCCACGAACTCCAGTTCACCGTCGGGTCGCCACCGCACCTCGTCTCCAGTCCGATACAACCGGTCTTCATCCGGAAGATGCGGGCTGCGGCGAAAACGCGCCGCCGTCAGTTCGGGTCGATTGCGGTACCCACGCGCCAATCCATCTCCCGCGATCCACAACTCGCCGGTGGCGCCGTCGGCCACGGGTTCCAGGTGCTCGTCCAGTACATACACGCGGGTGTTGGCAATCGGACGACCGATGGGGATCGAGGTGGACGCCGCCGCGAGATGGTTTGGAATCGTATGCGTGCACGTGAACGTCGTCGCTTCGGTCGGGCCGTACCCGTTTACGATCTGCGTGTCGGGTGCAAGCGCGTCGAGGGCTCTCCGCACGTGCGAGACCGATTGGGCTTCTCCACCGATCAGGAGGTACCGGACGCCGGCGAGCGCGTCGGGCGCCTCATCGATGATCGCGTTGAAGAGACCCGCACCGAGCCATAGATGCGTGATCGAGTGTGCGCGCAGCAGCCCCTTCAAATCCCGATGGTCCGGGAATCGGTCGGGCCACAACACGAGTTTGGCACCATGAAGCAGCGCCCCCCAAATCTCGAAGGTCGACGCATCGAACACGGGAGGCGCAAGCGCGAGAAAACGGTGGTCGGGACCAAACGGGACGTAGCTGGCGCCAGACACGAGCCGGTTGACGGCTCGATGTGGCACTTCCACACCATTGGGGATGCCGGTGGACCCCGACGTATACATCACGTAGGCGAGATCATCGGCTGAGACCGATGGCATCGGCTGTTCCGGCTCGAGCCCGGAGGCGGCGACATCAGTATCGAGAACCAGGACGTCGGGCACCGCGGACCGCACGTGTTCGACTGAGGCGGACGAGCAGAGAATCACCTGTGCGTTCGTATCCCGAATCAACGCCTGGACGCGGGCTACCGGCCACGCTGGATCGATCGGCACGTACGCGCCGCCCGACTTCAGCGTAGCGAGCATACCCACAATCAAATCGATGGAATGTGCGCCGTAGAGCCCCACGAACTCGCCTGGTCCGACGTCATTTCGGCGCAGCCTATTGGCCAGCGCGTTCGCGCGGTCGGAGAGCTCTCGATAGGTGAGCTGCTCCTGTCCGCAGACGATGGCTGTCCGCTCAGGCCCGTCGCGGACTCGAGCCTCGAACACCTCGTGCAGCGGGGCGTCACGAGCGTAGTCGGTTGCCGTGTCGTTTCGATCCTGGAGCACGCGCCGACGTTCCTGGTCGTCGAACCGTGGCAACGCCGAGATGACGGTTTCTGGCGAACGAAGAAAGGCATCGAGATTGCGTTGGAACTGCTCGACGAGCCGGTGACGTTCGCCAACGTCAAACGCGTCGTCGCGAAAATGAAAGTCCAGGGTGAATTCGCCTCGCCCATTGAAGTCGTGGACGTTGAGGCTCAGGCTTTCATCTTGGTGTCCCGGGTGGATCCACTCCGTCTCGACCGGAACTCCCTCGAAGGGCGGGAAGTTCGCGGTCTGCACGTTGAGCAGGACGTCGTAGATTCTGCGGCGCGCGAGATTCAGGGGTGCGTGTTGCAGGAGACGAAGCGCCTCGAAGAGGGCTTTCTGGGCCTCTATGTAGAGAGCGCGAAGGCTCTTTTCTCCGTCCATCTCGAGTCTGAACGGGACAATCTCGAGACAAAGTCCGATCGTCTCGGCCGCGGCGCGCGAGGGACGGTTCGATATGGTCGAACCAATCGACAGTTCGGATCGGCCGACCGACCGAAAGAGTGCGGCGCCGAGGAGCGCGGCAAACAGTCCCGGCAACGCCAAACCGGTATCGGCCACCAGCGCCTCGCGAAGCTGCGCCGATTCCGCCGGACTGACAATTTTCCGCAAGCGCGTGCTCTTCGTTTCATCAGACCGTGGCCCGGAGAGCCCTAGACTACTCGCATGATCGACGATGCGTCGCAGACGCCCTGCGACATCCTTCTCCGCCGCCGTGGCCCGCGCCTTTCGTTCGTAGTCGACGAAGCTCCTGAAGCTCGGCATCGCGACATCGAGCGGTTCCGAGCGCTTCCAGCGCGCGTATTGCTCCGCGGTGTGACGTAAGATCAGTGCCTGCGACGCGGTATCGGTGATGAGGTGGTGCGCGTTCAAGAACCACGCGTGGCGACGCTCGGTCAAACGAATCAGGACGCTGTCGAACAAGCGACCCGTCAAATCGAACCGGCGCGTTGCCCTACGCTCCGCCCAAGTCGCAAGAGCCGCGGTCGGATCGGCGTCGCCCGACAAGTCCAAGTGCTCGAGTCGGCACGCCCCTGCGTCTGCCACCCGAGCTCGCGGAATCCCGTCGCGCTCCTCGATCGACGTTCGTAGCGAGTCGCTCGCATCGACGACGGCCTGAAACGCAGCCTCGAACCCCTCGGCATCGAGCGGACCCGGGATCGTCCAGAGAAACGGCGCATTGAGCAGCGGTATGTGCGGGCGCCGCTTGTGGGCGATCCAAAACATCAGCTGCCGGCGCGTGAGGTTGGAGCGGAGCCATAGCGCCTCTAATTCCGCCTCCGGAGTCGGAAGCGAGGGAGGGGTTTGCTCTCCCGTCACCGGCCCCGGCCGCAAATCGACGCCTGGAAGCAGAGACTGTCGCCACCGGCCGGGATGTCGCCCTCGATATCGCGCATTCCGTCCAGTCGGATGTGGCCTATGGTGGGCCCGTCCTCGGCCACGGTGACCAGTGTCACGTGGTCAAACGCATCCTCGCTGTTTCGGTTTTGGCTTCCGCCGGTCGTACCCAACGTGATGTAGTCGCGACCGTGCTTCGTCGTTCGACCGAAGTTGTGCAGATGTCCGTTGAACAGCGTGTACGGACGTCCCGTGAGCGCGTCCTCGATGGCGGCGAAGTCTGGCTCGTCGTCGCGCAGCCAGACGGGCTTGTGCATAAACAGGAAGGTCCAGCGCACGTCGGGATAGGTGGCGAGCACCGCGCGGACGTACTCGGATTGCTCGCTCCCGACCTCTCCCGTGATGCGCTCCGGCATCCGGTAGTATTCCATCGCCAACGCGGCCTCGGGGTCGGGACCGGCGCCCACCTCGAGCGCGGCCGCCCGCGCTTCGTAGATCTCCCGCATCCGGTCGTCCGAGTAGTCCTCGGTATCCAGAATAAGAAACAACACGTCCTTGTAAACGAAGTGGTAGTAGCGCTGGCCATAACGTTCGGTCCATACGTCACGCATCACCTGGTTGGTGAGATCGTGATTGCCGCCCACATGGAAGACCGGCGCAATCGACTTCGACGCACGCGCGTCGAAGTCATCCCACTCGCGTGCGAGTTGTGCGCGGTCTTCGGTACCGCCATCGATCAGATCGCCGACGCTCATGATCAATTCCGGCCGGAGGAGCGCGAGCTCGGCGACAGCGACGTCGAACACACCGGGCCGTTCCCCGCCGTTCAGGTCCGAGAAGATGGCGAACGTGAACTTGCCCGCCTCGTCGTCGAAGCGATCGTGAGACCATGGAGTGGGGCCGGCATCGAACTCATGTACAAACGCGGCCCCGCGCTCGACGAGGTCCGGCTCCGCGCACGCTTGGACGAGCAACACCGTAGACGCAAGCAGGGCTATGCGAGTCGACGGCCTCGGGCGCCTCCCCTCGTTTGCCCTATCGGCCGCACCCAAGTTACGAACCGGCCAACTGCGTCAGCAGCGTATACCAGTGTTCGAGTGCGCCGTAGAACCCCCGCACGGGAACGCGTTCGTTCAGGCCGTGCGCAAAGATCTCGTCGTCCTTCATGAAGAGACCCATCACGCCGTAGGTCGGTATGCCGGCGGCGCGCACTTCGCGTCCGTCGGTGCCATATGGGGCCATGTATGGAACGATTGCGGTCCCCGGATATCGGGACTCGACGGCGGAGGCTACGGCGGAAAGCACGTCATCTCGCATCGGAGACGCCGGGCTCGGGATCGCTTCGCCCACTTGCCTGATCTCGAGCGCGTCGTTTCCTCCCACGCGCTTGAGCGTCGCCTGAACCTCCGCGACCTCGACGCCCGGGAAGATCCGGCAATTGACGGTGGAGGTCGCGGACTGGGGCAGCGCGTTCTCCGCGTGACCTCCACGAAGCATCGTCGCGACGCACGTGGTGCGAGTGATCCCGACAAAGGACGGTTCGCTCCACAGGATGTCGACGGCGCCTTGATCGCTCGGGTCGGCGGCAAAGCGACGCATCGCCTCCCCCACTTCCCCGTCCGTCACTTTCGCGGTCGCTGCAAAGAAGTTCAGCGTGGTCTCGTTTGTCCGGACCGGAAAACGAAACGCTTCGATGTTCTTCAGCACCGTGGCCAGTTCGTAGATCGCGTTGTCCGCGCGCGGCGTCGAACTGTGACCGCCCGGATTCCGCATCGTGAGGTCGAACGTCGCGTACGTCTTCTCAGACGTCTGCAAACTGTACACGATGCCTTCGCCGTTTGGGCCCAAGCTGCCGCCCCCCGCATCGGCGTTGAGCGCGTACTCGGCATCGGTGAGCTCGCGGTGGGTCGTGACGAGCGCTCGAGCCGTGAGCATACCGGTCTCCTCATCCCCGCTAAAGCCGATGATCAAATCTCGGTTGGGGACAAACCCGTCGGCCTTGAGACGGAGAAACGTCGTCGTGATCGCGGTGACCCCGAACTTGTCATCCATCGAACCCCGTCCGAAGAAGTAGCCGTTCTCTTCGATCAGGGTGAAGGGGTCGCGTTCCCAGTCCTCGGGGAGCGCATCGACGATGTCCATGTGCCCGATAAGAAGAATGGGTTTCTTGCCCGCCGAACCATCACCTCGATACCGAACGACCAGACTCGCGGTCTCCTCGCCGCTGGCCAGGGTCTGCGGCAAGACATGAACATCTTCCGCCGGAAATCCGCCGGCCCGGAATTGGTCCGCCAGATAGTTCGCGAGCGCCGGCACCTGGCCGAAGGTCGCGGCCGTTCGATAGCCGACGGCCGTCCGATAGATCTCGAGCGCCTGTTTCTGGTAGGGCTCGGTGTAGTCCGAGCTCGAGTCTTGCGCGGTCAGGGCGGCGGGGACAACGAGGAGTACTGCAAGGAGCACGGTCAGAAATCGCATGGATCACGGGGAGGGCACGGGTTTTCGTTTGGGCCTGATCGCCCAATCTGAGTCCAAACGTAGAATCTCGCCCGAAGCGCCGAAAGAATGCGATCTAGGCGGACGAGAAAAGGGCGCGATCAGGCGCGGCAGTAGTTGTGTCGCAGGGTATTCAGATCCCCGAGGGTGGGCCCCGTGTGCGCCTCGAATCCAATGGCGCTCATCAGGAAGTCCGCATTCTCACCGGCGTGCGTCTGGATCCCCATCGAGTGACCGAACTCATGCGCGGCGATCGATGCGACCGCGTCGGTGAACTCGAGCTGGCTGAGCGCGCCGATGCGAAACCGCGTTTCCAATCCGATGCCGAGGTTGGTGGTCGAGAACTCGATGACGGTCTTCGCGATGATTCCGCTGGATTCGAACTCGGTGGGACGACTCGCGGCTAGCGCGATCGGTCCGCCCGGGATCCCGGAAACAAACTCCGCGACGATGTGCGCGTGGTCTGCACTCCCGACAAACTCGACGGCCGCCAGCCCGCTCTCGGTCTCGGACTGCCAGACTCGAAAGCCCTGTTGGAGGGCGATCAAGTACGTACCCTGGAGGTCGGGGGCGGCCGTCCCGAGATCGATGAACACCGATACGGGAAACTGTCGAAACCGGCCGGCGAACTGGACCGAGGAGACGTAGTTGGGTTGAAGACCGCAGACGCCATAGATGACTGCGGGGGAGGCCGCAGGACCGGTTGCGCCATCTTCGCAGCTCGCGACGGCCAAACACGCGGCCACGGCGATGGAAACTGAGCCTCCGGGTCTTCTGGAGGGGCGACCCGGAACTATTCGGCCCGCCATTCGATAAGCAAAATCACGATAAGCGCGATGAGAACCGGGATTCCCATGAGCCAATCCTGCCACTCGGGCATCGTTGCGCCTCCTTAGCGTCCTGACGTCGACTGCGGTCCGGACCAAGCCTCGCCTCCCCGTTCCACCTAGTCAACCGCCGGCTGTGAGAAGTGTCCTCGAGCAGACCGTCATGAGGGTCCTTGGCGGAAGGCTCGTCGGCGATGGGCACGTGGATTGCCCGGGTCGAGCGGGCGGTTGAATGCCTTCGTCGCGATCCGCAGCAGGCTGATCGTCCGCCGAATGGGCCATTCAAGGCGAGAACCGGGAACGCCGACCCTTTGGGTTGGCCGCGACCGGGGCCGAGGAGATCCGAACACAATTGCCGGTGCCAACCATTTTTGTCCAACTGAGGAGAACCACAGATGAGATCGAGAACGACCACGACGTTTGCGTCCCTAGCGCGGGTGGTGCTGGGAGTTACGCTTTGTGTGTCCGCTGTAGCCGGCTGCGCAGACTCCGAACTCTCGCCGCTCGCACCCGGACAACCCCAGTTCGCGATCTCCGACGGCGCCCACAACGGTGGGAATAGCCACTTTTACTTTCTTCCGCCTCTCGTCAAGAACCCGCATTCAAACGGGGTCTTCGACGCCGGGCTGTCGCCCATCATCGAGATCGTGGATCGAGACTTGATGTCGGTGATCGGCACGCTCGACGCCAACCTGGACAACTCGAATTCGCACTATCACCAGAACTGGCACACGAACGACTACAACCTCGATCCCAGCCACACGTATCGACTTCGGATCTTGGTCGACGGCGTGGAGTTGGGGTACGCCGACGTCGATGTCGCGGCAAACGGCAGCGAGCTAAAGAACATCGACACGGATGAGTTCATCGCGCTCAAAGACGGTCGCACCCTCCCGATCATGTTCCGAATCGAAGACGGTGCGTTGTCGAGCGACCCCGGGACGGTAAAGGTCACCACGACGCTCGCGGACGGAAGCGACACGCCCGACGGCTCGCTCGGCTTCTCGGTGTGCGACATGGCCACCGGCACCGTGTGCGACCCGGACGGGGCCACCGTGCCGATCGTCGGAATGGAGTCCTTCTCGGTTCTGCCCGGATCCTATCAATACACGGCCGAGTATATTCCCGGCGCGTCGGAGGATGAGTGTTCGATCGTGGAGGGCGGGGGTGACGATGAGACTGGGCCCGTCGATGTCTTCGAGAACGTGACCACCGAACTTTCGTTTGAAATCAATTGCGGCGGGTTCTAGCCACGCACGAATGACGGAAGTTCGGTTCTTCAAGGGCGGGTCTCGAATCTCTCGAGACCCGTTTTTTTTAGGCTTGCGCGCTAGGACCCGGAGTCCGGCGGGAAGTCTTTCATGATGTCGTGGACGACGGACGCAATGAAATCCGGGAGGCCGTCCAGGTCCGGCGCGTGCCCGAGCGCTCCGTTCGCCCAGCCCCGCCAGATGAGTTCACCACTCTCGCCATCCAAGATGTCGACGACGAAGGATCCCGGCCCCAAGCTCCCGAGGTCAGCGCCGCTCCCGCCTCGGTAGTACCCGCTGCTACCGTAGCCATAACCGAAGTAGGGGCGATATCCGAAGGAGGAGTACCCGCCAAAACCCCGCCCGAATCGTGACCGCCCGGAATAGAAGCCGCCGAAGCCGTACCCGAAGGGCGAGTACGCGTAGGGGGTGCCAAATCCGAAGCCGAGTGCGAGCACGAGCGGAAACCCGCCACCACCGCGACCGAAGGTCGCCCCTTCGGGGTCGATGATCGAGACCGCCACGAGGAAGTCGACCGGGCCGTCTTCGACCTTTTCGAAGCCGAGCTCGCCGAGTTCGTTGTCGACGGCTCTCTCCAGGCGTCGCTCGAGGAACGGGTTGACCCGCTCCATCTCTTCGGACTCCTCGGCCGCCCCCTCTTCGGGCGGCGCAGCCCAGTCGTAGGTGTGACGGGCCTCGAAGGAGACACTATGGTCGTAGTCACTCGCCACGCGAAGGGTCGCACAACCGCCGAACCACACCGCCGTGCACAGCGTCAGGAAGACTCGAATTCTCGCTACCACGCGTTCATCTCCACTCGGGTCGCGCGTCTCCCGACGCCCGTGTAAGCCACCACAACCTACTCGTACTAGAGGATGACGAGCGATCGGCGGTCCACGTCACGAACGGAGTCCCTCTACTCGCTCGGGGGCGGTAGCGCCGACGCTTCATCCGTACCGAGCGCCGGTTGTTGCGCGTTGGCCTCGACGAATTCCACCAGTCGGTCAAAGAACGACGTCAGTTCCCCCCGTCGCTTGTTCCAGATTCGCTTGTAGAGCGTCCGGGCCAGGAGGTAGGTGCCCAGGAGGATCCCGGCCCCGCTGGCGAGGCCTGCCGCGATCAAGCCGGCTTCCGCCATCCCCACGGCCGTCGCGAACCCCATGCCGAAGCCTCCTCCTCCAACCAGTCCTCCGTGGAGTCCTCCCGCGGCGCTCGACGTGCGCTCTTCCAGGCGAATCAGCGTCTCCCCATCCTGCGCCATCACGAGGACCCGCAGCCCTGGCGCGGTCGGGGTCGCGTTGGTCCAGGTGAGCGTCCGGCCGATCACGTTGGCTTGTCCGACGATGTTGGGCAGCGATTGAAAGATGGGGATCATACGGCCAAAATCGTCCGTGGTCAGCTCCCCCGGCAGGATCCGTTCGAAACGGATCTTGGTCGGTGCTCCGAGATACGCGGTTCCCCAACTCGAGTCTGGCTTCGCGTCGAGTTCCGAGACGGCGCGCCGTAGATTCCCGACATCGATCCCTGCCTCGTCCGCGATTTCCTCGAGCTCGGCGAGAGACAGTCCGGCGGGGTCGGGTCGAGAAGGCTCGGCGCGCTGTAGCTCGCTGGCGCGTTTCAAGATCTTGGCGATGTCTTTGTCGCCGAAACGGCGCCGCGCGGGCGGGAGCGGCTCCATGTCAGACCTCATTCGGTGTCTCGGCCGCTAGAGGCGGTCACGCCGGGCCCGAGCTTTTGTGTGGTGGCGACACTTCGCGTCACCTGTTCGACCAGCTGTTCGAACATGTCTTCCATTCGGTGCCTGCGCTTGTTCGTCGTGCGAGCGTAGAGGTACCGACTGAGCGCGTAGGCGGCTCCGAAGATTCCGATCCCGGCCCCGAGTCCCGCGAGCGCACCTGCGGCCCCGGCCACCGCCATTCCACCCGGAACGGCCCCGCCAAGGCTACCGGAGCCGATCCCTAGATGGAGCGCCAGCGCCACGTCCGCAGAACTCTCCTCGAGACGTATGACCGTCTCTCCGTTCCTGGCGGCCACGAGGACCTGAAGACGACGGCTGTTGTTTCCACCGGAGGACGACCAGGTCAGCGAGTTCCCCACCTGGCTGGCCTGCCCGGTGCCGTTCGTCGAAGTCTGGAGGATGGGGACGAGGAGGTCGAAGGCGTCGGCGGGCAGCTCGCCCGTAAGGACACGCTCGAGGCGAAGCGCCAGGGGCGCACCCAGAAGTTTGGCCCCTAACGACCCGTCGATCGGTCGCCCCAGCTCGGCTGCGGCCCGTCGGATGTTGGCGACATCGATTCCGGCTTCGAGCGCGACGTCCTCCAGTTCCGCCAGCGAAAGACCCGACGGATCCGGGCGAGCCGGTTCGGCGCGTTGGAGTTGGCTCGCGCGCTTGAGAATCTTGGCGATCTCTTTGTCGCCATAGCGCTGGTGGTCTGGAGGGAGTGCGTCCATCACGGCTCAGACGTTGCCAGTGCTACCCAAACCGCCGACCCGATCCGTTGTGATCCCGACCTCGCCTTCCACCCATTCGGCCACTTCGAAACGGTTCAACACGATCTGAGCGATGCGCTCGCCGTGTTCGATGCGAACCGGGGCGGTCCCTGCGTTCAACACCAGAACAAACCACTCGTCCGGGTAGTCCGCATCGACCGTACCCGGCGCGTTCGGAACCGTAAGACCTCGCTTCCACGCGAGCGAGGACCGGATGCGAATCTGAGCCTCGAATCCCTCTGGCAGGCGGGCCCGAAACCCGGTGGGAACGAGCGCCCGGTCACCCGGCTCGAGGGTGATCGACGGCGGACCTTCTTCGCTCTCTTGGACGGCTTCCGGCTGGGTCGTGCCGGTGCTTCCACGATGGATCTGAACGGGTCCCAGGGTGAGGTGCGCCCGGACATCGTACCCGGCCGAATGCCGGGTCGATCTCGAGGGCACTCGCACGTCTGGGGCGAGCAGTTCGAACACGATTCGATCTGCGAGTAGAACGGACACGGACTAGCTCCTTTGAAAGATGCGTGCCCACTCTAGGGCTGCCGAGAGGAACTTGTCGAGTGTCTCGATCGCCCCCTCGTCGGCCAGAGCGAGGTTGTCGTCGAAAACTCCGCTAGCGCCGGGGATCACGGTGCGCGGCTGGTCCATGACGTGGGCGTTGAGAACACTCAGGCTGACGCGGAGCGTTCGCTGTGCGCTGACCGTCCCTAGCCGACCCGGTGTCGTGCCGAGAATCGCGACGGGCTTTCCATCCCAAGCATGCGGCCGCGGCGGACGGGAGGCCCAGTCGATCGCGTTCTTGGTCACCGCGGGGAGGCCGCCGTTGTATTCCGGCGTAGCGATGAGGACGAGATCGGCGGCATGTACGGACGCCTTGAGCGCGACCACAGACTCCGGATCTCCTTCGGCCTCCACATCGCCGTTGTACAGCGGGACGTCGACCAAGTCGAAGGTCTCCGCCTCTGTTCCGGCCGGTAGACGTTCCATCGCGGCTCGGAGAAGCGCGCGATTGAAGGAGGCGGCACGCAGACTGCCAGCGAACCCGAGTACTCGCATCGGGGCACTCCTCATAGGACCTCCAAGAGCATCGACACCACGGCATCGATCTCGTCTTGATTCACCGTGTGCCCCATTCCGGGATAAATGGACATCGAGACCTTACCGCCCAGCTTTGTGAGCGTTTCCGCCGTTTCCCTGACGCGATGTTCTGGGATGTGCGGGTCAATATCGCTGCACCCCAAGAACACGGGTGTGCCGTCGAGCGAGCCATGATAGTCGCACGGGGAGCCGGGCGGGCCGATGAGCCCACCACTCAGCCCGATCACCGCGCCCAGCCGTCCGCCCCGGCGGGCCGCGAGTTCGGTAGAAAGACACGCCCCTTGAGAGAAACCGATGAGCACGATCCGCTCGCGCGCGACCCCCTCGCCAACCAGCTCATCGACGGACGACGCAACGGTGGCAAGCGATGCATCGAGCTGCGGTTGGTTCTTTTCGAGTGCTTCCATGAAACCGTAAGGATACCACGACCCACCGGGGGCCCGAAGTGCGATCCACACGAACCCGGACAGATCGACGTCGGGCGACGCCATTTGCCGAGCTAAGGCCCCGGCCAGACCTAGCATGTCCTCCGGGTTGCTCCCGCGACCGTGCACGAGGACGGCGGCGGCTGTGGCTTCTCCCGGCGCTGCGCCCTGCCGTATCGATGTCATGACCGATCCCCCATGGGAGGCAGCGCGCGCTCGATCTCGGCCCGCGACGATTCCAGCCAAGGCGGGAGCGCGAGGTTTCGTCCGAGCTCGGTCGCCTCCTCATCGACCGTAAAGCCGGGACCGTCGGTGGCCACCTCGCACAGCAGTCCGTCCGGTGCTCGGAAGTAGATGCTCTTGAAGTACACCCGGTCCTGAACCGTCGTGACGTCGACGTTCATCTCGAGCAGTCGTTCCCTCACTCGATCTTGCGCCGCCTCGTCGGGGGCGCGGAACGCGATGTGATGCGTCTGACCGACGCCGGGCCGTGCCATGTTGGTCGAGCCCTTCCACTCGAACAACGTGAGGGAACTTCGGGGGGCGACGATCTGGCCGTCGTAGGAGCCCCAAAACCAATGAGGCGTCTTCTGGTCATCCTGATTGACGGATCGTTTTACGAGCGACAGCCCGAGCGCCTGCTCGAAAAACGCGCCTGCTCGAGCGACATCGTCGGTGATGCCCGTGATATGGTGGATGCCCCGCAACGCCATGTCCGGCGTGACGCTCGGTACGGGCGTCGGGTGCGTGCGCGCCGCGATCGCGGCCTCGTCACGTGCGCCGCCCAGCTCCGCCGTCGGGGGTATGGTCATGATCGACCCCAACGCGTCCGCGGGCTCGTCGATCGCGTATCCCGGACCGGCCGTCGCGATCTCGACAACTTGACCATCCGGATCCGAGAAATACAGGCTCTTGAAGTACCCCCGATCAAAGGGACCCGATGCGGGGACCCCCGAATCGATCAACCTTCGTTTCCATTTGAGTTGCGTTTCCGCACTGTCCACGCCGAGCGCGATGTGGTGGATCCCTCCAACGCCTGGGCGACCGCGCGGAAGATGACGCCATTCGAAGAACGTCAGAAGCGAGCCTGGCGCCCCCGCTTCATCTCCAAAGTACAGGTGATAAGCGGACGGGTCGTCATGGTTCACGGTCTTCTTTACGAGGGAAAGCCCGAGCAAGTCCGAATAGAAGTCCAGCGTGCGCCGAGCATCGGAACACACGAGCGTCGCGTGGTGGAACCCATCAGTAGCATGCTGCGTCAACTTGTCACCCTTTCGAACCGACGGTGGAGGAGCACGATCACGATCCCGCTGACGAGGAAGCTCGCCAACATGTAGAGCCAAGCCGTTCCTCGACCGGCTTCGAGCTCCCAATAGACCTTGGCCGGCCAATACGTGGGAGAGATCCCGAACGCCAACTGCCAGTTGGACGAGACAAACCAGGCGACGATCGGCGGCCAATTCACGACACCTGCCGCCTTCATCAGCGCGAACCCTTGCACTTTGTTCTTCGCGAACCCCGCCAGGAAGAGGGCAAACGCCGGAGCCAGCGGAGCCGCAGCGATCCCGGCGAGAAACTGCTTGCCGAGCCCCAAGCCTGAAAACCCGCTGGAAGTGAGCACGACGGGGGTCATGAGAACGCACAGGACCACCGGAATCGCGATGCGGTACGCCAAGTACCCGCCGGCCGTAAGGGGGGTGACGCGCAGCGCAGTCAACGTCCCATCGTCTTTCTGGTCCAACAGCAAGAACCCGATCACGACGCCGTAGAGCATCGGCGTCATGAGGACGAGGGCGCTCGCGATCAGGACGCTGTATTCGGCCAGATCGATCGCGAAACGATCCGCCAGCCAAGGACCCGTCAGCGCGGCGAGCCCGCGGAACATCAAGCCGAACGCAATCGGTAACACGAACATCCATCGTAGGAGCGGATCACGCTTGACGTTCGCGACATCGATGGGTCCAAGAGCCCGGAGTACGCCCAGCACGCTCACGTCAGCGGGCTCCCGTTCTCGCAACGACGAAGCGCTGAAACGCGCGGCGGCTCCAGACGAACCCCAGGGAGATCCATAGCCCTGAGTACGCGATGCCATAGACCCACTCCCACGATTGAAGCGGGTAAAACGCCCCTTTCAGGAGCACCAAGGGGGCCTGGAACGGGTGCAGATACATGAGAGAGGTCGACACAACTCCGGCGTAGTCGAGTATGGGGAGCGAAAAGAGCGTCACCCAAACCATGGTCGGAAACAGAAACTCGTTGATGGATTCGTATCGCACGACCGCAATAAACCCTGCAAGACAGTAGAGCACCGAGGCGAGGACGATACCGAGCACGAGGGCCACCGGATCAAACCCCCACCCATGGGCGATCACGACGATGGTGACACTTTCCAGGATCGACAGCGCGGTCAGCGTCGTGATCTTCGAGGCAAGATACTCGGTTTCCGTGAGCGGGGTGACGACTTGAGCCTCCAAGGTCCCCTCCCCCTTCTCGAGAAGGATCAGACCCGCGATAAAGAAGAACGTCGCGAGTGAGAGGTTGCCCAGTACCAATGGCGGGAGGACCGGCCCCCAGTTGAACGCCGGCAGCTGACGGATCAACACGAGCATGGCGATGAGCAGGAAGGCGACCGCCCAATAGAAGCCGTTTCGCAGCTGCAGTCGGACGTCGCACGCCAGCGTTGCCGTAAACCCGCTCACCCGAGTTGACTCCCCGTCACCGCGACGAAAATATCTTCGAGCGTCGCCTCCAACGTGTGGATGGTCTCGATCTCCGGACCTCGCAGCAGGTCCATGAACTCTGAGTTCTCTCCGATGCCGTTCAAGGAGAACTCCCGCTCCGTCGTCCGCCCGTCGTCAACGTATTCGACGCGAATCTTCCGTTCGCCGTGTCGCAACTTCAGATCGCGCGGAGTATCGATCTGCACGATCTCGCCGTCGAGAATAAATGCGACGCGGTCACACAAGTAGTCGGCGACCACCATGTCATGGGTCGTTAGAAAAACCGTCTTCCCAGCGTCACGTTGATCTTTGATCAACTCTTTGATGCGGCGCGCGCTCACAGGGTCGAGACCGGTCGTGGGCTCATCCAGAAACAAAAGGTCAGGATCGTTGAGCAGGGCGCGGGCGATACTCAGGCGACTCTTCATGCCCTTCGAGTACTGCGACACCGGCATGCCCGCCGCGTCGACGAGGTCGACGCATTCCAGCAATTCTTCGGGGGAGCGCGTCGTGTCGGAATACAACGCTCTGAAGTACTTGAGATTCTCCAGTCCGGTAAGCTTCAGATAATGATTGGGAAACTCGAATGCGACGCCGACGTGTTCGTAGAAATCCGGGCCCCAACTCCCGAGCGGGGCGCCCATCGACGTCACCTGACCCGAGTAGTCGCGTAGAAGACCGATGAGGATCTTTTGGGTCGTCGACTTACCGGCCCCGTTCGGGCCCAAGAAACCGAAAATCTCGCCCCGGCCGATGTCGAAGCGAAGATTCCGGATCGCCGGCAGATCCGCCTTCGGATAGGAAAAGCTCAGGTCCTCGACCTGGATGATTGCCGAGCTCGGTTCCGTCATTCGTCACCTTCTGGTGCTAGTCGACTAGAGAGGACCTTTCGAAGTTTAGGCTCCGCTGGCCATCCCGTCTCCTCCCCGGGTTCCCCGGGACCGTTTGCGCACCGGATTTCGCCACGTTGACACGACCCGCGCCAACGCGTCTGATGCCCTGTGCCGCAGCCGGCCAGAACCCGCAGCAGGAGACAACAGATGGACCGTTGGTCGATGGACAGAAGGGTGCGTTCGCGCTGGATCCTAGCCTTGCCATTTGCGGCGCTGTCGTTATCCGCGTCTGCCCTCTCCGGGCAAGACGCCACCGAAGGCCAGGAAGAGGATAAGCCTGAGGACAAGGACCTGCCGCTCGAGGTCGACCGGCTGGTCCCGATCGATCTGACCGAAGGCAGCTGGATCTCGCTCGACGTCAGCCCCGACGGCCAGACGCTGGCCTTCGATTATCTCGGCGATCTTTTCACCTTGCCCATCGCCGGCGGCACCGCAACGCAGATCACCTCCGGGATGGCGTTCGACGCGCAGCCGCGGTTCTCCCCCGACGGTGACCAACTCGTCTTTATCTCCGACATGGACGGCGGCCAGAACGTTTGGATCATGTCGCTCGACGGGTCCGATACGACTCAGATCTCCAAGGGCGCGGCCAACCGAGCCGAGTCCCCCGAATGGGTACCCGACGGCGACTACGTCGTGGCCTCGATGGGAAATTTTCGGGGCGGCGCGCTGCCAAAAGTAAAACTGTTTCACGTAGATGGCGGCAGCGGCGTGCAACTCGTGTCCGAACCGGACAATCTGAAGATGGTGGGACCGGCCGTCTCACCCGACGGACGCATGGTGTGGTACGCGCGTCGAACGGGAGACTGGGACTACAACGCTCAGTTTCCGCAGTATCAACTCGAGGCGTACGACCGAGAGACGGGCGAACGCTACCCCAAGACGTCGCGCTACGGCTCTGGCATCCGGCCGACGCTTTCGCCCGATGGACAATGGTTGGTATACGGCACTCGGCACGAAGACTACACGGGCCTGCTTATTCGCGATCTCAACACGAGCGAGGAGCGCTGGCTGGCCTATCCCGTCCAGCGGGACGATCAGGAATCCCGCGCGACCCTGGATGTCCTACCCGGCATGTCCTTCACGCCGGACTCTCGTTATCTGGTCGCCTCGTACGGCGGAAAGATTTGGAAGATCCCGACGGCCGGCGGAGACGCGGAGGAGATCCCCTTTCGAGTTCAGTTCGATCTCGCGCTCGGGCCGCGCGTCGACTTTGACTACCCGATCGAAGACACGCCGACGTTTACCGTTCGCCAAATCCGAGATGCCGTTCCGTCACCGGACGGCAGACGACTCGCTTTTACGGCCATGGACAGGCTTTGGGTCTCCGACACGGACGGCGCGAATCCCGAGCGTCTGACCGACGGCGACGTCTCTGAGCATTTCCCGGCTTGGTCGCCCGACGGTTTATGGATCGCCTACGCGACGTGGGATGGTACCGAGGGGCACCTCTACAAGACACGGTCCGATGGGAACGGCGACCCGGCGCGACTGACGACCGAATCCCGGGCGTACTTCTCCCCCGCCTGGGGATCTGACGATCGCATCGTCGCGGTCCGTGGTTTCGTGCGCGCGTACGAAACGCAGGGCGAGGGCGGATCGCCGGGGACCGAGATGGTGTGGGTATCCACGAATCCGAATTCGGAGTCGGGGGCGGCGGCGACCCTCATCGCGCCGACCGACGGACGCTCGGGCCCGCATTTCGTGGAGGGCTCTGATCGCATCCACCTGTTTCGAAGACCGGACATTCTCGTTTCGATCCGGTGGGACGGAACGGACGAGAAGGAGCACGTCAAGGTTCGCGGCCCGACGCTGACCGGAGCACAATCCGGCCTCACGCCTACGACGATCCGGATGGCACCGAGGGGAGACCAAGCCCTCGTCGAGCTCCAACGTCAGGTTTATACGGTCACGGTACCGCAGGTCGGTGCCACGCCGACCATCAACCTCTCGAACCCCGACAACGCATCGTTCCCCGCTCGCCAGCTGACGGACATCGGAGGAGAGTTCCCCGTGTGGGGCGCAGATGGACGCACGGTCCATTGGTCCCTCGGCAACGCGTTCTTCGCCTACGATCTCGACGCGGCCCAGGTCTATGACGACAGCGTCGCGGCCGCCGAACGCGCCGAGGTAAACGAAGACGAAGAAGAAGGCGAAGAGGAGGGCGAGGAGTCAGAAGACACCGAAGACGATGAGGAGGAGTCCGGGTATCGTGCGAGCGAGGTCCGTGTGCGGATCGAGGCGCCTCGAGACACGCCGGTGGGCGTGTCTGTGCTACGCGGCGCGCGTGCGATTACGATGAACGGCGACGAGGTGATCGAACGCGCCGACGTGGTCATTCGGAACAATCGAATCGAAGCCGTGGGCGCACAGGGTTCGGTGGCGGTCCCCTCGGATGCGACCGTGATCGATGTGAGCGGGCGGACCATCGTGCCTGGGTTCATCGACACCCACGCCCACCTCCGAGCTCGCGATGGCCTGCACCGGCGCGACGTCTGGCCATATTTGGCCAACCTCGCCTACGGCGTGACGACCACTCGGGATCCGCAGACCGGAAATACCGAGGTGCTTTCGTACGCGGACATGGTTCGCACGGGGCAGGTCTTGGGACCGCGGATCTACTCGACCGGTCCCGGCGTCTTTTGGCAGGACGGCATCGATACGGCCGAGGAAGCGAAGGACGTTCTGTCCCGCTATTCCGACTACTTCGACACCAAAACGATCAAGATGTATGTGGCCGCCGCACGCAAAGGGCGACAACACATCATCATGGCCGCGCGCGAGCTCGAGCTGATGCCGACGACCGAAGGGTCCCTCAACATCAGACAGAATCTCACCGAGACCATCGACGGTTATCCTGGCCTCGAGCACTCGCTTCCCATCTATCCGGTATTCGACGACTACGTAAAACTGTTCGCCGAAACGGGACGCGTGTACACGCCAACCTTGTTGGTTTCCTACGGCGGCCCGTGGGCGGAGAACTACTACTACAGTCGCGAGAACCCCCACGACGACATGAAGCTTCGACGATTCATTCCACACGACGAGGTCGACGCCCGTACGCTTCGACGTGCACAGTGGTTTCGATCGGATCAACACATCTTTGCTCGTCACGCCGAGTTCGTTCGCGAGTTGGTTGAAAACGGCGGTAAGGCGGGTGTCGGCAGTCACGGGCAGCTTCAAGGACTCGGGTATCATTGGGAACTTTGGAACATGGCGGCGGGCGGGCTCGGTCAGCACAACGCGCTCCGCGTCGCGACCATCTTCGGCGCGGAGGCGCTGGGTCTCGACCAAGACGTTGGTTCGATCGAACCGGGTAAACTCGCGGACCTCGTGATCTTGGAAGACAATCCGCTCGATGATCTCCGCAACACCAACACCGTCGAGCAGGTGATGCTCAATGGGCGGCTTTACGACGCGGACACGCTGAACCAGACCTATCCGCAGCAGACGCCGTTGGCGCCGCTCTGGTGGTGGGATGACGAGCCGACCGATGTGCCTGGCGTACGGACTCCGTAGGCACCGACATGACGGAACACTTCGACGTGGTGATTGTCGGTGCGGGCGTCGTCGGCGCCTCCACCGCCTTTCACCTGGCACAGCGCGGGGACGTTTCTGTCGCCGTGCTCGACCGCGGCGAACCCTGCAGCGGCGGGACGGCGAAGTCCTGCGCGATCATACGAAGCCACTACTCCGTACCCAGCAACATCGATCTCGCACTCCGGAGTCTCGCGATGTTCCGCGACTTCAAGGGCGCGTTGGGGGACGAGCGCGCCGACTGCGGATTCGTCAACTCTGGCTACATGATCGTTGCCGGCCCAGGGAGTGTCGCCGACGCGCTTTCCACGAACCTGGCGCTGCAGGCAGCCGAAGGGGCGGCGACCTACCCCGTTGCCCTGGATGACGCTCGCGCGCTCCACCCGCTGCTCGAACTGGATGACGTCGTGACCGTCGGTTACGAACCCGAATCCGGGTATGCCGATCCCATCGCGACGACGCAGTCGTTTTTTCGTGCGGCAGCGAACAAAGGGGTCGTGGTCCGACCCCACACCGAGGCGCTTCGCCTAATGATCGACGGTCCTCGCGTCGTTGGCGTCGAAACGTCGGCGGGAATCATCCACGCCGGCCAGGTCCTCAGCGCGGTGGGACCGTGGTCATCGAACCTCCTCGGCGGCATCGGCTTCGATCTGCACTTGGAAGTCTCTGAGCATCTCGTTTTGACCTTCAGAGGAGAGGCGCCGTATTCCGCCGAGTACCCGATCGTGAAAGACCTGACGACCGACAACAAGATGTACTTCAGACCGGCGGCCGACGGGGTGATCCTTGCGGGCACCGGAGACCATGGCGAACCGGTGGAAGACGCCGACGGGCTGAGCGAGGATGTCTCCCCCGCCCTTCTCGAGACACAGCGCGTTCAGATCGCGCATCGCGTGCGGGGCTTTGCTGCCGCCGAACTCGTCGGATCGTGGACGGGCCCCTACGACGTCACACCGGATTGGAACCCGGTGCTGGGTCCCGCTCCTGGGGTCGAAGGTCTTCAGTTGGCCTACGGCTTTTCGGGTCACGGCTTCAAGCTCGCCCCGGCGCTGGGCGGATGCTTGGCCCAGTCGATTCTCGGCGAATCTACGGATGTCGACCTGGCGCCATACGGAATCGAACGTTTCGCCAGCGGGGCGCTTCTCACGGGTGCGTACGGGATCGGTTCAATCTCGTAGCGACAGCCTAGACCTTACCGTGGTTTGGTCGCGGGGAACGGCATGTCGTGAGTTTGCACTATGGTGTGGGACAAATGTTACAAAGCTGCGGCAGGGATGCGCGACGAGGATGGTCAGGGACCTAGCAAGACGAACGGGCGGGGGGTCGCACGCCGACCCCGCCCGATTCGCCGGGGCGTTGGAGCCCGGCAGACGAACCTAGGAGCGGTTCTCGCTGTTGTCGTCCGGAAGGTCCAACTGGCCACCAATTCCGGCGTCGCCATCCGCAGCGAGACCGACCAACGTAAGGTCCCGAAGCGTACCGAATTCCACCAACTCAGGTTTGACGTACATTCGTGCTGTTCTCCTCAAAGCGATCGACTGTCAACGGTTCCCCGTCGCGCGTTTCACTAACGCGAATCCCAGGGAAATCCAACCCATCAAGCCAGCTGAATTGCCCCGATGCCCTCGGATAAGCAAAGGTTATGCCCGCGCGCGAAGCCACAGTTCCGCCTGTAAGGCGTGGAAGAGCGCGATACGCCTAAACTCGCCCCCCTCAACGAGATACGAGGATAGCGAGTCTTTCAATTGCCCCGGTTGGACGATGCCCAACTCGGCGAGTCGAAGGGGTGTAGCGAGGAGTTCAGCAAACAGCCTCGGATAGCTCTCTCGCATCGATCGCCTGGAGTACGACACGGTGATCCCGGTGCGACGGTCGCGGGGCGCGAGTACGTCGTCGGGGATGAGGCTGCTCATCGCGTGTCGCAGCAGAAACTTGTCGTGCGCGAGTCGGTTGCGCTCCCGCCGCGGGCGGCCCAAGGCGAACTCTACGATGCGTCGGTCCATCAGTGGCGCCCGGGCATCGATCCCCGCCTCGAGAAAGCGCTGTTGTCGGACGCCTAGCACGTAGCCCGGCATCGGCGAGGTCACCAACCAGTGGAGTTCGGTCTGCTCGCGATTCCGGCGGCCCCGTTGGGGCAACACCGATCGCTGTCGGTCGATCAAGTCGGTGCCCTCGAGAAAGTCCGGGCGGATCCACTCCGGGATGGGAAACTCGAGATAGTGTTTGTCCCAGCCGCCGCCCTTGAACTGGAGACGGTTCAGGAGTCGAAGGCACGGCATCGGAAGAAGCGGTTGTACCGTCATCTCGAATAGGTATCGCCGACCGCGGGCGCGCTTGGCTTCGAGTTCGCGACGCAGTTCGCGCAGCCGGCCGCGACGCAACAGATCCGAAAGAAAGATGTCGCTCACTCGGAAGAGCTGATCTCCCCCATTCCCATCCAGGGCGATCCGGGAACCGGCGGCGCGCGTCTCCCGCGCGAGCGTAGCGTTCCAGTTCTCGTACGGCGTCGTCAAAGGCTCGTTCCGAGATCGCGCCCGCTCCGCGTCTCTGTCGAAGAGCGGGATGTCGGCGATATCGACCCATCGAACCTCATCATCCCACCGCGCGGCGACCGCCTGGATAAAGTCGTCTTCTCGTCCGAGATCGCCCTCCGGATAACTGATGGAGATCGGGCGGAGGCTTCGGCCCTCGGAGTCGGCCGAAAGCGCGTGTTTGCCGGCGCCATAGACGGCGGTCGAGTCGCGGCCCCCGCTCATCCAAACGGCGGTCGCGCCGCTGGGCGCCATCCGTTCCGTGACCGAGCGGCCAAGGAGTTCGCGCAGGTGAAGGGCCGCTGCCTCGAAATCGCTGGATCGATCCGCGCCCACTGGAGGCGGGCTCCAGAACCGGCGCGTTGAAAGACCGGCGGTGCCCCAGGTCACGGCCGTCGCCATGGGTACGACGTGGATGGCCTGGTACGCCGTATCGGCGCCGTACGACCAAATCAGCCCGGCCGCTGCGGCCCCGATCGCCGACAAATTGAAATCCCCTGGACAGGCTGGATGGGCCAGCACGGCCGAGACCGTGGATGCGACGACGAAGGTCTCCCCCAGCTCGGCGTAGAAGAGGGGGCGCCGCCCAGCAAAGTCCCGCGCACACAGCACCGTGCGATTCCGCCGGTCATAGAGCACAAAGGAAAAGTCACCCTCGAGCGGCTCGACGCAGGCGGTGCCCCAAGTCCGATAGGCGGCGAGGATGTGGTGCGCCGGCGTATTCGCGTCGACGCGCCCGCCCGCCGCCGCGATGCGTTGGCTCAACTCCGTCCGGTAGTAGAGACACGCGTCGGCGGCCACGACCACTTCCCCGTCGTCAACGAGCAGGACGTCGCCGCTGTGCTCAGGCGTCCTCTCCCAGTCATGGCGCGAGACGGCGAGGGCGGCCCCTTCTTCTCGCATCACATCGAGCTCTGAAGAACCGCGACTGGGCTGGCGGGCCATCAGCGAAGCGATGAGCGCCGGATCCACTTTACTGCCCGAGGCGTGAAACACTCCGACCAAGCCGCTCATGAAAAGATCTCGCCCTCCGTCCACGGACGAATCGCGCCGTGACCGCTCGCGCGCGGGCGGATGCCCAGGGACCACCACATTCGGCCGACCCGTACGGAGCGAAACGCGCGGTTCACGCCGGCGGCGGCGTAAACCCCGTGCAATCGGTCAAGCAGAGGGCCTGGAAGGCTTGGCTCGAGCGCGCTGGACAGCCCGTCTGAAACCGCTGCGCCCCCGAGCGAACTGGCTAAGCGGAGCGTCCAGTAGCACACCGTCGTGGCGCCGGCGGATCGCGCCAATTCCACGAACGTCTCGTCGTCTGGCGGCTTCGCTTGAAGAAGGGTGGAAACATCTCTCACCGCTCGTCCGAGGCCGCGACGCAGCTGATTGGACCAGCCGAAGTGAAGACACAGATGAAGAAGAAGCCACCGCGACGACGGGACCCAGGCGGTGGCGGACCCGACGGCGAGCGAGGAGGCTTCCGACCAGAGGGCGTCCTCATCGAGATCGAAGGGCGCTCGCGGGGGCACCAGCGCGTGGTGCAGTTCCACAACGGACCCGGCGCGCACCGGATCGACCAACGGAGGCAGATGGTGATGCCCGCCATAGTCCGCTCGCCCCTCCTCGAGTTCGAGCGACCACCCTGCGTCGCGAAGAGCCTGCCACCCGCGCTCTACTTCCGTCTTCCGCAGCAGCAAATCCAGATCGCCCATCGGGCGGAGCGAAAATGACGGATAGATCGCCTTCCCCAGCGCAGCGCCCTTCAACAAGATCGTCGGACACCCTGCACTCTCCAGCGTTGCAAGCGCGTCGATCAACGTCGCCTCGCGCGTTGCCGTCGTGAACTCGGTCGCCGCCGCCAGCCCACGCAGCGCATCGGCTTGTGGCACCGGGATCCGATCGACGACGTCCGCGAGACCGTGCCAGAACACGGGGAGCATCTTTTCTCTCGCGCCGAGCCTGATGACCGCCTGCCAGTCCACCCCCTCGTCGATCAACCCCCTCAGCTTCGCGGGGCGGTCTTCGGCGGCCCCCAGGTCCGTCCGCGTCGCTGCAAAGAGAAGGCGTGCCTCTGGGCTCAACAGGGGGGGTGCCATGGGCTAGTACTGGGCGAGCGTGCCGTTCCGTCTGGCATACGCCAGCGAAACACGAAACACGATCAGTCCGAGCGCCATGGTCACAACCGTGATCGCCGACAGGATGATGAGATCGCCGGAGACGTCGCCGAGGCCGGCGCCCTGGAGCAGCGCGCGCCGAAGCGCGCGGAGTCCGTACGTCATCGGTAGCAGATCGGCGAGCCCGGCAAGACTCGAAGGGATGACGCTGGTCGGATAGTACACGCCCCCGAACAGAGTCGTGCTCAGCACGAACAATCGTGGGATCGGTTCCGCGGTTCGGAAGGCAAACACCATGGC
Source organism: Gemmatimonadota bacterium (assembly GCA_029262175.1). GTDB lineage: Bacteria > Gemmatimonadota > Gemmatimonadetes > Palauibacterales > Palauibacteraceae > Palauibacter. The sequence goes on from JAJCZV010000017.1 coordinate 24,391, forward strand.
GGCGCCCATGAGAGCGAGTGGCACGTGTGCCACCAAGGTGAGCGCGAGTACCAAAAGGGCCGGGATCACACCTTCACCGATCAAGGTCATCCCCAGCCCCCAGCCGAGGACGAGCGAGATCACCGCCCGCAACGCCGCCCAACCAAATCGGAACGTCATGAGTCCTGCGAGGAGCCGCCACATAGGAACCGGTGTCGAGAGAAGGGCTTCCAACGTGCCCGTCCGGATACCGGCGCCCAGGACCGCTGGCAGACCGGAGATGAGAACTGAAACAAGGGACAGCGTGGCCAGGCCGACGAGCAGGAATCCGAAGGCTTCTCCACCCTCGTTCTGAATGACCCCGCCCATGATCGGTTGCACGGCGCCCGCGACGAAGTAGAGCGGAATCACCATAACGACCAGACTCGCGATCGACATCAACGTCTGAAAACGATAGCTGAGCTTGACGAGCCAATCCACGCGGGCCAGCGCCAGGATCGCCCTCATGAAGGTTCCTGCCGGACGACGCGGTCGATGAGGTCGGCGAGCGGAAGTGCCGCGCGGGTCAGCTCGGCCACGCGCACACCGGACTTGAACAGCTGGTCGCTGAGCGTCGCGGCGTCGGCCATGTCCCCTGAAAAGGCGCTGGTCAAAGCGGTCCAGCCCGCTTCATCCGTTGGGGTCACCACGATGCGTTGCCCGCCGGCCGCGGCCATGACGCGGGACGCGGACTCCGTGTCCGAATCGGGCACGACGACGCGCAGTCGATCCGAGCCGACCTGCCGCGCGAGTTCGGCGGCGGTGCCTTGAGCCACTAGTCGCCCCTCGTTCAGAACCGCGAGCCGGTCGCAAAGCTCGAAGGCCTCTTCAGAGTTGTGGGTCGCCAGGAGCACCGCGCACCCCTGCCGCGCGATGATCTCCTCTCGAAGAAACTGGCGAAAATCGCGCGACTTGATCGGATCGAGACTTCGGGTCGGCTCGTCGAGCAACAACACTTTTGGACGAGATAACAGAGCGCGAGCGATGAGAAGACGCTGCTTCATCCCCGACGAGTACGTGCCCACCATCTTCTCGCGGGCTTGCTTTAACCCCACGGTTGAGAGCAGTCGCTCGGTTTCGTCGCGCACACGGTCCCGGGTGAGCCCGTACAGCGCCCCGTACAGCGCAAGATTCTGTCGGCCGCTGAGTCGCCAATTGAGGCTTCGCTCATCGGCGATGACCGGCGTCAGTGCGCGACGCACCGCGCGCGGACGGGCCACCACGTCGTGACCGTCGACGGTGGCGCGACCCGCGTCCGGCAGAATCAAGGTCGAAAGGACCTTGAATAGAGTGGTCTTTCCCGCGCCGTTGGGTCCGAGGAGTCCGAAGCACTCGTCGGCTCGCACCTCGAAACGGACTCCGTCCAACACCTGGTGGACGCCGTAATTCCGCTTCAACGGGCGTCGAAGAAGCTCCTTGGTGGTCGCGCGATTGGGAAAACGTTTGCCCAGTCCGTCGACGACGACGATTGGCGCGGCGGCGTTCACGGTGCGGTCCCCGCTGCCCCATCCAATTCGCGCCAAGCCAACAATTCGCGCACGAGGTTGGGGAGCCCGGCGAGTTCGCGCGGAACCTCCAATCGATAGACCGGCACCTCGTCCGCGAGCGCGCAGGCTCGATTCAGTACGTCAATCTGATGCGTGGATCCGAGCAGGCCGCCGATCTTCGAGTGCCCGACCAGCGATAGAGCCGCGACCGTGGGGTCCAGTCTCTCGCGGCGGGGCTCGGCCGAGCTTTCCGCCGACACGGGGGCGAGGACGTAGAGGGCCGACAAGGGCGTGACCTCGGTACAAAGCCGAGTGCCTGACGACCACTCGCTCTGGAGTTTGCCGCCGCGCGAGTCGCCTACGAACGGCAGATCTTCGCCAGCGACCTGTTCGACCGAGTCGGACCACAGGTGTACGACCGGGTGACCGGGAAGCACGGTAGGCGCGGGTGGGGCGGTCACCGCGATCAGGTCGTCGGCGAGGAGTCGCCCCCCGGCCCCTACCAGGGCGGACACCGTGGTTGATTTTCCGTGACGTTTGGGAGCGATGAAGCCGATCGCGGCGCCGTCGAGTTCAACGGCGCTGCCATGCAGAACGGTTCGGCCGCCTTGGTGGAGTGCGAGCGCCAGGACGCGTCCAAAGACATCCTTTCGAACCAGGTCCAGCCGCGCCGGTCCGGCCGGGGCCGCCCAGCTCATGTCCGACCCGTCGGGCGAGATGTCGAAGATTCCGGTGTCATCGAACACGAGTCGCAAGGTGCCTTCGGACTCGAAAAGAGAGACCTCCACGCCCTCTTGTACCCGCTCCCTGCCGAGGAGCGCGGGGTCTTCGAGGGTGGGGGCGAATTCGACCGCCTTCAGGTGCCAGGTAGGCGCACCTAGGCCAGTCGGGAGTTCGGAGAAGGCGATGTCGGAACGGAGCGTCGCCCCGAAGATCTCGTAGTCGGTCACTGGAGCCCCGAAAAATCCTGCAGCGGCGTGAACTTGTTGACGACGGACAACCGATCGCCGACGACTTCGCCGTCGACCTCTATCCAGGCGTGCGCCAACAGCTCGCCATCCTTCGGGAGCACGCCGACACGCACGACCGCGCCGCTCTCCGCGCACGCTTGGTCGATGAGTCGCTCGAGCGCGACCGCGCGCACCAAACAAGTCGGTCGGAAGATCCCGTGCGAACTCGCCCGCTCGACCGCGGTAGCGATGCGACGCAGTCGATTCTTGTCGGGTGTGGCAGACGCTACGGATCGATCCGCGATCGGTTTGATCAACGAACCTGGAGGATCGTGCCTCAATCGCCGGCGCGAGCGTAACAGTTCGCGCTGAGCCGCGATCAGGTCCAAGATCTCGGTCTTTGACAATCTCGCCAGCTTTCCGAGGGTGCGGACCGGGTGGGGGAGAATTCGAAGCAGATCAAACCTCCCGAACGACGAGCTTCTTTTCCTCGAGGCTGGCGAGCAGCTCGCGGGCGTCCGTGCGGATCGTCTCTGCCGCGACCTCGGGATAGGTGGCCTGCAGACGCTCGCAAAGCTCTTCCAGGTTCGAGCACTCCGGTGCCAGGCACTGCCAAACGACGACACCCACCTCGTTGAGACCGAAGTAGATTTCGGTCTCGGTATGTAGCAACACCCCACCGGTGGATACGGGCTTGAAAACGACCGCTGGATGCGGGTTCGGAAGCGCTGTAGAGCCATCCACGGCGTCTCATTCCTCCAAGTGTGGTCGAAACCGATAAACGGGTACGACTTAGCAAGTCTTACGCCGTTCTTGCCGCGACGCGAAACCCGGGGAGGATCCTCGCTTACGGCCGGAGTCGGAGTCGAACCGCTCCGAGGGGCCGACTCTGCGTGTAGAGCGCGAGTTCGAGATTTTCGCTGTCCAAGTCATGCAGCAGCGACGCAGTGAGGTCCAGCGAACCGTTCCCCGAGGCGCGCCCCGGTCCGGTAAACCGGTGCACGATGGCGTCCGACCCCGCGCCCCCGCGTCTCTGTAGCACGATCGCGTGGACATCCGCACCCTCGTTGACCCCTCCCGCGGACAGGACGTACTCGAGGGTCCCGCCGGGTCGATCCAGCACGAAAGACGCTTCCAATCGGACATCGGAGGGCCGGCCGGCCCAACCGCCGTCGCCCGACACCGCAAACCGCGTGGGCTCGGGGGGCCGACCGTCACGAAGGGCCGGGGTGCGGGCGGGAGCGCGCCGCGGTTTCGTCGCGCGCTCGAGCGCGTACGCGAAAGACACCAATCGAGCGTCGTCGAACGGCTTTCCGAGCAGTTCGATGCCCACCGGCAACCGACTGAGTGTAAACCCCGCCGGGGCGCTGATCGCAGGCAGACCGGAATGCGCGGCCAAGAAACAGCTCGTCCCGAGCGCGGCGGCACCGATCAGCGCGGGCTCCTGTCGCAGGGTCGGATATGCCACAGCATCCAGATCGTTTGTCTCCATGAACCGCACGATGGCCTGCTGAAGCGCGGCCTGACGTTGGAGCGTCTCTCGGTATTCGTCTTCGTCTCTCGGGCCCGCTGAGGAGCGACGCCGGAACGTGCCATCGAGTACTTCGTGGTGGAGCCCCAGCTCCACGATGTCGCTCAGTCGCTCGATGGGTGCGCCTGGCGTCGCCTCCAAATACGCCGCCAAGTCGACGGCGAACTCCAACCCGATCACGCTGGTGCGGGCGAGTAGCGAATCAAATTCGGGGATCGATACATCTATCACCTCGGCACCGGCGTCCGTCATAGCGCTCAACGCCTGGCGAACCACTCGGGTGACCTCCGCCTCGGCGGCGTCTTCGCCAAGCCACGCCTCGAGCGCACCGATCCGGATGCCGACCAGCGCGTCTGCATCGAGCGAAGCCTCAAAACCCGGGGTCGGTCGACCTTGCATCGCGCTTGTCGCCGGATCGGCGGGGTCGGCGCCGACGGTCGCGTCGAGGGCGACGGCGAGGTCGGCCACCGAACGCGCGAGCGGGCCGCCCGTGTCCTGCGTATGAGACAGCGGGATGATGCCGTCGATACTCGAGAGGCCCTTGGTGGGTCGGAGCCCGACCAAGTTGTGTACCGACGACGGGATTCGGATCGAACCGCAGGTGTCCGAGCCCCACCCCACGGCTGCGAAGCTCGCGGCCACGCCCGCGCCGGTGCCGCCGGAGGATCCACCCGGGTTGCGTTCGGGTGCATAGGGGTTTCGAGTCTGTCCGCCGAGCGAACTGGCGCTGGTGATCCCGGCGGCGAGCTCGTGCAGGTTCGTCTTCGCGAGGATGATCGCGCCGGCCGCTCTCAATTTCGCGACCTGAAACCCGTCATCGGGCGGGACCGAGGCTGCCAACGCCAAGGTCGAACCGGTCGTCGGCAGGTCGTGGGTGTCGTAGTTGTCCTTGAGGAGGATGGGAATGCCGTGCAGGGGGCCCCGGATCGTCCCGGCCGCCCGCTCGCGGTCGAGAAGTGCCGCCTGGGCGCGAGCACCAGGATGCGTGCGAATGATGGCGTTGAGTTTCGGGCCGGACTGGTCGTACGCCGCAATGCGATCGAGATAGGCATCGACCAAGTCCACCGAGGTGACTCGGCCCGTTTCAAGCGCCGCGCGGAGGTCCGCGATCGTCGCCTCCATCACTTCGAACGGGGCCGGCGCTTGCGCGGATAGCGGAGCGGAGACCGCGAAGATCGCAGTCGAGAACGCGAACACTCCTGTCGTGATCGCCCCGAGGCGGTGACCTACCATCCTTCGGCGGCCGGGTGATCGTCCCCAATGGCTACAAACGTGCCCGAGCAGGTCGCCGTGACCTCGTCGCCCGAATACAGCTCCCCCTCGACGATCGCCTTTCGGTCGGTCGCCTCTTTCACGCGAGCAACGAGGCGCACCGGCTCTGCGGCGTTGGTCGGCCGACGTAGACGAATGGTATAGTCGGCGGTCACCGTCACTGGCGGGTGATCGAGCCCGCGGGCGCGCATGAAGTGGTACGCCGCAGACCAATTGCAGTGGCAATCGAGGAGGGTTCCGATGATGCCACCGTTGAGCACGCCCGGGAACGCGGCATGGTTCGGGCCCGGGGTCCATTCCGCCACCACTTCCTCTCCCTCGGCGAAGCTGCACAGGTGCAACCCCTCTGGATTCGCGGGGCCGCAACCCCAGCAGATCGAGTCGGGCGCGTAGGTTTGCTGTAGCCCTTCGTTCACGATGGCTCTTCCAGTTTTTGACGTTCTTGCTCGACGAGAATGCGCCGCAGGATTTTCCCGGAAGCGGACTTCGGAATCTCGTCGACGAACTCGATCAAGCGGATCTTCTTGTACGGCGCCACGTGTTCGGCGACGTAGCTTTTCAGCACCTCTTCCTCGACCTCCTCGGAGACCACCACGAACGCCTTTGGTATCTCGCCTGCTTCTTCGTCCGGCACCGGGATGACTGCTGCGTCCGACACGCTGGGGTGTGAGAGCAGAACGTCCTCCAGCTCGGCCGGCGGCACCTGAAACCCTTTATATTTGATGAGTTCTTTGGCTCGGTCGACGATCGTCAGATACCCATCTTCATCCATCCGCCCAACGTCGCCCGTGTGGAGCCAGCCGTCGTCGTCGAGTGTGCGGGCGGTGGCCGCGGGGTTGTTCAGATATCCCGCCATGACCTGCGGACCGCGGATCCAGACTTCTCCTTCTTCGCCCGGTCCCACTGGCTCGCCCGACTTCAAGTCGATCATCAACGTTTGCGAATTCGGGATCGTCTGACCGACGGTCGAGATCCGCGCTTCGGTGCGTTCGCGCCGACAGATGTGCGTGACGGGGCTCGCCTCTGTCAGACCGTATCCCTGGAAAACCGTGCAGCCGAGACGCGTCTGACACGCGAAAGCCACCTCCTCTCCGAGGGGAGCCGCTCCGGACATGACGAAATCGATCGAGGAAAGATCGTAGTTGTCGACGGACGGATGCTTGGCGAACGCGAGCGCGATCGGCGGCACCACGTAGGCACGCGTGACCTTGTACTTCTCGAGGGTCGCGAGAAACTCCTCGAGTTCGAACCGGGGCATCGTGACGAGCGTGGCCCCTTCTCGAAGACAGGCGCTCATGATCACGACCATCCCGTAGATGTGAAAAAACGGAAGAACCGCAATCACGATATCGTCCGCATGCACGGGGTCGCAGACGAGATATTGGGCCACATTAGCCACGATGTTGCGGTGGGTAAGCATGACCCCCTTAGGTCGACCCGTCGTACCACTCGAGTAGGGGAGCGTCACCAGGTCCTTCGCCGGATTCGCGACCCCGGCCAAGACCGCGCTGTCAGGGTCGGCACCGGCCGCCGCGAGTGCGTCGAAGGGTGTGGCATCGGGGCCTTCGCCGAAAACGAAGATCTCTTCGATGCGGGTCTGAGCCTGCACGCGCTTCGCCTTCTCCAACAACGCCGGCACGGTGATGAACCACCGCGCGCCCGAGTCGTTGAGCTGGTGTGCGAGTTCCTCGTCGGTATTCAGAGGGTTCAGCGTGGTGTTGCAACCACCCGCCATCGCGACCGCGTGAAAAGCGATCGCGTACTCTGGAACGTTGGGACTGCAGATGGCCACGACATCGCCCCGACTCAAACCTCGCAGCGTCATCCCCCTGGCGGCGGCCTGCGCTTGATCGCGGAGTTCGCCGTAGGTGATCACTCTTCCCGTCGAGCCCTCGATGAACGCGGCCTTGTCGCGACGGTCGCCAAGCGAGCCCAACAGGTACTCGGACAGCGTCTGTTCGGGAACCGTGATGGGTGGCCACGGGCTTTCAAAGATCATCCTTCGCTCCTCCCCAATCCGCGAGTCGACGCCAAGATCTCGCGGTACGGCCGGAACCGGCAAGCCGTCCATGACGGATTGGCCGGTCGCGGCCTACCTTGGCGTTCTACAGAGACCCGATCACGCGAGGAAACGGGAGCGGAGCACAGTGTCACAGACCCGAAGGGTCACACTCATGCTCGTGGCGCTGGTTCTCGGCGCGTTGTTTGTTCGCCTTGGCTTTTGGCAGCTGAGTCGCCATGGCGAGCGTCGCGCTGCGGTCGAGCGCCGCCTTGAACGGGGGACCTTCCCGCCGCTGAATTGGGAGGCATCGAGCCCCGTACCTGAGGACACGGTGGGGCTCATCGGTAGAGCGGTCGTCGTAAGGGGACGATATCTCCCCGAGCACGAAGTGATCTTGAGAAGTCGATCCGCGGAAGGTCGGCCCGGGGTCGAGGTGTTGACGCCGCTAGAAGTGGCTCCGGACGAGCCGGTCATCATGGTGCTCAGGGGCTGGCTCCCGGCCGTCGACGGCCTGCGAGCGGACCTCAGCGCCGGTTGGCCGCGACAAGGCAGCGCTTCCGAGGTCAGCGTGGAAGGGGTGCTCATCTCCTCCCGAGACGGTCGCGGCGGCCAACCGCTTTGGGTAGATGTGGACGGGCGCGAGCACCTCGCCCTCGGCGGAATCGACCTGGATCAGGTGCGAGACCACCTTCCGGTCGAGGTCTCACGGCACGTCGTACGCGCGACCGACCCTGCCGGAGGGGCGGGTCTGCTAGGACCGGCGCGGGCGCTCGAGACGGGGTTTGGCTCGCACATGTCCTATGCGATCCAATGGTTCTCGTTCGCGATTATCGGACTCGTCGGCACCGCGGTGGTGCTTCGAAAGGAGAGCAAGACAGACGCATGAGTTATCGAAAATTTCTGGACCACGACGGGCGGCGCTGGGAGGTGCGGGCCGTATCGAAGTCCGACTGGCGATTTGATCCACTCGTCGACAACTCCGAGCGACCTCGGCGAGTGGCGCCCCCTCTTTTCGCGGGCGACGATCCCTTCGAGCTGAGTCAGGAGGACCTGCGGAGGATTTTGGACGACGCGAAGCCCATGCCTTCCGCGCCCAAGAAGTCGCCGTTCAAGGATGACTATGAACCCGAGGAAAAAACGTCACCCTTCCGCGATTCGTGATCGTCTTTGGTCGAAAGCGGCGGTCCAAGCAGTTCGGACAGAATCACGGCCTGTTGGAGCGGCGTGTACCGAGAGAGCCTGCCCATCAGTCCCTTCGAGTCTTGACCGCGCCCTGTGGACGGTTTCACGGCTGGATGAACCGTTGAACGGGTTTGGTGCTCCCGACGCCGGCCCGATCCCGATCTCTCGACGGAGGTCTCCCGAGACCTCCGGGCCAACGCGACCGTGTCCCGGTCCTGAGCCAGTTCGCTGCGACTTCTCGGCGCCAAGGCACTAGACGCGGACGACTCAAACGCATCGGGCCCCGGCGCCGGAATGACCCTTCGTCCGGGGATGAAAACCGTCGCCTCGTCATCGTCCTCGCGTTCGACGAGCATCGACTGACCCGCGTCGCGTTGGACCTCGACTTGCCGTTCGATCTGCCGCGCCATCTCCGCCCACTGCTCGCGAAGCGAGGGACGCGGCTTGCCTGGCGAGACCTTCGCCGTCGCCCGGGGCGCTCTGACGTTCGCCTGGGGTGCCCTGACGATCGCTTGGGCCGAGCTGACCTTTGCCGCGGGCGAGCCGGCGCCGAAGTCCTCCGGGATGTCGTCGTCCTCGAGCGTCTCGCGCAGACGAGCCTTCTTCGCTTGCTTCGCGAGTCCGCGCAGCCAGATGATCGCGATAAAAACGCCCCAAATAACGAGCTCGAAGCCGTCTCCCATTCGGAGTTACTCCGGACCGAAGGCGCCGTCGCCCTCGTCCGGCGGCTTCGCAATCGCCCGCCGCATCTCCGTGTCGCTCTGTATGTTACGGTACTTCATGTAATCCATAATCCCGAGATTGCCTTCGCGAAACGCTTCGGAGATCGCCAGCGGAACCTGGGCCTCCGCCTTCACCACCTCGGCCTGCATCGCTTCTACGATCGCTTTGTTCTCCTGCTCGGCCGCGACGGCCATCGCTCGCCGTTCTTCTGCCTTCGCTTGAGCGATCCGTTTGTCGGCCTCTGCCTGATCTGTCTGCAACTCCGCACCGATGTTCTTGCCCACATCGACGTCGGCGATATCGATCGACAAGATCTCGTAGGCGGTGCCGCTATCGAGCCCCTTCGAAAGCACGGTCTTGGAGATGTTGTCCGGGTTTTCGAGCACGGCTTTGTGAGACTCCGCCGAGCCGATGGTCGACACGATCCCCTCGCCCACACGGGCCAGAATCGTCTCCTCGCCCGCTCCACCGACCAGGCGATTGATGTTCGCCCGCACGGTCACGCGCGCGACCGCGATCAGTTGGATCCCGTCTTTGGCCATCGCGGCCACTTTGGGGGTCTGGATGACTTTCGGGTTTACGGAGACCTGCACAGCTTCGAGGACATCGCGTCCGGCCAGGTCGATGGCCGCGGCCTGTCGAAACGGGAGCTCGATGTTCGCCTTGTCGGCCGAGATGAGGGCGTTGACCACGCGTTCTACATCACCACCCGCGAGGTAGTGCGACTCGAGTTCGTTGACGTTGAGCGGGAGCCCGGCCTTCGATGAACTGATCAAAGGATACACGATGCTCGGCGGGTGAATCTTGCGAAGCCGCATGCCCACCAAGCTGCCCAGGCTGACCTGTACCCCGGAAGCGAGCGCCGTCACCCACAACCGGACGGGCACGGCCCAAAACAACAAGAGAAGGGCGAGAGCACCCAGTATGAAAAAGATGATTCCGAGTCCTGGAAGCCCGTCCATGTAGAACCTCTAAGTGTCAGTGTTGGGAGGTGGCTCGATTTCGTGCTCTGGGTCGATGGCACGGACGACGTGACGATAACTCTCGGCCTGTGTGATTCGAACCGCAGTGTCGGCCGGGATCCAAGGCCCCTCGGTGACGACGTCGATGCGTTCATCGCCGAAAATCGCGGTCCCGGCCGGTCGGAGGTCCGTCGCAGCCACGCCTTCGTGGCCGATCAAATCCTCGCGCTCGGGAGCCGACAGATACCCGATGTCGCGGCTCGTCGACTCGCGCAGGAACACCCCCTCCAGCCGCCGACTCTTCGGGAGGTGTCTAAGCAGCGCCCATGCGCTGACCCCCACGAGGATCAGGGAGAGCGACACCAAACCGACGGCATTGAAGACCTGATCGAAGGACGGGAATTGGCCGACCATGCCGAGGACCGTTCCTCCCAGCATGGCACCGGTGCCGAGGACGCCCGCGACCCCGAAACCCGGAATCACGAAGACCTCAGCCAAGATCAGAACCAGGCCGACCGCCACCAACAAGATCTCTTCTAGCCCCGCGAGATGGACGAGGTGATGGGCACCGAAGAACGCGGCCAACGCACCCAGACCGATGGCGCCGGCCACGCCGAAAGTCGGAGTTCGAATCTCGATCAACAGACCGAGAAACCCGAGACTCAGCAGCATCGGCGCGACGGCCGGGTTCGTGAGAAATCGAACGAGGCCCTCGGCCCAGTTCGGCGCCACGTCGACCGTGCGCGCTGCGGGCAGGCCAACGACGTCGAGGAGGCTGGCGAAGTCTTCCACCTGTCCGTTCGCGACCCCGAATTCGATCGCTTCGTCCGTCGTCAGCGTGAGCAACTTGCCGGCTTCGCTGATGCCGTCGACGACGACGTTTTCGTCGACCATCGCCTCGGCGATGCGCGGATCGAAGCCCCGCTCTTCGGCGAGGGCCCGAAAATCGGACCGCAGCGCACTCACCATCTTCTCCGAGGCCTTCTCTCCGTCGCCCGTAATGGGCGTTGCGGCCCCGATCGTCGAGCCGGGACGCATGTACAGCTCACCCGCGGACAGCGCGATCATGGCCCCGGCCGAGAGTGCGCGTCGGTTGACGTAGGCATACACGGGGACGGAGGCATCGCGGACCGCATCGATGATCTGCCACGCGGCATCCACGCGTCCGCCCGGGGTATCGATATCGAGGACCACCGCGGCGGCCCCGGCCGCGGCCGCGTCGTCCAGCGCGCGGGCCACAAAAGGCGCCAAGCCCATCTCGATCGTACCGGTGATCGGGACCCGGACGACCTCACGACCCTCTTGGGCGGACAAGGAGGGGGCGCCGGAAACCGCGACCGCAGGGAATGCCAACGCCAAGGCGCCACACACCACCGCAGTCCCGCTCAGGCCGTATATCAGATTACGTAGCGTTGAGATCATGCTTCTAATCTAACCTAGCGGATGTCCCCGGCCCAGTTGGCGCTGCGGACCGCCAGTTCTTCGGCGACGTCCGCGTCCGTTCGACCGCTGCGTTTGAGGACGTGAAACGCATGATCGGCGCCCTCGATCACGTGAAGGGTCGCCGTCCCGCCCAGCTCCTCACAGACCGGCCGCAAGAGCTCGAGCTCGGCCAGGTTGTCACGCGTGCCCTGCAGGAAGAGCATCGGAACCGACACTGCAGACAGGTGAGCGGCGCGTTCGATTCCCGGCCGGCCGGCCGGATGAAGCGGGAAGCCAAAGAAGATAATTCCTCGGACCCCCTCCAACGGCGACTCGGCCGCGGCCGTGGACGACATCCGTCCGCCCATCGATTTGCCGCCCGCGAACAGCGGCGCCCCCTCCGCGAGGCGGCGCGCCTTGGCGACGGCCGCTCGCACGGTCTCGACCAATACGTGCGGCCGGTCGGGTGGCCGTCTCCGTCCCGAGAGCGCCCGCGCCTCCATGTAAGGAAAATGGTAGCGAAAAGAGGCCACGCCGGCTGATGCGAGCCGCTGGGCCAAATCCGACATGAAGGCGTGCCCGATCCCCGCACCCGCGCCATGGGCCAGTGCAAGCATCGCCTTCGCGTCGGGGGGGCGTACGAGGAGCGCCGATACCTCCCCCCAACCCAACGTGACGAACTGCGGCTGCTCGGCGAACCGATTCGCCGGGGCCACTTCAGCAGCGAGACGCGGCTCCGACTCGCGACGCGACCCGCGATCCGACGAACTCACGGCGCCGCGCTCTCCACGGCGTCAACGGGTTCGTGCGCCGCGGTTGGACCACTCCAACGCTCGGCCGCATCCAGGGGCTCCTTTTCGCTGCGCAGAACCGCGGCCGGTATCCGCAGGGACAAGAGAATCGCGACCAACATGAGACCGGAACCAAACAGAAACGGACTCACGATCGAATAAGACTGAAACAAGGCCCCCGCCCATAGCGGTCCGACCACGCGCCCCGTGCCTCCGGCGAGCTGGCTTCCGCCGAGAATCGACCCCTGCGAATGCTCATCGGTGGCGCGGGAAATCAGGGAGGCAAGAGACGGGAACAAGATCCCGGTCGAGCACGCCCACAGCGGCACCAACAACGCCAGCCACCATTTGTTCGGCAGAAACGGGATCGCTCCCACGCTGATCGCGAGCAACACGCAGCCGGCCCGCACCGTGGCGGCCTCGCCGAAGGCCTTCACGATCCGGCCTACCGCCCCTCCGCGGATCACCACCGTGACCGCCCCGGCGAGCGTAAACACCAAGCCCATGTCGGACGCGTCCATCGCAAACGTCCGCTCGAGGTACAGGGCCAGAACCGACGTCATGGAGGTAAAACTGCTCAGGGCCAAGAAATACACCCCCAAGAGGATGTTGAGCGGATACCGCGTCAGCGAGCGTATCCAGCCTCCGAACGAAGACGCCTGTCCCTTCACGACGTTTGCCGCACGATCCAAGAACGGCTTGGATTCGGGGAGGAACAGAATCGCTGCAAGGGCGTTGAATGCGCAGAGACCTGCCGCCACCAGCCCCGGTGCCCCGAGCCCGAAGCGACTGAAATAGCCACCGATCGCGGGCCCGAGCATGATCCCGAGACCCGAGGCCGCGCCGATGAGTCCCAGTCCGTGTGCGCGCTCCTCGCCCTTGGTCGAGTCCGCGACGTACGCCTGTGCGACGGAGATCGTCCCACCCGCCGCTCCGGCTGCCGCTCGCGAGATCAGGAGGATCGCGATCGAATCGGCGAGCGCAAAGATGAGATACGAGATCGCGGAGGCGAAGAGGCCGGCGATCAGGAGCCGACGACGGCCCGTGCGATCCGAAAAGCGACCCCAAATCGGCGCGGCGATCAGCTGCATCCCAGAGAACGAGGCGATGATCATCGTCACTTCGAACGGCGTCGCGCCCAGATCCTCGGCATAGAAAGGGAGGAGCGGTAGGACGATACCAAAACCGATCATGTCTACGAGCACGGTCGCAAACAGGATACTCAAACCAGTCCGTCTCAGCATGGCGACGCGCTTGGTCCGATCGGTCCTTCCACCTTCCATGACTCAGAGGAATCTCGGGCTGTGTGAGCCGCGTGCTAGGACACCGGACGCGAGGTCCGCGTTGCCGGAGCCCCGGTGCCACCCGGGGTCTTTGGGGGTCGGATCTCGGACAAATAGAGGTGCCACAGAACCCGAGCGGCAACAGACCGCCAGGGGCGCCACGCTTCCCCGATTCTCTCCAATTCCGCCGGCGGTGGATCCTGCTCCAACCCCCGCAGGGCACGCGCGGCTACCACGAGGGCGCGGTCGCCGATCGGCCACAGATCAGGACGACCTAGCGCCATCATCAGATAGACGTCGGCCGTCCAGGCCCCGATCCCCTTGACCTCGGTCAGACGCGCTCTCACCTCTTCATCGGAGAGCCGACCCAGACCCTCCAAATCCAGCGTACCTTCGGCAACTCGGTGGGCCAGGTCCCGCGCGTAGGCTCGTTTTTGCCGGCTGAACCCGATGGTCAGCAAGGCATCGTCATCCAACGTCAGGACGGCCTCCGGGGTGGGGGTCCCGACCGCCTCCACCAGTCGATCCATGGCAGCTTGCGCCGACGCGAGAGAAACTTGCTGCTCGAGAATCATGTGAATGAGCGATGCGAAGCCGGGCGGACGGCCCCAGAGAGGCGGCGGTCCCCAGTCCTCGAGGACTCGGCGAAGGTCCGGATCGGACGCTCCCAGCTCCCGCGCTCGCGCTTCAACCGAGGCGGCCGTCAGGGGGGGCGGCGGCGAATTCGTCGAATGTGGCAGGGCGGCTCCTGGTTGGTCGATTCCCTGGTCCAGCACGCAGAGAGCGAGAAGTTGTCCGTCCACGTGCACGCGGGATAGTTTGGGCTTCCACCGGTCCCCCGAAAATAGGTTCCGAGAGCGGCCTCGATCGAGGCCTCGACCGACCGGTTTCCAAGAGGAAGGAACTCGATGGCCGACACACTGATCAAATACGAAGTCCAGGATGGCGTTGCGATCTTTACGATCGATGATCCGCCCGCCAACACGTATACGCATGAGATGATGCGAGACCTGGACAGCGCGATCCTCCAGGCGCGCTTCGACAAGAACGTCTACGTGATCGTGATCCGAGGAGAGGGCGACAAGTTTTTCTCGGCTGGAGCGAACATCAACATGCTCCAAACCTCGGACCCCTACTTCAAATACTTCTTCTGTCTCCACGCCAATGAGACGCTGATTCGCCTCGAGCAGACGCCGAAGCTCGTCATCGGTGCGCTCAACGGACACACGGTCGGCGGCGGTCTCGAGATTGCGCTCGCGTGCGACATCCGTATCGCGCGTAAGGACGCCGGCAAGATCGGGCTTCCCGAAGTCAATCTCGGTGTCCTTCCGGGGACGGGCGGGACGCAACGACTCGGCCGTCTGCTCAGCAAGCCGAAAGCCATCGAGCTCATGGTCGAGGGCCGAACCTTCGGGTTTGACGAGGCGCACGAACTCGGCTTGGTGAACAAAGTGTTCGAGGGGGATAACGAGTCCTTCTTCGCCCAGGTGATGGAGTACGCCAAACAGTTCACGCCGCCGAACAAGGCGTCGGCGGCTGTCGGTCGCATCAAACGCTCCGTGTGCAGCGGGATCGAAGTCCCGTTCTCGGAAGGGTTGGCGATCGAGCGCGAGCTTCAGCAGCTCCTCTTCCAAGGCAACGACGCCAAAGAGGGACTTGCCGCGTATATCGAGAAGCGGCCGCCCGCCTTCTCCGGCACCTAGATCAACCGGCGAGCGAGCCGCTAGCATGAGCGGATCTGATCGCGACCCGGTCATCATCGACGCCGTCCGTACGCCCGTTGGGCGCGCGGGCGGCGCCCTCTCATCGGTTCGCCCCGACGACTTGTTGGCACGGGCGATCGGCGCGCTCGTCGAGCGTACCCGGATTCCAACCGATCGCATCGAGGATGTCATTGCGGGCTGTACCAACGGCGCCGGCGAGGACAACCGCAACGTCGCGCGGATGGCCGGGCTACTCGCCGGCCTCCCGGTCGAAGTCGCCGGGCAAACCGTGAACCGCCTCTGCGGTTCTGGCCTTCAGGCCATCGTCAGCGCCGGACACGCGATCCGAGCGGGCGAGGGCGACGTCTTTATCGCTGGAGGCGTCGAGAGCATGTCCCGGGCACCTTGGGTGATGCTCAAGCCCGAGACGGCTTTTTCGCGCGTCCCACCGCCGATGGCGGACACGACCGTCGGCTGGCGATTCACCAACCCGGCGATGCCCGAAGCGTGGACGATCTCCTTGGGTGAAACCGCCGAGAGGGTCGCCGAAGACCACGGGACCGGTCGCGAGGCGCAGGACGCGTTCGCGATCGAGAGTCAACGACGTGCGGCGGCGGCCATCGACGCCGACCGTTTCGCGAGCGAGATCGTGACGGTCGAGGTCCCTCAACGGCGAGGCGACCCGATCCAGGTCGATCGTGACGAGCACCCCAGACCCGAGGTCACGCTCGACAAGCTCGCGACCCTGCGACCCGCGTTTCGGGCGAACGGCACGGTCACGGCCGGAAACGCGTCGGGGATCAACGATGGCGCCGCTGCTCTACTGGTGACGAGTCGAGGCGCGGCCAAAGAGCTTGGACTCACGCCGATGGCCCGATTGGGTGCGTCGGCAGTCGCTGGCGTGGACCCCTCGCGCATGGGGATCGGCCCCGTTCCCGCGACCCGCAAGGCGCTCGCACGCGCAGGGCTTTCGCTCGAGGACATCGACCTCGTCGAACTCAACGAAGCGTTCGCCGCGCAGTCCCTCCCGTGCATCGAGGAACTGGGACTGGACCCAGCGCGCGTCAACGTCAACGGAGGCGCGATCGCACTCGGCCACCCATTGGGGTGCACGGGAGCCAAACTCGTCACCTCGCTCGTCCACGAGATGGGCCGGAGAAACGCCGGCGTCGGCCTGGTCACGATGTGCATCGGCGTGGGACAGGGCATCGCCTTGATCGTGCACGGCGAATGAGCCAGCCGCTGGTCCTGGTCGAGATTTCAGACGGCGTCGGAACACTCACGCTGAACCGACCAGAGAAGCTCAATTCGTTTATCGGCGAGATGCGCGATTTGATCTCGGGCGGGATCGAGCAACTCGGCGGTGACGATGCGGTCCGCGCCGTCATCATCACCGGAGCGGGACGGGCGTTCTGCGCCGGGGCCGACGTCAAGTATCTCACCCACCTCATTGAAACGAAGGCCATCGACGAGGCCGTCGCCTTGGTGGAGGCAGGCCGCCGAGTGGCGGCCGCACTACGCGACATGCCCAAGCCGGTGATTGCAGCGATCAACGGTCCGGCCGCCGGAGGCGGCGCGAATCTGGCCCTCGCGTGCGATTTGCGGCTCGCTTCCAGCGCGGCTTCGATCGGCCAGACGTTCAACCGGATCGGTCTTCACCCCGACTGGGGCGGCACCTATACCGTCCCGCGGTTGGTCGGCCCGGCTCGGGCTGCGGAGCTCTTCTTCTTCGCTGAGATGATTCCGGCTGAAGACGCGCTGGCCATGGGACTGGTCAACCGGGTCGTAACGCCGGAGGAGCTGATGCCCCTCGCTCAGGAATGGGCCGCGCGGCTGGCGCGAAAGCCGGCGCTCGCGCTCCGACTGGCCAAGCGCGCGATCCAACAAAGCCTCGGATCTAGCTTTGACGAGATGCTGGACTATGAAACGGCAGCGCAACGCGCCTGTTTCGAGTCCGCCGATGCACTCGAAGGCGTGCGCGCCTTTGTCGAGAAACGCGAGCCGAACTATGGGGAGGAGACCAGTCCATGAGTCATGAGGCTGTCATACGGTTGGCGACCGATGCCGATGTAGATGAACTGGTCGCCATGTGGGCGCAGTACATGAGGGCACATTCTCTGAACCCGGCCTACCGACGTCTGCGGGGGGACGCACTCGATAAGAGACGGCGGGTGTTCGAGCAACGGATCGCAGAGGCGACCGGCGCGGTCTTCGTGATCGAGGACGAAGACGGCGGTCTCGATGGAATGATCGTCTGTTTTGTGGAAGAGAACGAACCCTACTTTGAACCGGTCCGTTACGTCCGCATCCAAGCCCCGTTCGTCCGCCGCGAGGCCCGCCGCCGCGGCTACTTGAATCGACTGCTACAAAAGACGTTCGAGTGGGCCGCGGAATGGGAGATTGACGAGGTCCGTCTCTACACGGGCGCCGACAACCTCGTGGCCAACGCGGTCGCCGATGAACTCGGCTTCGAGGCGATCGAGGTCGTACGTCGACGCCCCATGCGCGACGAACCGAAGGTCCATTGGGAAGATTGAAGTGAACGAGGCCATCGCAGTACTCGGAGCCGGGACGATGGGTCACGGCATCGCGCAGGTGGCGGCGATGGCGGGCTACGAAACTCGGCTGTTCGATGTGATGCCGGAGGCGCTCGCCGCCGGGCTGGGCAAGATCGAATCCAACCTCGCCAAGGGGATCCAACGCGGTAAAGTCGAGCCGGACCAGATGAAACGCGCGCTCGACGCACTCTCGACAACGGACGATCTCGCCCAGGCGGCCGATGGCGTCTCGATCGTCATCGAAGCGGTCCCCGAGAAACTCGCACTCAAACAGACGCTTCTGTGCGCTTGTGCCGATGCCGCCGAGGAAGGCGCGCTTCTCGCGAGCAACACGTCGTCGCTTTCGATAAGCCGCATCGCCGAGATGGTGGGACAGCCGGACCGGGTGGTTGGCATGCACTTCTTCAACCCCGTCCACATCATGGCGCTCGTCGAGATCGTGCGCGGGAAGGAAAGCTCCGCCGAAGCGATCGAACGAACGCGGGACCTGGCCGAACGGATGGGCAAGACGCCGATCGTGGTTGCCGACTCGCCAGGCTTCGCATCCTCGCGTCTCGGCGTCGCGATCGGGCTCGAGGCGATCCGCATGGTGGAGGAAGGGGTAGCCAGCGCCGAAGACATCGACACGGCCATGACCCTCGGTTACCGACACCCGATGGGCCCGCTCAAGCTCGGCGACCTCGTCGGCCTGGACGTTCGCCTCGACATCGCTCGATACCTCTTTGCCGAGCTGAATTCGCCGCGCTTCGAGCCCCCTGTCCTCCTCGTGCGGATGGTCGAGGAAGGCAAACTCGGACAGAAAAGCGGTCAGGGGTTCTATCGGTGGGACGACGTTTGATGGATTCGGTCACCTGAAGAACTTGAAACACCCTCGACTCGAAGCCATTCAGACCCCATTGTTACGGTCGAGAGCCAAGTCCAACTCGGGTTCAAATCGACATGCGCGGAGAGAAACAGGTGACCGACGTCCAAGCCGTTGAGCCTCAAGCAAGAGAAACACCGACCGCCACCGGATCGAATGGGAGTGGGACCGTGACTGCGGAATCACGCAGCCAACACCTCGCCTCCGAGCAGAGCGAGTATCTCTTCCCATGGGTGCGTCCTTATTACGACGAGCCTCTCGTCATGTCCGATGCCGAGGGCGTTTGGGTGCGCGACATCGAGGGAGAAGAATACCTTGATCTGTTTGCCGGCATCCTCACGACGTCGGTCGGGCACTGCAATCCGATCGTTCAAGACGCGGTTCGTACGCAGATGGCTCGGATCGGTCACACCTCCTCGCTCTACGTCACCGAGGGCCAAGTCGAGGCGGCCAAATCGCTGGCCGAGATCACGCCCGGCCAGCTCAAGACGGCCTGCTTCACCAACAGCGGCACCGAAGCGGTGGAGTCGGCCATTGCCGCGGCCCGCCTCTATACCGGACGACACGAGGTCGTCGCCCTTCGGCTGTCCTATTCCGGCCGTAGTTCTCTGGCCAGTCACATGACCGCGCAAAAGGGCTGGCGTCTCCCGTTCGGCGGATCCGCTGGCATCGTTCACGCGCGCTCACCCTACACGTACCGGTCACCGGTCGGGCACGGCCCGGAAGCGACCGACCTCTTTATCGACGACCTCGTCGAAGTCATCGAGACGACGACCAGCGGCAAGCCGGCGGCCTTCTTTGCCGAGACCATCCAGGGCGTAGCCGGATACGTGGTCCCGCCGCCCGACTACTTCAGGCGGGCAGCCGAAGTCATCCGAGGGTACGGCGGTCTCCTGATTATCGACGAAGTCCAAGCGGGCTTTGGCAGAACCGGACAGCATTGGTTCGGCATCGAACATTGGGGCGTGGAACCCGACATCATGATCATGGCCAAGGGCATCGCAAACGGGTTCCCCGTCGGCGCGACGGTGACCCGCCCGGAAATCGCGGAGGCGTGGCAAGGTCCCTCGATTTCGACCTACGGCGGGAATCCGATCTCCATGGCGGCGATGCGAGCGACGCTCGACATCATGAAACGCGAGAATGTTCCGGCGCGCGCGCTCGAACGAGGAAAGCAGCTGCGAGCCGGGCTGGAATCGCTTCGCGACCAGTTCTCGTGGATCGGCGAAGTTCGTGGAATGGGGCTCATGCAAGGCATGGAGCTCGTCTCGGATCGGGCCACCAAGACGCCAGACGGCGATCGCGCAGGCGCCCTGTTGGGCGCCGCCAAGGCCGAGCGACTCTTGATCGGTCGCGGGGGTCTACACGGCCACGTGATTCGCGTCGGACCGTCTCTGCTCATTACGGAAGAGGAGATGGACGAAGGGCTCAAGCGTTTCGCATCAGCCTGCGTCAGAGCGGACGGATGATCGCGGGATTGCCGTGGCAAACGTGGCTACTCGCGGTGGTCGCGGTCGTGCCCGGATTGCTCATCGCACTCCGGTTTCGAAGCGTGCATCGAGACGACGCGCCCTAGTCCAAGCCAGGAGGCGGCGATGAACCGGCTAGCCGAACGGATCGTCATCGTAACGGGAGCCGGCCGTGGCATCGGGCGGGCCCACGCGTTGGCGCTCGCCGAGGGCGGGGCGCGGGTGATCGTCAACGACCGCGGCAGCACGGTCGACGGCGCTGGAGTCCACGTCGGGCCCGCAGAGTCCGTCTGCGCCGAGATCGGGGCCGTCGGGGGTCAGGCGATCCCGAGCAACCACGATGTTTCCGATTGGGACGACGCGGCGGCGCTGATCCGACTCGCCGTCGAACAGTTCGGCGGCCTCGACGTCGTGGTCAACAACGCCGGTATCCTCCGCGACCGCGCCCTCTTTCAGATGGAAGAGGACGAGTGGGACGATGTCGTGGCCGTACACCTCAAGGGCCACGCGGCCGTGAGTCGGCACGCGATGGCGTATTGGCGCTCAGAGGCGAAGTCGGGTCGACCTCGTCAAGCCTCTCTGATCCATACGACCTCATCTTCAGGTCTGTGCGGCAACTTCGGACAAGCCAACTACGGGGCAGCAAAGATGGGTGTGGTGGGGCTGTCCAAGGTCATCGCCATCGAGGGCGCCAAGTATGGCATCCGGTCCAATGTCATCTCGCCGTCGGCACGCACCCGCATGACCGAGCAGCTGACCGGCGCAGAGCTTCTCGGCGAACCCGACGCGGCCGGCTATGACGCGTTCGGACCCGAGCACATCGCAAGTGTCGTCGCCTGGCTCGCCGAAGCCGGTTGCTCCGCCAACAACCAGGTGTTCCACGTTTCGGGTCGTCGCGTACGCGTGCTCGAAATCCCGCGGGTCGCCGCCGAGATCCGATCGAGCGAAGACTTCACCCCTGAGTCCCTCGATTCGGCTCTGGCCGAAAAGCTCGTCGCTCCGCTAGAGGCGTTCGCGCTGATTCTGGACTAGACCAGCTTCTTCTGTATCATGATCACCCCGGTATGAACCCCTTCGTGAAAATGGTTGAACGCCAGGGCATCTTCGCAGCTCTCGAGATCGATGCCCGTCGACGTGGTGTATCGCTCGTAGTCGGTGAAGCGTCCGTTCTCGTAGTCTTGCTTCAATGTGACCGGCTGTTCCAGTAACAGAGTTTTTACCTGCCCGATGTCGGGCGTCGAGTTCCAGTCCGCCGGAGACGTCCCGCGACCGAATGCCGCGACGAACTCATCGGTCACCCCCATCGGGAGCCCTGCCAACTTGTAGAGCAAGATCTGATGCGAGCTGACCAGATGACCGAGGTTCCACAGGATGTTGTTTCGATGCCCGTCCGGCACAAGACACAACTGCTCATCGGACAAGTTTGCGATCATGCGCGCGATCACCCGACGTTCCCGCGCCTGCGTTTCGACTGCTCCCATATATCGTCTCCCGACCTCAGACCCAGTAGGCGAGCACAAAAGCGAAAATCAATAGGCGAACTAAATCGAAGCCTGCGTTGATGGCGACCAACCCCCACTTCTTGCCTTCCCACGCCACTCGAGAGATTTGATTGGGCAGAAAGAAGCCGAGCCAGGTGAAGCCGGCGGAGTTCAGCGCCAAATAGTTATTTGAAACATCGGGAGAAAGACCCCACGCTCCGGCCCTCCAAACGCCTTGCGCGTGTGCGAGAGTGAAGACAATGAGGAAGTTGCCAAGGGCGAAAAGGACCATCGACTTCGCCATCGTGGCTCCATCGGGCGGTTCCATGTCTTCCATGCCCATGTGCTTTGCCCACGGCTTGCTGAACAGCGGCCCGAACCAAAGAAATCCGACGACCAGCATCACGAAGACCGACACACAGATGGCCAGGTAGTTGATAGGTATCGTGGGTTCCATCTCGCCCCCCCTTGTTGGTTTCCGGCTGTTCTTCACTCCGCGACTTGCGCTCGACCTACTCCTAGCGGGATTTTCGGGGTCAGCCCCCAGGAGGAAACACGATGAGACTTCCAAGCTCGATTGTCACGGCCTCGTTGGCCGCCTGCTCGATCCTCGCCCTATCCGCCAGCGCGCTCGCTCAGCAACCCGACATGACGCCCGAACAGCGCGCCCAAATGATGGCCGAGCGTGAGGCCCGCACACAGGCAGAGCTCGTCTCGGAGCGCCCGATCGCCGCCTACAATTCGGTTTGGATCGAGGAGCTCACGTGGATGGAGGTCCGCGATCTCCTGGCCAGCGGAACCAACACCGCGATCATTGCGACCGGAGGTATGGAACAGAACGGTCCCTATGTGGCCACCGGAAAACACAATTATGTACTTCAAGGAACGTGCGAAGCCATCGCACTCGAACTCGGCAACGCGCTCTGCGCGCCGATCATGAAGCTCGTGCCTGAGGGCGACATCGATGAACCCTCGGGTCACATGCGCTACCCGGGCACGATCTCGCTGCGGCAAGAGACGTTCGAGGCGGTACTCGACGACGTGGCCTCGAGCCTCAAGGCCCATGGCTTCGAACACATCGTGTTCATCGGCGATAGCGGCGGCAACGTCGACGGGATGAGAAACACGGCGGCCGCGCTGAACGAACGCTGGTACGATGCATACGCGCACTTCATTCCGGAGTACTACCAATACGGTGGCGGAGACTTCCTCGAGCAGGAGCTCGGCATCGTGCAAACGGAAGACGACGGGATCCACGACAGCTTCGGGATCACGGCCCTCATGATGGTGGTCGATCCAACCGTGGTACGGTACGAGCAGCGCGTGGCCGCCGGTCTCGCCAAAATCAACGGCGTCCCGATCACACCTCTGGATGAGACGATCGAGATCGGCAAGCAGCTGATGGCGTACCGCACGGCCGTGACGGTTGAAAAAATCCGAGAGTCGATCGCCAAGGCCGGCATGTAAGCCCGGTCAGACGATGACCAAGAGCGTCGTACTCGCGAGCGCCGCAACCCTACTGGCCGGTGTCGGATTGGTCGCACCGACAAGCGTTCGCCTGCACAGCACCGGTGTCGCGTTCGCGAGCTCGATGCCGCCGGATACGATCGCACAGACGGTCGTAGAGACGGTGTGCACGCGGTGCCACAACGATGAGCGGTTGCGGGGAGATCTCTCGCTCACGCGCTTCGACGCCGAGCGGGCCGACCAGAACCCCGCGGTCGCCGAGAAGATGATCCGGAAGCTGCGGGCCGGAATGA
This sequence comes from Gemmatimonadota bacterium, assembly GCA_029262175.1. GTDB lineage: Bacteria > Gemmatimonadota > Gemmatimonadetes > Palauibacterales > Palauibacteraceae > Palauibacter. The sequence goes on from JAJCZV010000017.1 coordinate 47,847, forward strand.
TGCCGCCGCCCGGCACGACGCGACCGCCCGAGGCCGACCTCCTCGCGCTTGTCGAAACCTTGGAGGCGAGGGTCGACGCCGCCGTGGGAGACGATCCCGATCCCGGTGCCCGTCCCTTCCAGCGTTTGAACCGCGCGGAGTACGCGCGTTCGATACGCGACCTGCTCGGTCTCGAGATCGACCCCTCGGCCTACCTGCCATCGGAGACCATCAGCGCGGGGTTCGACAACATCGCAGATGTTCAGAACCTCTCGGCCACGCTTCTCGAGGGCTACCTGAGCGCGGCGAGCGAGATCAGTCGCTTGGCACTCGGCGATGCCGATGCAACGCCGAGCGAAACCGAGTACGAGGTATCGCGCTATGCAGAGCAGCGTCAGCACGTCGAGGGCGCGCCCATGGGGACGCGCGGTGGCATTTCGGTCGTCCACAACTTCTTGGCCGACGGCGAGTATGTCTTCCGGATGGCTTTCCAACACGAGTCGACCGGAAACTTTTTTGGTCAGACGACCCCCTACGACGAACAGATCGAGCTATCTGTCGACGGCGAACGTCTCGCGCTATTGAACCTCGACCGTTGGATGCACCGCCAAGATGCGAACGGGGTTCAGGTCCAGACCGAGCCCCTGCGGATCTCGGCCGGTCCGCACAGAGTATCCGCTGCGTTCATCAAGCGTTTCGAGGGACCGGTCGATGACCTGATGTCGCCGCACGAGTGGAGCCTGGCCGACAAGAAGATCGGCTATTCCCACGGCATCACGGTCGTCGCCCACCTGCGCGATCTGACGATCGGTGGCCCCTTCAATACCACCGGCGTCTCGGAGACGCCTAGTCGAGCGCGAATCCTCACCTGCCGGCCCGGTGCCGATGACGAAGCGCGCCCCTGCGCCCGCGCCATCCTCGAACGAATCGCGACGCGAGCGTATCGGCGTCCGATCGCCGCATCGGACCTCGATCCGCTCCTTGGTCTGTTCGATGAGGGAGCGACCGTGGGAGGATTCGAGGTCGGAGTCCGGACCGCGTTGCAGGGAATTTTGGCCAGCCCAGACTTCGTGTTTCGGCTAGAAGAATTGCCTGAAGACCGCTCTGACGGCACGACCTACCGCATCTCGGAATTGGACCTCGCCTCCCGGCTCTCGTTCTTTCTTTGGGGGAGCCCGCCCGACGCGGGGCTGATCGCGGCGGCGCAGAACGGAGCGCTGAGCGACCCGGTGGGTCGAGAACGTCAGGTGCGCCGACTTCTCGCCGATCCGCGCACCGAAGCGCTCGGGTCGCGTTTCGCCGCCCAATGGTTGCGGCTCCAGGACCTCGACAAGGTCCACCCCGATGCCATCCTCTTCCCGGATTTCTATCAGCAACTCGCCGACGACATGCGCCGGGAAACCGAACTTTTCTTCGAACACCTCGTTACAGAGGATCGGAGCTTTTTCGAGCTGCTCACGGCGGATTACTCCTTCGTCAACGAGCGCCTCGCTCGGCATTACGGGATGCCCGCAGTTGCCGGCGACTATTTTCGGCCGGTGCGCTATCCCGACTCCGTTCGTCGCGGAATCTTGAGTCATGGCAGCATTCTGACCCTCACCTCGCATGCAAACCGCACCTCTCCGGTCCTTCGCGGGAAGTGGGTCATGGAGGTACTGCTTGGAACGCCCCCTCCCCCGCCCCCGCCCGACGTACCCGATCTCGACGCCACGGACGACGTGGAAGACGGACGGTTTCTCACAGTGCGCGAACGGATGGAGATGCACCGCGCCAACCCGGCCTGTCGGTCGTGTCACCGCGTAATCGATCCACTCGGACTCGCACTGGAGAACTTCGACGTCACCGGTGCGTGGCGAGGCAAGGATCAAGGTCGGCCGGTCGACGCCTCGGGTGAACTCTATGATGGCACCCCGCTCCACGGCCCTGAGGACCTCCGCGCGGCGCTCCTCAGACGGCCCGAATCGTTGGTCCGAACCTTCACGGAAAACATGATGGCCTACGCGCTGGGACGACGCGTAGAGTATTCCGACATGCCGACGATCCGAGCGATCGTCCGAGAGGCCGAGGCGACAGACTATCGAATGTCGTCGTTTATTCTCGGCATCGTGAACAGCCCCGCGTTCCTCACGACTCGACCGGGATCGTTGGTGGAACAGGGCGAGCACTAGCCACACGCACGAACGAGTCAAGGAGAACGGAAGCGATGGACTTCATCACTGGAAAGCACATCCCGCGCCGGACCTTTGTGCGTGGGGCCAGCGCGGCGATCGCGCTGCCGCTTCTCGATGCGATGGTTCCGGCGGGACGTCTTTGGGGATCGAGCCCGGCAGCGGATCCAACCCGATTGGTTTGTATCGAGATGGTGCACGGGGCCGCAGGGAGTTCGGCGTACGGTCGGGCGAAGAACTACTGGTCACCCACGTCGGTGGGTCGCGATTTCGATTTGAGCCCCACCGCGCTCTCCTCTCTCGAGCCGTATCGCGACCATCTCACGATTATCAGCGATACCGATGTCCAACCGGCCGAAGCCACCAAGCCAAAGGAAATCGGTGGCGACCATTTTCGCTCGAGCGCCGCATTCCTGACGCAGGGTCACGCGAGGCAGACCGAAGGGTCGGACATCTATGTCGGCACTTCAATGGACCAGCTCTACGCACAGCGCTTCGGTCAGGACACGCCAATTCCGTCGATGCAGCTTTGCATCGAGAACGTGGATCAATCGGGCGGCTGCGCCTACGGATACGCCTGCGTGTATACCGACACCATCAGTTGGAAGTCGCCGACGGAACCGCTTCCCATGATTCGTGACCCCAGGATGGCGTTTGACCGGCTATTCGGAGCCGGCGGATCGGCAGAAGAGCGGGCCTCGCGACGACGGGCGAATCGAAGCGTGCTCGATTTTATCACCGACCGTGTGCGACAGCTCAAAACAGAACTTGGACCCGGTGATCTGAGACGACTAGACCGCTACCTGGAGAACGTGCGCGAGGTCGAGCGGCGCATCCAGACGGTCGAAGAGCAAAACGTCAGCGGCGAAGAACGGATGATTCCGGAAGCGCCGGCCGGAGTGCCGGACTCCTTCGTCGAGCATACCGAGCTGATGTTCGACCTTCAGGTTTTGGCCTTCGCTTCCGATATGACTCGTGTATTTTCCTTCAAGCTCGGGCGAGACGCATCCGCGCGCGTCTATCCGGAGAGCGGAATCGACAAGCCGTTTCACCCCGCTTCGCATCACGGCGGGAACGAACGCAACATCGACGACTTTGCGCAGATCAATCGATTTCATGTCGGCATGGTGCCCTACTTCCTCGAGAAACTTCAAAACACGATGGACGGAGACACGCACCTTCTCGACAAGACGATGGTCGTGTACGGCTCACCCATGGGGGATCCGAACGTTCACAACCATAAGAGGTGTCCTCTCTTCGTCGTGGGGGGAGCGAACGGACGACTGGATGGCGGCGCGCATCTCAGGGCGGCCCCAGGCACCCCTATGGCCAACGTGATGTTGAGCCTGATGCACAAGCTCGGCTTTGAAGACATGCGGACGTTCGGGAACAGCACCGACGACTTTTCGTTGACGGCATGAGGTCCGGGTGGCTCCTTGCGGCGATGCTGTTCATGGGATCCTCGGACTCTCCCGTGGCCGACGCCGCCATGCGCGGCGAGGTCGGCGTAGTACGGGAGTTGTTGCAGACCGGCGCTGACGTCGACCTCGCGCAGGGCGATGGAATGACCGCGCTGCACTGGGCCGCCAAGAATGCGAACGTCGAGCTCGCGCGGCTGCTCGTCGAAAACGGGGCGGCCGTGCAGCCGATCACCCGGATCGGCGCGTACACGCCGTTGCACCTGGCAAGCCGGGTCGGCAACGCCGACTTGGTGCGCCTCCTGCTCGAGGCGGGGAGCGATGCCAACCGCCCGACGACCGAAGAGGCAGGGGCGACGTCGCCGCTGCACTTCGCGGCGGCCTCGGGGAGCGCCGACGCGGTCCGGGCCTTGCTCGCGGGCGGAGGGAAGCTGAACGCGGTCGAAACTGCGTGGGGTCAGACCCCTCTGATGTTCGGGGCATCCCGTGGCCGTTCGGAGGTCACCCGCGTCCTCCTCGAGGCCGGCGCTGATCCGTCGATCCAGACCAACGTCGCCGACATTGCGGCTCGTGCGCAACAGAGCCAGGTAGATCGGCGGGCCCGGAACGAACGCCTGCAGCGTGAGGGGCGGCCGGGCGGCGTTGCCCGCTCGACAAGCGACTCGCCTCGGACAGTTCGGACCGAAGCCGAGATCGCCGCGCGCGAGGAGGACGAGCGACCGATCGAGGAGCCGGAGCCACTCAGCTACGGCGAACTGATCGGCGGTCACGGAGGAATGACGGCATTGCTCCACGCCGCGAGGGAAGGTCACACCGAGACCGCCATGGCGCTGCTCGACGGCGGCGCCGACATCGATCAGGTGAGTGGCAGCGATCGCACGAGCCCGATGTTGATCGCGATGATCAACGGACACTTTGATCTGGCGATGCTTCTGTTCGAACGCGGGGCCGACACGAGCTTGGCTTCGGACGCCGGGACGACGCCCCTCTATGCGGTCATCAACGCGCACTGGGCGCCGAAGTCGCGCTATCCGAGGCAACACGCCTTTGAACAGCAGGAGCTGACCTATCTCGACGTCATGACTCGCCTCTTGGAGGCGGGGGTCGACCCGAACGTTCGGCTCCAGAAGCACCTGTGGTGGGTTTCGTTCAACTTCGACCTGCTTCAGATCGATACCAAGGGCGCGACGCCGTTCTGGCGCGCCGCCTATGCCCTCGACGTCGATGCGATGCGGCTCCTCGTCCGGTTTGGCGCGGATCCCGACATCCCGACGGCCAAGGTGCCGCCACGACGTCCTCCGCCATGGGAGGGAGCGAGTTCAGATCTATCGGGCCTTCCGCCCGTACCCGTCGGCGGCCCGGCCGATTATCCGATCCACGCGGCCTCCGGAGTCGGGTATGGACAGGGGTTTCCGAGCAACGCTCACCGCTACGCGCCGGACGGTTGGATGCCGGCCTTGCGCTATCTCGTCGAAGAATTGGGCGCCGACGTCAATCAGCGAGATGACGAGGGATATACGCCGCTCCACAACGCGGCATCTCGCGGCGACGTCGAGTCCATTCTTTTCCTCGTCGAGCACGGGGCGGATGTCACGGCCGTAAGTCGCGTTGGACAGACGACCGCGGATATGGCCAACGGCCCCTATCAACGCACGCAGCCCTTCCCCGCGGCGCTGGAACTTCTCCAGCGTCTGGGGTCTAAAAACAACCACAACTGCGTCTCTTGCTAGAACTGCGTCTCCTGCTAGAACGAAACCGGTCATGATAGAACGTCGTGCCTTCGTGGTGATGAGCGGACTCGGACTCGTCCCGACCGTCTTGAGCCGATTCTCGGGCGCGGCCGCGCTCGACGGATCGCTTGCAAAGATCGACGACCCTTCCGGCAGTTTCCCGGCGCAGGATCCTGCCCTGGTGCGAAGCGTCGTCGGTGGCTCGCACGGCAACTTCGAACTCGTCGAAGAACTCGTCACCGCGTATCCAGAGTTGGCGAAGGCTTCGATCGATTGGGGATTCGGAGATTGGGAATCCGCCTTGGGAGCGGCGGCGCACACGGGCCGGCGCGAAATCGCACAGCTCCTGCTCGCGAACGGGGCCCGTCCGAACTTGTTCTCGGCCGCCATGTTGGGACAGTTCGAAGTGGTCAAAGCGACGGTCGAGGCGTCCCCAGGGATCCAGCGCACCCTGGGGCCGCACGGCATCACCTTGCTGGCGCACGCCCGGTTTGGCGGCGAGCCGGCCGCACAGGTCCACGAGTATTTGGAGGGGCTGGGAGACGCCGACAACGGCCCCCGTTCCGCGCCGCTGCCGGCCGGGACCTCCGCCCCCGACTTCTTGGGCATGTATCGATATGGCCCCGCGGACGACGAACGTCTTGAAGTGACCGATCGAGATGGCACCTTGTTTCTTGGCCGTGTCGACTACGTCGCACGCGGGCTGACCCATCTCGGACAGCTCGAGTTTTTCCCGGCGGGCGCCCCGTCCGTCCGAATCGCCTTTCAGCCGCTCGGCGCGACGCCGTTACGCGTTCGAGTGACGGCCGGCGCGATCGACATCACGGCGCGACGCGAGGGCTGAGCGAAGGGACCTGGGCGGCCCTTGCTCGCGGGCCGCCCAGGTCCGCGCGCTCGTGCTGGCATGCCCATACCTTGTGCCGCGACCACTCCCAGACGATGGCCGGCGTCCGAGGACTTCGATTGGAAAACGCACCCACGCGATCCTCGCTACCCACGACCGGAAAGCTGGTCCTCGGTGTTTTCGCGTTTGGCGGACTTACAGCGCTAGGGATCTTCGCGCTGGTTCGATGGCGACCTCCAGCGGAAGTGGGCCCCCTTCTGGCGTTGCTGACCCCCGGGGTGATCGCAGTGCTGCTCGGCCTTCTCGCGATCGACTTCCTGCTCGGGGGGCTCCGATACCGCCTGCTCCTCGATGGACAGATCTTTTCACACGTGTCGTTGTGGCACTGCATGCGGGCGAACTGGGCGAACATGCTGTTGGGGGCCCTTACGCCCGCCCAGACCGGTGGCGGCGCCGCACAGCTCTACATTCTCTGTCGCCGCGGGGCCTTTCTGTCGGAAGCGATCCTCGCTTCGCTCCTGACCTTCGCCGCGACGCTGCTGTTTTTTGCGCTCGGAGGCGTGGTTGCCCTCGCCCTTATACCGAAGGAGCTGCTCGCTCCTGGCGTAGCGACGGCGCTCGTAGCCGCGATGGTCGCAGTCACTCTACTGGCGGGTGGACTGATCGCGGCCATGGCCGCCCAGGCGCGCACCCTGAGGCTCATCCGAAAGTTGATCAGTAAGCTCACGAAACGCGGCACCCGCTTCAGACGCGGGGGCGCGGCAGCGCGGCGGCTGTTGAGCCGGGAGATCGGGCGTCTTGGCCAGGGGATACGGACGGTGGCGGGGCACGGAAAGATCACGTTGTTCTGGATGTGCCTGGTCACGGCGACGCTATTTCTCAACAAGTACGCGAGCGGATACGTGTTGGCCCGAGCCCTTCAGGGATCGGTCGACCCGGCCTTCTTCGGACTCCAGTTGCTTCAGAACATCGTGATGTACTTCGCGCCGACGCCGGGCGGCGCAGGGATCGCCGAGGCGTCATCTGGCGTGCTCTTGAACCGAGTCCTGGCCGCCGAAATCACCGTCTTGTGGGTCGTCGGGTGGAGGCTGCTCACCACCTTCTTCGGCACGATGTTCGGTGCGTTCGTACTGTTCGGAGAGGCCCGCCGTCATGTTGTGGACGTGCGGGTAGACGAGCGGGAGGCGGGAGAACGGGTGGCGAAGTGACGAACATGCGGCTGTGTCTCGGTGGGGCGGAGTTTTGGGAGAACCTTCAGCGCGATATTCGTAACGCGCGCGAGTACGTCTACGTACAAACGCTCTCCTTCGAGGGCGACGCCGCCGGGCAGGGCTTGGCCGACGCCCTGTTGGCTTCGGCCGCACCCACCAAACGCGTCGTCGCCGATGCGGTCACCAAGTACGTCATCAACGATCGCCTCATCGGTCTACCTGCGGCCCGGCGCGACAAGACGTTGCAACGCGAGGTGCAAGCAACCGGCGAGATGTGCGCTCGCATGGAGGCCGGTGGCGTTCCCGTTCGATTCGCTTGGCCTGTCGGGCGGCGCTTCTATCGCCTCGTGGTGCGAAACCACAAAAAGATCGTGGTGATCGACGACCAGGTCGCCTACCTCGGCGGGATCAACTTCAGCGATCACAACTTTGCGTGGCACGACTTCATGATCCGGATCGAAAGTCCGGGAATCGCGAAGTTCTTGAGAGAAGACTTCGAGCAAACCTGGACCGGACACGATCAGGACGCCGCCACGGAGGTCGATGGCGACGAGCTGATCATCGGAAACGGACGAGGGAACAAGGCCATGCGAAGCGCGGTCGCACGGGCCCTCGACGACGCGAAGGAGAGAATCGTCGTTCAGTGCCCCTACATCAGCGAACCCTTCTGGAGGGCCTTGGGGCGCGCCCAGCGCCGAGGCGTCCACGTGACGCTGATGATGCCGGAACAGCACAATCGGAGCATCATGAAGTGGGGCACGCTGGACGCGGCGCACCACGAGGGCTTCGAAGTTCGGATGCTCCCTGGTTCGATGACCCACGCCAAGGTGATGCGGGCCGACGACGCATTGATCATCGGGTCCGCCAACTTCGACTTCGTGAGCTTTCGCATCCAGCCAGAGGTCGTCTTCATCACTCGCCAGCCGAACCTCGTCCGCGAAGTCAACGAACGTCTGCTGGACCCCGATCTGGCGCGTTGTAGCGAGCCCGGGAGAGAACCGCAAAATCGGGTGCTCGAGCGGCTCGGAGGATTGGGAATGCGAGTACTCGAACCGCTCTCGTATTGGTGGGGGCGCGAGCGGCGGACCAGCCCGATTCCGTTGGCCAAATGGAGCGACGGCTTGGCCGTCCCCAAAAGAGACAGCCTGGTCGTTCCGACGATCGGCGTGAGCGAAGTCTAGCCGTAGCGAAGTTTAGGCAAACACCTCAGCGAGGACTCGGTACGCGTTCCCTCCCCCGAGCTTCGATACGTCTCCGTTGGACAGCCCGCGTGCCGAAAGCCCGCTCAGCCAGTCTGGCACCTCCCGATAATTGCCGATGACCGGTCGATAGTTGCCGTCCATATCCGTCCCCAGGCCGACGTGATCGATTCCGACGAGGTCTACCATCCGCAGCGTGTTTTCGACGAAGTCTTCGAGGGAAGTGTTCCCGAAGCCCGACGGCCACATCCCGATCACGCCCCCGGACTCGGCCACCAGGAGCGCGTGCTCCGGCTCCAGAAGCCGCGGATGCTGATTCTCCCCGTGTTTGAGCTGACTGTGCGACAGAACGATAGGCGCCTCGCTCGTCTCGATCACGTGAGCCGCCGTCTCGAACGACGCGTGGGCGACATCGATCACCATGCCGAGTGCGTTCATCTCGCGGACGACGTCACGGCCGATAGAAGAAAGACCTCCGTATACCGCGGGTTCGGTTTGGAGGTCGCCGAGGTCGTTCTGTGCGTAGTGAACGAGCTGGATCGAGCGAACCCCATCTCGATACAGGCGCGCGAGTCGATCCGGCTCTCCTTCGAGACAATCGCCGCCTTCACAGGCGAGAAAGACTCCCACCCGCCGCTCCGCGACGGCCGCCTCGACGCCCGACCGATCGCGAACGAGGTCCGCCGGCGCCGCCGACACGATGGACCGGACATCGCTCAATTGACGCTCGTATTCCCCCCAGGCCTCGCCGGTCTCATACGCGCGAACGGGCCGCACTCCAGTTTCGGTCACCGCCAGAATCTTCATATCGGAAACCAGCGAGAAGAAGCCCCCGGACATCCCACCCGACACCATCTCGGCGATGCGGGCGACCGTAGCCTCGTCCCCCGAGTAGCCGGGGCCCCCGCGACCAAAGAACGCTCCGGGATGGCAATGCAGATCGAAGGTCAGGTCTCCAGCCCCAACGGCGGGGCCGTGCCGTGCGACCCCGTGGGCGCGGAACGGACTCGTCGGCCCACGATTCAGAAGAAACGGAGCCGACAGGCCCGCGGCCGCCCCACCAAGAAAGTCTCGTCTCGTCAGCATCGGTCTACCTCTCTAGCGACCAGCTCCAGCGGCTCGCACTGGCAAAAAGCTGCCTTTCGGACGCCAACATTGTATGCTCCGTCCCCATGATTTCGGTATCCGGTCTTGAAAAGACCTATGGAGCTGACCCGCTCTTCTCAGACGTTTCTTTCCTACTCAACGCTGGCGACTGCTACGGATTAGTAGGTGCCAACGGGTCGGGCAAGACGACGCTTCTCAATATCCTCAGCGGAGATGAGGAGCCGACGGAGGGGTCCGTCACGGTCCCACGGCGACTTCGGCTGGGTCTCCTGCGTCAGGATCAATTCCTGTACGAAAACGAGGAGATCCTGGGCGTCGCAATGATGGGAAATCCGGAGCTCTGGAACGCCATCGTCGAGAAAGAGAAGCTGATCGCCGGGGCCGACGAGGCGTTCGACGCGGACCGCTTTTCCGAACTCGAAGAAACGATCCAGCGGCACGACGGCTACGCAGCGGAATCCAGAGCGGCGGAGATTCTCGAGGGCCTCGGGTTCTTGACCGAAGTGCACCGCCAGCCGCTCTCGACGTTGTCGGGCGGGTTCAAGCTTCGAGTGCTTTTGGCGCAGGCCCTGGCCGGGACGCCCGACATCCTGCTTCTCGATGAGCCGACGAACCACCTGGACATTTTGTCCATCCGTTGGCTCGAGAAATTCCTACGAGAGTTCCCCGGACCCGTCGTCGTCATCTCACACGATCACCGCTTTTTGGACAACGTCTCGACGCACATCCTCGACGTCGACTACCAAACCGTCACCATGTACAAGGGCAACTATTCCGAGTTCTTGCAGGGGAAGCGAGATGAACGGGAGCGGCGCGAGAAAGACATCACGAAGCGCGAAAAAGAGATTGCCCACCACCGGGAGTTCGTAGACCGTTTTCGGGCCAAAGCGAGCAAGGCGCGACAGGCGCAGAGCAAGCTCAGGCTGATCGAGAAACGCGCCGACAGTCTGCAAGCGCTCGCGCCAAGCTCGCGCCGATATCCGAACTTCCGCTTCGAGCAGCGGCGACCCAGTGGCCGCGAAGTGCTCAAGATCAAGGGCATCAAGAAAGCCTTCGACGACAACGAGGTGCTGCACGGCGTCGACCTGACGCTACGGCGCAAAGATCGACTGGCGATCATGGGTCCCAACGGAATCGGAAAATCGACACTCCTCAAGATCGTGATGGGCGAACTCGAACCCGACGCGGGCACCATCGAGTGGGGCTACGAGACGCACCCGAGCTACTTCGCCCAGGACCACCAGGAGCAGTTCGAGACCCCGAAGCAGGCGGCAGACGACTGGATCGCGGATTTCTGTCCGGGGAAGACCATCGGGTATGTGCGCGGTGAGATGGGTCGGGTGCTGTTCTCGGGGGACGATGCGAAGAAGCGGCTGGGAACGCTTTCGGGAGGCGAGGCGGCGCGTCTCGTGTTTTGTCGGATCGCGATCGAACAACCGAACGTGCTGGTCTTCGACGAGCCGACCAACCACCTCGACCTCGAGTCGATCGAGGCGCTGGTCGAATCGCTAGAACGCTACGACGGCACGATCGTCCTCGTCTCGCACGATCGGTGGTTCGTTTCGCAGCTTGCCACGCGGATCGTCGAGATCTCGCCGGAAGGCATTCGCGACTATCACGGGACCTACGAAGATTACGTGCATTCTTGCGGCGACGACCACCTCGACGTCGATACCGTCGTACTCAAGGCCAAAAAGAAGAAGCGCGCCGCCAAAGACCCCAAAACTTCTGCGAGCCCCGGCAAGAAACGGCCGCAGAAGAATCGCTACAAAGGGGGAGAGCTCACAAAGCGGCGGGACAAGATCACGAATCGGATCCAGAAGTCCGAAGCGCGGGTGGCCGAAATCGACGAGATCTTCTGCGATCCCACGTTCTATGAGCGCACCCCGCCCGAGGAGATCCGGACCGTGGAGGCCGAGCGGGCCAAGCTTCAGACGGGGATTGCCGATCTCGTCAGCGAATGGGAACAAGTAGAGGAGGCGCTGGCGGACCTAGACTGATCCGCTCACCGCCCCCTTCGACCCGCTTGTAGACGGCGTGCGTCACACGCTCGGTTCCGTCTTCGTTCGTCCGACGATACTCGTTGTTGATCGTGTTCCCGTCCTCCGACAGCACGTTGAGGATGATCTGGTTCACGCGCCCGTTTCGTTTGTTGAGAATGCGTGTCGTCCGTTCATCCACGATCTCGACGGCGGTCTCGCTGTTCTCCTGACCGGTAACGGGTCGAAAGACACCGTCGAACATCGTGACGTATCCCCATTCCGACTTGCGCCCCTCGGCGTTGGTCGAGGCGACGGTGATCTTCATCCCACCGTCCCCGTACGGTTCATACGTCATGATGTTGATCGCTGGGGGAGGCGCATCGGACTGAAGTTGCCACACACCGAATCGCGGGTTGTCCGTCTGGGCCGCGAGGTCGGTGCTCGCCAGTATCGCAACGGCAAAGATGACGAGACTTCGGTTCAGCTTCGTTCCATACATCCGTGCCTCTCCTTCGGTTTGTCGGCTCGAGCGGCAACTCGTCAACACTCGAATTGGCGCAAATGATGATCAAGGTGCCGATACAGCAGAACGTCCCAGTCCTTGGGCTTCATGTTTCCGAAGACCGGATGGGTTTTCGCGAGTTTGTCCGGTGGCGTCTTCATGTAATCGTCGAGCAGGTTGACCACGATGGCGCGATCTTGCTCAAGCCCCTTCGGATCGGTTTCGAACGCTCCCGAGGGCGCCTCGACCTTTCCTTCGGGCCACTTCATCACGTGTAGAAGCAAGTAGCGAATCGGGCCGAATCGAAAGAGACCACTGGGAGACGTCTTCGAACCGTGCAGCATCATCCGCATCCCGTCGGCAAGGTGCGGGAGCATCTGCGCATGATCCATCTTCCCCCACTTCCTCGTGTCGTCCTCGGAGAACGAACCGATACGTTCGACGACCTGCTGATAGATCCCCTGTTCGCGTATCCCGGGATAGCTCATGGCGCTCCTGGTCCTTTTCGAGGTGTGACCTCCCAATCTGGGCACGTCTCCGCTTCTCTGAAACCCGCTCGCCCGCTGGCCCGCCTGGGTCGGGGGGCGGCCCGCCATCGGCAGCGGCCCACGATTCGTCCGCGGTTGCCCAACTCCGTCCCGACGAGAACCTTGGTACCGTGACCGCACGAGCCCGCCCCGCCCAGGATCGAGATGACCACGCCCTATCCGACCTCTGATCGTTGTGCCGCGCTCCAGGAACGGCTGCGCGCGTTTATGGCCACGCACGTCCACCCCAGCGACGAGGCGTTTCACGCACAGTTGGGGACGAGGGATCGATTCTCGACCCCACCCATCCTGGCAGAGCTGAAGGAAAAGGCTCGAAGCGAGGGGCTCTGGAACCTCTTTCTTCCACCCTCGAAGGACGCTGACGGCACCGATGCCGGTCTTTCCAACCTGGAGTACGCCCCGCTCTGCGAGATCATGGGGCGCGTGTCTTGGGCCCCCGAAGTCTTCAACTGCAACGCACCGGATACCGGGAATATGGAAGTACTCCACAAGTACGGTACGCCAGAACAGCAGCGTCGCTGGCTGACACCCCTGCTGGCCGGAGAAATCCGATCCTGCTTCGCCATGACGGAACCCGCGGTTGCCTCGTCGGATGCCACCAACATCGCGTCGTCGATCGAGCGAGACGGGGACGAGTACGTGATCAACGGGCACAAATGGTGGGTGACGCAATCGCCGAGGGCCGAGTGCGCGATCTCCATATTCATGGGAAAGACAGATCTCGCGGCCGAACGGCACCGACAACAGTCGATGGTGCTGGTGCCGATGGATACGCCCGGGGTCGAGGTCGTCCGCCCCTTGAGCGTCTTCGGGTACGACGGCGCGCCGGAAGGGCATGGTGAGATTCGGTTCACCGATGTTCGAGTCCCGGTCGAGAACATCTTGTTGGGCGAAGGCCGCGGGTTCGAGATCGCTCAAGGGCGCCTCGGGCCTGGTCGAATCCACCACTGTATGCGTTTGGTCGGCGTCGCCGAACGCGCGTTGGACTCCATGAAGGAGCGGGCAAAGATTCGCGTCGCTTTTGGTGGGCCCTTATCCGAGAAGGGGGCGCTACGGCACCAGGTCGCCGAGTGTCGGATCGCTATCGATCAAGCCCGGCTGCTCACCCTCCACGCGGCCCACATGATGGACACGGTGGGCAACAAAGCGGCACGAGCGGAGATCGGCATGATCAAGGTCGTCGCGCCTCGCATGGCCTGCCGCGTTCTCGATCGGGCGATCCAGATTCATGGCGCCGCCGGGGTCAGCGAGGACTATTGGCTCGCAGAGGCCTACGCCCACGCTCGCACGCTGCGGCTGGCCGACGGCCCCGATGAAGTCCACCTGGAGACCATCGCGAAGCTGGAGCTGCGCAAAGCTCGTGTGCGCACGGAGACGCGAGCGTAGGTAACCTACGCCCGCTGAGCGAAGGACCACCCTGCATCCGCGAGCATCGGCGCTTTCTCGCCGACGGCGCGCGCGTTTGTCGAACTCGCGTTTCCCTGCAACGCTCGGGCATAGACCCCCTGGCAGATCGACGCCAGGCGAAACAGCCCGAACGCCATGAAGAAGTCCCAGTCCGGAACGCCGTCCCGACCCGTCCGACGGCAATAGGCTGACACGTACTCGGTCTCGGAAGGGATGCCGAGGGCCTCGCAGTCCTGGTCCCCGAGTCCCTTCCACAGGGGGCCCTCTGGCAGGTGATACGTCATGCAGTTGTAGGCGAGATCCGCGAGCGGGTGCCCCAACGTCGAGAGCTCCCAGTCGACGATCGCCAGGACGCGGGGCTCGGTCGAGTGCAGGATCATGTTGTCGAGCCGGAAATCCCCGTGGGCGATCGTGGTCTCTTGATCCGAGGGAATGTTCGAGGGCAACCACTGGATCAAGGCGTCCATCGCGGGGATCGCCTGGTGCTTGGCCGCCTCGTACTGACGGGTCCAGCGGTCGATTTGTCGGCGCACGTAGTCGGTTGGTTTACCGAAATCTTCCAGGCCGATCGCCTGCCAATCGACCGAGTGAAGCCGAGCCAGCGCGTCGTTCATCGCATCGTAGATCGCCGCCCGCTCCGCGGTGGTGTCCGCCTCCGGCAGTCCGGGCGCCTGGGGAACGCGGCCCTCGATGTGCGCCATCACGAAGAACGTCTGACCGATCACGTGATCATCGGTGCACAGGTGCAGCATCTTTGGTACGGGGACGTCCGTATCTTCGAGCGCCTTCATCACGCGAAACTCTCGTTCAACGAGATGCGCCGAAGGTAGGAGCTGTCCCGGGGGCTTCTTTCGGAGGACGAAGAGTTCACCGCCCGCCCGCAGCCGGTAGGTGGGGTTCGATTGTCCCCCCTGATACTGCAGGATCTCGACACCGCTCTTGAAGTCGTCGAGGCCATGACCGGCGAGATACTCGGCCAGCCTAGACTCGTCGAGTCGGTGCGCAGGGGTGACCGGACCTAGTGTCGCGATGGGTTCTCTCCTCCACGCGTTCGATGGCTGCGCCTGCGGACGATGCTTGCGAGATATAATTTGAGCGGTCCCCTGACCGTCCCGAAAGGCGTTTGTGGCATGACCGAAACGGTGATGTTCACGTGGAGTGAGATTCTCCGCGCCGCGCTGGTTCATGGATTGGTCCTCAGCGTGGGCCTCAGCGCGATCGTCGTGGCAAGCCTGCGGCTGAACGCCGAAACGTGGCTCGACGACTACCCCCCCGACATTCGCGAGGCGTTCGGCGCGATGTCGGAAAAGGCCCGGCGCCAGCGAATCCCCTTCGCGATCCTGTTCGGGTCGCTCCTATTGGCCGCAGTGGCATTCGGCTTGGGCTGGTTGTTTTCGGCCGATGGCGCCCCGGGATCTGGTCACGTCTTCGTCTACTTTTTCGTCGTCTTCACGACGTTCAATCTCATCGATCTCATCCTGCTCGATTGGCTGTGGTTCGTGCGGTTTCAGCCCGATTTCGTTGTCCTTCCCGGGACCAGGGGGTTGGCGGGATACGCTGATTACTCTTTTCATTTCAGGGCGTTCTTGAAGGGCGTGGCGGGAACGATCGTGGTAGCCTTGTTGGTCGCGGGCGGGGCGGTCGGCCTCCGCCTGCTGGCCTAGCCGTGCCCCCCCCTCCGTGCGGGAATCCGATCCGGGGGGTACTGTGGCCGTCGTTGAACGGACTCCGAGGCGCCTTTGCGTGCACATCTAACCTGAGCCCACCATGACCTCACCCGTCATCATCGCCGTTCTCGCCGTCTATCTCGTCCTTCTTCTCGCCATCGGGCTTTGGGGCGGGAAAGACTCGCACGACATGGAAGGCTATTTCGCCGCGGGCAAAAAACTTCCGTCGTGGGTCCTCGCGTTCTCCTCCAACTCGACTGGTGAAAGCGCGTGGCTTCTTCTCGGTTTGACCGGCATGGGGTACGCGGTCGGAATGCATGCGCTTTGGGTCGTGGTCGGGGAGGTTCTAGGGGTCGCATTGGCATGGACATTTGTTGCGCGACCGTTCAAAGCGTTTACCGACAAGTACGAGTCGATCACGGTGCCGGACTACCTCGAGGACCGGTTTCACGACACCACCAACGCGTTCCGGATCCTCGGGGCCATCATCATTCTGTCGATGGTCGCCGCATATGTCGCGGCCCAGCTTACTGCGACGGGTAAGGCATTCGATTCGTTCCTCGGTACGGGCTACACCGCCGGCGTCTACATCGGGCTGAGCGTGATCCTCTTCTATACCGTGGTCGGGGGCTTCAAGGCCGTCGCCTACTCGGATTTCGTGCAGGGCGTGCTCATGTTCTGCTGCTTGTTGATCCTCCCCTTCGTAGGGGTCGCGGCGGTCGGTGGGTGGGGACCGTTCGTCGAGGGACTCCGAGCAGCGGAACGGCTCCCTCTCTTCGGGGGGCTGCAAGCCGCGGGGCCGGACCTGCTCCTCCCGGGCGGCGGGCTGGGGCTGAGCCCCATGGGCATCGCGAGCGCCATCGGATTCGTGGCGGTCGGCTTCGCGTTTCTTGGCGCGCCTCAGCTCTTGGGGCGGTTCCTGGCCGCGCGTGACCAACGCGAGATCGTGAAGGCAGGGCCGATTGCGGTCATCTGCATCATCGTATTCGACATGGGAGCGATCTTCGCGGGGATGGCCGGGCGGCTCCTCTACCCGAACCTCGCGGACCCGGAGACCATCCTTCCCCAGATGGCGGCCGGGCTTTTTCCCGAAGTCTTCACCGGCATCTTTTTGGTCGTGGTTCTCGCAGCGATCATGTCGACCGCGGACTCGGTGCTGATCCTCGCATCGTCCTCCGTCGTGCGGGACATCTATCAGAAGATTTTTCGACCCGATGCGGCGCAACAAGCGCTCACCAGGCTCGGCAGAGTCGTCACCATCGTGTTGGGCCTCGTGGGGCTGTCGCTCGCACTTGGAGCGGAGCGCGTCATATTTTGGTTCGTACTCTTCGCTTGGTCGGGACTCGCTTCGGCGTTTACGCCGGTCGTGCTCTGCTCGTTGTTCTGGGCGCGCACGACTCGGGTCGGGGCCATCGCCGGGATGATCGCGGGCTTCGCGACCACGGTCCTTTGGGTGCTTGGACCGAAGGCGGGGTTCTACGACCTATACGAGATGCTGCCGGGGTTCGCGGCCGGTTTCCTGGTCACCGTCGTCGTGAGCCTGTTTACGGAAGCCCCCGAGGGCGCCGAACAGGAGCTGCGCGAAATCCACGAGTCGCTCGGCCCAGTCTTCCGGTCTCGCAGCCCCCGCTAGATCAGCGGCTTCTCAGTTCGCGAAGGATGCGGTCCAGTTCCAGCCGGTCGAGAATGCGACCCCGTAACACGACGGCCTCTATCGAGGAGAGCGCCTCGATTCCATCAAACGGATTCTCCCGGAGCAGAACCAGATCCGCTGGCGCACCGGATTCGATACGACCGGTCAACGCTTCCCCTCCGGCGCGTTCGCCGGGCCCGCGGGCAGCGGCCCAGATCGCAGCGTGCTCCGGCAGACCCGCGTCCACGAGGAGTGCCAATTCCTCGTGGAGACTCATGCCGGGGATCAGACCGCCCGCCGCCAGGTCGGTACCGGCACCGATCGGGGCGCCCGCGTCATAGAGCAACTTCGTAAACGCTTGCCCCACTTCCACGAGTTGTTCACGGAGAGCGATCACCACAGGATTTCGGTCTCGATCCGACGGGACCATCGCTTCGCGGTACGCGACCTGATTCTCGGCCGTGAGGTACGCCCAGCTCTCCGGCGGATCGTCGTATATCGCGGCTCGGTGCGCGCGAAACTCATAGGTACGAAGCGTCGGGACAAACAACGTCTCGTTCCTCGCGAAGCACTCCGCCACCCGGGGTGCTGTGTCGGCGAGCCAGGCGTCCATGCTTTGGAAGGCCTCCATTTCCGAGCCAAACCCGGCCGTGTACGTCCCCTCGAAAAGCGTCGCGATGTGGTCGATCGACCGCTGCCCCCGCTCGCATGCTTCGAGCGGCGCGACGGCGGTGGGTATGTGTCCCACGACCTCGAGCCCGGCTTCGGACGCCGCGTCGAGAAGAGCGAAGTAGGGTTCCCGTTCGGTGGCGTTGTGAGTCTTGAGGAAATCGACGCCCCTGCTCTCGAGATCGGCGACCGCTTCTCGAGCGGCCGCGGGGCTGTCGATGACCCGGTGGAACGGCGCGTTTGGAGCCCCGTTGAGCGTGGGCCCGGCGCGGGCCATCCGCGGGCCAATGAGTTCGCCGCTCAGGATGCGATCGCGAAGCGCATCGATTTCGTCTAAGACCCCTCCGAGATCGCGAGCGCCGGTCACCCCTTGAGTGACCATCAACGGCCCGGCGTTGGGGTCTGCCATCGATAGATGAGTGTGAAGGTCCCACAGACCCGGCATGAGGAAGAGTCCCTCGCCTTCAACGAGCCGCGGGTCCCCTTCGATGTCCGCGTCGGCATCCGGCACGACCCCGACCACGCGGTCGCCCTCGATGAGAACGGAATACCCCTGGCGCGTCGAACCATCGACCGGCGAAAGAACGGTGACTCCCCGGACCACGAGGTCGGGCACGACCGTTAAGGGCTCGTCACGCGCCTGGCATCCTCCCGCGAGCGGCAAGAGCATGATCAGAAGTGCGCAAGCGTTCTTCGAGAAGGCCATTCCGGTTCCATGATCAAGAGAGGCGGTCGGATGCGTATGCCGAGAGACCCTTCTTCGTACGCGTGCGGCGGGCGGCCGAGTTTCGGTGGGCGATCCGGGCCTGGAGACGAGCCCCGGCC
Organism: Gemmatimonadota bacterium; assembly: GCA_029262175.1. Lineage (GTDB taxonomy): Bacteria > Gemmatimonadota > Gemmatimonadetes > Palauibacterales > Palauibacteraceae > Palauibacter. The sequence goes on from JAJCZV010000017.1 coordinate 66,736, forward strand.
TCCCCCCCCGTGGACCAGAGGGGTTCCGGCCCCCTACAATCCCTGGTATCAGGTCGGGCCGCAGGACGGAGGTGCCTCGGCGGCGACCGCGCGATTGTGCTCCACATGCCCGGGGGAAGCTCAATGTCGAAACTGCTCATCGTCGCCCTTCTCGGGGGCCTTTTCTGGACCTCGGCCGACCCACCCGCGGGGACGTACATCTCGGCGGCCGACATTTTGGCCACGATCCAGAAGGCGCCCGAGGGGCGTGTCAGCGACCAGCAGATCCACCACATCGACGCGGGAGACCACAACGTGGGGGTCGGCGTCGTCCAGCGACCCCCGACCACGACGCTGGGCGCCATCCAGCACCACCGTCAGACGGAGGTCTACTACGTCGTTTCCGGGAGCGGGTCGTTGGTGACCGGCGGCGAACTCACCGAGAGCCGTGCGCTCGACGCGGAAGGCGTGGTGGTCCGCACGCTCACTGGCCCGAGCGCCGTGGGCGGGATCGAGGGCGGACACAGCCAGGAGGTGGGCCCCGGGGACATGGTCATCATCCCGGCCGACTCCCCGCACGGTTTCAGCGAGATACGCGAGACCATCACCTATATCGTCGTACGGGTCGATCCCGATCAGCTTGTGGAGCTAAAACCATGACCGAATTCAATCGTCGCGACTTCTTGACCGCTTCGGGGCTGGCGGCTGGTGCCGCTGCCATCGCCGGCTGCAATCCGAGTGGCAGCGCTTCTCCGGAAGGCGGGACCGTAGCGGGGGGACACGCCGACGTCGTCGTCACCAATGGGAACGTCTATACGGTGGACGACGACCTTCCGAGGGCGGAAGCCTTTGCCATCAAGTCCAGTCGATTTCTCGCGGTCGGCTCGAGTTCCGACATCGGCAATCTCGTGGGTCCCAACACCGAAGTGATCGACGCGGCCGGGATGACGGTGGTTCCCGGATTCGTCGATGCACACAATCACCCCTTCTACTCCGGCACCCGCCACCTCAAACAAGTCAACGTCGATATCCGGACGATCGAAGGGATCAAGAGCGCGCTCAGCGAGCGAGCACAAAACACACCCCCGGGACAGTGGGTCCAGGGGTTCCTGTACGACGACACCAAACTCGAGGACGGGCGTCCGCTGACTCGCGCCGACCTCGATGAGGCGGTCCCGAATCACCCCGTCTCCGTAACCCACCGGGGTGGACACACCGGCGTCTACAATGCGAAGGCCTTCGAGGCGGCCGGGATCACGGTCGACACGCCAGACCCCGAGGGCGGCAAATTCTACCGAGAGAACGGCGAGTTGACCGGTCGCGTCGCAGAACGTGCCAAGGCTCCACTCGAAGCCCTGATCCCGTCGAGCACCACGCGGGAAGAACGCGCCGAAAGCATCCGCCTCATCGGCGACCTCATGGCCAAGGCCGGGCTGACCTCAGTGCATGAGACGGGGGGCGGCACCGACAACCTCGTCGCATATCAAGACGCGCTCGAGGCCGACGAACTGTATTTCCGCATCTACCTCTTCCCATCCGGCGGCGCCTCGGGGATCGCCGGACCCGGGCTTTTCAATGGACTCAAGGCTGCGGGCGTCCGGACCGGCTTCGGCGACGAATGGGTCAGGATCGGCGGCGTGAAGTACGGGGCGGACGGCTCTGCCTCCGAACGCACGATGGCGATGTCCACCGCCTACGTCGGTCGCCCGAACGACTTCGGGATTCTGACCATGAGCCAAGAGGACATCTACGAAGCGGTCGACGATGCGGTGCGTCACGGGTTCCAGATCGGCATCCACGCCAATGGCGACCTCGCGATCGAGATGTGCCTGAACGCGTTTGAACGAGCGCAGGCCGAAATGCCGCAGGCCGATCCGCGTTTCCGCCTCGAGCACTGCTCGCTTGTAAACGACTCGCTTCTGCAACGGATCCAGGATGTGCGCGCCATTCCGACGCCGTTCTACACGTACGTGCACTACCACGGCAACAAATGGGGCGAGTACGGGGCCGAGAAGATGGAGTCGATGTTCACGCATCGAAGCTTCATCGATCGCGGGATCCCGGTGGCGGCCGCCTCGGATTACCCGCCCGGACCGTTCGAGACCTTGATGGGGATTCAGAGCATGGTCACCCGCACCGACATGCAGGGCCGCGAGTGGGGGCCGAGCCAGAAGATCACCGTCGAGGAGGCGCTAAAGGTCTGCACCATCAACGGCGCGCATGCGTCGTTCGAAGAGGACATCAAGGGTTCGATTACCGCCGGCAAACTCGGTGATTTCGTGATCCTGTCCGACGATCCGCACACGACGGACCCGTTTGCGATCAAAGAGATCGAAATCGCGCGAACCGTGGTCGGCGGACGCACCATGTACGAGGCCTGAAAAAGAGGAGATCGAGATGAGCGAGGTCAGTCGCAGAGATTTTGTCGCGCTTTCCGGGTTGGCCGCCGGCGGGGCCGCGCTCGCGGGGTGTGCGCCGTCAGGTGGGAGCGTGGCCGGCGGCGGTCACGCGGACATCGTCGTCACCGGCGGTAACGTCTACACCATCGACGATGCGCAGCCTCGCGCCGAAGCCTTCGCCGTGGCGAACGGCCGGTTTCTGGCGGTCGGGTCCGCCGACGACGTGGCCAACCTCATCGGTCCCGGCACCGAGGTCATCGATGCTTCGGGCATGACCGTCGTTCCCGGATTCATCGACACCCACAACCACCCTTCCTCGGCGGGCATGCGGCACCTGACGCAGGTCGACATGAACATTCGTACCATCGAAGGGATGAAAAGCGCGCTTGCCGAACGCGCGCAGAACACGCCCCCCGGCGAGTGGGTCGTCGGCTTTCTCTACGACGACACGAAGATCGAAGAGGGTCGCCCACTTTCGCGGGCGGACATCGACGAGGCGGTGCCGAATCACCCGGTGTCCGTCACACACCGTGGCGGTCATACGAGCGTCTACAACTCAAAGGCGTTCGAACTCGCCGGCATCACCGCAGATACGCCGGACCCGGAGGGCGGTCACATCTATCGAGAGAACGGTGAGCTCACCGGCAAGGTCGCCGAACTCGCACGGCGCCCGTTTCGACAGCTGATGCCGAGTGGGAGCACGCGGGCGGAGCGCGCGGAGGGCGTGGCCCTCATCAGTCGTTTGGTCTCGGCAGCGGGACTGACGACGATTCATGAGACAGGCGGAAGCAGCGATGGTCTGACCGCGCTCCAAGATGCCTATGAAGTGGGGGACCTCCGCTTCCGGATCTACTACTTCCCTTCCGGCGGCGGCGGGCTATACCGAGCGCTCAAGGCCGCCGGCATCCGAACCGGGTTCGGCGATGACATGCTGAAGATCGGCGCGGTCAAGTACGGCGCCGACGGATCGGCTTCCGAACGAACGATGGCCATGCGGACACCGTACGTCGGACGTCCCGACGACTATGGCATCATGACGATGACGCAGGATGAGATCTACGCGGCCGTCGATGACGCGGTGCTGAACGGGTTCCAAATCGGCATCCACGCCAACGGCGACAAGACGATCGAGATGTGCCTCAACGCGTACGAACGGGCGCAGCGGGACATGCCGCAGGCCGACCCCAGGTTCCGTTTGGAACACTGCTCGCTCGTCGATGACGTTCTTCTGCAACGCATCAAAGACGTGGGCGCCATCCCCACACCCTTCTACACGTACGTCCACTTCCACGGCAACAAGTGGGGCGAATACGGCGAAGAGAAGATGGAATGGATGTTCGCCCACCGCCGGTTCCTCGACTACGACATCCCGGTGGCCGGGGCTTCGGACTATCCGCCGGGGCCCTTCGAGCCGCTGATGGCGATCCAAAGCATGGTCACGCGAAAAGACATGCAGGGTCGCGAATGGGGCCCGAGCCAGAAACTCACGGTCGAAGAGGCGCTCCGCATCTGCACGATCAACGGGGCCTACGCGTCCTTCGAGGAGGGTTCGAAGGGATCGATTACCGCGGGCAAACTCGCCGACTTCGTGCTACTCGCGGAAGACCCGCACACCGCCGAGCCAGACCGAATCAAGGAGATCGGGGTGCTGCGGACGGTGGTCGGGGGCCGAACCACGCACGAGGCGTAGAAGAGTCGCGGCGTCACTCTTCTCTGATGGTGGCGAGCGGGTCTAGTCGACTGGCCCGAATGGCGGGACCCAGGGCAGACAGAGTGGTGGCGGCAATCAAGAGCGCGGGGATGCCGAGGAAGGCCCAGGGGTCGAGACCTCCAACGTCGTAGAGCAAACTGGCTACGGTTCGCCCGGCAGCCAAGGCTACCAACACGCCGGCACTGACTCCGAACAACGCCACCCGAAGCGCTGTAACGAGCACTCTACGCTGGATCGAACCGCGGCCTTCGCCGAGTGCGAACCGAATCCCGATTTCCTTTTGTCGCTGTGCGGCGGCCTGAGACGTGACGCCGTACACCCCGATGAACGCGAGCAGCGCAGCCAGCCCGCCGAGGGCGGCCGCGAGCACTGCGCGAAATCGTTGAGGAGCGATCGAGCGCTCGATCCGCTCGCCCATCGTGGCGATCGACGTCAGCGGGATGGCGGGATCAAGCTGACGAACCACCTCGCGAACGGCCGGAAGCACCGCGAGCGGATCGCCCCGCGTCCGCAGCGCGATCGAGGCGCTCCGAGACAGGTACTGCGTCGCGGGCACATGCACCTCTGGCGCAGCGGCCTCCGTGAGGTTCCCATGACGGATGTCCGCTACGACGCCGACGATCTCCCGTGGCTCGCCGTCAAAGACGACGGTTCGTCCAAGCGCCTCCTCGCCATCGAAGGCGAGCCGCGCAGCCGATTCGTTTAGCGCGGCGACCTGCGCCCCATCCTTCGCGTCGCGCCAATCGAATCCCCTGCCTACGAGCACTTCCTGACCGATCGCGTCATGGTATGTGGGCCAGGAGATCCGCACTCGCGCCTCATGGGTGTCTCCATCGACGTCGAACCCGTCCCCCCAATCTCCTCTCGTGAACGGAAGGAAATTCACACCGCTCGCGTTCACGACGCCGGGCTTGGTTTCCAACTCGTCAAAGAGTGTTCGGTAAAACGTGGTGACCTCCTCGAGCGTCGCATACCGGCTTTCTGCTGGCGCGACGTCAAAGCTCAGCACGTGCTCCGGTTCGAAGCCAGGATCCGAATCACGGAGGTTGAGCAGTGTACGTGCAAAAAGTGTTGCTCCGATCAAGAGCAGTGCGGAGAAAGCGATCTGAATCCCCACGAGGACGTTTCGCGCGTTGCCCTGCTGGCGTGTCCCGCCGTCCCGAAGCCGTAACTGGGAAGCGAGGTCTACCATGCGTAGCCCCGCCGCCGGGGCGAGGCTCGCAAGGAGTCCAGCGGTGACCATCACGCCCAACGACGCGAGGACGACGCCGGCATCAAGGTGCACCTCAGCGGCCCGAGGCAGCCCCCCGGGGTAGAGGGACACCATGAGGTCGATCAGCGGAAGCGCCAACGGAAGCCCCGCCAAGCCGCCGATCACCGAAAGCACGAGCATCTCCGTAACCAACAGCCGCGACACCCGGCCCCGGTCGCCGCCGAGCGCGGTCCGGACCGCGAGTTCCCTCCGTCGTCGATTCGACCGCGACAACAACAGAAGCCCCACGTTGATCGACGCGAGCACCAATACGAGGCCCACGGCAACCGTCATCATTAGAATCGCGGGTTTCGCAGGAGCGATCGCGATGTCTTTCAATGACTCGAGGTGGACTTGGTCCTGCCCTCCGTTGTCGCGTGGAAACTCCGACACGAGCGCCGATTGAATCCGCGACAGTTCGACCTCCGCCGCCTCGGGCGAAACCCCGGAGGAAACTCGGCCGACCGCATTTAGCCAACTCGCTCCGCGAAACGTCCGCATCCAAGAGTCTGTGGGCGGCGCGAGGGGAACCCAAAGCTGCGCGTTCGGCGGGTAGTCGAAGTCCGAGGGCGGCAGGAGGCCGACGACTTGGACCGGCTCGCCATCGAGGAGGAGCGTGCGGTGCAGAACGTTCGGATCCCCTCCAAGCCGTCCGCGCCAGAACGCATCGCTCACCACTGCGACCGGAGCCCCGCCCGGTAACAGTTCTTCGTCGACGAAAAAGCGGCCGCGGGCCGGGGTGATGCCCAGCACGCTGTGGAAACCGTCGGTGACGCGAGCCACGGTGACCCGTTCGGCCTCACCTTCTCCGGTCAATGTGGCCCCGCCCGTCGACCAACCTGCGATCTCTGTGAAGACCGCGCTGCGATCACGCCAATCCTCGAGGTCGGGGAGTCCGACCACCGGGTACTCGGCCGGCTGTCCGTCAGAACCCCGCGAGATCCGGACGATGGCGTCTGGGTCGGGATACGGGAGCGGCCGTAGGACGACGCCCCGCAGGAGCGTCACGACAGCTGCCGTGGAGCTGACTCCGATGAGGACAGTGAAGATGACGGCTGCCGAGAACACCCGCTCTCGGCGGATCATACGCAGTGCGAATCGGACATCGGACAGGAGGCCGCCCGATCTGAAGGCCGGACGGAAGCGGGATCGCCCGTCGCGCCGCACGCCGCGGGACCCCCGAACCACGCTTCCGAGCCACCAGTCCGCGACCGACTCGAGCGCAGCGCCCAAATACCACAGTCGGGCCCTGGGCGTTCCATTCGTGATCCGCTCCCAAAGCTCCTCCGTTAGATCAGCCGCGATCAGTTCTCGCTGGTCGGAGCGCGGAATCAGTCGGAGCAGATGTCGCCCGAAAGGCAGCCGTCGCTTCTCGGTCGTCACGGCGCCGGCTCCGGATTCAGCTGCCTCGCGATCCTGTTGAGGACCGGGATCACCCCCTCAGCGAGCGACTCCAGCGAACGGTAGCTCTCGGCAAGCGCGCGCGCGCCGTCCGGTTGGAGGCGATAGAAGCGGCGGCGGCGCCCGCTCCCGAGTGGTCGTTCGTCGGCCAGATGTGAAACCACGTAGCCCTGTCGTTCGAGGCGCTCCATCGTCGTATAGATCGCCCCGGGTGAAACCGCACGACCGGTCGCTCGACTGAGCTCGGCGCGCAGCGCGGCCCCGTGCGCTTTGTCAGCCAACCGCGCCACGGCAAACATCAGAAGCTGTTCTAACGAACCGATGTGTTTCCCCACGGAGCCCCTTCCTGAGGTTCGAGGCGATGGCCATCGACTACAATGTAGTTCTAATATCCCTACATTGTAGTCGTGGGCGCCTCAAGTCAACCGGGCTGCGTCCAGGCGCCAAGAGTCGTTCGAGGATTGTCAGGATCTTCCGTTCGATCCGAGGATGTGACGCGGCGGGGGCCTGCGTCGTGTTATCTTAGAGTCTGCGTCATGGGTCGTGCCTTTTCGCCGAACTGACCGCAGGAGCCGTCGTGCGTTTGTCGCGTTCGCCCACCAGCAAACGAGTCACACCCGCATCCACCGGCGCCGCGCCTCGCCGCGCCGCCTGGCTATGCCTGCTGATCGGCCTCTCCCCCGCTCTGCCAGCCAGCGCTCAGGCCCCTGAGACGTCAGAGCTCATGGGGCGGATTGTCGCGCAGCTCGTAGATGCGGAATCGGGGGCGCCGATCGAAGGGGCCTTCGTTGCCCTCACCACCTTGGACCGACGCGCGTTGTCCGACACGATCGGAACGGTCGCCTTCTTCGACCTCCCGCCGGGTTCCTACCAGCTCCAGATCCGGCACATCGCCTACGGCACGCAGACCGTTCAAATCGATGTCCAGGGCGTACAAAGCGCCGTTGCAGCGATACCACTTTCACAAACGGCGGTCCAGGTCGGGGAACTCGAAGTATTGATCGAGCACCGACCGCGGTTTCTGGAGGAGAAGGGGTTCTACGAACGACAGGTCGAGGGGCTCGGAACGTACTTCGATCCTCAGTTTGTCGAACGATGGAACATGGGTGGCTGGACGACGGGGAACCAATTCGTCCAGCTTCTACTCGATCTCTCTCCCGCCATGCCGGTCACCGGGTGTGTCACAGGGACGCCGCAAGTCATCATCGACGGGCAACCCTCGATGGATGACGACGGTCATTTGAACGGGCGCCCGAGCACTGCGCTGGACATGTTGGCGACCTACTCGATCGGCGCCGTCGAGGTGTATTCGAACTCGCACGGAATTCCCTACGAGGCGCTTCGTACGTCCACGGGCTGCGGCTCGATCGTCATCTGGACGAACCGGTGGCGCGGCCGAACCCGCGAACTCGGTGGCGGCGACATCGAGCTGTGTCAACCGAAAGATCCGGCGCACCGCGTGGTCGAGGGAACCATTCGCGACGAGTTCACCGGCGTTCTATTGCCTGGTGCGCACGTGTTCGCGCTTCGGTATCCGGCTGGAAAAACCCTAGACCCCGAGACGATCGAGATCATCTCGGATCGGAACGCTCGCTACCGAGTTTGTGATATCCCCCGAGATCATGTATTGACCCTCCAGGTCGAGGCGGCGGACCGCAAAAGTGCCGAGTTGGAGATTCCATTGGACGCGCAATTCGTCACACGTGACCTCACCGTGCGTGTCGCGGGTCCCGGAGACATCGCAGGACGAGTCCTCGATCGGAGCACCGGTCGACCGGTCGCGGCGGCAGACATCCTGGTCACCGACGATGGGTCGCGCACTCAGACGGATAGCGACGGATACTTCGCGCTCGAGGATGTGATGCCCGGGGACCACCTGGTGCAGATCTCGCACCTGGGGTTTGCTCCGATGCAGGAGATGGTGTCGATCGTGGCGGATCGGACGGTCGACGTCCGCGTCCAGCTCAGCGCCGACCCCATCGCGCTCGAGCCCCTCGTCGTCACGGCCATCCGCGATCGCCGACTAGAGATCCGCGGCTTCTATGACCGAAGGATCCAAGGCGAACGGACGGGACTCGGCACGTTCCTCGGGGCCGAGGAGATCGCTCGCCGTGTCGCCGCACAAACCAGCAGCCTGCTTCGAGAAATCCCGGGATTGATGGTGACGTGCTCGGGTCGCGATTGCGTCGTTGGAGCCGCCCGCTCCGACTGCGAGCGGACCAACGTTTATATCAACGGAACCCTCGCGGTCGGTGAGCGACGAAGCAACATAAGAGCGAATCGGCAGAATTCGGCTTCGATCGATGAACTCGTCCTCCCATCGGAGATCATGGGGGTCGAGGCCTACCCCGGAGGCGCCTCGCTGCCTGCGGAGTTTTCCGGGACGACGGGCCGCTGCGGCGCGGTCGCGATCTGGACCAGATAGGCGCCGATGGGCAGGGCCGCGGCCGGAGTCGTGTCGTCGATCTTGCTCGCGAGCCTGTCGATCATCTTCCCCTCCCAGGCCTCGGGTCAACTGCGCGTCTCTGGACAGACCGGGCCCGACAATATGGGCCGAATCGTAGCCCGGCTCGTCGACGCCCAATCGGGAACGCCCGTCACGCAGGCGCTCCTCACCCTCCGCAATCTGGATCGAAGGGCCCTTTCGGACTCCACGGGTACGGCCACGTTCATGGACCTGGCGCCGGGCGCGCACGAACTCGTGGTTCGGCACATCGGGTACGGCGAGCAGACACTGACGGTCGACGTCGAGAGCATGGTGACGGTCATCATCGGCGTCGAGCTCACCCCTGAGGCGGTGGCCGTGGCCCCGCTGAACGTCCTCATCGAGAGCCGCCCGCGATTCTTGGAAGACAAAGGTTTCTACGCCCGACGAGCGCACGGG
>JAJCZV010000018.1 GCA_029262175.1 Gemmatimonadota bacterium
ACGCCCATTCGAAAGATCGATTGCATGATGAGCCCGTTCGCGCTCGCAGATCCGGTCCCGTTGACCGTTCCGATCTTGAACGCGAAGTCGTTAACGCGATCCGCCGTCATGTAGCCCGCTCCTGGGTCATGCCACGCTTCCTGGGGGGTAGAGCACGAAGTGTCTCATCTCGCGTAGAAACTGTGCGGCCTTGCTTGCCGAGTCGCCTAGACGCTCGACGCCGCGAGACCACCGGGCGCCATCTCCGCCAGCCCCAGCCCAGAGTAGGGATGATCGGCGTCCTGGCCGGCGTACGGCTTCAACAGATCGAACGCCCGCATATCCCACGCGGCGGTCGGGCAGCGTTCAGCGCACAGGCCACAGTGGATACACAAGTCTTCATCCTTGACCATTACGCGCGAGGTTTGCGGGAGCCCTTCAGACACATAAAGAGCTTGGTCCTGGTTCTCGGCCGGGGCCATGAGCCGGGTTCGGAGTTCCACTTCTCCAGCATTCTCGATGATGGTGAGACAGTTGAGCGGACAGATGTCGATGCACGCGTCACATTCGATACACAGGCTTCCCGTGAAATGCGTTTGAAGATCGCAGTTCAGACAACGCTCGACTTCCGTGAGCGTCTGCTCGATGTCGAAGCCTTCTTCCACCTCGGTCGTAATGCTTTGGAGGCGCTTTTCGAGCCTCACGTGACGCATGCTCGAGCGGCCGGCGTACTCGTAGTCGTTGGAGTATGTCCACTCGTGCAGCCCCATCTTGGCGCTGACCAGGTTCATCCGATCCGGCGGCCGCTTCATCAAATCCTGAGAATTGCAGTACGCATGGATCGAGGTCGCCGCTTGGTGACCATGCTCCACGGCCCAGATGATGTTCTCGGGGCCCCAAGCCGCGTCGCCGCCGAAGAACACACCGTCCACGGACGACATGTAGGTCTTCTTGTCGACGACGGCCTCGCGCCACTCATTGAACTCGATGCCGGCATCGTCTTCGATCCATGGGAACGCAGTCTCCTGCCCGATGGCGAGAATCACGGCATCGGCCTCGATGAAGGTCTCGTCGAGCTTGGTCGCGCGCAGGCGGCCGTTCTCGTCGGGATTCCATTCGACGACATCGAACTTCATCCCCTTGAGCACCCCATCTTCGACAACGAACTCGGTCGGGGAGTGGTTCTCGATGATGTCGACGAGTTCCTCCTCCGCGTCTTCGAGCTCCCAGGGCGACGCCTTGAAGTACGGCTTCGACTTCCGCGCAATCACCTTGACCTCGGTCCCGCCGATTCGTTTGGAGGTGCGGCAGCAGTCCATCGCGGTGTTCCCTACCCCGATGACCAGCACTTTCTCTTCGATCGAGCTTGTGTGCTCGAAGGCCACCGATTCTAGCCAGTCGATGCCGATGTAAATGTGGTCGGTATCGTGACGCCCCGGCAGGTCGAGTTCCTTTCCTCGCGGCGCCCCCGAACCGATGAACACGCCGTCGAACCCCTGATCCAGGAGCCACTTCATACTCTCGACCGGGGTGTTGAGACGGAGGTCCACGCCCATGTCGATGATGTAGTAGATCTCCTCATTGAGCACTTCGGGGGGAAGCCGGAACTGTGGAATGTTCGTCCACATGAGGCCGCCGGGACGGTCGTTCTGCTCGAAGATCGTGACTTCGTAGCCCAGCGGCATCAGATCCCGAGCGACGGTGAGCGACGCCGGACCGGCCCCTACGCAAGCGATTCGCTTACCGTTTTTCTTCTCCGGAATCGTCGGGAACCGATCGGTGACGTCGCCGCGCAGATCCGCCGCAACCCGCTTGAGTCGGCAGATGGCCACGGGCTTCTCCTCCACCCGCACACGCCGACAGGCCGGCTCGCAGGGACGGTCACACGTCCGACCGAGAATCCCCGGAAAGACATTGGACTCCCAATTGAGCATATAGGCGTCGTCGTACCGTCCCTGGGCGATCAGCCGGATGTAACCCGGTACGTTGGTGTGGGCCGGGCAGCCCCACTGGCAATCCACGACCTTGTGGTAATAGTCGGGATTCTGGACGTCGGTTGGCTCCACAGTCTCTCCCCGAGGCGAATGGGCGCGACCTCGAATGCGCTGTATGTCAACGTCCGCACCGTCGCGGATGCGCACAATCCTAGGGGACGGGTCCCGTGCTGGCTACCTTTTCGACCGAGGTTGCCCCGGGCTGGGTGACCGGGTCGTTTTGACGACGGTGTGAGGGTTCGGGACCGGGCTCGTCAGGAACGCGTGGAGGGCGCTCTGCTCGAAGACACGGCATCAGAGGTCACCATCCTCCTGAATCAGCTCCAAGCGGGGAATGAACAGGCCGCCAATGAGCTCTTCCCCATCATCTACGAGGAGCTCCGCCGGCTGGCGGGAGGCTTCATGTCGCGGGAGCGCAGCGATCATACGCTCCAACCGACCGCCCTCGTGCATGAGGCCTATGGAAAGCTCATGGGCCAGGAGGCCCCGTGGAGCAACCGATCGCACTTCATGGCGATCGCGGCCACCGCCATGCGACGAGTTCTGCTGGACTACGCCCGCAAGCGCAAGGCAGAGAAGCGCGGAGGCGGCGCTTCCCAGGTTACGCTCAAAGAGGAACTGCTCCTAGTCGACGATCGAGGGCTCGACATCCTCGCGTTGGATCAGGCGTTGACCCGCCTGGCCGAGCTGGACGAGCGCCAAGGTCGCGTGGTCGAACTCCGGTTTTTCGGGGGGCTCAGCGTAGAGGAAGCCGCCGCGGTTCTGGGCGTGTCCCCCAACACCGTGAAGCGGGATTGGCGACATGCTCGTGCCTGGCTTCACCGGGAGCTCTCTCCCTGACGGACGGCATGAGTTCGGCGGACCGGTGGGAGCGCAGCAAGGAGCTGTTCGAGCATGCGAGCGCGCTGCCAACGCAAGATCGCTCGGCCTACCTCGAGCGCGCCTGTGGAGACGACCCCGCCCTGCGTGCGGAGGTCGAGAGCCTTCTCGCGTCCGATCCGGACGCATCGCATTTCCTGGACCGATCCGCGCCTTCTCAGCTCGGCTTGCGGCCGAAGCCGTCTCTGCGACCAGCCAAGGAGGACTTGAGCGGAGATCGAATCGGTCCTTATCGATTGTTGAGAGTCATCGGGCGCGGAGGCATGGGCGTCGTCTACGAAGCCAAGCGCGACGACGATCAGTTCAAGCAACAAGTCGCCATCAAGCTCATGCGCGAGGGAGTCGCGGACCTCGCCAACCAGCGTTTCGAGCGTGAACGGCAGATCCTGGCCGCCCTCAGCCACCCGAACATCGCGCGGCTCCTCGACGGGGGCCTGACGGAATCGGGCCGGGCGTATTTCGTCATGGAGTACGTCGATGGGGTCCCGATCACGCGCTATTGCGCCGATCGAAGCTTCGACGTGCGCCAGCGTCTCGAATTGATCTGCGCGGTCGGGGATGCCGTCCAGTTCGCGCACAGCAACCTCGTCGTTCACCGAGACCTCAAGCCCGACAACGTGCTCGTCACGACCCAAGGCGAAGTAAAGCTCTTGGACTTCGGCATCGCCAAACTGCTACCGGACGAGCACGGCACGCACCTGGACCTGACGGAGACGGTGGGTCGGGTGTTGACCCCTGCGTACGCGAGCCCCGAGCAGGTAACCGGCGAGCCGGTCACGACAGCGAGCGACGTCTACTCGCTCGGCGTCGTGCTCTATGAGCTGCTCACCGGCCGTACGCCCTTGATGACAGACGCCAACTCGCTCGAGGAAATCGTGCGCGTTCTGTGCACGGTCGATCCCATCCCACCGAGCGCGGCCGCCTCTGATTTCGAGACCTCGGGGGCCACCACCATTTCGTCGTCTAAAAGCCTGCGACGCCAACTGACGAGCGAACTGGACAGCATCGTCTTGATGGCGCTGCGTAAGGAACCCTCGCGACGCTACACGTCGGCCGGCCAACTGACCGAAGATGTCCGCCGCTACCTCACCGGACGGCCCGTGCTCGCAGAGCGCGACCGCGCCTCCTATCGCATTCGTAAGTTCGTGCGGCGGAATCGACGTCTGGCCGTCGCCGTGGGCATGCTGTTCGTATCGCTGATTGGCGGTCTGATCACGACGACCGTGCAACGTGAGCGGGCGCAAGAATCCAGAGTCCAGGCCGAATCTCGCTTCGATGATCTGCGCACGCTGGCGAATTCTCTTTTGTTCGAGATCCACAGCCAGATCGAGGACTTGCCCGGCTCGATCGAGGCCCAACAGCTGATCGTGCAACGCGGTCTGGAATACTTGGACCGCCTGGCCGCTCAGTCTTTGGAGGACCCCACCCTGCGGCGCGAAGTGGCGGAAGCGTACATCCGGCTGGGGGGGGTACAGGGGCAAATGACCGGTTCGAATCTCGGCGACCGGAGCGGAGCGCTCACCAGCTATCAGTACGCGCTCGACCTTGCCGAGGAGCTGACTGCCCGCGATCCGAGCGACTTGGCCGCGCTCCGCACGAAAGCGCTCGCGACGGAAAAGATCGGCGATGTCACGTCGCTCACCGGAGACTTGGAAGGCGGGGTACGGCACGCGCGCGGCGCCTTGGAACTGTTCTCTTCCCTGGCAGAAGCGGAGCCGGACGTGCCGGGGCACCAACTCTCCGCCGCCATCAGTCACGTAAAGCTAGGAGATCTCCTCGGGCACCCGCTGTTCCCGAATTTGGGTGACGCCCGCGGTGCCGTCGAACAATACGAAGCCTCGCTCGGTCGACTGCAGGCGCTGCCCGACTCTGGAGGCACGGCCCCGGGCAAACGTCGGTACTTGGGGCTGGTCAGCGAACGCCTCGGCTTCATGCACCGGACCGAAGGGCGCTGGGAGGAGGCGCGGGGTGCGTTCGAGCGATCGCTCGAGATCAGAACGGGGCTGCTGAATCCTTCGAACTACACCTCGGTGCGGGACGTCGCCGTGACCCAACAGAATCTCTGCGGCGTGTACCCGAACTTGAACGAGGAGGCCAAGGCCATCGAACTGTGTCTGTTGGCGGTCGCCACGTACGAGCGGAACGCCGCGCTCGATCCCGCGAGCATCACTTCGCGTGCCGACGTGGCATCGGGCCTCGAGTCGCTCGCGCACGCCTACCGGGCGACCGGAGACGTCCCCAAGGCCTTGGATGCGCTCAATCGTGGGTTGTCGATCCGTCAACGACTCCTCGAGGCCGACCCGGAGAACGTGCGCAACCGACAACGCTTTGGACGGATGTCCTTGGAGCTGTGCCGCATCGCCTCGGAGGGCGGGGTGGCCTCCCAGATCACGATCGAGGCCTGTGAGAGAGGGCGTAGCGAGCTCCTGGCGGGCTCCGGGGGAACCCTTTCGAAGGACGACGCGGCGCTCGTCGAGTCGGCTTTGACCGCAGCCGGGCTCGAGCCTGCCGGGGGTGGTTCGCCGCGGTACTAGGTCCCAGGACGGGCGCTGGGACCGCGCCGTAGCACGATCAAACGACTACGAAGTGCTGGCGTTCCATCTGCCGTGGTCCCTTCCGACCACGAAGTGCGCGTGTAGGGGTGAATGCGGACTCGGGCCCATGGCTCGACGACGACCGCCACCTGCGGAGGACGCGCACTTGAGCATGATCGGCAGACAGATCGGGCGGTACCGCCTCACCGAAGAGATCGGTCGTGGCGGGATGGGAATCGTCTACAAGGCGACCCAGGTCACGTTGAACCGTACCGTCGCCGTAAAGATGCTTCCGCACGATCTGGCTTCCTCCGGCGAGTATTTGGCCCGCTTCGCGCGAGAAGCAGAAACCCTCGCTTCGCTTCAGCACCCGAACATCGTCCACATCTATGACGTCGAGGAGTCCGACGGCGACCATTTCATCGTCATGGAATACGTGGGCGGCCCACCACTCACCAAGCGCCTCCAGGCGCAGGGCAGACTCGACGCGCACGAAGTGAGGTCGATCTCGATGGCCCTGGCGAGCGCGCTCGAGGCGGCCCATCGGAAGGACATCATTCATCGGGACATCAAGCCCGACAACATCCTGTTCAGCGAAGACGGGACGCCGAAACTCACCGATTTCGGCATTGCTCGCATGCGTGACAGCAACGTAAAGACGCAGACCGGCGTGATGCTGGGCACCCCCTATTACATGTCGCCAGAACAAGTAAGCGGCACCGAGGTCGTTGGAGCCAGCGACGTCTACTCGCTTGGCGTGGTCATGTACGAGATGCTTTCAGGGCGGGTGCCGTTTACCGCCTCGACGCCGGTGGCCGTCGCCTTGAAGCACCTGCAAGAGGCCGCCACTCCGATTGCCAGTCTCGTCCCGAACGTGCCCCCGAAGCTGGGCGCGATCGTGGACCGAGCCATGGCCAAGGAGGTGACGGAACGTTTCCCTTCGGCCCAGAGCTTTCGGGCGGCTTTACGAAGTCTGAGTCTGGGCGCGGGGCCCCGGTCGACCCGGTTGATCGCCTGTCCCCGGTGCGGCGCCGGGCTGCAATCCGGTTTCCGTGCCTGCCCCAACTGCGCCGTATCGCTCGAGGGACTCGGCGAGATCGGAGCTGTGGCGGCTGCTGAAAGCGTTGAGACGGGCGAGGGCGTGGGGGACCCGGGAGCGGCGGTGCGGAAGGTCGCGGGCACGGCGCGCGAGGTGGCGGAAGGCGGGCTCGAGCATCTTTCCGCGGCAGGCGAAGTCGTCGCGGACTCGGCCGGCGCCGCGTGGTCCGTCGTGGCCCGATCTGCGGGCGCCGTGTGGTCGGCGGTGGCCGGCGACGCGAATGAAGACGGCTCGGAAGAAAACGCTGTCGAGCGAGTCGCTGCCGTCGCCACGGGGGTCGACGGAAGCGTACCAGGCCTTTCCACGCCGGGACTTGCCTTCTTGTTGCCGGAGAGCTGGAGAGCCCGCGTCTCGGAGATTACGCCGATCATGTGGGCGGGCCTCGCGCTGGTGCTCGCCGGCATTCTGACGGCCGCCGCGCTTGCGGTCGCGTCAGCCGTAGACCGCCCCTCTATCGAGATCGCGGTTCTTCCGCCGGCGGCTCCGCCAAGCGGGCCTCCGACCACACGTCGCTCGACGTTCGGACCGGTGCAACCACCTCGCGAGCAGACGCAACCGCCGGGCAACGCCGGCCGTGAAGGCCGCGACGAATCGGACACTCCGGCGGATCGGCGCGAACCCGAGTCACGGCAACCTGACGACGCCGAGGGGACGCCCGCGACGGAGGAACAAGACCCGGTCAAGACGACCGAAGGCGACAAGTCCTCCGACGAGCCGAGCGTCACGCCAATCGATTCGGTCGTGACGCCAGACGTGGATGCCTCGATCCCCGGGTTCGACGAGGTCGCCGCACGGCAACAGATCAACGGGATCGTGGAGCGTCAGCGCCGGGCCACCGAAGAAAATGACGAAGCGCTCTATTTGCTGGACATGGATCGTGAGGCACGAAGCGCTGATGGTCGAAGCGACAGAGACCGTGCGGCCCGCGGCCTCGAGGACCTGCACGACAACTTCGAGGATGTGACGAGCGAGGTCACCAATGTGCGGGTGACGTTTGCAGACCCGCTACACGCCACGGCTCAATACCACGCCCGTCTGAGCGCGATCCCCGAGGGGGACAGCGACCGACGCGTCCTGGTGGACTCGGACTTTACCTGGAAGCTGGAATTCAAACGGGGCCGTTGGCTCATCGTGACGTTTTGAACGCCCCGGGGACGGAGGCCACGTGGCATGTGTCGGTGGGGTTTCTCACCGATCCGGGCTTGGTGCGGGAGCGAAACGAAGACTCCTACGCAGTCCACCTGCCGTATGCCGGCGAAGCCAGTCGTGCACCCGCGGACGCTTTCTTTGCCGTCGCGGACGGGATGGGCGGTCACGAAGCGGGTGACTACGCGAGTCAATACGTGGCGGGCGCGGCGCAGAAGAGCTTCGCCGAACGCGGCGAACCGATCGTGGACGTCTCCGCATGGCTCGAGCGCATGATCCGACGCGTCAACCGCGAGCTTACGAGCATCGCCAAACGCGAGTTCAACGCTCGGGGGATGGGCAGCACGCTGACCATCGCCGTCCTGCAGTCCGGTCGACTGCACCTGGGCCACATCGGGGATTCCCGCGCCTACCGTCTCTACGGAGGAGAACTCGAGCAGCTTACGCCCGATCACAGCTGGGTCGGCGAACAGGTCCGTTCCGGGTTGTTGACCTCAGAACAGGCGGCGGTGCATCCAAAGCGTAATCTCCTGACTCAATGTCTCGGCATCGATGCGGACGTCACGCCCTATCTCGCCGAGGAACCGCTGCGCGACGGCAGCCGATACCTCCTGTGCAGCGACGGGCTATTCGGCGCGGTCCCGGACGCGGTTCTGCGGCACGTCTTACTCGATGAACGCGAGCCGCAATCGGCGGCCACCCGGCTGGTCGCGATCGCGAACGAAGCCGGCGGAAGCGACAACATCACCGCGGTGGTATTCGACATTCTGGAAGCATCGGAACTCATCGCGACGCTCCCGGGCGTGGACGAAGCCGACGCGGCCCTGCTGGAAACGGCGGGCGGCGTCACGAACTTCGCTGGCGCCACGGCGACGGCGGGAGTCCAGACCGAGCCGCGGCCAGAGCCGAGCCCAGCGTTCGACACCTCGCCGGACTTGCAGGTCGTACCGGATCCTCCGAGCACGCCTGCGCGGGAGCCGGTCGCGACCGCGAGTTCGAGCTTGCCCCGGCTACTTACGATCCTCGGATTTCTTCTTCTGGCCATCGGGGCTGGTGTGGCCGCACTCGAGCTGTTCAGCCGTGGCGACGATGCCCCGAACCGCGCCCCCGACGCCATCGCCGTACCCGCCATCCCCGAGTCAGGAGACGGCGACGCCCCGGAAGCTGGCGAACCTCCGCAACCCCCAGCCAGCCCCGACATCACCCCGGAGAACCCGCCGGGCTAACGCCGACGTTCGAACGTCTTTGGTCCACAACACGAGATAGGAGCCAGACATGAATGATCTAGGGAAGACCAAGAAGCTGTGCGCAAACGGGCATCTGATGGACCCGGCGTGGGAAGTGTGTCCCTACTGCCCGGCGCCGTCGAATGCGCCTCGTCCAGAGCTGGCGGCGACCGTTCGCGTCGAGGATATGCCCGCCGCCGCCCCCGCGGCGGACCAGGGCGCGCGGAAGACCGAACTCATGCAGCGACCGCTGTCGATCCAGGGACTGGGCTGGCTCGTCGGAACGCACATGGCCAACAAGGGCCAAACACACCGCATCGACGGTGAGCGGGTCACGCTTGGAGCGGACGCGAACTGCGACATCGTCCTCTCGAGCGAGCATATCTCGGAACGTCACGCGAGCGTTCGGTTCCAAGACGCCAGCTTTGTGCTCACCGATCTCGACTCCAGCAACGGCACGTTCGTGAACGGCGATGAGGTGCAGCAGGAGAGCTTGAAAGACGGCGACAGGGTCCGGTTCGGGCCCGAGGAGTTCGTGTTCAAGTGCGTCGTATTCGACGAAGCATGAGACCCAGACGGATGAAATCGCGCGTATTCAAACAGAGCCGGAAAATAGGCCCGACGCCGGGCAGATCAGAGGAGGAAGGCATGTACAGCAAGCAACGCAACGCCCTGTCGGGCCGAGGGCTAGTCGCCCTGGCCGGGCTTCTCATGACAGCGGCGCCGGTCCTCGGACAGGA
This sequence comes from Gemmatimonadota bacterium, assembly GCA_029262175.1. Lineage (GTDB taxonomy): Bacteria > Gemmatimonadota > Gemmatimonadetes > Palauibacterales > Palauibacteraceae > Palauibacter. The sequence goes on from JAJCZV010000018.1 coordinate 9,598, forward strand.
CCTCAGTAGCGCCGACCGAGAGATCTTGTATCAGCGAGTCAAGCCCGCCGTGGTCTACGTGCAAGCTCCGATCGAAGCCAACATCACGGTGCCGATCGATGGGACCGTCTACAACTGGCAGGCCGGGATGACCTCGTCGGGTTCAGGCTTTCTGATCTCGCCCGACGGCTACGTGGTGACCAATGGTCACGTCATCGAGCTCTACCACGCGGACAACGAGGATCAGCTGAAGGCTGAACTCTTCTTCAGCGCGATGGTGACCAACCTCGGTCCGATCCTCGCGGGGGAATTGGGGCGACAGCCGACCCAGCCCGAGCTGATCGAGATGTTCGTGAACCTGTGGCCAAACGCGGAAGTACAGCTCGCGAAGTCGTTGCAGGTTTACACGCAGAACTGGCGCGAGTATCCGGCCGACGTTCGAGAGTTCAGTCCGCCGATCAGCCAGTTTCCCGGCAAGTTCTCGAACCCGAACTACCAGTTCACGTCGGGCAGAGACGTCGCCATCCTGAAGATCGATGCGCAGAACCTGCCGTCTGTCGGTCTTGGCGACTACGACCAGGTCCGTATGGGGCAGGACGTCTACCCAGCCGGATACCCGGGTACCGTGTTGTCGCACTCCACGCTCGGCGACGCGAGCCGGTTGGAGATCACGATCAACCGCGGCGCCGTCTCGAGTCTGAAGACAACGACCTCCGGTGGTAGCGTGATGCAGATGGACGCGGATATCGCGCACGGAAACAGTGGAGGCCCGGTCTTCAACGAGCGAGGCCAGGTCGTCGCGATGTCGACCTTTGGCTCCTTGATCGAAAGCTCCACGGGCGGCCAGCTCCTCGCACCCGGTCTGAACTTCGCGGTTCCGATAAGTACGATCAGCGAGTTTATTCGAGCCGAAGGGGTATCGCCGAACCGCACCGGTCTGTTCAACGAGGCGTGGGACCGCGCGATCGATGCCTATGCGATCCAAGACGGGCCCGCTGCCATCGCCGCTCTCAGCGAAGTGCTCGAGATCATGCCGAACCTGCCGGTTGCCGAACAGCTTCGGCTGACGGCGCGGCAATTCGCGCCGATCGACCCCGGACTGCCCGGGTGGGTCTTACCGGTCGGTGGCATCGTCGGAGTCGGCGCATTGCTTTTGTTTGCCGGCGCCCGCATGAACCGCAAGCCGAAGCTCGCCACCGCGACCGTGTCGAACGCGGCATCGGCGGCGACCGCCGTCGGGGCCAGCGCAGCGCCGCAAGCCTTGGGATCCGGCGGCACGCTCGTCGTTCGCGAGGGGCCGCTCGAAGGCAACCGATTCCCAGTGGGTCAAAACGGCGTGAAGATCGGCCGAGATCCGAGCTCGTGTCAGATCGTTTTAAACTCCTCTTCCGTATCGCGTGAGCACGCGATCGTCGCGCACGCGAATGGAGACCTGTCGATCCGGAATCTGAGCGGAACGAACCCGACCTATGTAAACGATCGGGCGATCCAAGAGAGTCAGCTCCGAGCGGGAGACCGCATCAAGATCGGCGACTCCGTAATCCAATTCGAAAACTCGTAGACGGGGAGAGATCGTGCATAACAAACGGAAGATTTTCGGATGGTTTGCCGCTGGTGTCGTCGCGGCTCTGTCGCCGGCGATGGCCAGCGCCCAGGCGGGCGCCGTCGGGGCGGCCGTCGCGGTCGGTGGCGGCGTGGAAAACGCACATAGCAGCGCGCCGATACAAAGCGAGCACGCACTGACGCTCGGCACCGGCCGGACGGCCTTCACGGTCCACGCCGGGCTGACATCCGGCAGCGTGGGAAGCAACGCCAGCTTCGAGGTGATCCAAACGTTGATCGGGGGTTTCTACGGGGTGAGCGATGACCTCACGATCGGGGCGATCCTCTTCCCCGTGACGAACATTTCGCTCGACGTCACCGATCCGACGAGCGGTGCTTCGTTCTCGGAAAGCGGGTCAGGCGTGGGAGACCTGAGCCTGTACGGAAAGTACGCGCTCGGGGAGTCGGCCGATGGCCGAACATCGTTCGCGGCGATCGCCTCCCTGGAGCTTCCGACCGCGGGGACGGCGGATCTGGGCGGCACTCCGATCAGTCTAGGGTTGGACGGCGTCGCGATCGGGATCGGCGGCGCGGTCTCGCACCGAGCCAACAGCTCGTCCTTCCACGGTTCCGCTCAGTTGGCAATTCCGACGAGCGACTTAGATGGAGACGCGTTTGTCCGTTTGGGTGGGGCGGCGGTGTTCGGAGTTTCCGACCGAGTCGGCCTGAGCGGCGAGGTTCTGGCAAACGTGGGTAGCGAGACTCAGTTCACCGGAGGCCCCGGAGTTCGCTTTCAGGCTTCGGACAACGTGTTCCTCGATGTGGCCGCGTTGTTTCTTCTCGGCTCCAGCATCAGCGAGGACCCGTTTGACTACGGGCTCGTGGTCGGACTGAACATCGGCGGTTAGCATCGGCGGTTAGATCGATCCGGCCGGGACCCAACGCCCGGAGCGGATGGATCGACGCGGTGGAGGCCTTGGTCTCCACCGCGTTTTTTTGGCTACGTGTATCTCTGGACTTCCCTCCAGGCGTCAGCTCTCAGCGCGACCTCGTCGGACAGACGCTCCGCCGCACGCAACAACTCCGCGGGATCCCCGCTCGTCGCCGTCTGGGCTCGGACGAGCGTGGCGAGCGCATGGTCGAGATGGTGAACCAACGCTTGCCGCGCGATAATCGCATCGTGGACCACGGCAGCCAGACCCGGGTCTTCGTCCTCGACCGGCTCGCGTTCAAGCACGGCAAGACTTCGATCGAACTGATCCAGATCGACCACCGCGCGACAAGACAACGAGAGGAGTTCGCTGGTCGCCGCCGTGAGGTCGTCGGTTGAGGGCGCCTCTGCATCGGAACCCAGAGCGATCGCCACGGCGACGATATCCTTGAGCCGATCGCGCGCCCGACCGGACGGCAGACTCGCCAGCGTGCTACGAACTCGTGTCTCGATCGGAAGCGGCAACGAAAAGACTGGCGAGACTTCGGGAATCCAGATCGGTTCGGTCGTCTTGCGCGCAGCCGCGAGAATCAACAGGGCTCCGAACACCGGTCCCAGCACAAACATCGCGGCGGTCCCGGTCAGACCCAAGAAGAGCCCCATGCCCGCCGCCGCGCCGGCCAACGCGAGTAGACCTCTCGGAATTCGGCGCCACGCGTCCGCCTTGGACACCGCGACCGCGGAGACGCCCCGCATCGAAAGTGTTGCGGCGGCCCGTCCGGCCGTGACCTCGGGTAGTCCGACGATCGGGCGGACGCCTTCTGCCACATCCCGAGCCGCGTCCAAGGTGACCGCTCCGCCTAGGGCATCGACCAGCCAGGCTTCGAATCCTTCGCGGTCGGCACGTCGGCCCGATGCTTCGACAAAGAGGAGTGCTTCGGTACCCCCGCGGGCGCAGCTCGCGCAGGTTCCGAGGGAGAGGACGTCAGGGCTCTCGCAAATGTCGCAGGCCGAGTAGCCGGCCGGCGCCACCGCGGCGTTCGGTTCGAGTAACGCCTGCATGGTCTACAGGACGCCGCGAGCGGACCGAAGCTGTCCGAGGACGGATCGAGCGTTGCCGGTAAACCCGTCGTCTTGGTCGTAGTGTTCTAGGAAGCGTTCGAGATAGTGGCCTGCCCTGTCCAGATCCCCCGAACCGTACCGAGCCATGCCAGCGTGGTAGAGCGCCATATAGTGGTTCGGCCAATACTCGACGACGAGTTCCATGATCGGACCGGCGGCGAGATCATCGCCGGCGTCGGCAACGGGGTGCCCGACGCCAAACACCACTCCGGCCGCACGCCACTGAGCTTCGCCTTCGAGCCCGTCCAAAATCGCGCGGGCTCGATCGATGCGACCGGCGAGCGCGAAACAGGCGGCGCTGTAACCCGCCGCGGTCGTACCGGCCGGCGCCGGGTTCCACTTGTGCCGAGTCTCGACTTCGACCGCGTTGCAGTGGGGCCGCATCGCTTGAAACCACTGGAGCTCGGCTCCCATGGCGGACGGCGCCAGACCGGGTTCGACGTGCGGGCGCGTGTAGACATGTGACGCACCTGTAGCGTCACCGGTACGGCTCAAGCCCAACACGGCCGCCAACATCACGAACACCCATCCCGCTAGATAAAGTTTGCGCATGGTCTCGCCCCATTTGCACCGCGTCACGGGCAACCCGTGACCTCCGGCGCGCTTACGTCTCTGGTTCCGTGGGAGGGGAACGATTGAGGGGTCTGAACTTGCACACGTACGGACGGATCCACCCCCGACCCAAACCCACGCAAAACAGCTTCTCCCGTCGCCCTACGCGGCTTCCAGGGGCAAATAACGGACCGAAGAAGGGGCGCGGCTAATAGTCGATGCGATCGGCGTTGGAGTTCCATGCGTCGAACTCGGACCCCGCCTCCGTCACGTTCAACTGGCGTGTCTCCAAGTCCCGTGCTTCGACCGGGCGGGCCAGCTCGTCGTAGATAAACTGGTCGTCGAAACCGGCGGCAGCGGCGACGGCGCGTCCGCTGGCAAAAAAGACCCGCGCCGGCCGAGCCCAGTAGAGCGCCCCCATGCACATCGGGCACGGCTCAGAACTCGAATAGACATCACAGTCGTCGAGTTGATGCGTGCCCAACGCGCGGCAGGCAGCACGGATGGCGACCACCTCGGCGTGCGCAGTCGGGTCCCCGCTGTCCGTCACCCGATTCGTGCCCGTGGCAACGATTTCTCCCTCACGCACCACGATCGCCCCAAACGGACCTCCGCCGTTTCCGACGCTCTCGACGGCGAGTCGAACCGTCTCCGCCAGGAACCGCATGGAATCGGTCTCGTGCTCGGATTGAGGTGTCATTCATGACCCTGGGTCGAGGTGCGCGTCGTTGCTCGGGTACCGCCGGACAGGGAATATAGGACCGATGGACATCATGCGTCGTGAAGGTCTGGACAAACTCTCGGGTCGAGAGCGGTACGTCGACGATCTACCCCTCGGGCCGTTTCTGTGGGGTGGGACCGTCCGAAGCCCGATCGCACGTGGCCGAATCACCGAGATCCGCTTCCCGACGGACTTCGATCGATCCGAGTGGGTGATCGTCGACGCCAGCGATATTCCGGGTCGAAACTCGATTTATCTGAAAGCACACGATCAACCCGCGCTCGCGGAGACGGACATCCGCCACATTCACGAGCCCGTGCTGTTGATCGCCCACCCCTCCCGCGCAGCGGTGCGAAAAGCTGTGTCCGAGATCGAAGTGATCTTCGAGCCCGCCCCGCCATGGCTCGACTTCATCAACGACCCGCCAGCCGAGATGATCCAGCACGGGAAAGACAACGTCTTCAAGCGCATCGAGATCTCGAAGGGAGATGTCGAAACCGCACTCGCCGGCGCGCCCATCGTCGTGGAGGGAGAGTACCAGACCGGCGCTCAGGAGCACGTCTATCTCGAGACGCAGGGGATGATCGCGCACAAAGAGGGCGGCGTCATGGTCGTCCGTGGTTCGATGCAATGCCCCTTCTACGTGGAGAAGGCGCTCCGCAGCCTACTCGGTTGCACCGAGCGAGAACTGCGAATCGTCCAAACGCCGACCGGCGGCGGGTTCGGAGGGAAGGAAGAGTATCCCTCGGTGATCGCGGCTCACGCAGCCCTGCTTGCCGCCAACGCCGATCGGCCGGTCAAGTTGATCTACGAGCGCGCGGAAGACATGGCGGTGACGACCAAGCGACACCCGGCCCGCATCCGCCATCGGACGGGCGTGACCGAAGACGGCAGACTTCTCGCTCAAGACATCTCCGTGCGAACCGATGGCGGCGCCTACGTCACGTTGTCACCGGTCGTTCTTTCACGGGCCTGCATTCACGCGGCGGGACCCTACGCGTGCGACCACGTCCGGATCGTCGGCGAGAGCGTGCTGACCAACCGCGTACCCTACGGAGCGTTTCGCGGCTTTGGAAACCCTCAGGCTTGTTTCGCTTTCGAACGGCAGATGGATGCGATCGCGCGACGGCTCGGATTGGATCCGATCGAAGTGCGGCGACGAAACTTGATTCGCGATGGTCAATCGACGGCGACGAAGCAGGTCATCCAAGATGGCACCGACCGTGTTGCGCTCCTGGACCGCGCCCTGTCGGTCGCAGACGTAGCCGGCAAACGCGCCGCACACGCAACCTTCAACGCGGTGAGCTCGAGCACTCGCCGGGGCGTGGGCGTGGCCATGTACCACCACGGCGCCGGATTCACCGGCGCGGGTGAAGTGGAGATGGACTCGCGCGTCCACGTCGTTGGGCGTAAGGACGGCACGGTCGAGGTGCGCGCCGCGAGCACCGAGATGGGTCAAGGCACGATCACGGTGTTCACGCAGCTCGCCGCCGAGCGACTCGGACTTCCCCCCGAAGTCGTCTTGATCGCGCCTCCGGACACCCACGGCGTTCCCAACAGCGGGCCGACGGTCGCGTCGCGCACGGCCATGATCGTCGGGCATCTCGTCGAACTCGGCTGCGATGATCTGCGGCGTCGAATCGGGCTCACCGACGACGCTCGGGGCCCCATCGTCCGCGACGCCATTGTCGCTTGGCACGACGAGCACGACGAGGACGTCGTCGTGGGTGAGGGGCGATATGTGCCGCCGCCCGGCATCGACTGGAACGAGGACACGTACGAAGGCTCTGCCTACGGCACGTTTTGTTGGGCGGCTCACGTCGCGGAGGTAGAAGTCGACCTTCGGACCTTCGGCGTGCGGGTCCTCGACTACGTCGCGGTCCAGGAGGTCGGGACCGTTCTGAACGAGGTCCTGGCTCGGGGTCAGGTGCAGGGCGGCGTGGTGCAGGGCATCGGTTGGGCGCTTCTGGAAGAATGCGTCGAACGCGAGGGCGCCATGATCAATACACAGCTGACCAACTACATCATTCCCACGAGTGGAGACGTCCCGCCGATTCGAGTCGAGTTTCTTCAGACTCCGTATCCGTATGGCGCCCAAGGGGCCAAGGGTCTTGGAGAGCTTCCGCTGAACGGTCCGGCGCCGGCGCTGACGAGCGCAGTGGGCGCGGCGCTCGGCGTTGAACCGACCGCGATTCCTCTGACGCCGGAACGTCTACTCGAGTTGATGGCCACGGTCGCCGCATGATCGAGTTTCGCCTCAATGGACAGAGGATCGAAGTGGAGGTCGATCCGGCCGAGCGTCTGCTCGATCTGCTCAGGTATCGCTTGGATCTTACGGGTACGAAGGAGGGTTGCGCGGAGGGCGAGTGCGGGGCCTGCACCGTGTACATGGACGGGCTGCCCGTGGACTCCTGCCTCGTGCCGGCCTATCAAGCCGAGGGACGGGAGATCACCACCATCGAAGCGCTGGATCGCGACCGCTTAGGTCCATTCCTGGAAACCGGTGCAACGCAATGTGGCGCGTGCACCCCCGGGGTCGTGATGACCGGCACCTGGGTGCGCGATCGGCCCGAACTTTTGGAAACGCACGACCTGCGAGAGCTCATGGCCGGCAATCTCTGCCGTTGTACCGGATACGACGGGATCATCGAAGGGGTCGAGGCGGCCCTATCGACACCGGCCGTGGATTCGCACGACCCGGCAGCGTTGCCGCAGCCCCCCGCCCCGCTCGCCCTGGCAGGCGTGCGCGGCGCGGGATCCGTGCTCCGACCCGGCTCGGTGGACGACGCGCTCGCGATGTTGGGGCAGTTCCCGGACGCGGTGCCGATCGCTGGTGGTACGGATCTGATGGTGCATTGGCCCGGACACTTCGAAGCTCATGCGCGCACCTATGTGGACCTGACCCGGATCGAGTCCCTGAGGGAGCATCGATGGACCGACGAACAATTGATCATCGGCGCTCTAACGACGTATTGGGATCTCATCCAAGACGAACGGGTGCGACGGGAGTTCCCCCTGCTCGAACATGCGGCTCGGCAGGTCGGAGCCGTTCAGATCCAGACGCGAGGCACCTGGGCGGGTAACATCGCCAACGCATCGCCCGCCGCCGATGGTGTCCCCGTGCTCATGGCCTACGACGCCGTTGTGGACCTTCAATCGAGCCGCGGGACCGAGACCATCTCGCTCGATGACTTCTATCTTGGATACAAACAGATGCGGTTGGCAGCTGATCAGCTCATCGTCGGCATCAGAGTCCCCCGCCGCGCGTACGACGTGGCGTGGTTCGACAAAGTCGGCTCGCGCGCCGCGCAGGCGATCACGAAGATCGGGGTTGCCGTCACGCGACAGGCGGCGTCGGGGGAGGACCGTTGGCGCGTCGTCGCCAACAGCGCGGCGCCCACCGTCTGTCGGTGTGCGAGTGTCGAGCATCTACTGCAAGCCAACACGCCGGTGGATTCACCAGAGGCGTTGATGGAGGCGCTTGGCAAGGACGTGACGCCCATCGACGACATTCGTTCAACGCGAGCCTATCGACAGAGTGTGCTAGCACGTCTGATCTATTTTGGTCTTCGTGACCGAGTGGAGTTCGTCTCGTGACCTCCCCCCGCTCGATCTCCCCGGCCGAAAGCGACCGTCTCCTCGCCGGCCTGTCCGCTCCGCTCGAGGCGCACGACCGGCGGTATCCCGGCGATCGTGCCGACCGACAGCCGGCGCACACCGTCTATGGGGGCGCACAACTGTTCAAGCGTGACGCGGCGACCAAACTCGGACAGATCGCAATGCGAGCGCTCGACGAGTACGCGCCGACCGCAGAACAATTGGCCGAAGCGCTTCAGTTACTCGATACAGATCTAACCGAGGTTCACGCGCGGGTGCGAGCAAAGCTCGAACGCGAACCGGTCGAGGACTTTCGCATCGACTTCGAAGATGGGTTTGGCTTTCGACCGGACCCGGAAGAAGATGCGGCGGCGGTTCGCGCCGCGGAGGAAACGGCGGCGGGGATGGAGGCCGGATCGCTGCCTCCGTTCATCGGCATCCGGATCAAACCTCTGTCTCACGAATCGGCGTCGCGATCCATCCGAACGCTCGACCTCTATCTCACGGCGCTCACGCGTGCCTCCGGCCGACGACTGCCGCCCGGGTTTGTGGTCACGCTTCCGAAAGTGGTCCGCGCCGAGCAGGTCACGACATTGGTCCGCGCCTTCGAGAGCCTCGAGGGCTCGCTGTCGTTGGCCGACGGTGCGCTGCAGCTCGAGATCATGGTGGAGACCCCTCAGTCGATCATCGCGAGCGACGGACGCTCCCCCCTTCCCGACTTTGTCGCGGCGGGAGAAGGCCGGTGCACCGGCGCCCATTTTGGCGTGTACGACTACACGGCCAGTACCTCTATCACGGCCGAGTACCAGACGATGCAGCACGCGATCTGCGACTTGGCGCGGCAGGTCATGCTGGTTTCGCTGGCGCAGACCGGTGTTCAGCTCTCCGATGGGGCAACCAATCAATTGCCAGTCCCGCGTCATCGGGCTGGCAGCGGGGAAACCCTTTCGGACGCTCAGATCGAAGCGAACCGCGGCGCTGTGCATGGCGCTTGGCGAACCCACTACGGAGATGTTCGACACTCCCTGATCAACGGCTTCTATCAAGGGTGGGATCTCCACCCTGCCCAGCTCGTCACGAGATACACCGCGTTGTACGCGTTTTTTCTCGAGAGTTTGGACTCCGCTGCGGAGCGCTTGAACCGTTTCGTGGGTCAGGCGGCGCAGGCCACGTTGACCGGAGACGTGTTTGATGACGCGGCGACCGGACAAGGTCTGTTGACCTATTTTCTTCGGGGACTCTCGTGCGGGGCGCTCACCGAGGCGGAGGCGCTCCGAACCGGGCTGTCGCTCGACGAGCTCCGGACCCGCTCCTTCCTCCGAATCCTCGAGGGCCGTCGGACGGCAGCGGATTGATCGGCGCTTGGGTCGCCGGCGGATCGATCGCCGTACGCGACGACTTGGAGAACCCGCGGCCTCGCGAGGGCGACGCCCTGATTCGAGTGCACGTGGCTGGGATCTGCGGGACCGACCTCGGGCTCTTGCGAGGGTATGCGTCGTTCGAGGGGATCCCCGGACACGAGTTTGTGGGGACGGTGGAGGAGGGTCCCTCCTCTTGGGTGGGCGCCCGGGTCGTGTGCGAAATCAACGTGACCTGCGACAGCTACGAGGCCGCCGAGGCGCGATGCCCGCAGTGCTCGGCCGGACGATCCGCGCATTGTACGAGACGCGAAGTGTTGGGGATCCGAGGCCGCGATGGCGCCTTCGCCGAGTGGGTGACCGCGCCGATCCGCAATCTCCACCGCGTCCCCGACGACGTCAGCGATGAGACCGCGGTGTTCGTCGAACCGCTCGCCGCGGCGCTACGGATTCAAGAGCAGCTCGGCCTCGACGGACGCGAACGAGTTCTGGTCGTCGGACCGGGTCGGCTCGGGCAACTCGTGGCGCGCTCGCTCGTCGCGAAGGTTTCTTGTCTTGAAGTGACCGGCAGATCCGACGGCGCCCGCGCGCGATCGAAGGCGGCCGGCATCGCGACGCGAAACTTCGATGAGGTTCGTGGTGGCGCGTACGACGTCGTCGTCGAATGCACGGGACATCCCGACGGCTTCGAGGTCGCCCGAGCGTCGACTCGCGCCGGGGGAACGATTGTCGTTAAGAGCACGTATAACAACGTGTTACCTGTTGATATATCAAGTCTCGTAGTAGACGAAATCCACCTCGTCGGATCGAGGTGCGGCCCCTTCCCGGCAGCGCTCGCGGCCCTAGAAGAGGGCCGCATCCAGGTGCTCGATCTCATCACGGATCGGTTCGCCTTGAGCGATGCCCGCGCGGCATTCAAGCGTGCCGGAACCTCTGGGGCCGGGAAGGTCCTGCTCTCCCCGACCGCCTGAGCACCCCAGTTCCGCGTGCGCACCGTCCGGGTCGCGAGGAGTTTTCGATCTGTCCTCAAAACTCCGTAAAGTCCCAGCTCGCCTCGCACGCATCGAAAAGAGGTGGGTGCTCGACCGTCGCGAGCAAATCGTGGAGCATCTCGTGCTTGACGAGGCGACGGCTGTTGACGAACGCGGGCGCGAGGCTGATGTCGTGTGGTCGCTCCCACATCCCATTGCAGGAGAACCCGCGGCCGCAGGGGAACTGTGAGTCGCCAGCGCTCAGCGGTGAGACCACCTCGAAGAATCGGAGCCGGTTGTAGTCCGCGGTAGCGCCGCTGCAACTCTGCAGTTCATTCCACCAAGCTCGATAGGCCAGGTCAGGTAAGATCTGCTTTCGAACGAGCTCGGGTTCGGCCAGCGCTTGTGGGTCCAGAAACGGAGAACCCTCGCAGGCGGCGCTGAAGGCGCAAACGCCGACGATCAGCCCCCGCACCGTGCGAGTCACGGCTGGACTCATTGCGGTGGCTCTCCCGAGTCGATCCATGCGCCCAGCATGCCCCGCTCCTCGTCCGTCATATTGGTGAGGTTCCCCAACGGCATGATCCTCGTCTCCACGGCCACCGCTCGAATCCGAGACCGGAGCGCCTCGACCTGCGCTCGGGTCTCCAGCAGGATCCCTCCGGGTGCGGCCGCGAAAAGCTGGTTCGCGGGTTCCGCTGCGTGACACACCACGCAGCGAGCCAACAAAATCCCCTCGACCTGAGCGAACTCGACCGGCTCGGTCGAGATCCGGGCCCCCGCCCTTCCCCGCCCGTCGGTGCCCGAAGCGACCACCGCCACCGCCAACAACCCGAGGGCGGCCGCGGGGAAAAGCCACGCGGGGGAGCGGCCCGAGTTGCGGACGTTGAATCCGTGACGGGTCACACCCCCTACCACAAAGAGTCCGAGCAAGATCGCCCAACCCCACGGGTGACCGTACGTAAACGGGTAGTGTGCACTGATCATGACGAAAAGGACGGGGAGCGTGAAGTAGTTGTTGTGACGCGATCGCATGGCCGCGCGAGCCCCTTCGGCCGGATCGGGGTCGCGACCTTCCTTGACCGCTTGTACGAGCTCGACATGCGCCGGGATAATCACGAAGAACACGTTCGCGGCCATGATCGTCCCCAGCAGTGCGCCGACGTGCATGTAGGCGCCCCGAGCGCTGAACAACTGGAACAGCCCGTAGGAAACGCCACCAATCAAGACAAGTCCGAGCAATGTGAAGGGACCGCTTCGCTTGGACAGCGAGGACTTACACAGCTGGTCGTACACGATCCACCCCACGCACAGGGTGCCCAGCGCGATCGCGATACCCAACGGTGGCGAAAGCGCGGCGACGCCGGGGTCCAAGAGATAGATCTCCGCACCCAAGTAGTAGACGAGGATCAAGAGCCCGAACCCGCTCATCCACGTGAGGTAGGCTTCCCATTTGAACCAATGCAGGCGAGATAGCGTCCCGACCGGCACGGCCCGGTACTTCATGGCGCGGTAGAACGCACCACCGTGTACGGACCAGAGCTCGCCCTCGAGGTGCGGCTCTCGAGTCTCCGGTTCGGCGAGCTGATCGTTCAGCCAATTGAAGTAGAAAGATGCTCCGATCCAGGCCACGCCCGCGATGACGTGGACCCAACGAACCACCAACTCGAGCCAGTCGAGCACGAGCATCAAGGCTGGGGCGCCTGGCGAGAACCCGATGACCGCACGAGTTCAGCTACCGCGATAGGTCGTATAACCGAACGGACTGACGAGTAGCGGCACGTGGTAGTGCTCCGCTCGATCGCGGACAACGAACGACAATCGAACCGTCGGGAAAAACGCGTCGATGTCAGCGCCAGAGAAGTAGTCGGCCAACTCGAAACCGAGACGGTACCGACCCTCAACGAGATCGGAGTCTGGCACGAGGTCCGAGGCGCGGCCATCCGGATCGGTCGCCACGACCGCAAGCATCGTCCACTCGTCGGCCTCGGTCAGAACTTCGAGGGTGACCGGCACCCCGGCGGCCGGTCGACCCGCCGCAGTGTCCAAGACGTGCGTCGAAATCCCCATCGATTCTCCGTCCTCAGTCTATGTCGGCGATTCTGTCGAGTCGAATCGCGGTGATCTTCTCGTGCTCTCGTGCGGCGACATCGAGTTCTTCTGCGCGCTGATGCGACAGTCGGGATTGGAGCGCCTCCAGCATCTCCTCCGCCGTGAGCCCAGAGGCGCAGATCAGAAAGATGAAACCAAACCGTTCCTCGTACTCTTGATTTCCGTGCACCAAGGCTTCGAGTACATGCGGCGGCGCGCCGACTGCGCCGGCCTGTTCTTGCCGTGACCAGCGTTCACGAACATCGGTCGCCCCGATCCTGGGGTGCGCCTCGAATGCCTCGAGCCAATCGGACCGGTCAAGCTTGCGCCACTCGGTTCTAGCGGCGAGTTGGAGCGCATCTCGATCGGCGAACGGACGGCAATCGAGCATCGAATCCACCCAACGGCGCGATGCGCAACAGCGACGAAGCGCGTCGGTTGCGGCTTCCGTCGACGCCGAATTCAAATAGATCGTGCCGTCGATCACGACGGATCGACGGGTCGGCCAAAAACGCGCAGTCGGGCCACGCCGCCATCAGGAAAAATGTTCAAACGGACGTGTGTCGCAACACCGCGCTCTTCTAATTCAGATACCCATTGATGCGTGGCGTGCGGTCGCAACTTCGTTTGGGGGAGCAGCGGTTGCCATTCCGCGTCTGTCGGTCTCCAGTTCGCCGCGTCAGGCCCCAGGTCGCAGAAGTCGAGCGACGCGGCGTCCGGGAAGTTTCCTTTGTAGTGATCCGTCTCCAGTCGTACTGCGTCGATCGAACCTCGGCAGCCAAGTTGAACGATGGCCCAGTCGTGTCCGGGGCCACGCCGTCGGCGAGTCTCCCAGCCTTGACCCATGTGAGTCGACGGGTTGGGAAGCAGGAGGTGCTGCGGTTGGCCGAACGTGGCGTCACTCGACTCGAGAACGAGCCCGCCCTGTGTCAGCCCCGCAAGATCGAGGGGTTCAGAGAGCTTGCCGAGGGCCGCCCAATCCGGCTTCACAGTGCCCAAGAGTCGGAGCCGGGCCACGCCGCCGTCGGGAAAGATCGTCAGTTTGACATGCGTCACCGTGGGGCCCGACGTCGCGTCGAACTCGTGGTGCGCGTCCGGACCGAGCGGGGTCTCTGGCAAGAGCTCGACCCAATCCTCGCGACGTAGAAGATCCTCTCCCTTGCTGTCCGCCGGGGCGCTCAAACCGTGGAGCGTAAACGCCTCGGGCTGGTTCCCCTTGAAATGCGTGGTGTCGATCCCCACCCGCCGCACGACGCCGGGCGCTCCAAGGGCGATCATGCAGAAATCGTTGCCGGGCTTTCTGCGACGGCGGCTTTCCCACCCGTCCATCCATTTGCCCAGGTCGGTGTATTCGCCCTCTCGCCATTCGGCCGGTTCGGCTTTGAGCATGTTGTCCGCGGCCGCGAAGAACTCATCGTTTACGAAAACGACCCGCGCCCCGACCGCCTCGGCGACCAAATTCACGAGCGTCGGAGGCGTCGCCTCGTCGGCCGTCATCGCAGCCACGTGCCCGTACCCGAAACATCTTCACGGAACGACGCGGCTTTGTCGAAGCTCGGATGTGCGTACACGAGTCGTCCTCTCGAAAGCGTTGCCTTGACCATTCCAACCATCGCCCTGCCAAGGTAAGGAGTGGCGGGGTGGCGGAACGCAATGTGTTCGACATCGAGAACAAACTCGGTGTCGGGATCGAAGATCGCGAGATCCGCGTCGGCGCCGACTCGAAGCGACCCCTTGGAGGCGTCGAGACCGGCGAGTGCGGCCGGCCCCCCGCTCAGCCAACGAGCGATATCCTCGAGGCGGCCGCCACGGCTCCGGCTCTCCGTCCAGACGACGGAGAGCGCCAGCCCCAGCGAAGCGATGCCACCCCACGCGCTGAAGAACCCGCAGCCGCTCTTGAGTGCGGGGGGAGAGGGGCTGTGGTCGGTCGCCACGAAGTCGATCGAGCCGTCCGCGAGCCCGTCCCACAATGCGCGCCGATCCGCGTCGTCTCGGATCGGGGGTGCGCACTTGTATTCCACCGCCCCGTCCGGGATCTCGTTCGCGTCAAAGGTCAGGTAGTGGGGACACGTCTCAGCGGTCAGAGGAGCGCCGGCGGTTTTTGCCGCTCGAACGCGAGCCAAAGCCGAAGCCCCCGCGACATGTACGATGTGTACACGACATCCAGAGCTCAACGAGAGCTCGGCGATGAGATCGATGGCCGCCGCCTCGGCCTCGGGGGGCCGACTCTCGACCCACGACCGGTATTCGTTCGTGTCCGCTCCATTCCCCAGTCGATGACGCACGACTCGCGTAGCGGCAGCTACGATGTCGGGCGCTTCTGCGTGGACGAGCAGCGGGGCGTCCAACTCGGCCAGCCGGGGCATCGCCCTTGTCAGAAACGCCCGATCGACGGGGCCGAACTCCGGGATCCCCGAATCCACCAGGAACACCTTGAACCCGCGTGCACCTGCCTCCCACACCTGTTCGATCTCCGAAAGATTCGTGGGGACGAGGCCTGCCCAGAACCCGTAGTCGACGCAACAGGTCTTCGCCGCGGCCCGCCGCTTCGCTTCCAAGGCCCGCGCCGTGACCGTGACCGGGTCGCTGTTGAGCGGCATGTCCATCAGCGTCGTCACGCCTCCCGATGCGGCGGCTCGACTCGCCGTTTCGAACCCTTCCCAGTCGGTTCGGCCCGGCTCATTGATGTGGACGTGGGTGTCTACGAGCCCTGGCAGGATGACGAGATCCCCCAGATCGACCGCGCCGGGACCGGCGTCGTAGGATTCGACCGCGCCGATTCGGCCAGCCTCGATCGTCAGCGTTGCCGGCGCCACGCCCTCCGCGAGCACGACCCGGCGACTGCGGAGCTGCAGCGGCTCGCCGTGCGCGACCTCAGTCAGAGATCGCGATACTGCGAGTGCGGACGCCACCCGTCTCGCCCGGTAGCGTCCAAGCAAGGACCAACTCATCCGCGACACGAACCAAGCGGGGAAACCCGCTGGCACGCTCGCCCGATGTGTTTGACACCACGATCGGCGTTCCCATTTCGCCCGTCGCGGTCACCCGTCGCGCGAGGACGCGACCGGCCTCGTCAGAGGCTTCCAACCAGACCACGATCGCCGAACCATCGTCCAGCAGTTCGATGTCCAATCGTCCGAGCGGCACGCCTTCATCGATCCGAATGCGATCAGCAAACGTGGCGCCGCCGTCTTGCGAGAAAGCCACATACGCTTGGGGCTGGCCGCCGGCTCCGGTGTACCACGCGGCGGCAAGGGCTTGGCCGTCCGCGCTGAGTTGGGGGCCGTTGACGGGGCACCCGGGGATCTCCCATTCGTCCTGCGACACGTGGGTGGGTTCGCTCCACGCTTCGCCGGCTCCGCGGACGACCGCGATGTCTCGGATCTCGTCCTCGCTCCGATCGCGGTAGGCGGCAACCAAGCCATCGCTGACCTGGGCGAGCGAGGTTTGACAGCACTCGCACGTCCGATCGTCTAGCAACACTTCGGGTCCGAGCGTCCCGTCGGGGGCCAGCGTACGGAACCGCGCGGACATCGCGCCGCGAATCCCACCCTCGTCGTGTCCCGAGCCCTCGCCTCCATAGGTCTCTGGAACCTGCATCGCCTGCCCATCCAGCCACGCGATGGCCGCGCCGTCGCCCCACGGCACCATCGACACGAAACCGTGCTCGGTGGGCGACTCGTCGTCGTGCACGCGGGCCGGTTCGGTCCAGGTCGCGCCATCGTCGGAAGACAACGACACCATGACGTGATACGCGTAAGTGGCATCGGCGGTTTTCTCGAGCCAGTGCGCCGCTACCGTGCCGTCGGACATTTCGACCGATGACGGAAAGTCCGCCCAATTAGCGAACAGATGGTCCGACGACCGGATCGTGCGGGGTTCCGACCAACCGGCCGCCTCTCGCACGGCAAACCGTACGGAAGTGTGGTCTCCCTCGCCGGCCTCGAGCCAGGTCAACAAGGCTCGCCCATCCGCGCCGACCGCCAGATTCGGGCTCTGCGTGCCAGGAGGCAGGGCCAGCTCGATCGCACCCAACTCGAGGACCGGCACGGGCGCGGCAGAGGGTTCGCAAGAAGCGCTGAGCAAAGCCACCAAGCCGATCACAAGAGGGCCTTGCAACCTGCTTAGCCGAGCGGACGATTGGGCGAGTACTCGATCTTGGGTTTTCATACCCACAAAGATAAGGTCCGAACGCCTGGGGAACGAGCGCCCTCCCGTACAACCGCTAGGCGAGAGCCCAACGCTCTGGCTGCGCCTCCAGCTCCGCGACGCAGTCGCGTAAGATGGCTATGGCCAAGTCCGCGTGCTCGAGATGCGTTCGAAAGGCGAGAGCGGCAAAGCGGAGGACGAAGACGCCATCGATGGTCGTCGATGAGAGAAAGACGCGTCCATCGACATGTGTCGCTTCGATCAGCGCTCGATTGAACGCATTCGCATCACCCCGTTCGGGCACCCAGCGGTACGTCACCACCGAGAGTTCCGGCTCCGGCCCCACTTCAAAACCAAACGCTTCCATCCGAGTGCGGAAGTAGCGCGCGAGCTCGAGTTTTTCTTCGAGACACGCTGCGAACGGCTCGACTCCGTGGAGCATCAGGGGCAGCCAAACGCGGAGCCCACGAAAGTGCTTTGTGAGTTCGGGAGAGAGCGCGGCCGGAGCGCGCAGTTCGCGCTCATCGCTCGCGGCATCTTGCATGTAGTGCGCATCGTACGTGTGCGCATTCGAAAGATGATCCCCGTCTCGCACCAGCACCGCGCCCGTTCCGTAGGGAAGAAAAAGAGCCTTGTGCGGATCCAAAACGATGGAGTCGGAGAGTTCCATGCCGGCGAGTCGCGAACGCACGGACTCGACCATCGCGAAGAACCCGCCGTAGGCGGCGTCGACATGGAACCAGAGGCCTTCGGTCTTGGCGATGCGGGCGATCGCCGGCAGCGGATCGATCGCCCCGACGTCGGTCGTCCCGGCCGAACCGATGACGAGCCATGGCTTCAGACCGCGCTCCCGATCCTCGCGGACGAGCGCGGTGAGGGCATCGGGGCGCAGCCGAAATCGTTCGTCGAGCGGGACCTCACGGTGGACCGCTTCGCCCATTCCCGCCACGCGCAACGCTTTGCTCAAGCAGTGGTGCGCGTGCGAAGTCGAATATACCACGGCGCGCTCATAGTCTCTGGACCGGAGCCCCGCGGCTTCTCGAGCCGTCACGACGGCGATCAGACTCGCGACAGACCCGCCCGAGGCGAGGTTCCCTGCGTGTCCGGCGGGATAGCCGATCAACTCCGCCATCCATCCCAGGACGAGGTTTTCCATCTCGACGCATCCCGGACCCGCGAACCACACGCCAGCGTACTCGTTGGTTACGGCCGCGACATAGTCCGCCACCGCGGCCGAGTAGATTCCGCCTCCGGGAATGTACCCGAGGTGTCCGCCGTGGGCGGGCATGATGCCGGGGCCGACGACCGATTCATCGACCCGGTGCAGGAGCTCGTCGATGCCGCGCGGCGCTCCGCCGACAGGCAGGTCCCGAATGCGAAGCGCCGCCGACTTATCGTGACCGTACGTCGGGCGATCCGGGAGCTCCTCTAGGAGACGCTGCGCGTACTCGTGCGCGGTCGTGAGGAGCGCCTCACGCTCTGCGTGGTCGGGATCGAGCGGCCGAGCCGCAGCTTCGAGCGCTAGGATCCGATTTCGTTGTTGGGAGTTGTCCTGGTTGCCGGCCGTACTCACCGAAGCGGCGGTCGGGGCGGCGGGGCGCCGCGCTGTAATCGGCCGGCGCCGGTTCCGATCCGTCGACCTCCGCGCGCCGGCGAGGTGTTCGCGGCGCCGGCGCCTTTTCTCGCTCCACGATGCACCGGGATCAGCAGGACCGGTTCGGTCCCATGGGTCTCGGTAGCCGCCGGCTGATCCATGTCTTCTATCACTTCGATGACCCGGCCACCGGTCGCGCTTCCGATCCTGCGTCGCGGTCGTATGATCTCGATGGGCGGGTCGCCAGGCGTGGTTCCGACAAACGTTTGGATGACGCGGGCGCGGATTCCGAGCGAGGCCAGCGTCGGCCCGTCCAAGCAACCGCAGGGCGCGAGTCCTAGATCGGAGCGGTATTCGTCGATCGCGGTTTCGACCTGCGACCCGAGCACGCCGTCCAAAGGACCCGGATCGTAGCCGCGTCGATCGAGCGCTCGTTGGACGATGAGTACCTCCGAGTACGAAAGCGGAAGCGCCGCCTCGTATCGGGGGGCCCCGAGATCTTCCGACACCCGCGCCGTGACCCGGATCCCCGGACCGCGATCCACCCTGCTCTGACCGCCGGAGATCACCTCTACCGCCTGACCGTTCACGAGGCCCGGCCCGATCAGGGCCAACCCGAAGGCGGCAACGCCGACGCGGATGCTATGATTCAATCGTGAAGTCGTCATGGTTCGATCCTACGGGCTGCCACGGGGCAGCGCGAGTCTTTTGGGGGTCGAAGGTGTAGCTCTACGCTGCTCTCGCTCTCGACGCGTCCGAGGAGCGAGCGTACGAGAACCTATACCTGTCGGAGAGGTCATTTGCGTATTCCATCGCGCGTCTGGTCGACGCTGATCCTGGTTTTTGTTCTTGCTTCCGGCGTGGAGGCGCAGAGTCGCAGCGATCGGGCGGAAGCCTACCTCCGTTCGTTCCACGACCTTAGAGGCTTCAACGGCGCGGCGCTCGTCATCGATGAAGGCAGGGTGCTTTTCGACGGCGCTTTCGGATTTATCGATCACGAGAGTCAAGAACCCGCGACCAAAGACACGCGGTTTCGGATTGCGTCGCTCACCAAACAGTTCACCGCTGCATTGATCCTCAGACTAGAGGAGCTCGGGATGTTGGACGTCGACGCCGCCGTCGGCGCCTACATCCAAGAATACCCGAGCCCGCAATCCCAACAGATCACGCTCCATCATCTTCTCACCCATACGTCGGGCTTGCCGAGCTACACGAATCTTCCCGGGTTCCTGGAGGCTCGGGCAGAGCAGCCGCTGACCCCTGCCGATATCGTCGCCTTGACCTGGTTAGAGCCGCTGTCGTTCAAACCCGGTACGGACTTCGAGTACTCCAACTCCGGATACGTATTGCTCGGGTGGATCGTCGAGCGCGTGACCGGCCAACCCTACAGCGAGGCTCTCTCCGAGTACGTCCTCACGCCGCTGGGGCTCACCGATACCGGGTACGATCATTCGCTCGTGCCCACGGCGGGGCACGCGAAGGGACACACGCGTGGGCTTACCGATTACACCGCCAGCCGACGGATCGACCCGTCTCTTCCCTACTCGGCCGGGATGCTCTATTCGACCGCACCGGATTTGGCCCGCTGGAATGCCGCGCTACTCGGTTGGGACTCGATTTCTCCGTTTGCAGACGCCGCATCGCGCGAGCGCATGTTGACCCCGGGCCTGCAGTCGTATGGCTACGGAATCTCCATCGCGTCTCGCGACCTCGGGCGCGATTCCGATGTTCGCGTCGTCGAGCACACGGGAGGGATCTTCGGCTTCAGTGCGTTCGCGCGAGCGTTCCCCGATCAGCATCGACTGATCATTCTCCTGGACAACACGTCCTCTGATTTGAGACCCATCGTCGAAGGGCTGACGAATTTGCTCTGGGGCATGGAGGCCGTCCCGCCAAAACCGTCGATCGCCGAACGAATCCTGCCGATCGTCGAGTCTGCAGGTGTGGAGCCCGCGTTGGCTCGCTATCGAGATTGGCGCCTGAGTCGACCCGACGAGTACGACTATGGTCCGAACCAACTCATGCAGCTCGCTGTGCATTTTCGGGAGCAGGACCCCGAGATTTCGATCGCACTTCTAGAGGCGCAGGTCGAGGAGTACCCGGAGCTCCCGCTCCCGCGCGTCGCCCTGGCCGAGCTCTACACGGCTCGGGGAGACGATGAGGGGGCCGTGGCTCACCTTGAAGCAGCCCTCACCTATACGCCAGGCGTGCCCCAGATCTTGGAACGCATCCTCGCACTCGGCGTGGAGCCCGAGGCGGCCCTTCGAATGCCGGTCACCAACGTGCCCGGTTCAGACATGGTCGGTCTGGTCGGCGAGTATCGCGTCGACCCGACGACAACGCTCACGATCGCGTTCGACGGAGCCTCGCTCACCGCGCGCAGGAGCCACGAAGCGGCGTTCCGGCTGCTCCCGCAATCGCCCACCGTATATCTGCTCCACGGGTCTCGAGTGCAGTTGAGGTTCGAACTCGCCGGCGAGCAGGCCGGTGCCGTCTCGATCGTCGAGTCCGGACAACGCGTCCGGTTCCCCCGGATCCACTGACCTCGCGCCGGCGATCGCTTGGACCGTTACGTTGGCTCGATGACAGGAAAGGTGTTGTTCGTGGGCGTTGCCGGAGGCAGCGGCTCCGGAAAGACGACCGTGGTCGAACGCATCATGAGTGGGCTGGCGCCTCACGCGGTGACGCTCATCCATCACGATTCGTACTACTTCGACTATGGGCACTTGTCGCTGGAGGAACGAGCCCAAGTCAACTTCGATCACCCGGCCTCGCTCGAGACGACGCTGCTGGTCGAACATCTCGATGGATTGGCCCGCGGTGAGACCGTCGAGCTGCCGCTCTACGACTTCAAGACGCACACGCGCAGCGAAGAGTCGCAAACGGCGATGCCGACTCCCGTCGTGATCGTTGATGGAATTCTGGTCCTCGCCGACCGAGAGATCAGAAGCCGTCTCGACATCAAGATCTTCGTGGACACCGACGCGGACATTCGATTTATTCGCCGTCTCGAACGCGATATCCAGCAGCGCGGGCGATCGCTCGAGTCCGTCGTCAAGCAGTACACGAAGACCGTGCGTCCCATGCACCTCGACTTCGTGGAACCGAGCAAACGGTACGCGGACGTGATCGTTCCGGTCGGCGGCGAGAACGACGTGGCGATCGATATGGTCGTCACCAAGCTGCGCGAAGTGCTCGACCCCTCGTAACGACACACACCCGCATCGCGAGCGGCTCGTAGCACAATGCATCGTTCGACTTGTTCCGACGCTGCTCTCATGGATCTGGTGGCGTTCGAAACGCGTTCTACGCTGCTGGCTAACCCCTTGGCTGCGCACCTCTTACGCGGCTAGCGCGCTGGAGCACCAATATCGCTCGGGTTGGCATGATTCTCGACTCTCACCCGCGCGCGAGGCTGCACGTACGCGCCCGTCTAGCGCCGGCCTAGAGCCCGCTTGGTTTCACAGGGAGTCACAGACGTCATGCATCACAAACGAGTATTCCACCTCTGCTTCCCAGCGATCGCCGCGTTTCTGTTCGGTGGTTGCTTCGACCGGAGCGACCCGACCGGCCCCGCCGCCGCCGCCGATCGCATCGAATTGATCGAGGATGAACTCATTCTCGCTGCTCGCGTGGTCGAGCACGCCGAGCTCGAACTGGAGCTCGATCAGTCGGCGCTCTCGAGCTCGATCGCCTCCGATGACATCCGCATGTCGGCCCTTCGCGCTGCGGCTGATCCTCTGTCCTTCAAACTCGTGGCGGAAGTCGCGCCACCGGAGATCGACGGCGTCACCCTCGAGGCGACGCACGTCGCGCTTCGCGGATCCGTCGCGCTGGTGTCGTACGGGAAGAGAGGAAGTCGAGCTTTAGGAGCGGTGGACCTCTTCCTCGTGTCCAACCCCTCCAACCCCCGATTAATCGCGTCGGCTCGTTTTAAGGACTCGGATATCTTCGCGATCGAGACCAATGGGAGCAGCATCTACTGCGGGGAAGCCACTTCTGATACGAGCTTCGCGTTCCCGGCAACCATTGAGCGCATGGGGCTCAGTTCGAATCGCTTGAGCGTGCAGACGATCCGCGCATCCGTGCCCGGGTTCGTCGTGAACGACCTCGCATTCGGGAGCGGCAGGGTTTTCGCGACCTCCGGGCTTTCCGGTGGCATCACGGCCCTGGAGGCTTCGTCCCTGCGCCAGACGGCTCACGATCCGTTTCCCGATGCACGCGCGGTCGGAGCCGACGGCAACTGGGTGGTCGCGGTCCAAGGTTCGCCCGGCCGACTCCGGGTCTATACCGGCGCAGATCTCGCCTTTCAACGGACGATTCCGGTCGGAGGGTTGGGCATTTCGGGGTCTAAGTCAGAGGTCGAGGTCGTCGGAGACTTCGCATTCGTAGCGCTTGGCGATGGTGGGACGACCGTGGTCAATATTCGAACGGGGGCACAGATCGCTTCGCTCCCGCGTCCGACGCTTCAGGGCGTCGGCTCCAGTGATGCAGTGACCAACGCGGTGACGGTCTCCGGTCGCCTTCTGATCCAGGCAAACGGTGGTGCCGGCGTGTGGGTCAACTTAGCGGAGAACAAGAATGGCTCCCCCGTTCTGACCCAAGTCGGACAGGTGCAGTTCCCCGGGCCGGTCTCGTCCAATTACGTGGTGGCCCGCGGCCAGACGTTGTTTGTCGCCGCCGGACGGGGTGGACTCAAGGTGGTCCGCTTCAGCGACGACGGTGGCAGCTAGGAAGCGCCGCGCCGCAGGGGAACCTCGGACCACCGGACGGCGCATTCGCGGCTGACTCCCACCCCACACGTTGCGCGACGCGGCCACCGGGGGAATCGTGTGCTGCGACTCGTCGACACGATCCCCCGGAGGCTCGAATCCCCCCAGTTTTTGACTTTATCGTGGTAGGCCTTGGTGCGATCGGGAGCGCCGCCGCTGCTGGGCTGGCTCGAAAAGGTCACCGCGTGCTCGGGCTCGACCAGTTCGTCCCGCCCCATTCGCGCGGTTCGTCGCATGGAGAGACACGGCTCTTTCGCGAGGTCTGCTACGAAGGCACGCACTACACCTCCCTGACCGAAGCCTCCTATGACGCTTGGACCGAACTCGGCAAGGCGGCCGGGCGTGAGTTGATGCGACCGGCCCGGGCGCTGCTCATCGGCACGCCAGATGCGGAGCCGCTGGCCAAGCATCTGCCCAACGTCCGAGAACAGACGGATCGGTTCGAAGAGCTAACCGCCGTCGAGATGTGTGCGCGGTTTCCAGCGTTTGTCTTGCGACGCGACGAGATGGCCGTCCTCGAGACGCGGGCCGGGATTCTCGAGCCGGAAGCGTGTATCGAAGCGCTGCTGAGTCGCGCCCGCGCCGCCGGAGCGGCGCTTCGCTCGAACGCGCCCGTCCTCGGGTGGGAGGCGGAAAAGGGCGGGCTCCGGGTGCGTTGCGAAGACGCGGAATACCGCGCTCGTAAACTGATCCTCGCCGCGGGCGCCTGGACGAGCACCCTCACGCCTGGCCTGGATCTCCCTCTTGAAGTCGAGCGGACGGTTCAGTTCTGGTTCGAACCCACCCCGGCGTCCGCAGAGACCGTCGACGCGGAAGCATGGCCCGCCTGGGTCTGGGAGCATGCCCCTGGGTCGAGTTGGTACGGCTTCCCGCGGACCGCGCGCGGGATCAAGATGGGCCTGCACCGGCTATCAGGTCGGCGCGCCGACCCGAACACCGTCGAGCGAACGGTCGGCGAGGACGAGGAGGCCCTGATGCGCCGCGTCATCGACCGTCACATGCCCGTCGCCAACGGCCCACGGAACGACGCCTCGGTGTGCATGTACACGACGACTCCGGACGAAGCCCCGATCCTCGACCGGCACCCCGATTGCCCGATCGTCGCGATTTTCACGGGGGGCTCCGGGCACTGCTTCAAGTTCGCCCCGGTCCTGGGAGACCTCTTGGCGGATCTGTCGGCTGACGAGGAGCCGGCCATCGACCTCGCTCCGTATCGAATCGATCGGTTCTGAGACGGGCCGTCTACAGCCCGGCGACCGCGGTCTTCATCTCTTCGAGCAGCCCCTCGTTCTCCGAGTAGTCGATGGGGACTTCGATCACGTGCACACCCCCACGACGAAACGCGTTCTCGAGGACTTCCGGGAAATCACGCGGTTCCTCTAGTCGGTGGCCGTGAGCGCCGTAGGCTTCCGCGAGCGCACAGAAATCCGGGTTTCCGAAGTCGACTTGGAACGGTGGTTGGCCGCCCGCCACTTGCTTCATACGGATCATGCCGAACCCATCGTCGTTCAGCACCAGGGCGACCAAGTTCAATCCCAGTCGGACCGCGGTCTCGAGTTCTTGGGCGTTCATCACGAAGCCCCCGTCCCCCGCGACCGCAAGCACCTGACGGGCGGGGTGGACCAGCGCCGCCGCGATGGCGGCCGGGAGCGCGGGCCCCATCGAACCGAGCGCCGAGTCGACGATATGAGTCCTGGGGGTAAAGACGGGGAGATTGCGTGTAAACCAGAGCTTGTGAACACCGTTGTCCAGCGTGACGATCGCGTCATCCGTCAACGCTTGGCGGACCTGCGCCGCAACGTATTGCGGTCGTGCCAGACGGTCGCCGGCCCGAGTGCTCGTCCGCTCGAGCGAAGCCCTCATCGAGATGGCCATGCTCAAAGCGAACGTGTGGTCAAACCCTTCTACGCCATCGAGTCGTCGACGCAATCCTTCCATCGACGCTGCGATGTCGCCGACGAGCTCGTACTGCGGCGAATAGATGTCGTGTCGATGCGCAGTACACGTGTTGATGTGTACGACCTTCCTTCGATCGTTCTTCGACATCAAGAACGGCGCCTTCTCGTACACGTCGTGACCGACGTTGAGAATCACATCTGCTTTGATCGCCGCTCCACCGACGTAGTCTTGGTCGGGTAGCGTGCTCGATCCTACAAACCTCGTCGAGCGCTCGTCGCCCACCCCTTTCCCCATATAGGTGCAAAAGAAAGGAAACCCCGTCGCGTCCAGAAATCGACGCACGGCCGACGGCACGCCTCGCCGTTGGGCCGCGAACCCGAGCATGACCAGCGGGGACTCGGCATTGGCCACGAGCTTCGCCACCACATCGAGATCGGCCTCGCTTGCCGCCACCGTGGGAGGGTCGGCGCGTTGGGCCACGACCCCGTCGGTCGGATCCTCCGCGACGTCTTCAGGAAGCTCGAGATGGGCGGGGCCCGGGCGCCCCTCGCGCATGGCGTCGAACGCATGACGGGTCGACGATGCGACCTGCGATCCGCTCTCGATCGTCCGCGCGGACTTGGTCAGCGGCCGCATGACGTCGGTCACTGCGAGACGCTGATACAGACCTTGACGGTTTTCGCGAAGCGCCTTCTGACCCGTGATGAACAGCACGGGGTGGCCGCCGAGAAGCGCTTGGCCCGCGGGCGTCGCGAGGTTCGTCGCCCCCGCGCCCAGCGTCGAATACGCCACGCCGGGTCGGTCGGCCAAGCGGCTATAAGCGCCCGCCATGAACCCGGCTGCCTGTTCGTGTCGGACCAGGATCGTACGGATCTGACGGCTTTCGCGGAGGGCAGAGAGAAAGGCGAGATTCTCTTCGCCAGGCAGCCCGAACACGTATTCCACGCCTTCGGATTCCAACGCTTTGACGAGTAGCTGTGCCGCGTTCAATGCAGATCTCCCGTCGGGGACCGGCAGGTCGCCCCTCGGTCCATGATGGCCAAGACGCCCCAATCTACGTCAAGTTACGTAAGCGCACTTCTTGCAAGACGTTCGGCGGCTCAGAAGATCGTCTGGGGGATCGAATTGGGGAATAGGATCAAAGGCAGCCTAGAGCAGGTTCGAGGCGAGGGGAAACCCGCCGGGACGCCCGCGTCATCCGCCCTCGAGTTGAGCGTCGTGATCCCCTGTCTCAACGAAGCAGATACGATCCGTGCGTGTGTCGAGCAGGTAGCCGATACGCTTTCCGCGCACGGAATCGCGGGTGAGATTCTCGTGGCGGACAACGGCAGCGAAGATGCCTCTTGCGAGATCGCGGAAGCGGCCGGCGCTCGCGTGGTGCACGTGAGCGAGCGTGGATACGGGAACGCGTTGCGGGGCGGAATCAACGCCGCACACGGACGCTACGTCATCATGGGAGACGCCGACGGTAGTTACGACTTCGGCGAAATCCCTCGCTTCCTCGAAAAACTGCGCGAGGGGTTCGAACTCGTCCAAGGGTGTCGACTGGAAAGCGGCGGAGGTCGAGTACTTCCAGGTGCGATGCCGCGTCTCCACCGATGGATCGGAAACCCGGTCCTTTCCTTCCTGACGCGACTGTGGTTTCGGACCGAAGTTCAAGACGCGCACTGCGGGCTACGGGGATTTGATCGGGATCTACCCGACCGGCTCGGACTTCGCTGCTCGGGGATGGAGTTCGCGACGGAGATGATCGTGAAAGCCTCCTTCGCCGACGCTCGGATCGCTCAGGTGCCCATCACTCTCCACCCCGACGGTCGGATCCAACACGAACCGCATCTTCGGACGTTCCGCGATGGGTGGAGACACCTACGCTTCATGCTGCTGTACACGCCCGATTGGCTGTTTCTCATCCCGGGGTCGGTGCTGCTTGGTCTCGGTTTGATCGCGTTTGGAATCGCTCTTCCCGGTGTCCGGATCGCGGGCGTGTTGTTCGATGTACACACGCTCTTGTTCGGTAGTTTGGGCGTCATCCTCGGGTATCAGGCCATCTGGTTCTCGACCATGGCCAAGGCCGTCGGGATCGCGCAGCACCTCGTACCGACCCCCGAGTCATCGTCTCGCATGAATCGGTTTACGCTCGAGCGCGGGATCCAACTCGGAGTGGGGCTCGGGGTGGTGGGCATCGGCCTGCTTGTCGTCGCGCTTCTTCAGTGGAAGGCCGTGGAGTTTGGTGACCTCGATGTGCAACGCACGATGCGGTGGGTCATACCAGGGGCGACGTTGGCGACGGTCGGTTCGCAAACGATCCTCGGCAGCTTTTTCCTCAGCGTCCTCGATCTGACCGACCGATGATCGGACGACTTCATGAGGACCTCGTCTACGGCCGGCGCGTTGAAGTCCTCGCCCGTCATATCGCCGCACTCCTGCCACCCGATGCTTCGGTGCTCGACATCGGCTGCGGTGACGGCGAAGTCGCGACCGAAATTCTACGGCTTCGACCGGACCTCTCGGTCCAGGGCATCGATGTCCTGAAGCGACCGAAGGCGGCGATCCCCGTGATGGCCTTTGACGGCGAAAACATTCCCCTTGCCGATGGCGCGGTGGACGCCGCAATCCTCGTCGACGTCCTCCACCACACGGAGGACCCCGCCGTCTTGCTCGCCGAAGCCAAGCGCGTGTCCAAAGCCATCGTCATCAAGGATCACGATCGCACAGGCCTGTTGGCGGGGCTCACCCTGCGCGCGATGGACTGGGTCGGCAACGCGCGGTACGGAGTCGCCCTGCCCTACAACTATCTTCGGCCTACGGAATGGAGCGCCCTGTTCCGGGACGTCGGCCTCGGCGTCGAAGTTCGTATCGACAAGCTCGGCCTTTACCCGATGCCGGCCTCGATCTTGTTTGAACGGTCGCTTCATTTCGTCACTCGCCTGGCACCGACCGTCTGACCACATGGGTCGCCCTCCCGCGCGCGCGCTCCAGTTGCCGATTCTTTTAGGTGTCGTCTCGGCGCTCGTCACGCTCTATGCGTGGTCGAACGTTTCTCCCCCTCCGTTTTGGGGAGACGAGCAAGCGCTCCTCCTTCAAGCCGAGATTTTTGCCGACGGATCCTGGTCGGCCCCGTCTCCCCCGCTCCCAGAGTTCTTCGAACAGACGCACGTACTTGTGGAGCCGGTGCTCGCTTCGAAGTACACACCTGGACATTCGCTCTTGTTGGCACTCGGCGCGTTTCTGGGTTGGGTCACGCTCGTCCCCCTGCTCTTGACCGGAATCACGGGCGGGCTGGTCTACGCCGTAGCGACCCGACTCGCGGATGGGCGTACCGGGCTTCTGACATGGTGGCTATGGACCGCTTCGCCCGAGTCTTTGCGCTGGCGTATGTCTTATCTGTCCCAGGTGACGACGGCGTGTCTTCTGCTGCTCGCGTGGTGGCTGTTGCTTCGGTGGCGCGCACGGCCATCGACGACGCGACTGGGGTGCTTGGCGGCGGTCGTCGGGTTCGGCGCCGTGACCCGACCCTACACCATGTTCCTGCTGGCCGTCCCGATCTTGTTCGTCGTCCTGCGCGACATCATCGCACGTCGAGGATGGCGTGAGCTGCTCGTCCCGGGTTTGGTAGGCCTCGCCTTTCTCATGGTGCTACCCGCCTGGAGCCAGGGAACGCTGGGCTCGATTCGAGAGACGCCGCGCGAAGTCTACACCCGTACGTATATCCCTTGGGACCGGATGGGCTTTGGGCTGCGCGATGCGGTTCCCGAACGTCAGGCCAACCCAGAGCTCGTCGTTCTGGCCGAAGAGTTCAAGGATCTTCATCGCGCGCACGTCCCTGATCGACTGCCAAGACTGGCGGCCGAACGCCTGGGCGCGATCGCCTACACCGAATGGCTGGGATGGCGGCTCGCGCTGCCGTTGGTCGCGATCGTGGGAGCCGTCGCGCTTCGACGCTTGGCACTCTTCGCCTTCGTCAGCTTCGTGTCGTTGTTTGGGGGCCACCTGTTGTACACCCATGGAACGGCATGGTCGGTCTATTACATGGAGACCCTCCCTGCCGCGAGCTTCTTTGCCGCCGTCGGCCTGCTTTGGGTGTTGCAGCGCTTGAGACCTCCGAGCGGCCGCACCGAAGGATCCGCGAGCGGATCGCTGGACCCCGCCGTCTACGTCGGCGTGTTCCTCGCGCTCGTCGCTGGCGGACTCCTCCACGTTCAACGCATGCGGGAGCTGAAGACGGAGGTCCTTCGGCCGGTGCAGCGGGTCGCCACCTGCTTCGGCTCGCTACCGGCCGGTTCGGGTGTGTTCGTTCGCTACGCCCCGGACCACAGCTACCATCAAAGCTTTGTCGGTAACGTCGCCTCGATTGCGGACGCGCGCGTAGTCACCGCCCACGATCTGGGCGATGAGAATCATCGGCTCATCGCGGCCATACCGGATCGGTCGTGGTTTCTCTACGATGAGGAGCGACAAATGATCTCGCCGCTCTCAGCCGACGGCGCGGACTCGGGCCTCGCCTCCATCGCCTGCGGGGACTGAACCCTTGAGCGCTCGTGATCGCAGGGGCACTGCGGCGGCGACGCAGGGTAGACTCGCGAGGGTTCCCCCTTTGCGACGCGAGAGATACGGTTTGACGATGGAAGTGCTCAGAATCAGACAACTGCTGTGCGGGGTCTTTTTGGTGGTCGCTTGTGCGGCCCCCACTCGGTCTAATTCCGCCCCTCCCGCAAGCGGTCCAACCCCGTCGGAGGTGTCGCGGGCCGTCGCCGGCGATACGGTGTTCATCTCGCAGGTCACGCCAGACTCTGTCGCGCTCACGATCGATGTGTCCGAATCGGTGACGCCCGGGGTCATCTCCTTCCGGGAGGGTCCGTCGGACTCGGCCAGACCGTTCTGCCGCCCGGGGATTCCCGCGGGAACGCCCACGCCCACGGTGCGCTGGTGCCCGAGAACGAGCGAGGACGTCAGGGTATGGGTCCGCGTCGTCGACCAGCGTCCCATCGGATCGGTGATCTCGGCCGCGCGCGCGACGACCCCCTCGGCAGGGAGCCCGTCGCGCGCGACCGGAGACGCCGGCGCCGCGTCAACCATGAGTCCCGGCGGCGACCCCGAACTCCCCCGCTCGCTTCCACGGCTGCCGAGCCGGTTTGACCACACGATCCGCGTCCCCGCGGGCGGCGACCTTCAGGCCGCCATCCAGCGCGCCACTGCCGGTACTCAGATCCTACTCGCGGCAGGGGCGACCTACGAAGGACCGTTCCGGCTTCCCGACCGTGGGGATGACGGATGGGTCCGCATCGCGACGGATATCACCGCGCCCGAGGCTCGGATCGACACCGCGAGCGACGTCACGGCGTCTTTCGCGACGGTCACGTCCCGGTCGGACTTCGGAACGATCCTGGTGAACAACGCCGGCGGCGGTTGGAGCTTGGATCTGCTCAACATCACGTACGACGGTGAGCGAACAAACGCCCTCGTATACGTGGACAACCGTTCGGGTGAGATCCCTGACGGCATCTTGATCGATCGCTCGTGGCTACACCGCCGCTCGCCAGAGCATTGGTTGACCCGTTGCGTGATCGCGAACGGATCGAACTTCACCGTGCGCCGATCTGCCCTCACGGGGTGTACGAGGCCGTCGCAACAAACGCAGGGCGTGGCACAGTGGAACACGCCTGGCCCGACTCTGATCGAAGACAACCTGATCATGGCCGGCTCGCAGGCCTATCTGTGCGGGGGAGCCGGAGGCGTTTCCGCGCACCCGTCGGACATCACCATCCGCCGCAACCACCTCTACACGCCGGCGAGTTGGCAAGGTCGGTACCACAACCTCGCCCCGATCGAGACCAAGGACTGCCATCGCCTCCTCATCGAGGCGACCGTGATCGACGGCGGCGAGTTCGGAATGCTTCTCAAGAGTTCGGCGCAGCAAGGGGTTTGCGGGACCGGCTGCGGCACCGAACACGTGACGGTCAGAAACACCATCTTCCGCAACACGCGTGGAGGGGTGAATACGAGCCGACTCAGTGCGGGATCCGATCTCCCCATGCACGACGTTCTGTTCGACAATGTACTGTTCGAGAACATCGGGCCCGACTCGCAGGGGTGGCAGAAGGGTGAAGGGCGACTCTTTCAAGTCTTGGGGGCCACGCCGCGGCTCACGATTCGCAACACCACGTTCCGCACGAACGGACACTCCTATCTCTACTTGGCGAACGGTCCTCCGAGTCCGCAGCAAGACCTTACGATCGACAACGTCGTCGTGGCGGGTCGGCTGCGATATCGGATGCTGGTGCAAAACCCATCGGCCTTCGGGCGGCACTATGCGACCCACCAGCTGGGGACCGTCTTCGGCGATTGTGGGACGGCGCCAGCGCCCGTGACGTGCCTCCGCTCGATTCGCGAAGGTGCGGGGGCGGACATGACTCAGCTGCGAGAGGCGACCGCCGGCGTCGTGCGCTGACTCCCGGGTCAGCCGCCGTGCACTGCAGGCCGCACGTACGGCGCGTGATCGAACAGCAGGATCGTGGTCTCGCTCGGTAGGTCCGCTGCGCGTAGGACCGCGCGGTGGCTGCCCAGCCTTCGAACGTTGTCGCGCCCCACCAGCCAGGGCTCGATCTCGCCAAGGTCCGACGGAGACTCGGGATCTGATTCCAGGTCGGGAAGCCGGTAGTGCATCGGGATGATCCATCGCGGGCGGACGCGGTCGATGATCTCGGACGTCTCGGCCTGCGAAAGAATGTGATCGACGCCATCCGCCGGCAGCATGAGGACGTCGATCCTGCCGAGTTCGTTCAGGTTGCGCTCGCTCAAAGGCCCGTTGTCGCCCAGGTGCGCGATTCGTAGACCGGCCACCTCGATGACCATCAGCGTGTTTCGCTGGCCGAATTCCTTGCCGTAGGGATCGGCGTGCTTCGCTTCGATACCGACGACTGTTGCATCCCCGATTTCGAGCCGACCCGGCGCGTCGAAGACCGGTGTATTCGGCCAGGGAAAATCCGCGCCGCGAAAACGGCCCGCGTCGTGATCGTAGTGTGGGTGCGTGATCAAGACGACGTCAGGATCGAGCCCCGCGGGAAAGTCGTACCCGAGCCAAACTCGGCTCTGAAACGGATCGATGAGCAGCTCGACGCCTTCGGGCGTCCTGAACAAGAAGGAAGCGTGCGCCACGTACTCGATCAGGACGGCGTCGGGCTCGTCGCCAGTGGGCGTCGCCTGAGCCTCGATCGAGGAAGCCGCGGTGGTGAGCAGAGCAACCGCGGACGCCCACGATGCAAAATGGGCCGTCCCGACGAATCGGGACGGCCCACGGTGCTTCATGCTAAGTGGTCCTGTCGCTTAGAGCGCGACAACGTTCTCAGCGGCCGGGCCTTTTGCGCCCTGCACGATTTCGAACTCGACCTGGGCACCCTCAGCAAGCGTCTTGAAGCCATCCGCCTGAATTGCGGAATGGTGCACGAAGCAATCTTCGCTGCTGCCTTCGGGGGTGATGAATCCGAAGCCCTTTTGGTCGTTAAACCACTTTACTGTTCCCTTGGTACGCATCAATTGCGCTCCATGGTTGTGCGAGTCGGAGCCACGATGACGCGTACTTACCGACTGCTCTGTTTAAGCGCGGTTTCCCGCGCAATGTACGACCCCTTTGGCCGTACGAAAAAAGGCGACGATCTCTAATGACACGAGACTGCCGCCTCAATCATTCCTAAGCACCCCGTTGATCGTGCTATCCTGAGGTGATGCACGAATATCACCAAACTCGGCTCACTTATCAACCCCCCCCCAGAATTACGCCGGAAAGCGCTAGATTTGGCTGTTTCTGGCCTCTTTTCATCAAGCGGAGGGGGCGGGATGGGCTCCGCCGAACTCGCGCCTGAAGGCGCTCGGTTCGAACCCGCAAGTCCTTTCGGGGTCAGTTTTCAAGATTGACGACCATGCGTCTAGCCCGTTCAGCGAGTTCCGGTAAGCCTCGTTCTTAGGGTATATCCGGTTTCGCGCCGACAGGGCGCGGCGACCGCCCGCGTGCAAAGCGATAGCCGACCCGGTCCGGGAAATCGACCACACCAAGGAGGCCTTCCTGAGCCGGTGCGTGGGCAACGCTCTGCTCGTACGGTGGGGACAACTGTAAGTACTTGTACCCGCCGCACCCGGATAGAAAGGCATCGAGCGTTATGGGCGTACCACGAATCGAGCTAACCAAGAACGAGGTAGAGGCTGCATTTGTCATCTCCGTCCTTTGAACTCGGTCTCCGAATTACGTGATGTAGTTTCCAGATTAATAGTGGACGAGTATTCCTTATGAAGCGTTAATGGTGGGCGCTCACCCACCGCTGGACGTCCTCGCCCGTGCGCTCGGGACAGATATATGTAGAGGCGGCAATCGCTGCGTAGAGCGCGGTGCCGGAGCCGCCAATGGACCTGTCATACGATGGCGGTGGCCGACCACGCCGGAACTACAGTCGGCGGCCCCCGCTCGGCCGCTCAACGCATTCAGCTCGAAGTCAGTCGGCGGGCGAGCCTAGCCCCAGATGCCGCTCGAGGAACCTTCCGAACTCAGGACCGAAGCGGTCACTCGAAAGGGCCCACCACGCCGGAAAGTTCGGACTCGTGAACGTCGAATTGGTAAGCCATCGATCGAGCACCGGCCGAGCCACGGCTCCCAACTGAATCTGATCGTAGGTGTTCTCCACGTGACGGACGAGCACGAGCACCACGATGTTCGCCGCGTACGCCTCGTCCTCATCGAGTTCTTCTCCCATCCGCCACTTAGTGACGGCGCCTCGAATGTCGGCGTTCTCCAGGAGGATGCGGCTGAGTTCAAGGCTGGAGTTCGACAATGACTGGAGCGTCGCTCCGCGCGTCGCGATGGCACTCTGTCTCACTTGGACACCAACGAAGATCAGTGAGAGGACCACCGCGAGCGCGCTCGAAATCTCGACTACGAGACGAAGTCGCCTAGGGCGTTTGCGATCTCCCAAGATACCCCCGGTCTCAAGTCGTCGACGTACTCAAATTAGCTTCGTGAATCAAAGGTCAGCTTGTCCACCGCCGCTGTCGTCCAACTCGTTTATTCACGGTATTGTTCGTATATGATGCGGCGACGTTGTGCATTGCCGCCATTGGTCGGGGAAGGAGCTGTTCACCTAAAACAACTTTAACGCTTTAGCCCCCCCCTTCCTTATAAAGAGGGGGCGTTGGTGGGGCTCAGCAGAAGATGAAGTACGCCCGATTTCACCCCGACTACCACGACGCGAAACCCTACTTCCAAATGGTAGCAGACCGCCTCGGATTCTCTCCGAGTGGGGACAGAAGTGGGGACACCCCCAGATCGGGAGTGAACCCTGAACCCGTGAAAAGCTAACGGAGGGGGCGGGATTCGAACCCGCAAGTCCTTTCGGACGCCAGTTTTCAAGACTGGTGCATTCGCCGTTCTGCCACCCCTCCAGGGTGCCCGATCCAAAGTCTATCCCCTCGCGCGTCCGGCGAAACCCTTTGCCTGGGCAGGACGTACTGTCCCTGGTCGCTCTAGGAGCGCAACTTACGGGCGACTGGACCAATGCTAGCTCCGCATGGGTATGACTCATGCGACCATTCTTCGGGTCGCATCGCTATGAACGAGCACAGAAGGGGAGAAGATCGATGAAGAGAGTCGCCATTTTGGTGGCCCTGGAAGTCATCCGACGACTGCTAAAGAAGATTTG
Source organism: Gemmatimonadota bacterium (assembly GCA_029262175.1). Classification (GTDB taxonomy): domain Bacteria; phylum Gemmatimonadota; class Gemmatimonadetes; order Palauibacterales; family Palauibacteraceae; genus Palauibacter. The sequence goes on from JAJCZV010000018.1 coordinate 44,559, forward strand.
ACAGGGCCCCTCAAGTCGTTCTGACTACGCGTGTTACAGGATCAGGGAGACGGGCCGATCCTACCGGGACGCATGGCCGTTAGAAAACGGATGGGTTTGAGCGCGTTCCGGTCGTAGGAGTAGTAGATGAAGATGGGCTCTCCCCTCATCTTTCGACGTTCCACCAACCCCCAGTACCGCGAGTCCAGGCTCGCCTCGCGATTGTCCCCCATCATGAAGAAGCGCTCCTCCGGGATCACCAACGGCCCCCAATTGTCTCGGGTCGGGCGATACGTCGCTCGATCCACGGACGACACCAAGTATTCGAGCTGCCACGCCATGTCCGGATCGGACATATCCGCCACGCGAGGATTGTGGATGACATAGGGCTCGTCCACCGCCTGCGCGTTTCGGAACAGTTGTGCGTCTGTCATGGACACGGTGTCGCCCGGAAGTCCGATCGTGCGCTTGACGATGTCCAGGCCGGGGGCATGGTCGGCCCGAAACACGATGATGTCGTTGTGCTCTGGCTCGGCATAGCCAGGGATCCGAAGCGACGTACCCGGGATACGGGAGCCGAGAGACGTCTTGTTGACGAGCAGAAAATCGCCGACGAGAAGCGTGTTTTCCATCGAGCCGGATGTGATGACGAAGGTCGCGAGCAAGAATGTTCGGAACACGACAAAGATGATCGCGGCAAACAAGAGGGTGCGACCCCAGTCGACGAACCACTCCTTGCTAAATCGTTCGGGAAGAGGGCGACGTTTCTTCCCGCCGTCGTTCGTCTCGGCGCTTTCGTCCCCGGTGCTCTTGTCTTTTCGCGTCATCGCGGCTGTTTATCCGATCGGTATGTTTTGGTGGCGACGCCTACGGTGCACCGCCCGACCCGATCGCGCAAACCGTCGGATCCGCTGGTCAAGGGACGCTTCACATCAAACCGTCGGTGTATATGTGAAGGCGCCACGAATTGCCGCCTTCGACGGCCTTCGCGATGTCGATGCGGAAGAAGCCGTCCATGATCGAAAACCCTGCCCCGACGCTAGCCTGCCATCCCTCGGTCCCGAACGCCGCTCGAGGCCCAGCCCAAGCCGCATCGCCAAACGCGGTGATCCGGAACGTACTCCCCCCGGCGCCGTAGCTGTCCGGGGCTACGCGAAAACCTCGTCCCAGCTCCACGCGACCAAACCAGAACGACTCGCCGCCGGCGGCCCCTGGCTCGAACGCTCGCAGCGTGTACGGTCCGCCGAGGTGAAACAGGCGCTGGTTCGGCGCGCTCCCGAACGTGGTGCCTGTGGCGCCTTCGACCGCGGCGCTCCATTGCCCGATGGGCACGATCAGAGCGCTCGAGACCGCCAGGCGACCGTAGTCGAAGTCGCCCGTAGCCGCCTCCCCCCAAACGGTCGCGCTCAGCGCCGGGTCGGACGGGTCCACACCGCTAAAGGCGCGCAAACGTCCCGCTAGGCCGACGATCTCGCCACGCTCGGCGCGGACGTTGGCCGGAAAGACGCGACTACCGATCAGGTTGGGAAGCGACGCGTTGGTCTGCTCCGGAGCGTCCTGGTGCCGTTCAGCGAAAACAGACCCTTCCCAGCGCAACCGATCTCCTTGGTGACTCGCAGCGATCTCGAGCCCCGTTTCTCTGAAATAGAGACCATCGTCGTAGCCGGTCACGAGACTGTTGAACGAGTTGCCGAAGGAAAGGGGCCGACCCCAGTCGCCGAGATCGATCAAGCGCCGGTAGGCCGTCACTCCGAACGAGTTATTTGCGGTCTGCTTACGCCACTCGAGTTCGAGCCCCGGTTCCCATTCGGGTATCCCGATTCGGGGCGTCACCGCAAACTCGGACGTCACCCCGGTCGGGAAAGCCAGTCGAACGCTCGGCGCGATCCCTTCCACTCGGTTGAACCGAACCAACCCGGGCCACAAACCGAAGTCGAAGCGGGGACCGAGCAGGTCGGCGCCGGGCACATCGATGGAGCCGAGCCGGTCTCTCAATCGATCGAGCTCCGCGTCCGTGAACGCATCCACGCTCCCAGAGAACAAGGGCTCTGGAATTTCGGGGGAGCTGAGGACCTCGCTGATCGGGGGCACGACGATGATCATGGCTCGCCGTTCATCCGGGATCGAATCGAGCACCGCCGTCAGCGGATCGTCACGGGTCCGCTGTCGGTCTCGCACCTCTGCGATCGCAAGCGTGTCTCCGCGTACGATCACGACCGAGTCACCATCGATCACGCGAATCCGATCCACATCCACGTACAGGGTATCGCCATCGACGACCACGACCTCCTGCTTGTTGTCGACCCAGGTCGTCCACCCATCCGGAAGGTTCTCGGGATCGATACTGGGCGGTTGATCGACGACGTAGTCCTCGAACGTCCATTCGAGACGCACGGGCATACTTGCGAGTCCCCCCGCCGTCGCCGTCGCATCGAAGGCCATCCGGTTGGGTAACCACCAGCGAAGTTCTTGCAGCCCGTAGTCAATGGTGATGAAATCCACGGTGGCGCGAAGCGGTTTGACGAACCCGGGCACATCATCGGCGTCGTCGGGCTCCTCGCGATCAAAATCGTACTCGATCGCCGGTCGATACGCGGCCCGCGTCAGCACGCCTTCTGCTTGATCGAACCACAGCGACCCGACGATGCGATCAAAGCGGGCCTCGCGAGGTTCGACGATCGCTTCGATGAGCGTGACGGTCCGGTCGGACCCGGGAAATCGGATACGCAAGGTGTCGCCCGAACGAAATCGGTAGTGCGCGACTGCGGTGTCGGCGAGTGGGTGCAGGGCCCAGTCCGAGCCGATCGTCACATGGTCGTCTTCGGGATCGAGGATCTCGATGTCGAAATCGAAGAGCTCGTCCGACCGGATCGCTTCATCGATCTCGGTTCCGATGCCGGCGATGGGGACGCCTTGTCGAACCCCCAACCAGTGGACGATGTGTGCATCTTCGGCATCCCAGTACACGCGGGCGGCTCGCTCCTGGTGGAACATGGCGCGCTCGCGTCGCACGAGCCGACCGCCGAGACCCGCGTACAGGCGTTCGCGAAACGTCGTCTCAAAGCTCGACAGCCCTCGCGCACGGGCGCGCCGTTCGGCGCGGGCGCGCTCGATGAGGGTCCGAACCCCGGGATCGGCGTAGGTGTCTGCCGGTTCCGCCGGACGACCGACGGAGTCGGCCGCCGCTACGACAGGATCCCGTTGCTGCGCGTTCGACGCTTCCGGAGCGCCGAGGAGCAGCAGGTTCCAGGCAACGATGTGGGCGATCAACCAGGGCTTTGGGCGCATGTACTCCTCGGCGGGGCCGTCCCAGTTTCTTACGCGACGGCCAACAGGACAGTTTCGATTCACGCCCACCGTTTCGAGTCTGGACCGTTCGCGGGAAGGTCGGCAGGGCCTATACTCCCTCCGAGACGGATCCGACACCTCCTGCGTCACTCGAGCGGTCATGGGCTTCTACTCGGACCACATCTTCCCGCGACTCATGGATAGCGGGCTCAGCGGCGACCTCCACCGTCAGTATCGGAGGCGCGCGCTGGCGCGAGCCCGAGGCGAGGTGCTGGAGATCGGGTTCGGGACGGGTCTCAACCTGAGATGCTATCCCGAAGGCGTTTCCCGGGTCGTCGGACTGGACACCGCCTCTTTTCTGGAGGCGCGCGTCGAGTCCCGAATCGCTGCCGCCCCCTTCCCGGTCGAACGAATCACACGCGATGCGGCCGAACGACTTCCGTTTCACGAAGAACAGTTCGATACGGTTGTAAGTACGTGGACCATGTGTTCCATCGCACGACTGCAAGCCGCGCTAAAAGAGATTCGAAGAGTCCTCGCGCCCGGTGGCGAGCTGCTCTTCTTAGAGCACGGTCGAAGCGACCGGCGTTGGGTCGCGAAGGTGCAAGACACCTTCAACCCGATCCAGAAGGTGATTGGCTGTGGATGCAATATGAACCGCGCGATCGACCGCGAGATCGAGCGCGCGGGGTTCCACCTGACCGAGCTCGACCGATTCACCGTGCCAGGAGTCCCACGCGCGGTCGGATCGATTTATCTCGGCACCGCGCACACATGAAGAGCGAGAAAATGACGAACCAGGCAACCGTGGGAACGACCGTGACCATTCCGACCGAAACGCAAATGCTCGCGGCGGTCGAGAGGCGCGACAGGACCTACGACGGGGTCTTCGTGTCGTGTGTCGTTACGACAGGCATCTTCTGCAGGCCCTCCTGCCCCGCCAGACCGCTCCCGCAGAACATCCGATTCTTAGCCGGACCCGCGGCGGCGCGTGCCGCCGGATTTCGCGCCTGCAAGCGGTGCAAACCCGAACAGGCTCTGGAGACCTCATGACCCTGGCTTCGGCGACCCCGGCGATGTGTCGTGCCCGCTCCGCCACGCTCTTGGTTCTCGTCGCCGGGTCGGGATGGGGCTGCTCCACCGACGTGGAACGACCCGTCGGCGATGCCCGGCCCGACTACGCCGCCGTCCGTGAGCGGTTGTCCGAGTTCATTGAAGCCGAGCGAATCGACAAGGATCTCCCCGCCCTATCGATCGCGCTGGTCGATGGAGATGAGACGGTATGGGCTGCGGGATTCGGGCTCGCCCGACCGGAGGCCGACGTACCCGCGTCTGCCTCCACGATCTACCGCGTCGGGTCGGTTTCCAAACTCTTCACCGACCTCGCCGTGATGCAACTCGTCGAGAGGGGCGAGCTCGATCTCGATGTGCCCATCACCCAGTATCTCCCGGAGTTCGCCCTGGGCGCTCCCATATCACCAACCGTCTCTTCAACCGGCACGCCGACGCTGCGTCAGTTGATGTCGCACCGAGCCGGGATCGTCCGCGAGCCACCCGTGGGTCACTACTTCGCCGACGATGAGCCAACACTGGCGCAGACCGTGGCCAGCCTCAACGGGACGCCCGTGATCTACGAGCCAGGCTCCCGCGTCAAATACTCCAACGCCGGGATCGCGACGGTCGGCTACGTGCTCGAGCGAACGCAGGGTGTACCCTTTACGGATTACGTGCGCGACGCCGTCCTCGGGCCGCTCGGAATGACCGAAAGCGCCTTTGCCCCGACCGCGGCCGTCCGAGAGGGACTCGCGTCGGCCATGATGTGGGGATACGACGGCCGCGAGTTCTCCGCGCCGACCTTCGAGCTCGGGATGTCGCCTGCGGGGAGCATGTACGCCCCCGTCACCGACCTCGGCAAGTTCATGTCGGCCGTGTTCGCGGATGGCGTTGGGGAAAACGGCGCGGTCGTTTCACCCGCGACGCTGACGGAAATGCTGTCGCCCCAGTTCGGTGAGGATTCGGGCTACGGAATCGGGTTTCGCCTGGGCGAACTGGATGGACACCGATTCGTGGGACACGGTGGCGCCATCTACGGCTTTGCGACCCAGCTTTCGATGCTCCCCGATGAAAAGCTCGGGGCCATCGCGGTGACGACCGTCGATTTCGCCAACTCGATCGCGGACCGAGTTACGGACTACGCCCTTCGCCTGATGCTGGCCGCTCGGGCTGGGGAGCCGTTGCCGAGCGTACGGACGACCGGCCCCATTCCCGCAGCACTCGCCGCCCAGCTGCCGGGCACGTACACGAGTCCGGATGGACAGAACGTCATTCGGCTCGTGGATCGAGGTGCGGCGGTTGGCGAAGGCGATGTGATCGCGGAGCTCAGCGGCCAGCGGTTTCGCTTGCGGGCGCGCGGCGACACCCTCGTGGTCGATGACCGCCTCGGTTTTGGCGGCTACTTCCGGCTCGAAGGTGACGCCCTGGTCGCGCGCGACGGGAGTCGGTTCCCGCGTACCGAGGGGCACCCCGGTCCCCGACCCGGACCAGCGCCGACGCGCTATCTCGATCTGATCGGCGAGTATGGTTGGGATCACAACGTGCTCTTCGTGTTTGAGAAAGCGGGGCAACTCCATGCGCTGATCGAGTGGGCGGAAATCGATGCGCTGGACGAAGTCGCCACCGACGTGTTCGCGTTTCCGGCGTCGGGCGGCCTCTATCACGGCGAGCGATTGGTGTTCGCTCGCGACGGCTCCGGTCGCGTATCGCACGTGTTGGCCGCGGGTGTCCGATTCGACCGGCGTGACATTGGCACGGCCGCGGGCGAGACCTTCACCATCGACCCCGTGCGCCCGCTCGCCGAACTCCGCCCGGAAGCCCTCGCCGCTACCCCGCCCAGGGAGGACATCGATGCGCTACCGATCGATCTCGTCGAACTCTCCTCGCTCGACGGTTCGATCCTGTACGACATCCGATACGCCACGACCAACAACTTCATGCAAGCGGCCTTTTACCAGCAGCCGCGCGCCTTCCTACAACGTCCAGCGGCGGAAGCGCTCCTACGCGCTCACCGAGCGCTCGCCGAACACGGCTACGGTTTGCTGATCCACGACGCGTATAGGCCCTGGTTCGGCACGAAGATGTTCTTCGATGCGACGCCCGAGAACCAAAAACAGTTCGTCGCCGATCCCAGCGATGGTTCGCGGCACAACAGGGGGGCTGCGGTAGACCTCACGCTCTATCGCCTGGATTCGGGAGCGCCGGTGCAGATGGTGGGCGGCTACGACGAGTTTTCCGAGCGATCGTATCCCGACTACATGGGCGGAACGGCGCTGCAGCGTTGGCACCGAGAGTTGCTCCGCACCACGATGGAGGCCGCGGGCTTCAGAGTCTACGAGTTCGAGTGGTGGCACTTCGACTACAAAGACTGGCGTCGCTATCCGATCCTCAATCAGACGTTTGAGGATCTCGAGAACGCGACGCGCTAGAGGCAGCGGCCGTTCGATCTCTCACCCGCGCGAGCCGTGCTCCGGCGAAGGCGGAGAGCGGTGGACCCAAAGCGAATAGCAAAGCGAGAGCTGGCGCCCCGCGCTCCGGCTCGAACAAGACCTGAGTAAGCCCGACCCAGCCCAGGACGCCAGGGCCCCACCCCGATGCCAAGATCCACCACAGGCCCCGACGCCCGACATGCCAGCGCGCCAAGACGTATCCGACCACCGCGTAGAAAGTGGATCCAAACGCCACGCGGCTCCAGCCGAGTGGAATCGGAATTCGATCCGTATAGATCAGGGCGAGACCGACGAGTCCGGCCGCGATCACCAGAAGAATCGATCGAAGGGTCTTCATGAGGTGCGAAGCTGCCCGGCGGACCCCACCTTTTCAACGGAGTGAGAGTCGGGACTCTCGGAGGACGTCCTCATTATCCAGTACGGAGTCGAGATGTCGTCATTGAAGCCAAGCGTTCACGCGTGGGTCGGCGGGGCCAAAGGCCTTGCTCTCGTCCTTTCCCTCTGCGCGGTCGTTGCTGCCCAGCCGACGCCTCTTCGTCCGGCCGAGATTGCCGAACTCAGCTGGATCACCGGCCACTGGGCCGGCGAGGCGTTCGGGGGGCGGATCGAAGAGAACTGGCTTGAACCCACGAGCGAGTCCTTGTCGGGGCAGTTCCGACTGGTGAACGGGGGAGTGGCCACGATGTACGAGCTGCTCTTGATCGAAAAAGACGGGGACGGCGAAATCTACTACCGCTTCAAACACATCTCACCCGGCTGGCAACCGAGAGAGGCCGAACGCCTGGAGTATCGGCTAACGGAACTCGACGGGCACAAGGCGACGTTTCGAAGCACCGCGGCGGAACCGCAGCCCGGTGCACCCTGGTGGTTCACCTATGAGAGCCCCACCGAAGACCATCTGGTGGTGTCCATCTTCGGGGCCGCGAGCGACGAGGCAAGCGCCGTCCTGTCGATGACACGCCGCTGACGACGAGACGCAGCCGACGCCGCTAGTAGGCCGGTGTTTCGAAGATCTGGGGATCTTCTCCCACGAGACAGACGACTCTTCGATGCGGGAGCCATGCGATCGCCAGCTCGGACACTTCCACGTCGGTGCGTCTCGGCGTCACTTCGACCGTCTCGATGTCGATGGCCGATATGTCCCATTCCGCCGTGATCTCGGCCACGTCCGTCTGAAGCTCGCGCTCGAGTTCGGCGGCCGCGGCCTCCAGCGACTCGAGGTTGTCTTCCGCTTCCGCCGCGCGCGCCTTGGCGGTCGAGGATTGGCTCAGCCTGCGGACGCTGCTCGAAACGCGGCGTGAGGAGCGGCGCCCCAGAAAAGCGCCCAACACGCTCTCCCCGATCGCCACAAACGTCTCGCGCTTCTTCGCCGACGCTTGCTCTTCGCGTTGCGCCAACGTCCCGCGTGCTCGACGAAGCCGGTCCCCGACCGTATCGAGCTTCTTCTCGTACCGAGCCTCGATCTTTTCGATGGCGTCGTCTCGCTTCTCGCGAGCCGCGTGCGCCAGACGCCCCCGGAACTCCGCCTCCGACTCGTCGGCGCGGGAGAATTCATCCAGATCTGGCGCCTCGAAGAGCGTGATCTTCCGGTTGCGATACAGATAGTCCGCGAAGTCCTTCTTTGCCGAAGTCAGCTCCTTCGATTGGTTGATCGACTCAGGCAGGGGCGCGAAGCGACCCTCCGCCGGAGCGTCCGGCCCCACGCCTGCGGGTACGCGACCGAGGTCTTCGGCTTGATCCCAGCGCACCGACCTTTCGGGGTCGTGCGCCGCGTATGCGACCTCCTGACGTTCCTGGGTGCCCGAAGCCTTGTGGACGAAGTGCACGGTTCCTGTCGCGAGGAGACTGGCTCGATACACGAGCGCTTGAGACTCGATCTTGATCTCGGCGCCCAAAGCCTCCTCTGCCTTGACGGCGGCGCCCGTTGCTCCGAGCTCGAGCGGAAAGAAGTGGTGCGGCACGTCGGGACCCAGCGAAGGAGGTGTCGCGGCAAACCCATCGTCCGCGGTCGCCGGGGCGATGGACGACGCGTCTGCCGAGGCGCCGCTCGCCCCGTTAGCCTGGTCGATGGGTCCGCCCGGCAGCGGGTCCGGTTCTCTTCCGTCCATGAGGGTCGCGACTTGTCCACGGGTCATCGGCCCGCGGAGGTAGCTCATGGCCCAACGCGTGCGGAACGTGACGGGTGCGGATTCGTGTACGTTGTGGAGCAGAAACTCTCGCTTGTCGAGGCTAGAGATCAGCTTGTCCAGATCGGCCCGCGTCGCGCCGCTTCCACCGCTCGCGACCTCCAACCCGTCCAACAGACGGCCCTTGTCACGCTCGGTCTGAAGACGACCGATAAACCAGGTTCCCGCGTTCGTGAGCGCCTTGTAGTCGAGATCGACCGGATTCTGCGTCGTGAGCGCGACGCCGACTCCGTACGCTCGGGCCTGTTTGAAAAGGGTCAAGAAAGGCTTCTTGCTCGGCGGCTCGGCGACCGGCGGAAGAAAGCCGAAGATCTCATCCATATAGACGAGTGCTCGCAGGCTCGTCGTCCCGGGTTGTCTCCGCATCCAAGTGATGATCTGGTTGAGAAGAAGCGTGACGAAAAACATCCGCTCGGCTTCAGAAAGATGCGCGATGTAGAAAATCGAGTGCCGCGGTCTACCATCGGGTGCGGACAGAAAGCTCGGAATGTCGAGCGGCTGTCCCTGGACCCAGCTTTGGAACCCGGGGGCGGCAATGAGATTGTTGAGTTTCATCGCCAGACCCATTCGATCCTTTTCCGGAAAGAACGTGTCGACGTCAAAAGCGCCGAGACGCCGGACCGGGGGATCTTGGATCGCGAGGATGAGACGGGTGAGGTCGAGATCCTTCCCTGCTCTCCAGAAGTGCTCGAACAACGTCGACATGAGAATGTGCTCGCGAGACTGGATGGGATCGGCATCCACTCCGATCAGGCCAAGCAGTCCGGAGACCGTGCCGCCGATGCGCTCGCGAAGATATTCGCTCTCTTGCTCCCAGTCCGCGTCAGGGGCATCGAACGAACTCATGACCGAGACGGGGATCCCGGCGTCACTACCCGGCGTGAACACGGTCAGGTCGGTCGTCTCGCGAAGCGTTCGGATCCGCTCACCCGTTTGGCCCCACTTGGCCAAACCACTCTTCCACAGATCGGCCTGCGCGGCGGCGAAATCAGACGGCGTCATGTCCTTGCGTCTGGCGTCATCCGGGTTGATCCAAGGTTCGAAGTCCTTCCCCTCCAAGTCGGGAAACGTGAGGAGAAGGTTGGCCATGTCCCCTTTCGGATCGATGATGATCGCCGGGACTCGGTCCATCGCGGCCTCTTCCAGCAAATCGAGACAAAGACCGGTCTTGCCGCTTCCGGTCATCCCGATACAAACCGCGTGGGTGGTGAGGTCGCGGGCGTCGTAAAGAAGCGGCGCTTCGAGCGGTTCGTCCCCTACTTCGGCCCCAAGATAGAAGGCACCCAGTTTTTCGTAGTTCAATCTCGCTCCATGGTGACCGGCTAGGACGGCAGACGGCCGCGACGGGCGCCGAAAGCCTGAGTCTCTACTATATTGACGGAGAGTAGAGACCTTCGATACCCGATGGACGTTCAGGTCGCAACCTGGAAAGAGAGCAGAATGGCAGCATATACGTGTGACAAGTGCGGGATGAGCGTCGGCACCATGACCTGTGGGGAGTGCGGAGTCGAGTTGGCGCATGAAACGCTCACCAAGGACGATGGCTCTTCCGTCCACGTCTCGAAGTGTCCCGGCGGACACGGCATGGTGAAGTCTCCGATGTGCTGTGGTCAGGACATGGCCTGCTCCACCGCTTGACGGTTTGCTTCGGGCGTCCGAAGCCAGTTTCGCTCCCGGCGTCCTGAGCCGACCTGGTCGCGCGTTGTCTATTTGGTCGCGGGGGTCTCTCGGAACGTAGGCCTAGGCCGAGGGGTTCTTAGGGCGGGCCCGATCGTTACCTTTCGGTGTGAAACGGGTGCGAATCGGGTGTGGAAAACTCTGAATAGCTGGAAATCGCGTGCGCTTGCTTCAATCCCACATATTTCGCAGTGCGTCGACCGCCCTGGGGCTTACTGCCCTCCTGGCGATCGTGGCGCCTCTCGAAGGCCAGTCAGACCCGCCTGAGGGTCGCCGATCCGCCGTCCTCGTGGGACAGGTCGTCAGCTCCTCGACGGGGCAACCGGTCGAAGGCGCGGTGGTCCACCTCTTGAGTTCCGGTTACGGCGCGTTGACCGATGTCGAGGGGAATTTCCGTATCCCCCAGACCTGGGCCGGCCCCGACACGATCGAAGTCCGGTTTATCGGGTATACGCCCGGCCAACAGCCGATCGACCTCGTGCCCGACGAGACGACCCGCGTCACCCTACTGCTCAGCTCCACGGTGGTCCGGATCGCTGACCTCACGGTCGAGATTCGTCAGACGAGGCGGGCGCGGAACTTACAAGGGTTCGCGTATCGCATGGATCGCGGGTTTGGCCAGTACTTCACGCCCAAAGAGATCATCCGCCGAAACCCTCGACTGCCGAGCGACCTGCTACGAGGGATGCCCGGGGTCAGCGTAGGCCCCGTGCAATACGGAAGGGCGCAGGTGCGTATGGGTAAGGGGGGCAACCTCCAGTGCCCGCCCGCGGTCTTTCTCGACGGCATGTATCAGGGCGGGCTGGACCTCGACGACATTCCCAAAGAAGACTTGGGGGCCGTCGAGGTGTATCGCCGCGACACCGAGACGCCGCTCGAATTCTTACGTCCGAGCTCGACCTGCGGAGCCATCGTGATCTGGACTCCCGACGGGGCCGGATTCCTCGACTGGGCTGGAGATCTGCCAGAACCCTTCTGACGTCCCGCCACCTGTCGACTGATGCAGCGCTCGGTTAAACGCTGGGTTCGCCGTTCAGCGTGAGCGACCACTCGAGCTCGATATCCTGTCTCAACGAGTGGAACACCGAACAGTATTTCTCGAAGGATAGACGCACGGCACGACGTGCCTTCGACTCGTCGACAGCTCCGGTCAAGTTGAAGTCGAACTGCAGGCGCTTCACGAATCGCGGCGGCTGCTCGGCTCGTTCCGCGTGCGTCGTAACCGACAAGCCCGTCATCGGCTCCCTGCCCTTTTCCAGAATAAACACGACGTCGATCGCCGCGCAGGCTGCAACCGATTCCAATAGGAGACCCACGGGGCTGGGTCCCACTTCCTGATCTCCATCGATGGCCGTCTCGAAGCCCGCGCGGTGCCCGGTGAACTTCAGCCCGCTGGACCAGTCGACGCGAATCTCATCCATTGCCTCTGCCATATCGCACTCCTTGAAGTCCTCGAACGCGTGGAGATGGGTTCGCCCGGCCCGGCTCACGAGCACGGGAGGCACCCGACCGCCCCAACCTAGCGGTCACGGTTGCGTGACGCCGTCGACGAGCGCAGCGTGGCGCGATGAAAAACTCCGTTGAGAAGACACGTTCCTGGGGCGCGAGGATCGACCCGTTGCGCTGGTTGGGACCGGGCTTCGTCCTCGCGGCAACCGCGATCGGAGCGAGTCATCTCGTGCTGGCACCGACAGCCGGCGCTTCGTTCGGTTATGCGCTGCTGTGGGTCATGGTCGCCAGCCACGTCGTGAAGTATCCCGCGTTCGAGTTTGGTCCACGGTTCGCGATCGCGACCGGCACGTCGCTTCTGGACGGCTACGCACGAGTGCCCGGTCCGCGGGGATGGGCATTGGCGGTGTTTCTTCTCGGCACCACCGTGCAAGGCGTGACGGTGCTCGCGGGCGTGCTCGGGGTGGCGGCGGCGGTGGCTCACCTCGCCGTACCGGCGCTCCCGATCCCCGCGTGGAGTCTGATCCTGGGGCTGGTGGTGGCCGCGTTTCTCGCCACCGGCGGGTTTGACGCCTTGTCCGCGCTCAGCAAGTGGATGCTGCTCGGGCTCACCCTCATGACGGTGTTCGCATTCGTGAGCAAGCCGCCCGGGCCCGGCTTCCTGACCGGCCTGGTCACCCCCTCGATTCCGCCGGCTTCCGTCGTCCTATTCGCCGCGGTCATCGGCTGGATGCCAACCGGGGTCGACGTCGCCGTGTGGCACAGCATGTGGGCCTTGGAGCGCCGGGAGACCTGGGCGGTCCGTGGTGCATCGAAGGGAGTGACGGGGAGCCCTCGTCGTCAGGCGCTCGCAGTCGGGCAACTCGATCTGCGACTGGGCTACGGATTGTCGGCCGTGCTCGCGATCATGTTCGTGGCACTCGGCGCAGAGGTCCTCCGGCCTGCGGGTCTCGACCCAATGCAGGGCGCGGACGTCGCCATCGCGCTGGCGCGTCTCTACACGGAGAGTCTGGGCGACTGGATCTTTCCCATCTTCATGACGGCCGCGTTTTTCGGGATGTTCTCCACGGCGTATGGCGTGATGGACGGATTCCCGCGCGCGTTCTCCGAGGGTGTCAGTCGCTTGGTCCCCAAGACGGCGGGTTCGAAGAAGCATCTTCTGTGGGGCTTCTTGTTTGCGACCCTCGCGTTGGCGATCGCAGAGACGCTTTGGATCCCCAACCCCGTGATCCTGGTCACGATCGCTGCGATCGTGAGCTTCCTGATCGCGCCGATCCTATTCTGCCTCAACCACTACTGCGTGACGCGGCTCATCGATGAGCCGGAAATGAGGCCGGGCAGAGCGCTGCGGTTGTGGTCGGGGCTGGGCATCCTGGCCGTGACCGCCGCCAGCGTATTCTATCTCTGGGTGCAGCTCGGGCCGTCCTGACTGGCGGGCCGCGCCGGTTCACGTCAGTCGCGCCGCCAGCCACTCGGACTCCCTAACGGCGGGGCGGCCTAACGAGCGTGGCCCGGAAGACTCTTGCCTCCGCATCGACCTCGATCTCGGCGCCGATAAGTGTCAGTCTGAGGCCCCCCGCCCGGACGCGTACCGTGTCGTTTGCCTCGCCGCTCTCTTCGATGGCGGGCTCGGGTAGCCCGGTGACGTCGACGCGATCTACGCCGTCGAACATTGGGTGCGGACCCACGCCGTGAGTGAGCGCGACATCGTTCAGCACCTCCAGCTCGACTGCGTCGTTTGAAAGTTGGATCCAACGTTCGTGGAGCACGGATCGACTTCCGAGGATACGGACGTTTAGCGGATCGAATTGTTTTGGGAACAGGGGGTGGTGTTGTGCGGACACTTCCACGCGCCACGGTCCAGCTCGCTCGAAGGCCACACGCGCGCGTGCGTCGCGACCCTCCAGCGCCTGAAGATCGGTCCGCGCCACGGCGCGTGCTCGACCGTTCTCGTCGGTAGACGCCGCACAGCGACGGACGCGCACGCCGCCGATCGCCTCGCCGAGTAGCCCATCCAAACTGGCATCGTTCTCGGCGAGGTCTCCCTTCCAACCGGGCGCGAGGCGGTCGAGGAGCACCGCGATCGCGTGCCCTGAAACGTAGGCGCGTTCACGGACATCCTCGGGAGGGAACCCGTCGCCGGGCACGACCGGATCTTCGCCCGAAACGAGCGCCTCGACATACCGCGCGAGCCCCTCACGGAGTTCCGCGCCGCGTTCATACGCGGCGGCCTCGGCGGGCAGTCGGCCGAACCGTGAGCGCCGCTGTCGAAGGAATTCTTGGGCCCAACAGAGCTCCCGCACCGAGTCCCGGGCGGTGACGGCTCGTCGTAGCGCCGCCGTCTCGAGTCTCCGCCCGTGCAACGTCGCCAGGGAGCGCACGGGATAGGTAAACAAGTCCACTTCGTTCGCCGTCCAGCCCGGATGCGAGACGGTCTGGAAGACGTGAAACGCCTCGTGCACGAGCAGCGGCGCGAGCGCCTGCGCATCCCAATCCCCGTCTGGCGCGATGATGGTCGCGGTCCACGTGCCGGTGACCTCCGCGGCAGTGTTGGCTTGCAGCTCCGACAACACGGTATCCGCCGCGAAGATGTGGGAGAATCCGCGGAGTCGGCGGAACGGGGCGGGTGGCGACGGATGCCGGATGAGATAGGTTCCGGCACTGTCGTGGAGCGCAAGCGGGATCTCCTGCGGGAGGAAGCCGGGCCAGCGAGCCTCCTTGGAGACCGAGTCGTAGGTCTCGAGGACTTCCTCGAGTTCGTTCGACCTAGCGTGGCGACAACCCGCGAGGGCGAACAGGATCAGGAAAAGGCAGATGAAGGGCCGTGAAACTGCTCCGCGCGACACGACGTATGAGGCCTTAGGAGGTGTAGACATGTTTGAATTCCTCGGAGCATTTCTTTGGCTGATCGTCACCGGTATTGCCTCGGTTGGCGGCTACGTGGCCATCAAGAGGTTTGTGCGCGAAAGACTCCGTTTCGTAGAAGGGGTGCAAAAACCGGGCGTCCCCCTGATTGCGGGCGTCGCAGCCACCGCCCTGGCGATTCCGACGGCGATTTTCCCCATCATCACGCCGTTAACGGCACTCTTGTTCGGAATCGGGATTGGGTCCGGCGTCGCGGCAGGCCGCCGCGATCTCAAGCAACTTCCCAGCGGCTAAGCCTTTGAGGAGACCGGCAGGCCGTTGGAGGGACCAGGGCCGCTCCTAGGCCAACGGTAGGTCAACGGTCGAGACTCAGGGCCCACAAACCGCTGTTCACGTCCGCAACCCACACGTTGCCGCCCTGGAGTTGCGGCGCCCAGCTGCACGTACCGCCACCCCGGCAGGTGCCCGAGCCGTCGTACAGCGCCGTCGCCACCACGCGCCCCTGCCGATCCAGATCCCCGAGCAACTCCCCGCTGACGTCGATCGCATACACCCCCGCCTCGTAC
The DNA here is from genome assembly GCA_029262175.1 of Gemmatimonadota bacterium. Lineage (GTDB taxonomy): Bacteria > Gemmatimonadota > Gemmatimonadetes > Palauibacterales > Palauibacteraceae > Palauibacter. Next base: position 60,072 of record JAJCZV010000018.1, read on the forward strand.
CAGCCCACGTAGAGCACCTCCTCCGCCTCGTCGAGCCAGACGTTGTGCGGGGTCGTCGAAGGGACCGTGAACGTCGCCACCTCGACCGGATTGCTCGGTACACGCGCGTCGACGACATGCAGCTTTCCAGGCGTACTGAAGTCCTCTTCGCCAACGAACACATAGCCGCTCGCCGGCCAGTACCAGGCGTTATGAGTGTCTCCGCCGGCGGTCCGAACTCGACCGACTTCGATCGGACCGCTCGGAGATCCTCCCGCGATCCCGTTGCCGACGTCGAGAATGATCAGGCCGGGATCCCAATGCGATAAAAAGGCCAGCCCGTCGCGTACGTACACGTCGTGCAGGAACTGGCCGAAGTTCGAACTCGTATCGCCCCCATAGAAGCTCGCGACGATCGACGGGGCCGTCGGGTCGGACGCGTCGATTACACGGAGACCTCCATTCGCGTTCGAACCATCCACGGCGGCGTACACGAAGTCGCCATCGATCCACAGGTTGTGCACCCCCGGGTGCATCGAATCGGTGAAGCGCGTGATCACGGTTGGATGAAGCGGATCAGTCAGATCCAGCAGGGTGATGCCGTTTAGCAGATCGCCTGCATCCTCGTGGCTCAGGGCGGCAAGCCGCCCGTCTTCACGAATCTTGACGTCGTTTACCGTGCCCGCGTTGACGGTAATGGAGTCCGTTAGGCGGGGGGAAGACGGGCTCGAGATGTCCCACACGTAAATGATGTTTCCGCCCTGCAATCCGGCCGGGCCGTCGCGAGCGGACCACGTCCCCGTATAGGCGACCGTGCCGTTGACCCAGAGATCCGACGTGAAGCGATCGAAGATGGGGCCGCGCCCCACGACGGTGAACGTGCCGCCCGCGAGGCCACGATCGCTAATCGAGACGTCACGCTCGGCCCGAGCGCCTTGCGCTTCCGCCACGATCTTGGCGACACCGGGTTCGTAGGCCACGAAACGGCCATCGGTCTCGATGCGACCCGCCGCAGGTGGTTCGACGGACCAATCGATGGTCGCCACAGAGGTGACCCCATCGACCGTGACGCTCGCCGTGAAGGACGCGACGTCACCCTGGCGGACGGTGGACGGCCCCGCGGCGATCTGAACCATGGCGGCGCCTGGGCCGGGGCCGGCCGCATCGGAGCACCCGCCGATCATCACAGTACTGGCGAGGCCGATCGTCCAGCTCGCGCATCGAGTCGTTTTCAACCGCCCTCAGCCTCCGCCGTCTGGTTTGCCCGATCAGCAATCTACTAGGGAACGTGGGAGGGGGCCCAAATGAAACGACGGCCCGTCGGAAGATCCGAGGGCCGTCGTCACCTAAACTCGAGCGAACTTCGGGCGGCTACGGATTGCCGTGCCGGCTCCATGCCAAGCCGCTGGGGCCCGAGCCCGCTTCGATCGCTTCGATCATTCTCCTCGTCGCCACATCGATCACGAACACCTGCTGACTCACCGGTGACAAAACGTAGGCGTGATGACCGTCGCTCGAGAACCTGATCGAACGAGGTTCCCCCCCGAGCGCGATCTCGCCGAGCACCTCGTGCGAAGTCGCGTCGAGGACCGTCACTGTGCGACTCCCGCGGTTCGAGACCCACGCTTGATTGTTTCCCGGGTGGAACGAAACTCGAACCGGCTCAATGCCGCCGCTCGGGAAACGGTCGACCTCTTTCGGTCGTCGTCGCCCCTTGATGAGACTGATGGTGTTGTCGCCGCTGTTTGCCACCCACAAGTCGCGGCCATCGGCCGTGAGCGCGAGCCCGGTGGGACCCTGCCCCGTAGCGATTCGGGAAGGCACGACGGTGATCCGGTCGATGATCGTGATCGCGTTCGACTCGGTGTTCGAGACATACACACGTCGTCCGTCGTGGCTGACGGTGACATTCTCGGAAATCGCGCTCCCGGTCTTCCACAACATCTTCACTTCGCCGGTGTGCGCGTCGAGTTCAACGACGCCGCCTTCGGGTTCAGTCGTCATCCACAACCGCTGGCCACGCGTGCCCACGGTGATGCCGCCGAGGTTTCGATAGTCACCGGGTTGGAACACCGCATGCACTTGTCGACTTTCCAAATCGAGCACGGTGACGCCGGCGCTCGACGTGCCCGCTGGATCCCAGCTGTAGCTGGTGACGTAGGCGAAACGCCCGTCCGGGCTCAGCGCGACCCCTCTAGGGTTCGGTCCGGTCGGAAATCGAGCCAGCACACGGTTGTGGATCGGATCGATGAGCACGGCCTCCGCCCCCGTCCCGCTCAGAACGACGAGCGCGCCGGACTCCTGTGATCGCAGCTCGGCCGCGACGGACGTGCCCTGGGCGTTTAGAGCCTGAGCGCCAGCTAGGACGTAGGCAACGCCCGCCGCCACTCCTATGAATGCTTTTCTGTTGATATGCACCGGTTACCACCCCTCCACGACGCTCGGAGCTAAGGACCGATTCGTCCCCAAGAGATCCCGGGGTCGTCGTAACGTGTGAATATAGCGCCTGTTGGCTCCGAGGTCTCCTGGGAGCGTCCGACGTCCGCTTCCGGGGCTTCGCCCCGTGTGGCTCGCTGGAAGTGCAAGGGCGGGGCCTGGAGCCCCTAAATCTGCCGCAGCTGACGAACCAGCTCCAGAGCCTTTTCACCGAACTGGCCCATTCGAACGCTGGGCTCGCCCCCGTAACGCTCCCGGAAACGGATCGGCACGGCTCCGTGCTCTAACGACGCCTTCTTCAAGAGGACCGCCAGGGCGACGTTCGTAAGAAAGAACGGGTGGACCTTCAGGCGTTCGATCGCTGGGAGAAGGGCCGACGTTCGCATCAGGCGATAAGGGGTGTTTGCGTCGATGCACCGCTCGCCGGTCGTCACGAGCAACAGCATCTTGAGCACACGGCTGGCGAGCACCCGGCGCCAACCGTCGTCGCGTCGGCGCCGCCATCCGTAGATCACGTCGCACTCCTCGCGAAGGCGCCAGACGCGGAAGAAGTACTGCGGGTCGCATTGGCCGTCCGAGTCGATCTGAAATACGTGGCGGGCGTTCATCTCGATCGCACGTTCGTATCCGACCAGACAGCTGGCCCCGTGTCCGCGGTTCGCATGCGAGTGAAGAACGACTCGTTCGCCCAGCTGTTCTCGCAGTCGGGACACGATGTCGGCGCTGCGATCGAGCGAGCCGTCATCGATCACCAGCATCACGAAATCTTCGGTCCAGTTCTCGATCTCGTGGAACCACTCCCGGATCACTTTGCGGACCGACGGCTGCTCGTTGAAGACGGGGATCACGACGACGAGTTCTGGGCCGTCAGGTCTCACGGACGGGGACGCGTCAGCCATTCAGTGCCTCGGCCGGGCGAATGCGTTGTGCGAGCCGGTCGAACTCCTTCAGCGCCATCGCGACCACTTGATCCATGTTGTAGTACCGGTAACGAGCGAGGCGTCCAACGAAGCTGACGTCGCTGCGCGCATCGGCCACCTCGGCATATCGCTTGTACATCGCCTTCGACTCGTCGTTGGGCACGGGGTAGTACGGCTCCTGGGTCTCCTCGAGCGAGGCGGGATACTCCCGGATGATCGTCGAGTTGGAGATGGCCTGACCGGTCGCGTGTTTGAGTTCGACGATCCGCGTAAAGTCGTGATCGTTCGGATAGTTCACCTGCATCTCGGGCTGCCAGAAGCCCGGCTTACCGGAGATCGACAAGCGGTCGGTGAGCGCCTCGGGCGTAAAGGACTCACGCTCGAACAAAAGAGAGCGGTAGGGCAGCCGACCCAATCCGTATTCGAAGAACCGATCGATCGCCCCGGTGTAGATGAGGTGGTCACATTCGAACTTCGACCGCACCTTGAAGTAGTCCGTGTCGAGAAGGATGGTCACCGGCATCGCCGCTTCGACCAGGTTCTCGAATAGCCGGTGATAACCATCGCGAGGAAGCGCCTGAAAATCCTCTCGCAGGTACGCATCGTCGCGCGTCGTTCGTATCGGAATACGAGCGGTCACCGACGCCGCTAGGTCCTTCGGGTGGATCTTCCAGTGTTTGAGGGTATAGCCCAAGAAGAACATCTCGTAGAGTTCCCACCCTACCTGCGAGACGACGACCTCTTCCGAGTTTTTCGGGTTCTCGATCGGAACGCGCTTCTCTTCCAAATAAGCTTTGAACTCGGCTTCGGTAGCCTCGCGCCCAATCAATTGTTCGTAGGTGCCGAGGTTCACCGGGAAGCTCCAGTATCGTCCGCCCGTGTAGCTCTGGACCTTGTAGGTCACCGGGTGCCACTCGGTGAAACGGGAGAGATACGCGCGCACTCGGTCGGAGTTGGTTCGGAAATAATGAGGACCGTATGGGTGCACCAAAACGCCCGCCTCGTCATAGAGATCATGGGCGTTTCCTCCGACGTGATCTCGGCGCTCGATGACGAGGCACCGCATGCCCAACTGCGAAGACAAGCGCTCGGCGAGCACGAGCCCGGCAAAGCCGGCCCCTACGATCATGAAATCGTATTTGTCAGCCACTGGAGACCACCTTTCCATCCGAGGCCGTCACACGAAACAGGCGAATCCGCGGGTGGAAAGACTCCATCGGCGTGAGCTCGAGGCCCGGCGGAAGTTTTTGTTGCACGATACGATCCACCCCATCATCTGTTCCCGTGATCCAGAGCTCATCGCCCGTCGTGACATCGAAGCGTGGAAGACTCGCGTAGTCGGGTCCTCCCAGCCGGATCGTCATCACCGATGTCTCCCCGATGTCCAGCCACGTTTCTGAAGCAAAAGGGGCAGAGGAGTCGCCCGGCGCCCGCGAGATGTAGGTGGCGCCAGCCTCCTGGGCGTGGAAGTGGAAGACGTGATCCCACCCAGCGTCGAACAAGAGAAGCACTTTGCCGCGGTCGCGTGCCTCCAACTCCGACAGCGCTCTGCCGAAGAGCACCCCTTCGAAGTTCTGCTCGTTCTGGCCGAATCCGGGGTTTCGAAACGACTGGTGGAGGAGCCCCCCCCTCAGATACGTATCATACAAAAGAGCTCCGGTGGGCATCATCCCATCGTGGGTCGGAATCCGGGCTCCCGTCACGATCGCGCCCAGTCGGTCGGTGCGGAATTGTCCGAGGCCAACGAACAAGTGGATGGTCGCGACGCCGAGCACGATCGACCACGCCGCTCGTCGGCCCAGCCAACCGCGCAGTCGTCCTGCAACGTCCTCGATGCCAACGGCCATGGCGAGCGCCAGGGGGATCGTTGCCAGCACGAAATAGCGAGGCGTCGTGGTCGCGCGGAAGTAGAACGCCATCGGACCGAGCGCGCCCAAGGCGACCACTGCCAGAAGCCCCAGCCGAGAATCGGCCAGCGCACGCAACCCCAACACGGCGAACACGAGAGCCAGCGGCGACATCGACCAAATCAGATACTCCCAAAACTGTGTGCGATTTTCGGTTTGGAACATGTGGGTCGCAACGGCGGCGGCGGCGCCGTCAAGACGGGGGTCGAGCGCGTAGATGACCGCCGCGCCGGCAAGCGCGGCGACGCCCAGACCGGCGAGCCAGATCGCGGTCGGCCGGAGCGCGCGAAACTGTCGATAGAGCAAGAAGGCGATGAGCGGGCCGAGGACGATCGCGTCGGCGCGAACAAATACCGCGAGACAAAAGGCCCCGAGTCCGAGAACGCGCCCCCACGTGCTCGCGCGACCGGATAGAAAGACGTACGCCAGGGCCACGAAGCCAAGCGACGCCATGGCCGTGTTCCCATACTGGCTGCTCCGCCACAGGATCGGATTGACCGCCAGCGATAGGGTGACCAACCATCGTTCTCGGGCGGAAAGCACGTCACGAAACATGAGCAGGCCGAGCGCCGGAACCAGCGCGCCGACCAGGACCGACCAGAGCTTCATCAACCCCGGGATCCGGGAGACGTCCCCCCCAAGGGCGAGGTCGACCCACTCGACAATTCGGTGATATCCGAGCTGTGGTGTGTAACGGTAGAGGTCGCCGACGTTATTGCGGACGAGTGCGGCGATTCCGGCCGCCAGTGAGATCTCGTCCTCTTCGAGGAAATAGAGGTTGTAGACCCCAAGCAGCCGCACAACGAGAAGACCGCCGAATACCAGCAACACCCACCGATACACGGCGGTGTCGGTGGAACCGCTTGGTTGCTGCGATGTTGTGGAGTCGCCCAATTCCCTGCCTTGCCGCTAAGTGTCGGTCGTGGCCGGGGATGGGCAGGTTGCGTACCAACTCATGGCGGGGCGACTCCTGGGCAGGAGTCGCCCCCTCGAAATCAGCCGCTTCCGCGGCAGTTCGGGTCGTCAAACGCGACAGCCTGGCCGGTGATTTCTCCGATGACGCTCTCGTCTCCCGACTGGTCCATCCTTGACCGCGGATTGAGGATGGCATGGGCCTTCACGCGCTTCGCTTCCGTGTAGAGGTCGTCAAACAGCTCCCGGGTCGCGTTCCGACCGCCGGAGCCCGTACGGCTCGCTCGCACCGTGCCGAGGTCCGTGTACTCGCATTGCTCGAGGTGCCAACCCTCCTGGCATAGAAACAGGCGGGCGGCCCCAAGCTGCTCCGGGCACATGAGAATCCGGTCCTCTACGACCCCGGACGACCCGCTACCAGCTACAGAAACCATGGAAATCCCGAGATCGACCCGCTCGAAATTGTCCGTCATCGTGTGAGGCATGGGTGCCGAGCTAAACGCCGCGAAGTTGCCCGTGAGTTGGAGCGCGACACCGACCGGCACTCCGCACAGGCGATACACGCCGTCGAGACCCGCCTCGGTCGTGATTTCCTGCGGTCCGTCTGCCGTCTCGAACCGCACCGTGGCCGACGCGCCCGGCAGCGCCATCTCCGAGTCGTCATCGACCAGGAACCCGATAAGCCCGCCCAGGTCGTCCGCGATTCCGGGGCATGACTCCGACAGCGTCTGGCCGTGCACTCCGGACGCCGAAAGTCCCAAGAATACACAGCCCGCCCCTAGCATCCGCGCCGCAGTCTTCATGTCCGTCTCTCCTTGCCATACCTATGCAGCGTCCCTTAGAACCGGACGCCGCGTGTCCGCTTACGTGCAACGTGAGATCGGACCTAGCCCGGGGGCAAGTCGGGCTTGACCATCCGCCCTCCGATTCGTACGATTTGGAACAATACGATAATGAACCAAAATCTCGCATCCCAGAAACCGCTGCGGTTCGTCTCCGCGTTGCACAAGGCTGTCCGCCAGTTATCGCTCTGCATGGAAGATCGCATGGCTCAACTCGGTCTCGCCGCGAGCGAAGCGCATCTGCTCAATTTCGTGCACGTGTACGGACCCTGTCGGGTGGGGGAACTCACTCGTGTCATGGGCACCCAAAAATCGACCATGACCAGCATGATCGACCGGCTGGAGGATCGGGGCCTTCTCACGCGCGAGCCCAACCAAGAGGATCGGCGGTCTTTCCTTGTCGCGATTACGGATGACGGGGCGGAGCTCGGTGGGGCCGGGCGAGAACAGGTCTGGTCGTTGGAGCAGGAGATCATTGCGAAGGCTTCCTCGACCGATGTCGACGCCCTCGAGCGGGTGCTCGCAGCGATTGACGAAGTGACCGGAGTGGAAGTTCGACAGAAGCGGTCCTAGAACTGACGGGCGAAACGTCATCGTCGTATGGAGGCCGCCGGAACCATTCGATGAACGCGACACCACAACTTTTCACAACCGAATCCAAAAGGAGATGGCAATGTCGATGATCGATGCGCTGATCGGAGAGATGGAACAAGAAGCGAACGCCACGCGTCGGATGCTGGAGGTCGTGCCTGCCGACAAACTCGATTGGAAACCGCACCCGAAGTCAATGAGCCTCGGCCAGCTGGCGCTCCACGTCGCGACCGTGCCCGGCCAGGTTTCCGGGCTGATGAAGGAGAGTCGCATTGAGCCGCCGGAGGGCAACGAGTTTCCATCGCCCGATTCGGCCGCTGAGCTGGTCGGCGCCCTTGACGAAAGTCTCGCTGCTGCGAAGGAGACGCTTCTCACTTTCGACGACGCGTCGCTGATGGAGACGTTCACGGTGGCCTCCGGCGATCATGAGATCATGAGCATGCCAAAGATCGGGGTGGCACGAGCCATCATGCTCAATCACTGGTACCACCATCGCGGACAGCTCTCGGTCTACCTCCGAATGCAGGATGTTTCCCTTCCATCGGTCTACGGACCCACGGCCGACGAGAACCCGTTCGCGGTCGTAAACGCCTAAAGAGCGTGCGTACGGCACCGCCTGCGCCGGAGTGAAACGCAAAGCGCGGTGTAGCTCTCGCAGGAACGGCGATGGACGAGAGGGCCCCTTCCGGGGGGCCCTTTTGCGTTTGCAGGGCGAGCGGCCAGATTGGCGCATGCCTCTTTCAGCAAACTCCGATCGCTTGCGCTCGACGCTGCGCGATCTCGTGGCGACGGATTCCCTCAATCCGTCGCTGGTCCCTGGAGCGGCGGGCGAGAGTGCCGTGGCAGAGCTCGCCGCGCGTCAGATGAGCGCGGCCGGGTTGTCCGTCGAGACGTACGAGCCCGAGCGGGGACGTCCGAGCGTCGTCGGTCGAAAAGTCGGCCGGGGTGGCGGGCCGAGCCTAATGCTGAACGCTCATTTTGACACGGTCGGGGTCGACGGGATGGACGCGCCGTTCGAGCCCATCGAACGCGATGGAAACCTCTTCGGCCGTGGTTCGTTCGACATGAAGGGCGCCCTCAGCGCCTGTATCGAGGCGGCGGCCATCCTCGCAGACGAAGGCATCACGCTCGCCGGCGAACTTCTCGTCGCCGCGGTCTCCGACGAAGAGTACGCCAGCATAGGGACCGCCGATCTCATCGATCGACGCGCTCGCGGAGCGTTGGAGTTCGACGCCGCCATCGTTACGGAACCGACGTCGCTTCAGCTCTGCATCGCTCACCGCGGGTTTACCTGGCTGGAAATCGTTACTCGGGGCCGGGCAGCCCACGGCAGTCGGTACTTAGAAGGAGTAGACGCGAACCTTCACATGGGGCGCGTGCTGGGACGCCTTGAAGAACTGTTGAGCACGTTACAGTCGGGTGGCGGTCACCCTCTCCTCGGGCCGCCCTCCCTCCACGCGGCTTTGATCGACGGGGGCGCGGGGATCAGCACCTACTCGCCCTCGTGCCGGCTCCAAGTGGAACGAAGAACCGTCCCACCGGAGACTCGCGTCGCCGTCGAGAAGGAGATCGCCGACCTGCTCGAGAAGCTGGCAAACGAGGATTCGACGTTCGACGCGGAGTGGCGGACGTTCTTTCACCGTGAGCCCTTCGAGACGACGTCCGACGCCCCCATCGCCGCATGTGTCTCGCGATCCGCCACTTCTGTCCTCGGGGCCCCCCCGCGAGTCGTCGGCGATTCGCCCTGGATGGACTCGGCGCTCACGGCTGCGGCCGGGGTAGACACCGTGGTGATCGGACCCCATGGGGGCGGAGCCCACGCGGACGTGGAGTGGGTCGACGTCGATTCGTGCGTGCGCCTCGCCGAAATCCTCGCCAGAGCCGCCATCGACTTCTGCGGTCAGTAAGTGCCACATCGCGGGAAAACTTCCCGACCGAGAAGCACGATTCCCGTGTGATCGGGACCGGCTCAAAAGGAGCCAAACCCCTTTAAACACGCGCGTTCCCACCATCTCGACCTACCGGAACGCGGGTTGCTGGTATCTATCACCGTACGCGCAGTGCGCGAGGTAGTTTTTCCAAGCGATGAATAGGAGAGGCCCATGTCTAACGTGCTCTCACCGGAGGGAGCCAAGCGGTTGATCACTACGGCAGCCGTCCTCGTTTTTGCGGGGTCGTCAGTCGGGTGTGCAGCCAAGGTTCACCAGGACGTTTTCGACGAGACGGTCGCAGACCTCCGAAACGAGATGGCGGGCCTAGACGGCCGGGTCACCGACAACACCGATCGCATCGAGGCCAACGAAGCCACGCTCAACATGCTTCGCGAGGACTTGCAAGCGCTGTCTGCCGAGTTCGGTGAGTTCGAAGCACAGATCGCCGAGATCGAGAACGGGCTCCGTTTCGCGATGCCGATCCATTTCGAGTTCGACCGGGCCGATGTTCGTTCAGTGGACGAGCCGAAGCTCGAGCGATTCGCCCACGTCACGGCCAAGTACTATCCGGCCGCGGTGATCACGGTCGAGGGGTTCGCCGATCCGTCGGGATCCGCCGCGTACAACAAATGGTTGTCGGGGCAGCGTGCCGATAACGTCGCGACGTACCTGACGACCAAAGCCGGGCTTGACCCCACCGCCATCAGGACGGCCGCCTACGGTGAGGATCGCCTCGTCGTGCCGGGTGCAGCCGGACCGGGACCTCAGGGCATGGAGAATCGGCGCGTCACGTTTGTGATCGAGATGGCTCAAGAGAGTCGTCCCGCCGTCGTCGCAACGACGACGACCGAAGAAGGCGCGTAGTCACGTCACCCCTGGCCGGATAGCGGGATCCGGCCGGGGGCGTCGTTTCAGAGGTTCAGAACGGCGGTGGTGGGGCCTTTAAGTCGACCGCCTTGAGCCGCTCCAGTTGCTCGCCCAGAGCAGCCAGTGCCGCAGCCGACTCATCCAACTCGCCAACCAGCTCCAAGATCACCTCGGCGGCGCCCTTGTGAGAGGACTCAGGGTGCAGCTCGAGCAACTGCTGCAGGTGGGTCCGTGCCCGCGCCGGGCTGAACGTCGGCCGGCCCGGCATGGCTCGAATCAGTCCCGTTCGGAATAGCGCCTGTTCATCGGCGTGTAGGGAGGAATCGGCGTCGAACGCGGCGATCGCCTGCGTCCAGTCTCCCGTATCAAAGAACAAATCGAACGGACGCGGTTCCGGGGCGGCCTCGACGGGAGGCTGGGCGGCTTCGACTCTCGGCGGCGATTCCTGGGCTTGGGGCATGCCGACGTTCGGCTCGATGGCGCCGGAAGAGGCACAGCCGGCGAGCCAGAACATCAACCCCACGCTTGCGGCCGAGGTCGTCACGGGGTCTTGCCGCCGCTTTCGTGACGCGGGCGCGGACTGCTTTCGACCGCGATCGCGCGTGTGACGAGACACGGGGATGCCAAACGCGAACACACTGCCTCCATCTTCCGGAGATTGAACCCAGATTTCACCGTGATGCGCCGTCACGATCTCTCTGCAGATCGCGAGCCCGAGCCCAACGTGACCCGAAGCCACACGTACGTCCCCCTTCTGCGAGAAGCTGCGGAAGATCGAGTCACGCTCGCCTTCGGGAACGCCAGGACCGTAATCTCGAACACCGACCACGACACGTGGACTCTTCTTGGTCGTGACAGAAACACTAACCTCGATCTTACCCTCACCTGCGTGTGAACGGGCGTTCTCGAGCAAGTTCTCTAGAACGCGCTGCAACGCTCCGCGATCCCCCGTAACCAACGCAGGTCCATCGGGACCAGAGAACGTGACCTCGGGAGTCCCCTGAGGAGAAAACCGCTCGATCACTTGCGGAAGCAACTCGGCCAAATCTACCGGCTCGAACGCATACTCCTCGACCCCCGCCTCCAGCCGCGAGAGCTCGAGAATCCGGGAGATCATCGTGGCCAGGCGTTCAGCGTTGGCGAGCCCCAGTTCCGTCAGGCGCCGCTGTTTTTGATTGAGCTCTCCGGGCGCACCGTCCAGCAGTACCCGTTGAATCTCTCGGATGGAGGCGAGCGGTGTCTTGAGGTCGTGCGACACGCGCGCCAGAAAATCACGTTTTGCCAGATCCAGCTCCGCAAGCTTGTCTGACATTTCATTGAACCGTTTGGCGAGCGAGGCAAACTCGCTTCGGCCCGGCACGTCAACGCGCCTGCTAAAATCTCCTCGCGCCACCGCCGCGGTCCCTCGCTCGATACGGGCAAGGGGTCGCGCGATCGAACGAACGATCAAGATGGCGAGGATACCACCCAGAAGTAGGGATCCGGCAAGAGCGAGCCACCCCGTCGTCGAGGCGCGCGTCGCTCGTTTGGACAGCTCGCCGAGCTTCGTCTTCATCGAGAGTTGCGAGGCCGCCCGAACCGCGCGCGTCTCACCCTGGAGCCGGACGATCAGTGTGGTGAAGAGGTTCCAGTCCTCGACGGAGAGACCAAACAGCCGTTTGGCCTCCACGCGTTTATCGGTGTCGCTTGCGAATCGTTCCTCGAACGCGTCCCACGTCTCGTAAAGTTGGTCCACCGCCTCGCGCGGTTCCCCGGTAACCGTCAGGTCTCGGAGCACCTCGAGCGTATCGGAAAGCGCGGAACGGCCAGCAAAATAAAAGTTGAAGTACCCGTCATCGCCCGTGATCCGGTATTTGTCGGCATTGTCGCGGAGTTCGGCGAGCAGCTCCAACTGGCTCGACGTCGCCAACAGGAGGCGCGAGTCGACGGCCTCGAGCTCACCTGCGGTCAGGACAGAGCGCTCGAGCACGCGGCTATAAAACAGAAGCGGGCCGCCAAAAAGCAGGATCAGAGCGAGGAACCCGCCGGCGAGCCGGGTGCCGACTTTCACTCGGCGGCCTCGTACGCCTTGAGTTTGTTGTAGATGGTCTTGGGATCGACACCGAGGTGGCGTGCCGCTTCGGTCTTGTTCCCACCCACGGCGGCGAGCGTCTCTGTAATGAGACGTCGCTCGGCCTCGGCAGTCGTCGTACCAATGGGCAGGATGACCTTCTTCCCTCGACCCGCCACACTTCTGACATGCCCCGGAAGATGGGTCGGCTGGATCCAACCCTTTTGCGCCAGGATCGTTGCTCGCTCGACCACATTTCGCAGCTCGCGAACATTCCCCGGCCACTCGTAGTTCTCCAGGATCTCCAATGCATCGGGGCGAAGTCCGGTGATCGCCGTTTCATGCTTTTCGTTGAAGTTCTGAACAAAGTGCTGAGCGAGTAGCGCCACGTCCTCCGAATGATCGCGGAGCGGCGGGGCGTTGACCGTGAACACATTCAGTCGATAGAACAGATCCTCTCGGAGCACTCGAGTTTGTAGGAGTTCGTCGATGTTCCGGTTGGTGGCCGCAATCACGCGGACGTCGAACTCGACCTCACGGCTCCCGCCAAGGCGTCGTGCCCGCCCCTCCTCCAATACACGGAGGAGTCGAGGTTGGAGGGCGAGCGGCATGTCCCCGATCTCATCGAGAAGGAGCGTGCCGCCATCGGCCTGCTCAAAACAGCCTAGTCTCGTTTGCGAAGCCCCGGTAAAGGCCCCCTTCTCATGTCCGAAGATCTCGCTTTCAATAAGACCTTCGGGGATCGCCGCGGTGTTGACCGCGAGGAAGGGACCTTTTGCTCGGGGGCTCAAGTCGTGGATCGTGCGAGCGACGACTTCTTTGCCCACTCCGCTCTCGCCCAAAATGATGGCAGAGGTTTGCTTCGCGGCCAGCAGCCTAACGGACTTGAAGAGCTCCTCCATTGCCGGGCTTTGACCGACGAGCTGACCGAGTCGCCCCTCCTCTAACTGCCGTTGTAGGTCCAGCGTCCAGCCCTGGAGCTCGATCTCCTCGACGGCGCGCTCGATCAACTCCCTCAGATGACCGTGGTCCACCGGCTTCGTGAGAAAATCCATTGCGCCACGCTTCATCGCATCAACCGCCCACCCGACCGTGCCGTGGGCCGTGATGAGGATGATCGGCGTTTTTACTCCGTCTCGCTCGAGCTCTTCGAGTAGATCCAGTCCGGACATCCCAGGCAGAACTACGTCGGTGATGATGACGTCTGGCGTGGTCCGGGCGATCTCAGATCGGGCCACGACGCCGTCGCCCGCCGTGGAGACTCGGTAGCCCCAGCTTTCAATGAGGACGGCGAGCGCTTCGCGCATCGCCTCGTCATCGTCTACGAGGAAGATGTGTGCGGATCGCTGGCTCATGCTGTCATAGGCTTCAATTCCTGGGGCTGGGGATGCCCGACGTATTACCTGAGTGTACGGTCGAGGATCCCTCCCGCGTCGCGAGTCCCTCGCTCTTGAACCTAGGCTATGCAACGGCGCGGCGCTGGCAAGGAAACATTCCCGATCGCCACCTACTCGAGCCGGATGCCAGCGACCGAAACAGCGCCTTAACTAGTTTTATGTCAACGACTTACGTAGAACAAGAACTTGTGGCACGTCGAGTGCTTCTCGTGGTGTCCCGTACCCGCAGACCGTACGGGGTATCGCGGTGGCCCGGTGGGATAGTGCCCGGACGGGACGTACTCCGGTCGGACGAGGTGTGGTGGGACACACGGATGGGTAATGCATGACCCCACCGGGCAACGCGTATGAACAACACGCCGAGGGAACCCCCCATGCCCGAGTCGGACGCCGCGCCCACCGACGCAGACGTATTGCGAGATCTCGACCCGGTGGATCGGGTACACGCTGCGGAACTCGCCATCCTTCTATTCTTGTGTCCCGGGCTGACCTCTCGGGAGCTCGATGCGCTCGAGACCCTGCGCACGGATCCGAACAAGAGCGGCCAGATGAGCGAGGACGAGCCCTAGGGTCTCACGGTTTGGTTGGGACGTTGGCAAAAACCACGTTTGGGGCACCCGAGTTTGCCGTCACGACCTCCGGATAACCGTCTCCGTTCAAATCCCCCGCCGCAACGCCGTAGGTCTCGCAATCGTCGCACCCGAACCGCCGCTCTTCCAGGCGCCCCGCTCCGTCGTTGAAGTAGACCGCGTTCGTCGTACCTGCGTTCGCAACGACGATATCCAAATCCCCGTCCAAATCCATATCGACCACTACCACGGCGTAGGTTTCGTCGTCAGAAGACCCGAAGGTTTGCGAGCGCCCGAACGCATCCGTCCCGTCGCCAAAATACACCGCGTTCGGTTGGGCAATGTTCGCCGCCACGATGTCGGCGTGCCCGTCACCGTTCAGATCGCCGACCGCGACGCCACGCGTCTCGTCGGTCCCGGTCCCGTAAGGCGTCTGGCGAGAAAACGCTCCACCCTGGTTCCACTGGACGAAATTCTGACCGCCGTCGCGATTTGCGAGCACCAGGTCGAGATCGGAGTCGGCGTCGATATCGTACGCCACGACGTCGATCGTGGAATCGTCGCCTGACCCGAAGGGTTCGCCGGCTGAGAAGGCACCTGTCCCGTCACCGTGGAAAACGAAGTTTTGACGCCCACGGTTGACGACGAGGATGTCTTTGTTGCCATCGCCATCCAGGTCTGCGAGCGTGAGGCTACGGGTCGAACTCGGAATACCGAAGGTCCGCCCCCGAACAAAGCGTCCCATTCCGTCGTTTAGAAAGGCCAGATTGCGGGTACGGTCGTTCCCGACCGCAACGTCCAGATCGCCGTCTCCGTCGAAGTCCGCCAAGGGCGTCGCGTAAGATCCGGCTTCCTCGTCTCCGAGGGGACGCGACAACGTAAAGCCTCCTCGCCCATCGTTGAGATAGATCTTGTTCCGTTCGGGCCAGTGGCGTCCGTTCGCCACCACGACGTCGAGCGAGCCGTCTCCGTCGACATCACCGAGGCTGACCGAAGCCGTGAGCTCGCTCCCGGTTCCAAGGGGCCCCATGGGTTGCAGCGTGCGACCTTGCGCAGCGAGTGGAGAAGGGCCCGATCCGCCCCCCAAAATCACGAAGACCGCTCCGCAAAAACACCGGCCCCGCCTCGCGCGCCAACGCTTCGTCATGTAGCCATTCCCGTCCATTCCACGCTCTTGTCCCAAAGTTGGTTGGCTAGATCCACGTCCTGCGCCTGCGCGCTTGCCTCGACCTCTTCTTCGATCTTGAAGTAAAGACCCGTCACCTCCTCCGGCCGGGGGTGCGTCGCGAGACGCGCGACGGCCTGACCACCCACAGACGGCTTGGCGAGCAACGGCTTGGCGGCACGCATCAGCCAACTCAACGGACCGGAGTTCTGGTTCCAAATCCGCGTGGCCAGTACGCCGGGGTGCACGGCCGCCGCCGTGAGGCCCCTTGACCCGTACCGTTGAACCAAACCCCGAGTAAACAAAATGTTCGCCATCTTGGAGTCGCCGTAGGCTTGGATTCCGTTCTTCCAGGCCTCCCCCCGAGCGATCGAGTCGATGGTGGAGCGGCGGAAATCGCCTCGTCTGTGCGCCTCCGAGCTCACATTGATCACGCGACCCTGGTGTTCAAGAAGAGGGGGCAAGAGAAGGTGGGTAAGTAAGAAGTGGGATAGGTGGTTCGTCGCAAACGAGACCTCGAACCCATCGGGCGACGTCTCGCGGCTCTGCCGCCAAACGCCCGCGTTGTTGATCAACAAGTCGACGCGATCGAGCCGGCCGGACAACCGCTCGCCGAGGCCGCGGACCTGAGCGAGGTCGACCAGATCCGCGACTTCCAACTCGAGCCGCGCGTCTTTTTGTGACCGAAGGATCTCCTCGCGCGCCCGTTCGCCGCGAGACTGGCTCCGACAGACCATGATCACGTGCGCACCCGCAGCGCAGATCAACTCCGTCGCCGATCTACCCACACCGGAGTTGGCCCCAGTGACGACTGCGGTCTTTCCGCTGAGTACCGACACGTCTCCCCCACTTCAAACCCTACAAGAGAACCGACACCTACCGTAGTCTCCAGAGTAGGTGACGACCCTCCGTCAGTGAAAGACGGGTTCGGGAATTACTCTCTGGCGTTCGATACGAATTGCTCCACCAAGAGGATCAAACTTCGAACGTTGCCGGGAAGCTTTGCCTCGCTTCCCGTAACCGTACGATCGTCGTCTGCGTCTCGATACGACAGAACGTAGTCGAATTGGTCGCAGCACTCGGTGCCGAAGTCCGTCGGTCCATCGAAGAATCCACGTCCGATAAACTCGGTGGCCAGCCCCATGAGATCGGCGGGATCGATCGTCGCGAGAAGTTCGCCGTCCGTCCAATCGCACCCGACCGGGCCTTGACACCGATTCCCGATGATCTGCCCGTCAGCGCCGCTAAGCGTGAACTGCCAGTCTACCCCGGCGAAGCCGCCCGAAACCGAGAGTGCGATCTCGACCGTGCTGCCATCATCGGGACCCGTGGCAGAGCTACACCCGCCGAGAGCTGCGAACGCCACGGCCAGACCGGCGAAATAACATCTATTGATCGGTTTCACTTGATCCTCTGAATTCTGAATGTTGGGTCCCATGCGCTCCCATGGAACGACACAAAACCGAGTCGTGTTCGACTCACATCTAGGACGACTGAAAGCCCGCAAACGTGACGTCCGAACGGCGTGCGTTGTTCCACGGCTCGGTCTAGCGCGGAGGCAGAGCGAAGGCCTGAAGTTTCGAGTCGATTTGTCCCGGTGCCGAGGTGGCGACCACGACGAACTGTCGGCCCGATCGAGTACGGTAGGTCATCGGGTTCCCCCGTCCGAGGCCCCCGCCCAAATCTCCCTGCCAAAGCGTGCGACCATCGGTCGCGTCCATGGCTTCGAGCCAGGGCGCTCCACCGGCGAGGAAGACAAGGCCGCCACCGGTGGCGAGTGGCCCCGAGGTCGTGCCGTGGCTTTGTGGGGTTCCCCCCATCGGGGGCAAATCGAGGCCGGCCAAGGCCGGATGCTCACGGATCGAAGCGTCATCCCCGAACGGCCGCTGCCAGAGCTGCGTCCCCGTATTCAAATCGATCGCCGTCACCGTCCCGTAGGGCGGTTTTAGCAGCGGAAGTCCGCCCGCGACGGAAAGACCGCCGCCGAAGTCGGGTAGGTAGTCGGCGTCCGCAACGTCTTCTGCCTTCTGGACGCGCGCCAGGAACGGGTCGTTGTACGCCTTCACGAAGAACGTCCCCGTCTCCGGATCGGTGGCACCGCCACCCCAACCTGCCCCGCCAATCAAACCCGGCACCATGATGGTACCCTCGACCGACGGCGGCGTGAAAATCGGCCCGGTTCGGTGTCGTCGAAACAACGCCAGGGCCTCCGCGCGTAGGGCCGGCGTAAAGTCGATCAAGTCGTCTTCCGTGATTCCCTGTCGGACAAAGGGAGCCGGCTTGGTCGGAAAAGGCTGCGTTGCGGACGCCGCCTCTCCTGGGACCGTGCTCCGTGGGACGGCTCGCTCTTCGATGGGCCACACCGGCTCGCCCGTCACCCTGTCAAACACGTAAACAAAACCGGTCTTCCCTACCGCAACGACCGCATCGATCTCGCGTCCATTCACATCGATCGTGACGAGCGTAGGCGGGGCCGGCAGGTCGTAGTCCCACAGCCCGTGGTGAACGGTTTGGAAGTGCCACACGCGTTCGCCGGTCAGGGCATCCAAGCAAACGAGCGATTCCGCAAACAGATTCGCTCCTTTGCGGTGAGCTCCATAGAAGTCGTTATTGGGCGTCGAAACGGGCAGATAGATGAGCCCCCGCTCCTCGTCGAGGGAAAACGGAGCCCAGACATTCGCGGAGCCGGTATAGGACCAAGACTGGTCCTCCCACGTCTCGACTCCAAACTCGTCGTCTTTTGGAATCGTGTGGAACGTCCACCTCAACGCGCCTGTGCGTACGTCAAACGCTTGGACATCGCCCGGAGGGTTGTTCCGATAAATCCGTGTATCCGGCACGCCGCTCCCAACGATCACGACGTCGCCGTAGACGACCGCCGGAGACGTGTTCGAGATATGAAGGCGGTTTGCACCCCAAGCCAATCCTGCGGTGAGATCCACCTCGCCGTCGGTCCCGAAGCTCGCGATTCGTTCGCCGGTCGCGGCGTCGAGCGCGATCAACCCCCACCGGGAATTCAGGAAGATCCGCCGCTCTTCCCCGTCGGTCCACTGGACGATCCCGCGGTGACAAAAACGGCACCCACGGTGAAGGTTCCCCCACTCGTACGCCTTTGGATCGTAACTCCAATACTCTTCGCCCGTCTCCGCATCGAGTGCGACCACGCGGCTGTAGGGCGTCGACAGCCACATGGTGTCGTTGATGACGATCGGCGTGACTTCAAAGGCGCCCGGTGCGACGACCTGACCCGGGTTAGGCGTCCTCGAAGCCGGCAGCGCTTCTTCGTTCGTATCCCAGACCCATGCCGCGACAAGCTCGGCCACGTTGTCTCGGGATACATCCGTCAGCGGCGAGTACTTCAACCCGCCGGGATCGCCACCGTACGTAGGCCAGTCATCCCCGGCTCCGCGTGCTTGCCCGGTCGCGTACGGTGCCTCTGGCCGGCATCCAACCAGCGCGACAAGCACCATCAGAAGCGCGGGGCCGCGGGTGGGGAGAACGCGAGCAGAGCTGATGACTCAACTCCCTTCAGCGACCGCAGCGATGACCTTGATCTCGATCAACACACCGGGGCTGTAGAGTTCGGTCACCCCCACCGCCGTCCACGACGGAAGTGCGGACATGAATTGGTTCTTGACTTCGATGAACTGCGCGATGTGGTCATGCATTCCGATATGATAGGTCGTAATGTCGATCACGTGATCCATGCTGGATCCCACGTTCTCCAAAATCTGTTCGATCCGCTCGAAGGCCCGTGTGAATTGCGTGATCGGATCGGCATCTCCGGAGACGACGCCAGACAAGAACACGAGGTCGCCGACCCGGACGGCATCCGAGTAGAGGCCGTGGGACGGCGGCGGGTTCGGGAACCTTTCCTGGGCCGACGCGGTGCTTGCGTTCACAGCCCCCGCGCCAAGGATCAGACCTACTCCCAGCAACG
The DNA here is from genome assembly GCA_029262175.1 of Gemmatimonadota bacterium. GTDB lineage: Bacteria > Gemmatimonadota > Gemmatimonadetes > Palauibacterales > Palauibacteraceae > Palauibacter. The sequence goes on from JAJCZV010000018.1 coordinate 79,578, forward strand.
CTCTCAAAGACATCGTTTCCCTCCCGGTGGTCTGCGGACGATCCGTACTTGCGTCTCGATTCTATCGTAGCACGGTTGGGACGCCGTGCGATACGCTCCGTCGGGGCGCCGCGCGACACTGCGCGGTTGATGTCCTCAGGCGGCGGGTTGAACGTTCTTCGATTAGAAGCGTATGACCCATCGAGGGAGTTCGAGATCACAGGGAGTGCGAGATGATGAAGGGCCTATCGCAACGAGCGACCACGAGCACGCTGGTGCGCTGTGGGCTCGCAGCCGTATTCCTGTTTGGAGCGTGCCAGACGACTTCGACCGGCCCGGGGGGCGCTTCAGAGATCACTCAACTTCCGCGATCCCTGACGACGGACGAAATCCAGATCATCGCGTCGAGCAACGCCTTCGGCTTCGGACTCTTTGGTAAACTGCTGCAGGACGAGCCGACCGAGAACCTTTCATCTCCCCATTGAGCGCGCACATGGCGTTGGGGATGGCGCTGAACGGAGCTCAGGACTCGACCTTCGCGGCCATGCGCAGTGTGCTCGGGTTTGGCACCGGAGGGGTTTCCGAACCGGCGCTGGAACTCGACGAAATCAATACCGCGTATGCCGACCTCCTAGGTCTGCTCGACGGACTCGACTCCGCGGTTCAACTCGACGTCGCCAACTCCCTGTGGTACCGGCCGACATTCCCGTTTCGCCCGGCCTACCTCGACCGAGTCAAAGGGGCGTTCGACGCCGAAGTAGAAGGGCTCGATTTCGACGATCCGGGGGCGGTTGATGTGATCAACGACTGGGTGGAGGGGGCGACCAACGGTCGGATCGAGCGCATGCTCGATCGTATCGATTCATCCGAGGTGATGTTCCTGCTGAACGCGATCTATTTCAACGGGGATTGGAGAGTCCCGTTCGACGCAGCGCTCACACATGACGCGCCGTTCGCGCTCGAAGACGGAAGCTCGAAGACGGTAAAGATGATGGTTCGTGACGGCGGGGACCTCCGGACCGCGCACCACGCGACACTGGAGCTGATCGATCTTCCCTACGGTGGCGGCCCGTTCAGGATGACCATCGTGCTCCCCGCGCCCGGCGTCAGCCTGGCGAGCGCAGTCGACCGCCTCGACGTGCAGACCTGGGACTCTTGGACGTCCGGCCTTGCGTCCAGCGTGGCCCCGGTGACGATGCCCCGCTTCCGACTCGAATGGGAGAAGCAACTCCGCGATGTCCTCGAAGCCATGGGGATGGGCATCGCGTTTCAGCCCGGGCAGGCGAACTTCGGCGGCATGCTGGACGAAGCATTCGACCCACAAGCTGCCGGAACGGATCTCTACATCACTCGAGTCAAGCAGAAGACGTTCGTCGACGTGAACGAGAAGGGCACGGAAGCCGCGGCCGCCACAAGCGTCGGCGTGGGTGTGACCTCGGCGCCCGTGCCCGTCACGATCGACCGACCGTTTCTGTTCGCGATTCGCGAACAGCTCTCGGGGACGATTCTCTTTCTCGGCGCGATCCTCGACCCGCCAGCGAACTAGGGCATCGCGCCGCCACCACCGCCGCCCTTCTCACCTTCGTCGCCCTTCCCGTCATCTCCTTTGAACTTGTCGACGAGGTGGCTCAGGCCTTCCTTCATGTCTTCGAAGGCCTCGCCCGCGTCCTCTTTCAAATCGCCGAGCTTGTCGAGGATCTTGTCGTCGACGTCGCCGAATTTGTCCGTGATCGTGTCCTTTAGATCGCCCGCTTCTTCCGCGAGCTTATCGGCAACGTCGTCCAGTTTGTCGGCGAACCCGCCCAACTTCTCCTTGGCGGCGTCGATCTTCGAATCATCCATTCCTGTGCTCCTCCAGTTCGCGGTCAGCATGAAGAGACAACCTGCACGCCCGACCGCGACCGTGGTAGACGTCGGGGCTACCGCCGAGACCGGAGAGCTCTTTGCCTTTCTCGAGGTTGAGCGGCGGTTTGGCGACCCCAGGATCGCCGGAGTGGAGGCGCGCTGGCTCTCGAACACAAACGAGTCCACCCCCCTTCACTCGATCCGACAAGATGACTTCGTCACCGTGCGATCGAGCCGCTATTTCTGACCATGGGTTTGTCATAGACTGCACCGCGTCGTGGATCTGTTGTCGGGATTGGCCTGACGATCTCATCCACTCGAGAAGGAGCCGGGATGACGATCGCCGACATGAACTGGATGCAGGTCGAGAAATACCTGGAACAAGATGATCGTGCGGTCCTGCCGGTCGGCAGCACGGAGCAGCACGCGTACTTGAGCCTGGCGGTCGATAGCATCTTGGCCGAAAGAGTCTCGATCGAGGCGGCTGAGCCGCTTGGCGTTCCGGTCTTCCCGGTGCTCCCCTATGGACTCACGCCCTATTTCATGGCCTATCCGGGCACCGTGACGCTTCGGACCGAGACCTATCTGCGAGTGATACGAGACCTTCTCGACAGTCTTTTCCAGACTGGGTTTCGAAGAATCCTCATCGTCAGTGGTCACGGCGGCAATCAGCCCGCCGGAGCCTTCGCCGCCGAGTGGATGGCGGAGCACCCCAGGGCCCAGGTCAAATTCATCCAGTGGTGGCAGGGGCCGGCGTTCCTGGCGGCTGTCGGAGCGATCGATCCCGTTGGGAGCCACGCGTCCTGGTTCGAGAATTTCCCCTGGACGCGATTGGCCGGAGTCGATCTTCCCGAAGGTCAAAAACCCCCGGTGGGCCGTTCGGGCAGGGCCACCCTCGTCGGGGAAGAACTGCGCGCTGCGATGGGAGACGGAAGCTTCGGGGGCCTCTACCAACGTTCCGACGAAGACATGATGGCCATCTGGAAAGTGGGGGTCGAAGAGACCCGCGCGTCGTTGGAGCACGGCTGGGACTAGACATGAAGGTTCTGATCTGGGGTGCGGGAGCCATGGGTGGGACGATCGGTGCGTGCCTGGCGCGTGCTGGACGCGAGATCACGTTTGTCGATCGAGACCTCGATCATGTCCGAGTTCTTGGCGAGACCGGAATCACGGTCGAGGGGATCGAAGACTTTCGGGTCGCGGCGCCGGCCCATACCCCCGATACCATCAAGGGGCAGTTCCCCGTCATCTTCCTGTGCGTAAAAGCGCAGCACACCGCCCAAGCCACGCGTTCGCTGGCGCCCCACCTCGCACCGAGCGGCTCCGTCGTCTCGGTCCAGAACGGTCTCAACGAGCGGGTCATCGCCGACATCGTCGGGCAGGAACGCACGATCGGGTGCTTCGTCAACTTTGGCGCGGACTATCTCGAACCCGGAGTGGTCCACTTCGCGGGTCGTGGCGCGGTCGTCGTCGGTGAACTCGATGGACGCGTGACCCCGCGCGTTCAAGATCTGCACCGCACGCTTCAAGACTTCGAGCCCAACGCCGCGCTCACCGACAATATTGGGGGCTACCTGTGGGGGAAGCTCGCCTACGGCGCGATGCTCTTTGCCACCGCCCTAGGCAATGAATCCATCGCCGATTCCCTGGCCCACCCGGCCCATCGTGATCTCTACATCGGCCTCGGTCGGGAGGTGCTCGGCGTGGCGGGTGCGAGCGGGATTCGTCCGGAGTCGTTTGATGGGTTCGATCCCCACGCCTTTCTACCGAACGCGCCCGTCGCCTTGTCCGAGCAGTCTGTGGAGGACATGGTGGCCTTCAACCGGCGCTCCGCCAAGACGCACTCAGGAATCTGGCGCGACTTGGCCGTCCGTAAACGAAAAACGGAGGCGGACGCCTTTCTGGGACCCATTGTCGAAATCGGAAAGCAGGTCAACGTGCCTACGCCTCTCACCGCTGAATTGATCGAGTTGATCCGCGACATCGAAGACGGTCGGCGCGACCAAACCTCCGAGAACCTGTCCGTTCTTGCAGCGATCCAACGGCGGGGCACGGATCGATGAACATCGACTTTGCCCAGCAGACGATCATCGTCACGGGGGCCGCGCACGGTTTCGGCCGTCAAATCGCACTGCGATTCGCCGGTTGTGGCGCGTCGGTATGGGCGTGCGATGTATTAGAAGACGGATTGGCTGAAACCCGCCGAACCTGCAGCCATGAGTCCGGGTCGTGCGAGGCGCGCGTGGTAGACATCACGGATCGAGACGCCGTTTTCGCCTTTGTGGAGGAAGCCGCCTCGGGATCCGGTCGCATCGACGTGCTCGTGAACAACGCCGGCGGGGTGCTCGGGCAGGTGGGCAAGTGGATCGAGGACGTACCCCCCGCGGAGTGGCAGGCGCTGTTCGACGTCAACGTGACCGGCGCCTTCACGTTCGCTCAAGCGGTCGCTCCGATCATGAAGGAGGCGCGGGCCGGCCGCATCGTCAACATCTCGAGCGGCGCGGGGTTGGGGGTAAGCCTGACGGGTATCCAGGGATACGCATCCGCCAAGGCCGCACAAATCGGCCTCACCCGACAGCTCGCCCACGAGCTGGGTCCTTGGGGCATAACGGTCAACAACATCGCGCCGGGGTTCGTGCGCTCGAACCCGAGCACCGAACGCCAATGGGAGTCCTACGGCGAGGAGGGGCAGGCCCGGCTGGTCGAGAGCATCTTCCTCAAGCGCCT
>JAJCZV010000019.1 GCA_029262175.1 Gemmatimonadota bacterium
GTCGCGTGGCACGAACCGCTCGTCCCCGGTGCGCCCGGTCACGGCGAAGGTCACAACTCGGGCCAGGCCGTGAACGTTACGGCGGCGCTCGCGCTGCAAAAGGTCATGCAAGAGCAGGGGATCGAGGGCACGCTCGTGCTCTGGCCGGGTGTCGCCGAGGAGCAGTTGGGGAGCAAGGCGTGGTTTGTCCGAGACGGCTACTTCGACGACATCGACGCCGTGTTGTTCACGCACGTCGGCAACAACCTCGGCGTGTCCTATGGGCAGGCGAACGGCACGGGTCTCGTCTCCGTCGAGTTCAGTTTTGCCGGTGAAGCCGCCCACAGCGCGGGCTCGCCCTGGCGTGCGCGTAGTTCGCTCGATGCCGTCGAACTGATGAACGTAGGCTGGAACTTCCGACGCGAGCACCTGCACCCGAACCAACGGTCGCATTACATCGTGACGGACGGCGGAGACCAGCCCAACGTGGTGCCTCAGGAGGCGTCGGTCTGGTACTACATCCGAGAGATGGACTTCGACGACATCCAACGGAACTATGACATCGCCAAACGGATCGCCGAGGGCGCCGCGCTCATGACCGACACCGAGATGTCGTATCGCATACGTGGTGTCGCCGCGCCTCGGCACTTCAACAAGGTCATCGCCGAGGCCATGTGGGAGAACATCGAACACGTCGGTCTCCCCGAGTGGAGCGCGGATGACCAGGCGCTGGCCAGGGCGGTCCAGGCCGTGGTCGAGAACGATTCCACGCCGGGGCTGAACACCGACTTGGGCGAGATCGGGGCTCCGCCCGAAAGCGAAGCGGATCGCCGAAGCGGCGGATCGGATGACATCGGCGACATCGCGTGGACGGTCCCCACGGTGACGTTGCGCTTCCCGTCGAACATCCCAGGACTTCAAGGGCACCACTGGTCGAACGCGATCGCCATGGCCACGCCCATCGCGCACAAGGGGGCGACGGCTGGCGCAAAGGTTCTGGCGCGAACGGCGCTTCAACTCTTTATGGAAGAAGATCTGATCGCTGATGCGTGGACGTACTTCCGCGACGTTCAGACAAAAGATCAGAAGTATGAGCCCGTGATTACTGCAGACGATCCGCCGCCGATCGATCTGAATACGAGCATCATGGCGGAGTTCAGGCCGCTACTCGAGCCCTTCTACTTCGATGAGACGAAGTACGATACCTACCTCGAACAGCTGGGAATCACGTATCCGACCCTGCCGGCGACCGAAGAGGAAGAGGACCCGCAGCCAAACTGATCCAGAGGGGTGATCCGTGCGGTGCCGACGCGCGTCGGCACCGCAGCGGGTCGTTCCAGCCTGACGACGAGGCCCGAGGGGCACCGTCAGGCGACGCGTACCTCGATCTCGCGCCACTTGCCCTGCCGAAAACGAATCACGCTGAGGACGCTGCGCGTGACATGGCCCAGGACGATGGCGAGCCAGATATGGTGAGGTTCGAGACCCCAGACCGCCTGGATGATTCCGCACATCCCCAGCGGAATCACGAGTTGAGAAATAATCGAGATGTAGAGAGGACTCCGAGTATCTCCCGTGCCTTGCAGGCCGCCGGTATACGCGAGCGCTACGGTGATGAACAACCCGGAGGCGGCGAGGAACGCCAGCAACTGTACGCCGAGTTCGATCACCTCGGGCTGTCCTTCCATTCCGAAGACACTGAGAAGGACGCGCGGGAACAGGAGAAATACCGCGCCGACCACGGCGGCCACGCAAAGGCCGATGCGCGAAGCGACCCGAACCCCCTGGACGGCACGATCCGGCTTCCCGGCCCCCAGGTTTTGGCCCGCGACCGCGGCCGTCGCCCCCATCAACCCGACCGACGTCCACGTGATCAGGGAGAACAGCTCGACATACGCGACTGCGTAGGCCGCCTGCGCCTCCGCACTCTGCGCGAGCGACCCGATGTATCGGAGAAGGAAAACGCCGCCCAAGTTCATGGCGATACCCTGGAAGCCGGCGGGCAACCCAAAGCGAAACAGCTCACGAATGATCGCGAAGTCGGGTTTCAAGCTCATGCCGCGGTGGAACCCGACGACCCAACGGCCTCGGAAGAGCGAGAACGCTGCGAAAGCGGCCATGGCCCCACCCGCGATGACGGTGCCCATGGCGGCCCCCTGCGTCCCGAACGCCGGGATCGGGCCGAGTCCGGGGATCAAGATCACGTTCAGCACGATGTTCAGGATCGTCATCCCGACGCCGAGTTTGAGCGGCGTCTTCGCGTCTCCGGCCGACCGAAGCGCCCCACCGAGCATGAAGAACACCATCATACCAAAACTGTACACGAACATCGTTCGGAGGTAAGGCAGGGCCTCCGCTTGTACCGCGGGCGTCGCATTCACCAACGCCAGCAGCGACGGGGCGAGAAAATAGCCGACCGGAGCGAGGATCCCGATCGCGAGCACCGCGGCGGTCAAGAACGCCTGGTAGACCGTCCGATTTACTTTGTCTCTCTCATCGGCGCCGGCGAAGCGGGCGACCAGCACACCCATGCCCGTGAAGAGCGAGCCGATGAACACCATGACGACAAGAAAGATCTGCCAAGAGACGCCAATCGCCGCGTTGCCCGTGAACCCGACGAAATTGCCGACCATGATGTGGTCCACGATGCCCTGTAGTCCTCCGACCACATTCTGGAGCATCGTGGGCCAGGCCAGCTTCCAAACGGCCGGACCGATCGGTCCTTCGACGATGGACCTGTCGTACGATTTTGCCCGGGGATTGGACATAAACGGGGTTCGGCTAAGGTTGGCGGACGTGCGAACATATCACTACGCCGGCCGTGAGCGTACGCCCCGGCTTCTGGTCCGGGGCAGGGGATCGAACCTTGCATACGCGTGGCGGCACTCTCGCCCGTCGTAACAGGGCTAGGACCGGATAGAGGGCGATAAGACCACACATGAACGATTCGACGGCATACGAAGACGGGCGTATCGGGCGGCAGATCATGGCTGCTGCGCTCTGGGTTGGGCTGGTTTCAGGGTTGGTGGAAGGGGTCGGCTGGATGATCATCCAGCGTTTCGACCGTCTCACCAACCTCTGGACCCAGGTGGTGTGGATCGCGCCAGTCCTGAACGGCATCCTGTTCTTCGCCCTCGGCATCGGACTCGCGGTGCTTTCGCGCTTCTTGCCACAACGGGTCTGGTTTCCGGTTGCCGGGTTTTCGATCGCGTTTGCGGCCGCCGCCCATTTCCTCGCGCTCGCCGTCCAGACGTTTCTCCACCCGGGCGCTTTGTTCGTGCTCGCCCTCGGCATCGCCACGCTTCTAAACCGAGCGTTTCAGAAACGCGCCGTCGAAGCGCTCGCGTTCTTCGGCCGATCGTTGAAATGGGTCATTGCGAGCGTGCTCCTCGTCTTCGTGAGCACTCAGCTCTTCTATCATTTCCGGGAAATTCGTCAGGTGGCGGCGCTGCCGGAGGCCGATGAGGATGTGCCAAACGTCGTTGTCGTGATCATCGACGCATTGAGGGCGGATCACGTCTCCGCATACGGCTACCCGAAGGAGACCTCTCCATTTCTCGACCAGCTCGCAGGCGAAGGTGCGTTGTTTGAACGGACGCTTGCTACTTCACCCTATTCGCTTCCCTCGCATGCCTCACTGCTTTCAGGTCTATATCCGTACGAGCACGGTTCGGAGTGGCTCGATTTCAAAGCCTTCGGCGACGCGAGCTACCCCTCCATCGCCGAGAGTATGAGCGAGCGAGGATTCCGTAGCGGCGCGTTTTCGGCTAATCCGTTTTGGTTCACGCGTGAACAAGGGTTTGGGCGTGGTTTCGTTCGATTCGAAGATTTCTATCACAGCGTTCCTGACATGTTCTATCGAACGGTGTTTGGAAAGATTTTCGAAAAGGTGGTGATGCCGCGGCTAGGGATGGAAGAGGTGCCTGCGCGTAAAGGGGCGACGGAAAGCACCGATCGCGTCTTGAACTGGATCTCAAAGGACGACGAGCGCCCGTTCTTTACGTTGATCAACTACTTCGACGTTCATGACCCTTATCTGCCGCCCCAGCCGTATCGAAGCCGCTTCTCGGCGGAGGAGGAGCCCGGTGGCTTTCTGAACTGGCGTCTCGGGCGGGGTGAGTTGAAGCTCACGCCTGAACAGCGGCAGAGCGACTTGGAGGCCTACGACGGCGCGCTTGCATATGTAGATGACGAACTCAGACGACTTGCCGAGGGGATCGCGCTCATGCGTCCCGACGAAGAACTCATGATCATCGTGACGTCTGACCATGGGGAAGCGTTCGGCGAGCACGGCACCTACCTACACGGCCATTCGCTTTATCGGGAAGAGATTCTCGTGCCGTTGATCGTTTGGTGGCCGGGTGGGGTGCCGTCGTCCGTTCGGGTGGATCGTCCGGTCACCCACGCTTCGATTCCATCGACGATCTTGGATCTCGTGTCCGCCGGGACTGCTGACTCATATGGCGCGCCTTCTTTGGTGCCGCTGTGGGCCGACTCGACGAGCGCCGAATCCTGGCCCTGGCCGCTGGCAGAAATGGGGCAGCGCGATTGGGTCGATCCGGCTTTCCCCGTGCAATCTGGCGACATCCAGACGCTGGCGAGTCCGGATTGGCAGTACATCGGACACGAGGTGCTTCCGGAGTTGCTCTTCGATTGGGCCGATGTGCAGCAGACGAATGATCGCGCCCAAGATGCGGCCCTGGAATCCGTGTTAGGGGAGTTTCGACGACGGTTGCCCGACCGTCCCTAGTGGCAGCGGACACACGGGCGGGGGGCCGAAACCCCCGACCGCCCGTGGAGCGAATTCGCGCCTCTATCCCCCGTGGCCTCAGTAGCCGCCGCCCGCCGCGATCTCGCCGAACCGAACCGTCCTGGCGCCCCCGAGGTGGATCCCGTTAAACAGCAGTTTGAACGTCGCGTGCGGCTGCGCGCGCTTCTTGATCAGCGGGCCGAACAGGAACATGCGGCCTTCACCGAGCTTCGCTTCCAGCGCCGTCGTCCCACCGTTCAGGTGGTGCTGGCCCCACGCCCAGCCGCTCCTCAGCGGGTCGTCGTCATCGAACCAAGCGATCGGCGTCACCCCTTGGAGATGGGCGCCGGGGCTCACTCGAAACACCGGGCTGTTGTTGAACATCGTGTGTGTCCGGTTCGGCATCCCGAATGCGAGAGGGTGGGTGGGATCCACGCTCATCTCGAGGACAGAACTCGGGATGTAATACTCCGCCTGTTCGAGCCGACGTCCGCTTCCGTCCACGAGATGGTTCGTCACGGGCAGCCCCGCGTGGTAGGCGATGTTGGTCGAGCTACCGATGGCGAGCAGGGTGCCACCGTCGCGAACGAACTGGAGCAGCTGTTCCGTCGTCTGGCCGCTCACAGACCCGAGCATGACGTGAAACTCCTGCGGAATGGACTCCGGGTCCGGTGCCCGGCCAAAGAACCCGCCGCCACCTCCGCCAGCGTTCGCGCGCGGAGCGGGAATCGCACCGTCGGGAAAGACGAGCACGTCGTAGCGCTCCCGGAGATTTCCGGCGTCGAGCTCCTGCGGGTACACGACCTCGAAGGGAAACTCGTATTGCTCGAACATCCACCGGGTCCAGCCCGATGACATGGAGCCGCCGTAGCGGTCCCACAGCCCCACACGAACCGGACTCAGCGCCAACGCTTCTCCCGAGGGAGGAGTGGAAACGCCTTCGAATGAAAGGCCGAGGTCGGAGGTGGCCGCTGCGATCATGGCCAGGGCCTCGGCGGAAGTCGGGATGTAGATCGTGCCGCGCTGATCCGCGTCGTCATCGGTGAGCCAGTACACCTCCTGGCCGGCTGCGAGCAGACGATTGGTCAGAACGGCCGCGTTGTTTGCCGAGTGACTGGTGACGAAGCCAGCGGCGCCGGAGGCGCCTGCGAGGCTTCCCGTCTCGTAGGCCGCCAACTCCTCGATGACCTCGAACGGACCGTCGAAGCCTTCCAAGATCCGGTCGTAATCCAGACCCATCTGCATCGCCAACGTGTAGCCCGCGTTGTCGTAGGGCGCGATAGGAGGTCCGCCCTCGTATTGAAAATCGTTGGGATAGTCCTGTGGCTCCATCAGGTCGATGATGTGCGGAGCAAACGCCTGGTCCGTCTTGAGTACATACGAACCGGCAGGATACGGCTTGCCCAATACCGTGAAGTCGGCCGTCGCCCGGTGGATCCGCAGACCGCTTCGCTGAAGCGAGTGAACAAAGCGGGTTGCGGTTCCAAAATCCGACTGATTCGACGGGATGATGTATCCGCGCGCGTCGCGGTCCGCGGGCTTTCGGAACACGTCGAAGTGCTCGATCGGCACGCCAGCTCCGAAGAAGGCGTTGCCGGATTCGGCTTGTTCAAGCACGCCCCGCTCGGCGAGTTCGACCTTCGCCGCTTCGATCATCTTCGGATGGTGCGTCCAACTGTCTTCGCTGCCTCGGATCACGGCATCGCGGCCCATGATGTACCGGTTGTACAGCACCGTCTCTCGGTATCGCGACGCGTAGTCGAATATGGCGCGATTCGTAGACACCGAATAGTCGATCACGGTCCGGAAATGGAGCGCCTCAGGTACCGGCGGAGCAGGGAGGTCCGTGCTCGGAAGCTGTTTGTCGGGCACGAACTCGATCTCGGTCGGGGTCGGATTGCCGGCCGTCTCCGTGAGGATGCCGATCATGTTGTGGAAGTAGCCGGCCGTCCGAACGTTGCCATTGAACCATGTAGAGAAAGAGGCCCCGTCCCTCATCGTCGCGCCGTACTTGCCCTCCGCGATCAACCGATTGTGCATCGCCATCCCGACCGCATCGATCCCGACGTTCAAGAGCGGGTGGGTGTTGTAGTTGAATGGATTTCGGAAGGGCGGGACGAAGAGCACCGTGCCGCGAGGCCCGCGCTGGTGGTGGTTGTACATGATCTGCGGGTGCCACTCTATAAACTTGACCCGCGACATGTTCTGCGTTTCCGGCTGACTCAATAGATACGAGTCTCGATTGTTGTCGTGTCCGACGTACTTCTGGTACAGCCGTGGGATCCCACCCGTCGTTCGTTCGAGCGGGTCATCGTGACGCATGTACCAATCCGATACGAGCTCCATGCCATCGGGATTCGCGAACGCGGCGAGCACGATCACGTCATCCAGGAGGCGGAGTGTTTCGGGGTCGTCCATGCTCACCATCTGATGGACGATTTCGATCATTTGCTGCGCGCCCAGCGTCTCGGTGGCGTGAAGGCCGCCATCGATCCACACGACCGCCTTGCCCTCTTCTGCGAGCGCTCGGGCCTCCTCATCGGAGAGATCTTCGGCGAGGGCGAGGCGTCTCGAGATCTCTTTATATCGCCCTAGGTTCGAATGGTTCTCGGGGGAGGTGACGATCGCCATCAGCTGTGGGCGATTCTCGGCGCTGCGGCCGATGGTGTCGAGCACCATCCGAGGTGATTCTGCAGCGAGCTTTTCCCAGTACTCGGCGAGCTGGGAATAGTTCACGAGCTGGTAGTCATCCCCGATGGCGTGCCCGAACTGCTCGGTCGGACTTGTCACCTGCGCACTCAGTGCGATCGGGAATAGGCACAGCACGAGCGCTGCAAGGGAACGGACGGACGGACGATTCCTCATCGATCTCACCTCATTGCGGGCCACGGAGAATCATCAAGATGACCTGGCCGCGCCCCACGACGCCAGCGATCAGGAGGGCTAGTTTGTACGTGTTGAGTCCGCTGGGCTACGCTTCGACGATCCGCGTCGACATTCGTATCTACAACTCCATCACGCGCTCGACATCGCTCGGAAGCTCACGGGGCTTGCCTAGGAAGGAAATCGAAAGAAACAGGACGAGCGAGACGATGAGCGCCGCTGCTCCGTAATCGGTGCCATACGGAAGCCGGATCCCGCCGAGACGCAGGCCGAAGTTTACAAAAATACTACTGGCGATCGCTACGTTCGCCGCGAGTGCGCTGGCCCGCTTCCAGTTCAGACCGATCGCGATCACCGGCACCAGCCCGGCCGCGAAGGTCCCCCAGCCGAACGCTCCCAGGAGCGCTACGAGGTCGCCCGAATAGAGCGCGACGATCGCGCTCGCGACGGCTAGGAGGGCGGTGACGATACGCGCCCACTTGAGTTCGTTTTTTATCGACCGACCACGAAGGGCATTCGGGATGTCGTGCACGATGGCTGCGGTTCCGATGTTTAGGAACGAGTCGGCGGTCGACATGATGGCTGCCAGGAGCGCCGCGAAAACAACGCCTGCAAGCAGGGGGTTCGTGAACACTTGCAAGAACACGGTCGAGGCATCGTCGGGCGTCGCAAGCGGCGGGTGCGCTCCCGTAATGACCAGCGCGCGCATCGCGAATCCGATTCCAATCCAAAGCAACGCCGTTGTCCCATACGCGAACACGCCGAGCGGGATCACATGTCTGAGATCTCGAACTCGTCTCAACATCATGAATTTGGTCATGACATGGGGTTGCCCGACGACTCCGAGCCCGAACACGAAGAACCAAGAGAGCCCGCTGATCATCCCGATGGTCCCCCAGGCTCCACCCGCCGCGCGGTCGTCCGTGGCGACGATCCGGCTGATCTCTCCGAGTCCGCCGTCGAACGTGCCCAGCACCGTCACGAAGATCAGGACCGAAGCCACGATCATGATCGCGCCCTGGATGAGGTCGGTGTATACCGATGCGACGATGCCACCTGTCACTGAATAGAAAATGAGAACCGAACAGGAAATCGCGACGCAGAGCCCCAAGCTCGGGTCTTGAAAGACACCCGCGTTGGCGAGGACTCCTTGAAGAACGATCGACATCGCCAGGATCTGGGTCGCTAGATAGCCGAGTACGCCAAGCAAGATCACGACGGCGACGGAACCGCGCACCGACTCCGATTGATAGCGCACGGCCGCAACGTCGGGGAGCGAAACGCATTCGCGAAGCTCCGACACCATGCGGAGTCGCTTGGCGACGAGGTTGAGGACGATGATGTTCGAGATCACGGTCGAGCCCAGGATCCAGACCGAGCTCATACCCATCGAATACATGAGACCGGGGCCCCCGACGAACCCGAACCCGCTCATGGTGCTCGAGAAGACCGCGAAGGCCGTCACCACGACGCCCAAGTTCCTGCCCGCGACGAAGAAGTCGCTGCTCGATTTCGTGCGCTTTAGCGACCACAAGCCGATTCCAACGCACAGGAGCAGATAGGCGACAACCGAGAACAGGGTGATAAGCGCGCGGTTGGTCTCCAGCGCCTCCCCCACTAGGTGTGCCCGCCCATCGATGAGTGCGTCGCGGCATCTCCGCGGGCGCCGGCAAGGATCTCATCGAATCGCGCCTGCTCCTCCGGTCCGAAGTACGCGCGCTCGAACAAGAGGGTGCAGACGATCAGGAGAATCCACGGAGACAACCCGATCCCGTACACCAACCAGGCCGCGGGCGTCGTAAAGCCGGCGACGATGCTGATTTCTCCGAGCTCGTAGGCACGATGGGACCGCAGCAAGGCGACGAAGGCCACCACGTACCAGGCCGTCCAGATGGTGACCGCGATTCGGATCCAGTGACCGTCACGAAACCCGATCAGCATCACGACCCACATCATGCCGATGACGAGCAAGCCGACCACATAGGCGGACCAGATCGGCGCTCCGAGCGTGCCGCTGTCGATGCCGTGCTGCATCGAGGCGAAGTCTGGGTGTGCGATGGCGGCGTCCGTGCCGGCACCCGCGAACATCGCTCCGGCCAAGAGAATTAGAAGCGCGGTAGCCATGGCCAGAAGCGCGCCCATCAGTCGGTTCAGATCAGCATCACGAGAAATCTCGCGCTCCTATTCCGAGGGCCGAAACACGGCCCTCCGGCGCCGACGGCTGAGCAGCCCGCTTTCATGTCGTCATCTCGGGGGACGCCCGTGGGATGCGGTAACGTGAACCCGGTTGACGTCGTCCGCCAGAACGCGCTGGACTTCGGGCGTAGACGCTGTGAGTTTCCGGTACTAGGCCGAACGACCGCCTGACCACGCACCCCAGCAACCACACACGGAGACCCATGACCGCTCCAGCACGAGTCGCCATCACGGGCGCTGCAGGAAATATCGGATACGCGCTCGCGTTCAGGATCGCCGCAGGCGACATGCTTGGACCCGACCAGCCCGTCATCCTTCACCTCCTGGAGATTCCGCCGGCCCTGGGAGCGCTCAGCGGCGTCACGATGGAACTCAACGACTGCGCCTTTCCGTTGCTCCACGGAATCGTGGGCACGGCCGACACGGGCGAGGGGTTTGACGGAGTCGACTATGCGTTGTTGGTCGGGGCGAAACCACGCGGCAAGGGTATGGAGCGGGGCGATCTGATCGCAGACAACGGAAAGATCTTTGGTCCGCAGGGGAAGGCGATCAACGACAACGCGTCGCCGGATATTCGAGTCCTCGTGGTCGGAAATCCGGCCAACACGAACTGCCTCATCGCGGCCTCGAGCGCTCCGAAGCTCGACCGACGACAGTTCACGGCCATGACGCGGCTCGATCACAATCGTGCGATCAGCCAGCTGGCCGAGAAGACCAGTGCGCACTCCACCGAGATCGCGCGCATGACCATTTGGGGCAATCACTCGGCCACGCAGTATCCCGACATCAGCAACTGCACCATCGAAGGAGCGGCGGCGGCGGATCGAGTCGATGACGGGTGGTATCGCGAGACGTTCATCCCTAAAGTCCAGAAGCGGGGTGCGGAGATTATCGGCGCCCGCGGGGCCTCATCTGCGGCCTCGGCCGCATCGGCTGCGATCGACCACGTGCGCACGTGGGTTCACGGCACGCCGGACGGCGACTGGACGAGCATGGGTGTCGCGGCGGACGGCGGCTACGGCATCGAAGAAGGGATCGTCTTTTCTCGCCCCGTGACCTGCGCCGATGGCGACTATACCGTCGTCCCGGACCTGGACATCAGCGACTTCAGCCGCGAACGAATGAACGCAACGGAAGCGGAGCTGCGTGAGGAGCGAGCCGCCGTCGAGGACCTGCTCTAGGGCGTCTCCGCTCTCAATTCGGCAGCGCTAACGCGACCAACTCGCCGGGAACGCCGCGCCCGGCCACGGCCACGACGAGGTACTGACGGCCGCCGTGCATATAGGTCATCGGTACCCCGGTCTGGTGCGAGGGTAGTTCCAACTCGGCCACGATCTCGCCGGTCGCCTTGTCGTGGGCCCGAAGCAGTCCCGTCACTTCGGCCGACATTGTCCCCCCGCCGGTGCCGGCAAAGAGTAGCGTGCGCGTGGCGAGCAGCCCCGCCCGACTCGGTCGACCGGTACGCGGTAGATCCACGCCGTCGAGGGCCGGATGGTCGGCCACGAACGCCGGCGTGTCGTCATTCGCGATCGCCCATTGCTTCTGACCGGTCTTCATGTCGAGCGCCGTGATGCGGCCCCATGGCGGCTTGATCAGAGGCAGGCCTTGTGGCCCTCCGACCCCTCTGGGGCGGCCAACGATGTAGCGCATGTTCGACGACTCGGGATCGTTGACCAATCCGATCACCGACGGCCATGTCGCCGAACCGACGAACAACTGCTGGGTCTCCGGATCAAACGCCGCGCCCGGCCAATTGGCGCCTCCCAGGCTCCCCGGCGTGACCAGCGTGCCCTGATTTCCGTCCTCTTCGATCACGGACGGAGGAGTAAACAGGGGTCCCAGCGTCAGCTTCTTGGCGACCTCCAGCGCTTCGGCCCGCAGCTCTGGCGTGAAGTCGATGAGGTCGGCTTCCGTCGCGCCCTGCAGGTCGAACGGGACCGGAAGCGTGGGGAATGGCTGCGTCGGCGCATACCACTCGCCCGGGACGTCCCCCGCGGGTACCGGGCGCTCTTCGATCGGCCATACCGGTTCGCCGGTCACGCGATCAAACACATAGGTAAACGACTGCTTCGTTACCTGGGCGACGGCTTTGATGTCCAGACCCTCGACCGTGATGTCCATCAAAATGGGCGCGGCGGGGGGATCGAAGTCCCAGATTCCGTGGTGCACCGTCTGATAGTGCCACACGACCTCGCCGGTCCGTGCGTCGACACAGACTAGGCTTTGCGAGTAGAGATTGTTGCCGGGTCGGTGGCCGCCGTAATAGTCGCCGGTGCCGGCTTCGACCGGGAGGTACACGTAGCCCAACTCCAGATCCGCCGTAAAAGGCGTCCATACGGCGGCGTTACCCGTGAACGCCCAGGACTCGCCCTCCCAGCTCTCGTGGCCGGGCTCGCCCGGCTGCGGGATCGTGTGGAACGTCCACAAGTGTTCGCCAGTGCGAGCGTCGAACCCGCGCACATGTCCAGGTGGCATCTCTTTCGTGGGGGGGCGGCCACCCTGCGGAAGCGCCGCGCCGACGATGATGACGTCACCGACGATGACCGGTGGAGAGCTCGAGCCAAT
This sequence comes from Gemmatimonadota bacterium, assembly GCA_029262175.1. Lineage (GTDB taxonomy): Bacteria > Gemmatimonadota > Gemmatimonadetes > Palauibacterales > Palauibacteraceae > Palauibacter. The sequence continues at coordinate 12,374 of JAJCZV010000019.1, forward strand.
GCGAGCGTTGACGAGATCGATGTCTCGTCCGAGCCCGAGCTTCAGGTCCACGATCCCCTCATCCCCGAACGCGGGATCCGGAACGCCGGACTCCGCATCGAGCGACACCATGTGATAGCCGGGCGTGAGAAGGATGACGCGTTTCTCGGCGCCGCTCTGCCAGTAGCCGACCCCGCGGCCGGAGTTTCCGCGCGGTGCGTTGCGGCCCCGCTCTCCCTCGTCCAGGCGGTAGGTCCAGAGGGTCTCGCCCGTGCCGGGGTCGATGGCCACTGCAGCGCGGCGGTTCCCGGCCGTCGCGTACAGCACACCGTCGGCGTAGAGGGGGGTCACCCGATAATAATTCTCCGGTGTCGCTCCGAAGTTGACCGTCTTCCACCGCCACGCGACCTCGAGATCAGCCACGTTGTCGGCATCGATTTGGTCGAGCGCCGAATACCGGGTCGCTCCCGCGTCACCGGCCCAGTGGGACCACTCGCCGTCGCCTGCACCGGCCTGGGCCAGCACCAATCCAGGGGCAAACATCGCGCAACCGAGTACGGCTAAGAAAGTTCGCACTGAAGCACCGTTCTGTCTGATGCGTTCCATGTCGCGTTTCTCCACTGGAAGACCTCCGAAAGGCAAGACACAGTCGAGCACGGTGCGCGACCAAGCAACCGTGCGCGGAGACGCCGTGCCCTGATAGATTTTCTCCCCAAGATGAAGTCCTCTGGCAGATGGTCCTTTCGGAGTCGATGTATGTCCCATAGACCTTTGGTTCTAGCGTTGTTCACGCTGCTCGGCACCGCCGCGTGTGGCGCGGAGACGACCGGCCCGAGCCCCGCACTGTGTCGCGTGCAGAGTGGCGCCGAGGTGTGTGTCGACCGGAGCCAGTACCGCCCGACCGATTTTGTTCGAATCACGGTTCGCAACGTCGGCTCGGTGTCGATTTTCAAAGACGGTTGCGCTACGAAGTTGGTTGGGAAGACCAGTAGGGCGGCTGACTTCGAGGCGAGTTTCGATCCGCAGCTGCGTTGCGGTGCGGGTGCCACTGCCGCGGACGTGATCGCCAACAGCGTCGAGATTCTTCCGGGAGCCACGTTTGAAGAGTCGCTACAGCTCGTCTCGTTTGCGTTCCAGGGGTTTTATCGCGTGAACGTCTGGATCGTTGATTCCAACGGAGAACTCGCGTCGCCGCTCCCCGCGATCTCAGCTACGTTCGACGTCTTCCCCTCCGCCGGGGCCAGCTGACTCCGTTTCGTCCAAGATGTCGAACGAATCGAGCCCGCGTATGGTCAGTTCCTCTAACAGGTCCTGCCACCGGCCTTCGTCGCTGGCAAGTGCATCAACATCGACTCCGAGATCCGACAGATCTTCGAGATAGATGAACATCAGCTCGTCCCGGGCGGGCTCGTTCAAGAGCCAAACCAGGCGCACCCGCGCGAGATCCGAGCCCAGTTCATAGCCCCGGCTCGTAAGAAGCCGCAGGGCGTGGTCGCCGTCGGAATTCCGTCGTCCGGCAAACCCCGCCGTCGGGTAGAACCGCCCGTTCACATAGAGGGGATGCCCGGCATCATCGATGATCGGGTCGTCGCTGTAGTCGTATATGTGGTCGTTCCCCGCTCGATATCCTTCGAACTGCACCCAAAGCAACCGCTTCACGCGAGCCCCCTGCGCCTCGACAAACAGGTGGAGTTCCACGTCCGCCACCCCGTAGAGATCGAACGTCGTGCTTCCGATGTGCACCAACGCCGTGTCCACGCGAATTCTGGCAGTCGGGAGCTCCTTGGACCCGATCGTATTGGCCTCGACGGGCCGCTGAGCGGCCAACGGATTCGCGACCAGAGACACGAGAACCAAGGCCAAGAACGCCGCCACTTTAGCGGGGGTGCCGCACTCACTCGCTGACGTCATCACCTCGACCTCCTCCGCTCCGTCTCGATGCTGCTCCAGAAGGTGGGACGAGGTTTTCGCCCCCGGGGTTGCAGGGCATTGGTCTTGTCCACCGTGATCGGTCTCCCCAACATGATCTCGTACCCGCTTAGCCAGGAGTCGTCCTATGCTGCGTCGCACCGCTCGCTTTGTTTTCGTCGCGCTCATCGCAACTTCGATCAACTCGCTGATCGCCACTGCGATCAACCCGCTCGCCGCCCAAGCTCGTCGGGCCATGACCATCGTCGATCTCATCGATGTCCCTGGTCTTGGAGACCCGCAGGTCGCCCCTGACGGTGGGCAGGCCTTGTATGTCCACACGGCCGCAGATTGGGACGCAAACGGAACCGTGTCGCATATCTGGCGGATCGATCTCGATGGGAGCGGCTCGGTCCAGATGACCAACGGCGAGAACGGCGAAACCAACCCGCGGTGGGCGCCCGATGGGTCGCGCATCGCGTTTGTGGCAAGCCGTCATGGATCCGATCGCTCTCAGGTCTACGTGATGCCCACGACCGGAGGAGAAGCGATCGCCGTAACCGATCATCCCACGGACGTGGGGTCGATCGAGTGGTCCGGCGATGGCGCTTGGATCTACTTCGTGGCGCAGCAGGATCTGACCGCGGCCGAGAAGGCGCGGGAAGAGGTCAACGACAACGTCTACCAGTACGAAGAGAACCAAAAAAACAGCGATTTATGGCGCGTAGAAGTGGCGACGGGTGAGGCCGAACTCGTCTCCGACGGCACCTCGATGGTGCGCGGCTACTCGGTCTCGCGAGACGGCACCATGCTGCTCGTCCAGTTGGCCCCGACCCCATTGTTCGATGACATGCTCAACTCGGATTTGTGGGTGATGGGCGCGGACGGATCGAATGCGCGTCAGATCACCGACAACGACGTAGGGGAAGGCAACGCGACGCTGTCGCCCGACAATCGGTACGCCGTGTTCGTCGCAAACACGAACGACGACCTGGACGACTTCTACTACAATCAGAGATTGTTCGTGGTGCCGACCGATGGCGGGGGCCCGGTGTCGGTGCTGCCGGGCGGCACTTTCGACGTCAACGCCGCTCAGTGGTCCGCCGATGGACAGCACATCTACTTCCGAGCCAATACGGGGGTGCGACAGCAGATCTACTCCGTGCCGTCCACGGCGACCGACTCGAAAGCCGCGGTCGCTCTGACGCAAGGCGATCACTCGGTCGGAGGATGGGCGTACCAAGCCGCCGCGAACACGCACGTGTTTTCGATCAGCAACCCTCAAAACGCGGGTGACTTGTGGACGTTCGGCGTCAACGGGCGGACCGATGGGGGAGCCCGACAGGTCACGCACACGTTTGACTACCTGGCGGCCGACTTCCATCTGCCGCGAGTCGAGGCCGTGCAGTGGGCTGGGGAGGACGGCGTTCAGGTCGAAGGCCTGCTCTACTACCCCATCGAGTACCAAGAGGGAAATCGGTATCCGCTTGTCGTTCAAACGCACGGAGGTCCGCCGTCTTCCGACAAGTTCAGTTTCCCTCGATCGAGCAACTACGAGCCTGTGCTCGCGGCAGACGGTTGGTTCGTTTTCAAGCCGAACTATCGCGGCTCGACCGGATACGGCGATGAGTTTCTACGGAACATGGTGGGTCACTACTTCGACCAGGCGCATAAGGACGTCCTCGCCGGCGTCGACTATCTGATCGACCGTGGGCTGGTCGATGGTGACCGCATGGCGAAGATGGGTTGGAGCGCCGGCGGGCACATGACCAACAAGATGATCACGTACACGGACCGCTTCAAAGCCGCGGCGTCGGGGGCCGGCGCCGTCAACTGGATGTCGATGTACGCCCAGTCGGATGTCCGTATCTACCGCACGCCGTGGTTTGGAGGGACGCCGTGGTCGGAAGACGCGCCGATCGAGCAGTACATGGCCGACTCGCCGCTGTTCGACCTACACAAGGTGACGACTCCAACCATCATTTTGGTCGGCGAAAACGACCCGCGCGTACCGATGCCCCAGTCGGTGGAACTTTTCCAAGGCCTCCGATCCAACGGTGTGCCCACACATCTCTACGTCGCGCCCGAGCAGGGCCATGGCTGGCGTCCGCTTCAACAGCGGCTCTTCAAGGCCAACGTCGAGCTGGACTGGTTTTACCAATGGGTGCTTGATCGGGAGTATGATTGGGAAACGTCGCCCGTCCACCCGGAGACGTCCGCCGTTACGACCGCCGCGCGGTAGCGATCGTGAGATCGTGGTGCGTCGCCGTCATCGTTGTCGGTTTGGCCGCTTGCGAGTCGCCGGCGCCTCCTAGCGTTCTGGTTCTTGGCGGGACGGTGTATGACGGGACGGGCGATCCGCCTCGAGTTACCGACGTGTTGGTCGAAGGGGATCGGATCGCATTTGTAGGAGATGCTGGCGGGGAAGGGGTCGTGGCGACCGACACGATCCATGCGGACGGCCTCATGGTCACGCCCGGCTTCATCGACATGCACAGCCACGTGCTGCTGGATGAAGACTTCGGTCGTGACGCCGATCTCTTTCTCTATCAGGGCATCACCACGGCGGTCATCGGAGTGGATGGCGGCGGCACCCCAGATGTGGCCGCCACCTACCAGAGCTACATCGACAACGGGATCGGCTTGAACGCGGTCGCGTATGTGGGACACGGCGAGATTCGACGCCGCGTGATCGGGCTCGATGATCGACCGCCGACCGACGCTGAGCTGCTCGAGATGAAGAACCTCGCGCGCCAAGGGATGGAGGAGGGCGCGTTCGGCTTGTCGAGCGGGCTGTTCTACATCCCTGGCTTCTACGCGGAAACCGAAGAAGTGATCGAGCTGGCGAAAATCGCGGCCGAGTATGACGGCATCTACGACACGCACGATCGCGATTTGGGTGCCAGCTATCAGGGGGTCGGGTATCTGCCGTCGATTCGCGAGGCCATCCGGATCGGCGAAGAGTCCGGTACGCGAGTGATCTTTAGTCATTTCAACGCCCAGGGTGCTCACAATTATGGTCGGGCCGCAGAAGGCGCGGCGCTCATCGACTCGGCTCGTAGTCGGGGTCTCGAAGTCACGGGCGCGCAACACGTCTACACCGCGACCATGTCGGCCCTGCGTGCCTACGCGGTGCCTCGGTGGGCGTCGGCTGGGGGTCGCGAGCAGATGATCCGGCGCTTCAGCACACCGGACACGGCCGCGATGCTGGACGTGCAAACGACGGAGATGCTCGAGATCCGCGGGGGGGCCGAGAAGATCCTGTTTGCCGATCCTCGCCCGGAGTTGAACGGAAAGACGCTTGCACAGATCGCCGACGAACGAGACCTGTCGGTACCGGAAACCGTGCGACAGATCCTGACCGAAAACCCTGCGTCGGTGATGAATATCGATCTCTACGACGCCGAGAACACCGCGCTGCTGGCGACCAAATCGTGGATGATGACGTGCACCGACGGCGGCACGCCCTTGCCCGATCAAGACGTCACGCACCCTCGCGCGTACGGCGGTTTCCCGAGAAAGATCCGTCTCTACGTGGAGGAGAGCGGGGCCTTGGAAATGGAGTTCGTGGTGCGGAGCATGTCGGGTCTCGCGGCCGACTTCCTCCGGCTTCCGGATCGCGGCTATGTGCGCGAAGGCATGGTCGCGGATCTCGCGGTGTTCGATCGCGTCCGCATCAACGATCCAGCGACGTACGAAGACCCCCACCAGATGGCCGAGGGCTTGGAGGCGCTTTTCGTAAACGGCACGCTGTCGGTTCGCGACGGCCGCGTTACCGGGGCGCTGGCTGGCGTCCCCATCGTTCGAGGCGGATCGGTGTTCGGGGCCGTGCCGGACTGAGTCGTGGCCCGTGGCGGGCTTCTAGTGGGCTAGGACTCCCAGTCTTCGCCCTTCGGAAGCCGGCTCGGCTCGCGGTGTGAGAGCAGGTTCTCGACGAAGTCCTGGCGTTCGGCCAGGAGTGCCATACGGCCGTCCATCTGCTCCAGCGCCCGATGCACGTCGGAAAGGGTATTTTCCAGCTCGCCGACCTGACCCTGGTCGAGCCGCGCGGCCCGACGCTCCCGGATGGACTCCTCCATCAAAGCTCCCAACCGCCTGGTAATCGGGAAAGTGAGAATGAACCCTCCGCCGAGGAGCACCATTATCAGCGTGAAGATCATTCCTGCTTCGGCGTAGGGGTCCATGACATCCTCCTGGAGAATCGGCCTGTCTAGCGCCCTAAAAAGGACGGATTCGTACCGCTCCGGGTTTCAATCCAGGCCTCGAGCCTCTGCCGTAAACCCAAAACGGCGCCTGCGGCGCTCTAGAACGGCGCAGGCGGCGCTCTAGAAGGAGAGCATCCGGGTGAGCTTGATCGTGAGGCTGCGACCCGGCGGCGTGCCATCTCCCATGGTCACCCGCTGTTCGTTCCACACGATAAACAGATCGCTGAGCGGTGCGTGGATCAAGTTGAAACGGATGTTTGAGTTGAAGAGGTTGCGAGCCGGGTCGAACTGAATCAATGCGTCGACAAACATGTCGCGATTGATGGAGTAGTTGGTGCGAGTGGTCCACAGCGTTCGCGAGAAGCTCGCGTCCGGCTGATCGAGGTTCGCATCGGTGCGCTGCAGGCCGATCGATGTGCGGAACGCGTAGGACGGTTTGAAGTTGACGGTGACGGCCGCCGTCTTTTGTGTCCCGCTCCACAGCCCGCCCAGCACTCCGCGCCAGGTGAGCGAGAACATCCGACTCGCATCGGTGCTACCGGTGAGCGCCCATTCGGTCCAGCCGTAGGATCCGCTCGGGATCGGGTCGATCCGGCTGTCGATCGTGAACGGCCGATCGATCCGTTCAAACGTCGGGTCCGCCTGAATCTGAATATTGCCGCCGTTGTCGAAGAAGAACGTGATCCCCGTATGCAGCCGCTTGGCCAGTATCCGGTTATCGAGATCGTCGTAGTAGTTCCAAACGATGTGCGGGTGCGTCTCGCGAACCCCCAGCCGCCGGAGAAACTCGAAGCGTGGCCGGACACCCCAATCGATGAAGTATTTTCGAAATCCCGTACGACGAAAGAAACCCAGATCGTCTTCAAAATCCGGGCTCATCTCCATGAACCCGAACTTGATGTGGTGGAAGTTACCCTCGCGGTTCAGCGACGTCCGAAACGTGTAGCCGTTGATCTCCTCACGCGGCGAGGCGGGTGGCTCCGGATCAGATTCCTCTGGGCGCTGAGCGTCGGATCTCAAGTAGTAGACGCTCCAGTCGATCTCCTCCGGAAATCGGATATAGGCATCCGCGCCGAACACACGGTTGAAGTCCTGCCCGCCGCCTTGTGTGGCGCGACGCATCATGAAGATGCCGCCGATGTCTGATGATCGAAAGATGTTTTTGCGCGTCCGCAGGACTCCCCAGTCGCTGCCTGGAACTCCCTCTACATCACCCGTGCGCATGGCGAGAGCGCCGACCTGGAAGCCGCCTGCGGTGCCTGTCAGCCGCGCGCCTCCCCGGATGGGAGTCGTCCGTCCGTCTGACGTGAGTCCGATCCGTCGACTAAAGAAGGGAAGCAGATCTTCGTCCGCACTTGGCTGGAGGTTGGTTCGCGTGTTGCGCGCCGCATCGCCAACAAAGAACAACCCCGAATTCTCGAGAAAGAACTCGCGTTTCTCCGGAAAGAACAGACTGAACTGCGTGAGGTTGACGCGCTGCTGGTCGGCCTCGACCTGTGCGAAATCAGGGTTGACCGTGAGATCTAGGGCGAGCCCTCGCGTCACGCCCCATTTGATGTCGACGCCACCTTGTACGTCCTCGTCAAAGACGTCGGCGCCGGTGCCTCGGACCGTGTTGGCCAACGCGTAGGGTGTGATCCGGAGATCTCGGCCTCCGACAGCTCCTGTGGGTAGACCCGTCAGCGTGCCGGCGAGCGACAAACGCGTCAGCGCATAGGCGCGAGGGATCGGCGCCCAGAAGGCAATCTCGTTGTTTCGCCGGATCCGTCTGCTGAAGTTGATCCCCCACACGCCATTGGTGTTGGGTCCGGAGCGGATCGCACGGAACGGAATCTCCATCTCGACCGTCCACCCCTCGGACGTTCGTCGCGTCTCGACCCGCCAGATCGCATCCCAGCTCGCGTTGACCTCCCGACCTTCGTTGGCGATCTGGCGATCGCCGCGAGCGCCGGCGGGGTTCGTGATGAACACATACCCGTTTCGTCCATCGTGAAACGTGTCGAGGATGACCGCAAACGCATCCTGAGTGAACTCGCTGAAGTCCTTTCTGATGTCGTTTACCACGAGGCGATCGGGCTCGGAATCGTACAGACGCGCGGCGACGTAGAGATTGCTCTCATCGTACGCCAGCCACACTTCCGTCCGCTCGGTCGCTGGCTGTCCTTCGCGCGGCTCGGCCTGGACGAAGTCTCCCACGCCGGCGCCGGACCAAGCCGCTTCGTCGAGCACGCCGTCGAGGCGAATGGCGTCGGTGATGGGGAAAGCGGAGATGCTGGGACGTGGCAGGGAAGCCGTGTTGGCGGCCCCACTAGGCGCCCCGGCGTCCTGCGCCGACAGGGAGGTCGCCGAAACCAGCAAGAGTCCGATCAAACGCCCCGAGTGGGCGCGCGAAGCGACCGTCATTGTCTCTCCGGCGGGGGTCTACCACTAAAAGGCCGACGGATGCTACGGAAACGGACGCGATCGCGCACACCGCAAGGCTAGAGCCCGCTATTTCAGGCAGACGACGTGGACTTCGAACTTCCGGTCACCGAGGTGTGGGTTGAAGACGACAAAGTTCCACCGGCGTCGCCCTCAGTAGGCCGCGATCTTGATCGCGAAGGACCCCAGCCAACCGCTCAGATCTTGGCTCGTGACGAACGTGCCATCGATGCCGCGTACCGTGCGGTAGTTCGCTCCCACCGAGAGTCGCAGCATCCGACTTAGATTTAGGGTGACTTCGAGCGCTGGCTCCAGGATCAGAATCATCTCCGTCCCTGAGCCCGTGTCCGCGGACGCAGTCTCTCCCGCCGGCGCCCCGGCATCGGCAGCGGGTGCGGCCGGAGCGGAGCCATCGGACAGAAGTCCCGGGCCAGCCAACATGCGGATGGATGCATGGACGAGTTTCCGCGCCCCAACGATCGTTTCGATCTCGAAACCGGCGTATTTCAGCTTTAGATCGTTTCCAGGAATCGTGTCCAGCGCGATGTGGTTTGCGAGAAGGCCGCCAGAGAGGCCGATCCCCAGGGTCGAGCCCAGTACCACGCCGAGTCGCATCCCCGGATAAACCGCCAGCTGGTTTCGTATCCGGCCGAATCGCGAGAACGGGCCTGCGTAGAACCCCAAGGCAGGCATGCCGCTCAGGAGTGTGGCGGGTCCTGGGCGCACCTCGACGGTGTCGACCGGCGCCGCTTCGGCTTGGCCCCCGGCCGGCTCCTGGGCAACCGCAGGCGATCCGGCCAGAAGCAACAGCCCGATGCTCCACCACGACACTCGCTCGAATCTTATCATTCTCTCCTCGCGTGACTGATCGGGTCCCTGTCCCCAGCAGTATCGGCGGCTGCGGGTCGGTCGTGAGTCCGGTCCGGGCGTCCCGGGCTGAATGACGAGCGCGCCCCCGCGGGTGGACGCATCTAGGACTGATGCGTACCGTCCCCGCTCGGGAGTGTACGCGAGCTAGGGAGCAGGTTTCGGATGAAGAGCGCGTGGAGAGATGAGCATGCCGCGGAGGCGGTCGACCGGTACGCGGCGGAAGGGGTCTCTGAGGATCTGGCGCTGCGGGTCTATACGACGAGGCTGCTCGGGTCGGAGCCCCGGTTGGTGCTTCATGGGGGCGGAAACACGTCCGTAAAATCGCGGGCCGTGGACGTCACCGGCGAGAAGCTGGATGTGCTCTACGTCAAAGGGAGCGGCTGGGACATGGGGACCATCGAGCCGGCTGGACTCCCGGCGGTTCAGCTCCAGCCCCTGCTGGGTCTTTCGATGCTGGACGGCTTGTCGGACGAGGACATGGTAAATCTGCAGCGCCGCAACCTCCTCGACTCTAAGGCGCCGAACCCATCGGTCGAGACCCTTCTTCACGCGTGGGTGCCGCACACCTACATCGATCATACGCACGCGAACGCGGGGTTGGTGCTCACCGACCAACCCAAGGGAGAAGAAATCTGCCGAGAAGTATTTGGCGACCGGCTCGCCATTGTGCCGTACATCATGCCAGGGTTCGACCTCGCCAAGAAAGCGAAAGAAGTCGCCGATGCTCACCCCGACGCGGAAGGTCTCGTCCTTCTGAAGCACGGACTGTTCACCTTCGGCGATACGGCGCTGCAGGCCTATGAGCGCATGATCGAATTCGTCACGCTCGCGGAGCAACGGATCGAAACAGGTCGGAAGCGGACGTTTGCGTCGGCCGCCCCGCCCGAAGCCATGCTGGACGTCGTCGACATCGCCCCGGTCGTCCGCGGTCTCTTGGCCAACCGGCCTGAGGCCTCCAGCGACCCACAACGCTTCATACTGGATCATCGGATCAGCGAGGAGATCCTCGCCTATGTGGGTGGCAAGAAGCTCTCAAGCTACAGCCAAATCGGGACGGTCACGCCCGACCACGCGATTCGTACCAAGCCGAAACCGGTGGTACTTCCGACCCCGACCACGGACGACCTCCAGGCGTGGGCCCTCGACGCGAAGACTGCCGTGGATACGTATCGCGCGGACTACACGGCCTATTTCGGGCGCCACAATCCCAGACACGCCGGCGCCAAGCAGATGCTCGACACGAGCCCGCGTGTCGTACTCGTCCCCGGGATTGGGCTCTTCGCTTCCGGGCGCGACGCCGCGAGTGCGGGCGCCGCGGCGGACCTGGCCGAGACCACGGTCGAGGTGATTACCGCAGTCGAAGAGATGGATCGGTTCGAGAGCATCACGGAGGCCGAGCTGTTCGACATCGAATACTGGTCGCTCGAACAAGCCAAGTTGGCCGGAGCCAGTGAGAAGGTGCTTGCCCGACATGTGGTGGTCGTTACGGGTGGCGCAGGCGCGATCGGTCGAGCCACCGCCGTCGCGTTTCGGGATGCAGGGGCGGAGGTCGCCCTTCTCGACCTACATGGCGAGAAGCTCGACAAGGCCGAATTGGAACTCGATTCCTGCGGTTTCGGTTGCGATGTCACCGACGACGCGTCCGTTCGAGCCGCCTTCGACGGTGTCGTTCGTCAGTTCGGCGGAATCGATATCGTGGTGTCCAACGCTGGAGCCGCGCGACAGGGTGCGATGGCGGAGGTCTCCGACGAACTGCTTCGCGAGAGTTTCGAACTCAATTTCTTCGCTCATCAACGGATTGCGCGCGAGGCCGTGCGCATCATGCGTCTACAGAGCACGGGCGGCTGTCTGCTTTTCAACGTGTCCAAGCAGGCCGTGAACCCCGGGGCGAATTTTGGCCCTTATGGCCTACCGAAAGCGGCTACCCTTGGCTTGGTGCGTCAGTACGCGATCGAACACGGCCGCGAGGGCATTCGTTCAAACGGGATCAACGCGGATCGAATTCGAAGCGGTGTGTTGACGAATGAGATGGTGACGTCACGATCGAAGGCGCGCGGGGTCACGGAATCAGACTACATGGAAGGCAACCTGCTCGGCCGCGAGGTCAAAGCCTCTGATGTAGGGGACGCGTTCGTCGCGCTCGCGCTCGCCCAGGCCACGACGGGCGCCATCCTCACGGTAGACGGCGGCAACATCGCGGCCGCGTTGCGGTAACGCGGCTCTGCCGCGTGAGGTAATCGCGGCGTAGCCGCGAGCCAGAGCCTAGGCTGTCCCGATCGTGGCCGCGTGCGCCCGGATCTTCTCCGCCAGCAGGCCGACGTCCGCGAGAACGGTTTCTTCATCGAGGGTCGGTAGGGCGCGATCGCGCATCACGAATCGACCGTCGATCATCACCGAGCGCACATCGTCTCGCCCGACTGCGTAAACCAAGTGTGCGTAGGGATCGAACATCGGCGTCAGGTGCGGCCGATCGAGATCGATCAAGATCATGTCGGCGCGCCGCCCCTCTGTGATGCGACCGATAGAGTCGCCCAGCCCGAGCGCTTCCGCGCCTACGGAAGTCACCATACGCACGACGTCGCGGGCCGGGGTCAGCAGGGGGTCCTGATTCGCGCCGCGCTGGAGGAGGCCGGCGAACCGCATCGCGGTCCACATGTCCAGGTCATTGGAACTCACGGGTCCGTCGGTGCCGACGATCACCGGCACGCCCTCCTCCAGCAAACGGGCGACGGGTGCGATGCCCGAACCAAGCTTGAGGTTCGACAGCGGGTTATGGATCGCGGCGGCGCCGGTACGCTGGAGCCGGGAGAAGTCGTCGTCGGTGAGGTGCACACAATGGGCGAGAACGGCGGGCCCATCGAGGATGCCGAGGTCATCGAGATGGCCGACGGGCGTCCGGCCGAACCTCTCCTGCGTCTGCCTTACTTCGGTCGACGTCTCCGAACAATGGGTATGGAAGAGTACGCCGGCATCGTCCGCCATCCGTCGAGCGGCTTGCATCCCCTCGGGCGACACGGTGATGTGATTGTGCGGCTGCACGCAGGGGATGATGAGCGGTTGGTCGGCATATTTATCGAGCCAAGCTTCACCCACCGATACGCGATCTTCTTTCGCGATTCCGTCGGGACCTTCAAAGTCGAAGAAAATGGGTCCGGTTAGCAGTCTGAATCCGGCCGCAACCGCAGCGTCTGCGCCGGCTTCGGGAAACCAAAACATGTCGAGCGCGGTGGTCGTCCCGCAGCGGATCATCTCGACCAGCGCGAGGCGCGCCCCGAGCTCGACATTGTCGTGCGTCACAAAGGCGCGTTCGGAGATCCAGAGCCGCTCGAGCCATGGTTCCAGGGGAAGATCTTCGACGAGGCTGCGAAACAGTGAGTCGGCCATGTGCACGTGACTGTTGACCAAACCCGGCATCAGCAGTTTGCCGGCGGCGTCCACGGTTTCGCGACTCTCGAGATGGGCCAGGTCCGCGCGTCGTCCCACCGCGACGATCTCACCGTCGCGAATCGCCACCGAACCGTCTTCAAAGAGTCGCTCGCTCTCGTCCATTGTGACGACGAGAGCACCGGCGAAAAGCGTATCGACTGGTTGCGTCAACGGATCTCCTAGTACGGCGTGTCCCCGCCATCGATGTTGATCGATTGTCCGCGAATGATCGTCGCGTCATCGGATAATAGAAACGCGACCACGCGGCCCACCTCGTCGGGTTGAACGTGGCGTCCGAGCTGCGCTGGAACCATTTCACCGAGCAGGTCCGTCGCGTCGCCGTCGATCCGATCCGCGATCCAAGAGGCGACATCGTGCAGCATGGGCGTGTCCACGCCGCCCGGACAAACGGCGTTCACGTTGATGCCGTGCTCGGCCCACTCTGCGGCGAGCGTTCTCGTGAGGCTGACCACGCCGGCCTTGGTGGCGTTGTAGGCGGCCATGTTCGGATATCCCACCTTGCCGGCGTTGGACGCCACATTCACGATCGAGCCCTTCCATCCGTGCTCGATCATCGCGGCCGCGACCTGTCTGCTCATGAGGTAGGTGCCGAGAAGGTTCACTTCATACTGCAGCTTCCACTCCGCCGCGGACGCATCGAGCGCCGGCCCCATTCGGATCGCGCCTGCGTTGTTGACGAGGCCGTCGAGTCGCCCGAAACGATCCACCGTGCCACGAATCGCGGTCTCGACCGCCTGTGGCTGCGACACGTCGGCCTCGAGCGTCAACACCTGGCCTCCGGCCTCCTCGACGATGTGAGCGGTCTCCGACGCGGTCTGACCGTCGACGTCGACGAGGGCGAGTCGCGCGCCGCGTGCGGCAAGTACGGTCGCGATGCCTCGTCCGATCCCGCGAGCCGCTCCGGTTACGATGATCACTCGGTCGGTGAAGCTTCCCTCATCGGAAGTCAAAACGCGGGACCGGTCATGGTGCCCCCGTCTACGACGAGGTTGGCGCCACTGATCCAGCGCGATGCGTCGGACGCGAGGAAGAGGCACGCATCGGCGACATCGGTCGGGCTCCCGAGTCGCCCCAGCGGACAAGCCTGGAGCCAGCGGTCGACGCCCTCGGGCCAGGCTTCTTCGATGCCGTCTCGGTGGATGAGACCCGGTGACACGGAGTTCACCCGAATCCCCGAGCCGCCGAGTTCGGAGGCCGCTGCGCGCGTGTGCATCAACGTGCCCGCCTTCGCGGCGTTGTAGTGACTATGTCCAAACGCCGTTCGCTCCCCCTCGATCGATGCGATGTTGATGATCGATCCGCCGTTTTTCATCGCGGCGGCTCCCGCCTGTGTGCAAAGAAACACGCTTTTCAAGTTCGCGGCGATCGTCTCGTCCCACTCTTTCTCCGACATGTCGGCGAGTGGAACGACGGGGTAGATGCCCGCATTGTTCACGAGGATCGAAAGGCCTCCAAGCCGCTGAGCGGCGGTCTCGAACAACGCTTCCACGTCGACGCCCCGGGTCACGTCAGCTTGAAGGAGCTCTGCGACGCCACCTCGCGCCCGGATGTCTGTGACGACGGCCTCCGCCGGTCCAGCTGACGTGCGATAGTGAACGCCGACGTGCGCCCCGGCTTCGGCAAGGCGCGAGGCGATGGCCGCCCCAATGACGCCGCCGGCACCCGTTACAAGCGCTGCACGCCCCTCTAATTGAAGCAGCGCCCCGACGGACGGGGTCACGCGGCCCTCGCTGCGTGTGCGGCGGCTTCGACGGCGATGTCCAACATCGCGGAAACGCCTTTGGCGACGATTTCGCGGTGAGGGTCGTAGTCCGACATCTCCGGGTCCCGTTCGGTTACCAAGTTGCCGTCGACCGCGAGGATGCCGGCGGCTTTGGCGCCGTTCATTGAAGCGACCACGAACAGCGAGGCGAGTTCCATCTCGACCGCGATCGCCCCATAGTCCGTATAGCGCCGCCACCGAGGCGGCTGTGACCCGGGATAGAAATTCGCCTCCGTTACGACGAGTCCTTCGTTCAGCGCGGTGCCTCGGGATGCCGCCACCCGCGCGAGGTCGGAGTTAAGGCCGCGATCGGGGACGGCAGGGTAGGGGAGCGGGATCAAGTGTTCGCTTACTGCGTCCTCACGCACGGCCGCGGAAGCAAGAATCAGCTCTCCGTCCGCGATGCCCTCCCGGATGGCGCCGCACGAGCCGGCCCGTATAAACGTGGTCACTCCGCCGCGAATCAGCTCGGTGAAGCAGACGTTGGCCCCGGCAGCGCCAACCCCGTGTGAGACCACCACGATTCGGTGTCCCTCGAAACTCCCGCTCAAAGTGACGTATTCTCGGTTCGAACCGATTTCCCGCGCGTCACTCAGACGCGTAGCGGCGTCGCGAGCGCGTTTGGGGTCGCCGACGACGATGGCAACGCTCGTGAGCTCCTCGGGGTCGACGAGCAACGTCGGGAGTAGACCGCTTGACTTGGACACGGATCGCCTGACTCTCGATGGCAAAAAAAAGGACGCCGGTCCGCTACAGCGAACCGGCGCCCAATCTCTCGCCACTCCCCCGAGATCACAAACGGGGGTCGAGGGTCAACGCGGAGAGGTGGGACAGTCCGTGAGCCCGTAGTGAGCTGCGATCATCGCCGTACGCCGGTTGGCGGCTTCGAACGCACGCAGCCCCGGCGCATCGATGCGCTCCGCGGCCGCTTGGAATCGGCGCTCCAGGCGATCGAACGAATCCTGCGAGCCTCGAGCCGCCAGGTTCAGCGGATTGCACGACTCCTCGCCTTGGTCAAACGCGAGTCGGAGGCCTTCGTATCGTTCGGCCTCCTGTTGGTGAATGGCCAACGCATTCTGAAAGGCGGAGATTTCAGGGTCCGCAAGCTCGACGTTGCTGAGGTCCGGCGCGTCCGCAATCTGTGGACTCCTCGGTCGACGTTGTGGCTCGTCGGTCACCACCTCGGTCGGGATTTCCGACGGGATCTGAAGCGCTTCGTCCAAACGCGACAACTCCCGGTCAGCAGCCGACGGGCGTCGGAGCGCGGCGACTTCCGATGCTGACAGCCCCCTGCTCGGAACCTCTTCGGCCCCGCGCTCGGCGGTGTCGGCGACCTCGGGTTCATCGATCGAAGCCGGTTCCGCATCGGCCCTGAATAAGTCCGTTGGAGCCAACCCAAGGCCCGCAGCAGCGGAGCCCCGGGCCGTTTGCGTCGAACTCTCATCCAGGGCAGCCACCTCGTTACCCACCATGCGAGAGCCAAACCAGCCCGCTGCGCCCAAGAGCGCAATCCCGGCGGCGGCGCTCGCAATTTTCATCGTAGGGAATGCCTTACTTCGCCGCGATCGGCCTACAAGTCCGGTCTCCTTCGGCGACGATCTCGTCGCGCTCGGCCGGATCGGAATCACGCTGCGGTCCTCGAACGGATAGCGCTCGTCCGAGTCGGCGCTCTCGTCAGCGGCTGGGCCGCCATCTGCGACCGTCTCCGCCGTCGCCACCTTCTCTTCGAGTTCCACCGGGACCTGAGTATCGAAGTCGCGGGGAGACACGGATCCGATCGATCGGCCGACCGCAGTCAATGATCGCTGGATCTGCTTTTTCTCCCACTCTGCTTCGGCATCCTCCTGGGTTTGCTCTCCCTGGCCCGCAGCGTTGGCTGGGGTTGGAGTCGAGACGCGCTCGGCTGCCACGGCCTGCGGCACCGGCGGAGCCACGGGCTTGGGGACAGCGACCGCTTCGATGTGTGCCTGCGCGTCCGGGATCTGCGCGGAGACGCTCCCCAGACCTGCCTGGACCACCCGCGTCTCGGTCTGGTAGTTGGGCCAATCGATGAACGTGCGCTTCGTGTTGCCGTTGAACTCGGAACTGCCATCCACCAACTCGTAGAACGGCGTGTAGACCGACCGGCTGAGCCCTTCGGGGTCGGTACGTTGGAAGACCGAACCTGTGAGGCGTCCGGTGTCCCCCACGAGGATCATCGAGAATCCCCACGGGTCGGCGAACTGTTCTTCGTGGAAACGTGCCTCTTCAGGGGACAGATAGAGGCCCGCTCCGGGGTGAGATCGATACCACCCCACGATCGAACCGGCGTGCTCCTCGCTCAGTCCGGCGAGTAGTCCGTCCAGCACCGCGCCGAGCGATGTCGCCGACGGGTCACCGGACAGCGACGGCCCGTCGTGGACTCCGGTGATCCGCACCCACGGTCGACTGCACGTCGGATCCTCGAGCACGTCTCCGAGGAGCAACCCGAACACGGAGTGGTTCGGCCTCGAAGAGACGGCATCGCGGACGATCTTGAGCGTGGCCTGACTGAAGACGAGGTCGGCCAGCGTGACGGGGGAAGGTCCTCCGGCGAAACGCCGGGGGATCCACTGGATGCAGTCGACGTAGGGGGGCGGGGCCGACTCCAACTTGTTCGAATCAGGGCTCATGGCGGTTCCAGACACGTTGGTTGCGCAAATTCTGCTCGATGGCTCGATACTTAATGACGACCTCGATCGCGATCGTGAGATCGCGCTGTGCCCAGAAACCCCCGCCACACAAGACGTTTCGCGTGCAGGCGGTGTCGAGCGCAGGGTTGAGTCGTCGTTGCTTGGGAGGAGGGAAGCGCAAGTACGATGCTACCGAGTTCAGCGGTCGAAAGACCCGCAACCAGCGTTACTGCGGGGGTTCGACCGGGTCCCTGTCGGGGGCCGGTGTGAGCGGCACGCTGTCGGTCGGCTGTGGGACCGCCGCGATCGGCATGAGGTCGCAATTCGTCGAGGTGAAGCGCGCGGCCGCGGTTCGATAGGTGTCGTTCAACGATGCGAACGGTCCGCTGGTCGTCGGGCGAGTGGCCGAGTAGTCGGAGAGCCGTGCGAAGCTGGTGGTAACCCCGTCATAGTCCACGGCGAGGGTCTCGCAGCTGGCCCGGTTTTGCTGGAAGGCGACGTAGCGAGCGCGATAGTCTTGGACCGCGGAGCGAAACTCGCCCTCCAGTCGGGTGAATTCCGCGGGCGGCTGCTGAAAAACGGTTGCCGGCCGGGACGTCGTGAGAGCCTCTGCATCGCTTGACGAAGACGATCCCAGGGTGAGTGCGCGCACGCCGACGCCCGCCGCGAGGAGGATCACGATCCCCGCCGCGATTCTCAGGGTGGTCTTCGGGGGTCGCCACTGATCGTCCTCCACGAGAACGACAGGAATCCCTTCGTCGTCTACGGGAAGGGTCGCGGCCGTAGGTACGGGCACTGGACGCGGCGGTGGCGCGGTCTCCGGGATCGCCTGCTCTTCGTCTCTGGCCTCTTCTTCGGCCGCTGCAGCCTGGGCCGCCGCAGCCCGGGCCGCCGCCGCCTTCTCGGCTCGAGCGGCTGACGCCGCCCGTTTGGCTTCTCGAGCCGCCTTCTTTGTTTTTGCCCGCTCGGCGCTCTCTCGAGCGACGTCCGCCGCGTGCTCCTCGCGCCCGGCTTCCGCTGCCTCTGCCGCGATCCGTTCGGCCTCGCGTGCGGCCGCATCCTTCGCATCGTCTCTCTCGGCCTCCTGGGCCGCCGTTTCGTCGGCCGCGATCCGTTCGGCTTCGCGCGCGTCCAGCGCCTTCGCATCAGCTCGCTCTGCCTCGCGGGCGGCTACCTCTTCTGCTGATTTGAGTGCCGCATCCACCTTTTCCGAAGCCTCCGCGGCCTTGTCGGCGGCTTCCTGTTCCCCGCGTTCGGCTGCCTCCGTTTCCATTCTCGCGGTCAATTCCGCGACCGCTTTGGCGGCAGCAGCCTCGGCGGCCTTGACTCCAGCTTCCTCCGCCGCGCGAAGCGCAGCCTCGTGGGCGGCCTCTCTTTCCTCAGCTTCGCGCGCTCGCGCCTCGGCGGCCCGTCGGGATGCGAGCGCATCGGCCGCTAGCGCCGCGACCCAGTCATCGGCCGCTTCTTGGTTTCCTTCCGGCTCTTCGGGTGGAGGCGCGGAGCCCGACGGGGCCGGGTGGCCGCGTCTCTGTGGCGCTTCCGGCCGGGTCGGGAACTCGAGAACCTCGGCCTCGACGTCGGGCTCCTTTAGCGGGACCACCCCGACGGAGGCATGACTCGCTTCGGACCAGCGCTCCGCGTTCCTCGTGGGGTCGGGCCAGCGGGCCTCGATCACGTGAACGGCGTAGCCCGGTTCATAGTTGGCCCAGTCCACGACCGAGGCCTTCAGTCCTTCGACTCGCTTCGCGTCGAGGTCGACGAGCTCGTGGAACGGCGCCAAGCCTTTGCGAAACAACCGAGCTCGATGACTTCGCTGGATAAACCCGCCGATCGGTCCGCGGGAAGATGCGGCGACGATGAGCGCGACCTGCCAAGGTTCGGGAAAGAACTCGTCCTGCAGCTTGAGGTCCCACTCCGACATGCGCATGCCGAGCACGCCGTGACGGTGATACCACCCGATGAGCTGTTCTCGGCGGTGCCGCGCGTCACGCGTCGCCCCGATCCAAGCGTGGCGAAAGCGGTCTACCTCATCGCTTGGAGGCAGGTTCTGCGTTTCCCGGCGGACGGCATCCACGAGCACGTACGGCGTTTCCGTCCAGGGGCAGTAAACCACCTGCCCGAGCAGGAAGCCGAACGGTTCGTCCGTAGAGGCGGTGATCAGGTGCTGGCGTACCTCATGAAGAACCGATTGGGCCACAAACAATTCGTACGGTCGGTCGCGTTCCCGAACGGTCGGGCTGATTTGCAGGGCTGGGCGCTCGGGCACGGGGCCCCAGGGGATCGCCCGAGAATACGGCTTCGGTCTCTTGCGAAAGGGGAGTTTCCGGGGCCAGCCTTCGGGGATTTCGGGTTCACGATGTGCTGGATCCTTCGCGCCCGACCCGCCGTCATGCCGGTTCAGAAGCGACGAAAACACGCCTCCAGCCTTCTTGATGCTCCCGTCCACGTAGCTGCAACTCCGCACGGCGTAACGTCCGAATGCGCCCAAAAAACAGGGCGCGTCGAACCTACAAGTAGACCGCTTTGCGGTGTCAATCCGCAAGTTTCGCGCTTTGGGAAAGCTTGGCCGCGCCCACCGCCGCTCCTACGTTCCGCGCGGCGACCCGACGCAGTGCGGCGGCGAAGGGCGCGCCCGGCCCCGTAGCTCAGGCGGATAGAGCGCGGGATTCCTAATCCCGAGGCCGCTGGTTCGAGTCCAGCCGGGGTCATCTCGCTACAGCAGGGGGTTTCGATCGTGCCCACGCCGCGCCGCGAGTCCGCTTCCGTCGACCCTAGCAAACAGAGTCCCGGTGGGTGAGCGACTTCTTCTCTCATATGAGTTTGTAACGTTCGTCGTGGGCATTGCCTGTTTGAGTGCCCTCGTCGTCTTGGCTCGCCGCCAACGCGATGGCCTCGCCCGACCGTTTCTCCTCCTATACGTCGCGCTGAGCATCCTCGTGATGGCCACGCTGGTTGCGTCGCTGATCGGCGCGGCCGGGTCGACCGAGGCTGCTTGGTTCGTCCAGTATCTCGTAGCCTTCGTGGGTCGGTTCGGAGTGATGTTCGCGCTGCCATTCTTCATGCATCGGCTCGTCGGGCTGTCCGGCCGCGATCGGATCATCTTGACGATCACGCTGGTTACGGCCGCCGCTCAGCACGTTACGGAGTTCGGGTTCGCGGAAAGGTTCGACGAACTCGGTGATTTCAGCGAAGATCTCGTTTTCGCGGGCATCTTCACGTATTCGGTTTGGATCGGCGCATCTCGTTGGCGGTCCGCCGCCTCCAACGCGCACATCACGAAAACGTTCTTGGTGTTGTTGTTTCTCGGGATGCCCGGCCTGGTCTACGATCTATTTCTTCGAACCGACACGGCCTGGCGTTTCTATCCGCTGGGGTACGGGGTTTCCAGCGTCATTATGACGCTGGCCCTGGTCCGGCGAACCGCCGTCGACGTCATCCCGGCGACTTGGGGTCTCAGCGCGCGGGAGAAGGAAGTGGTCGAATCGTTGAAACGAGGTTTGAGCAACAAGGCAATCGCCCGCGAACTCGACATCTCTCCCAACACGGTCAAGACTCATCTGCGTGCGGTCTTCGACAAGAGCGGAATCCGGACGAGATTCGGGCTGATGGCTGCCCTGAACAGCCCGGAAGACCCGCCCGAGCGCTCCGCCGACTAAGGCACGCGGCGCGCCGTAAAAGCTTCGCCACGCCCCCCCATCCAAACGGATGAGGTCCCTTCACCCGACTGGGCGATGTCATTCGGCTCCCAAAGTCCCCAGCCTCCGATCGGAAAATATGGAAACCGTTGCCGAGGAGGGATCATCTCATGACGTACACGACGCGTCGAAACCTGCGCAGCTGGCTTGTCGCCCTAGCGCTGGTCGCGTTGGGCCCCGTGACCGTGTTGGCGCAGCTCGCACAGGATCCGTTTCCGAGACGGGTCTTGATTACGAACGACAATGGGATCGACGATCCGAAGATCATCGCGCTGGCACGCGCCTTCTCGCAGCGCGCCGAGACTTGGGTGGTCGCTCCCTCTGGAGATCGAAGCGGAAGTGGTGTGACGCTCTTGCTGGCTAGGCAGGGATCGCTCGAAGTGGAGCGTCGCGACATCGGCGCAGACATCCAAGCCTATGCGGTCGACGGGTACCCGGCCGACTGCGTCATTCTGGCGCTCGTGGGTCTCATGAAGGACACGCCGCCGGACCTCATCATCTCGGGCATCAACGGTGGGGAGAATCTCGGCACCGATTGGATGGGCTCTGGGACCGTCGGTGCGGCACGCGTAGCCGCCTTGGCGGGGGTGCCCGCCTTGGCCGTGTCGGGCCTGGACGATGACCTCCCCGGTGCGGTCGACGCAGCGGTGGACTGGCTCGTCAGGTTGGCGGGGAGCGATCTCGCCCGCGACCTCGAGCCGCTCACCTACCTGACCGTGAGTCTGCCACGCACCGTTCCCGACTCGATCCTGGGGGTGCGCTTCACGGACCGCGCTCCCCCCATGGCCTACCCGCGACTCGAGCCGGAGGGGGAGACGACCTGGAGGGTGGTCGCTATCGAGCCCCTGATGTCCTCCGCACCGGAGGGTTCCGATCAGGAGGCGATCGATCAGCGGTATATCGCTGTCGTCCCGATGCGGGTGGGCGAGGTCGACGTCGAGCGGCTCGCCCGCTGGCGGAGGGTGCCGCCGGGGCTGCCGGCGTGGCCTTGAAACAGCCCGCGGGCCCCGTTTCCGGGGCCAGCCTTCGGGGATTTCGGGTTCACGATGTGCTCGAGTTGCCGCACCCGACCCGCCGTCACGACGGTTCAGAAGCGACGAAAACTCGCCTCCAGCCTTCTTAATGCTCCCGTCCCGCGTAGCTACGACTCCGCACGGCGTCACGTCCTCCCTCAGCAGCATTGCCGCCGGGTCATAGCGCAGCTCGTGCATTTCCCTCGGCGCTCTTATTGGCGATACGGGGAAGGTCGGGGCGGAAGGCCACGCCCCCTCAATCTCCTACTCGAGAGCCCGTCCGGGTAGCGCACTCGCGTCTAGAACCGGGCGATCCGCCAACGCAAACCCGGCTTGTCCGATTCGATCCGCAATGAGGTGCCGAGACCCGGATCCTGCACATACATGTATGCGACGGACCCCCCCGCGTGACGAGACGTGAGAGTGGTTCCGGGGGTGACCGTGCCCAAGGGTTCGAATCCTGAGCGACCCTCCGCCCATTCGTCCAACACAGATGGCCAACTGAACAGGTCCGGGGCCACCCGATCATCCAGGGCGACGGATAGGGCGTATCGCAGCACGTCGTCTGCCATATCCCAGTCTTGACCGACCAGCGCCCGCCACGCCGCAGTGAACCCTCCCGGGTCACCCGTGCGACCGCTCCAGTCCTCAAGGGAGCCTCTGAGGATCGTCTCGATGATCGTCCGGTTATCAAGACCGCTTGCACGTGCGCGTCCGTGAAGATACCGGAGGAAGTGAGCGGAGTCGGTGTAGCCCCTCTCGATGTCGCCTCTTACGAAGCGCATGCGCCGCAGGTAATTAACGACATCGGGATCTGAAACCGACTCGGGGTCGAGGTTGTCTTCAAGTCCGACTCCAGCGATGTCGCGGAGGATCTCTTGAACTGCGAAGTCTGCCCCACCCTCCACGCCCCATGTCGGGTTGACAGTTCCCCCCTGCTCCCACGAGTACAAGAACTGCCAGGCGTGCGCGAGTTCGTGACTGAGGACGGCGAAGGGCTGCCCCAACTCCATGACTGACGTGTTGTAGGAGATCTCGACATAAGCGCGACTCGACAGTTGGTCCTGGAACGCTCGCATTCGATTCGCCCCGCTCCCGAAGGATTGGACCTCGCCAAGAAACACCAAGAGCTGGTCGGATTCGGGACTGGTGACCGGGTGCCCGACGCCGAAAGCGGAACTCAAGAACGGGATTGTGCGAGACTGAAGATCGTCGACGATCGAAGCGAGGTCAGCCGCTACTGCTTCGCCCGACGCCGGAACCTGGCTCGGCCGCATGGCGAAAACGAGCTGGCCTGAAATCGCGACGACTTCCGCAGGGATCGGAGGCGGCTCACCATCCAACCGCTGAGGAAAATCGAATCGGTCCCCCAATTCCCAGGGGCGGTCCCGGCAGAGAACGGGATCTTCCTGCAGAAGACCTCCCACGCAAGCCCCTCGGGCGGCCGGGAGCGACAGGTCCAGGTCTCGCTCGCGCCTCAGGTGGCTCCGGCCAGAAGTGCCCACTCGCTCTCCGGAGGCACGTGCGACGTCGCGTCCGATTCGACCCTGCGCGGGCTCAGAGCGAACTGTGACCGTGAATGTGTCGCCGAACACCCGCCCCTTCACCGGAATGGATGAGGGGTCAAAGAACGCAAGGGCGTAGTCCCCCGATTCGCCGCCCAAAACCGCGCATGCCACACCGGGCGCGATGTCGGTCGCCTCACCGACACCCAAGTTTATCGCGGCTGGCGAACAACCTTCGCTTGTCAGAGCAGGCCCTGCACCCACATCGCCTCCGCAACCCATAGTGCAGGTAACCAGTGCGAATAGACATCTGCGGACAAAGTCTCGTTCAGGCACGGCCCCACGAGTTCTCCGCCGGATGAAATGGGACGGGTCTTCACGGATCCAGGCCGAACCGGACACTTCGACTTTCCATGCCTCACGCAATGAAAGATCCGTCACCATTCGCGACTCCCGCCGCTCGAGAATAGGGTCGCGGTCCCGGGACCGGGCGTCTCTCGACAGCCGTACCGGGCGCTGAGGAGCGGCAGGGGAGACCACCCGCACCGACGGCGAGGTCGGGCACACCCGCCTTTCCGAGAAAAAAACAAGCTCACCGATACCTCCACTCCAATACTCCAAGTCCTCTAGGCAAAACGGGCTTCGGGCCCGAAGAAGAACCGGGACCCACCTCCCCTGGCGTATTGGTGGACAGGAGGAGTGTGCGTTCGGAACGACTAACAAACTCCTCGAAATGGGGCCACTCGTCTTGTACCGAGCCGACAAAGTGGAACCACGCGCTCTCCGGGTCGGCGTCGGCGTCCGTGTCGCCCAGTCGACCCAAGCTCAGAGAGAACCGATGATACAACCAAACGCCGTGACATATGATCTCGGCGGCGAACCGATAGCCGCGAAACCTCCTACCGTTGGTGTTCATCGGTCGAGTCAGCGGCAACCTGGCGTACGTCGACAAGACCACAAGAACGTCGGTTCCGTTCAAGCGTCGAGAACCCTGATGCGCGAGGGTGAGTGCCGAAATTGCGCCGTCCATACTTCCATGAACCGAGCGGCGAACTGGCCCGTCTGGCTGAAACCCAACTCGAACGACCGGAGATGACCATGGCATGGCGGCGAACCTCAGTCAGGTGCGGCACCGTCCTTGTTTTTGTCGTAGCGCTTGTGACGCCCTCGGGATCGGCGAGTCCGGCGGCAGCTCAGACCGTGGAGCTCGGAGTCTCCGACGAACAGCTACTCGCCGCCGAACCGGGCGTGGCGATCGTGGAGCCGCACCTCGCGGTGAACCCGGCGGACTCCGCCCACTTCGTCGTGGCGGCGATGGTCATCACGGAGCCTGACTTCTCGATGATCGACTGCACGATCGTCTCTGCCTTCCCTGATGAACTCGTCACTCGCCACGACCTTGGGCTCGAGCAGTGTGGAGATCCCTGGGTCGTCTTCAACACGGCTGGAGAACCTCTCGTCAGCGTCCTGACGAACGAAGGAAACATCGCGATTTATCGCTCACCGGACGGGGGTCGGACGTGGCCCTCCGAACCGCTGATGATCGACGGGGCACACGATCATCCGATGATGACGGTCGACGGCGAAAGCGGGACGATTTACGTCGTTTCGGGCCAAAGTCAGCGTTCG
Organism: Gemmatimonadota bacterium; assembly: GCA_029262175.1. GTDB lineage: Bacteria > Gemmatimonadota > Gemmatimonadetes > Palauibacterales > Palauibacteraceae > Palauibacter. The sequence goes on from JAJCZV010000019.1 coordinate 37,459, forward strand.
GCGGCGGGGAGGTTACGCAGCTATGTCAGCGTCGGGCGATCGGTAGACGGGGGACGGTCGTTCAGGCAGATGAGCACAACAAGCGTCAGCAACATGAGCTACGAGGCGATGACGCCCGTGGCGGTATCGGACTCGCGGCTCTTCGTTCCCCTACAAGATCATCACCGGAGCGACGGGGAACGGGTGCGGATGAGAAGGGCATGGCTACTCGAGTCGGATGATGGTGGACGGACGATGTCAGCGCCTCGATTGATCAACGAGGGGTGCAATCGGAGTGGCCCGGTTGGGTGGCCGTCGATGGCCGGGGTGCCCACCCGCTCCCCGGCAAACCCGGGCTCCTATCGACTCGTGTGGGTTTGCGAGCAGGAGGGACACGATGGGATCGCGCTCTTTCGGTCCGACGATTGGGGCGAGAGCTGGGTCGGGCCGACGCGCGTCGACGAAGATCGCGATGGGGCGTGGACGAAGATCCCGACCATCGCGGTGGCCCCTGGAGGCACCGTTGCCGTCGCTTGGTTCGACCGCTCACCGGGCGAGGAGTGTCACGCGGTGCGGTTGGCGGCGTCAACCGACGCCGCCCGGACGTTCGGTGCGCCCATCGCGATCTCGTCCGCGCAATCCTGTCCCGTCGACTCCGACGCAGGGGGTCGGTTCCCCGCAGGAGGCGACTACGCCGGACTGGTCGCGATCGCTCACGATGCGTTCCTCGCCGTGTGGTCAGATGCGAGAAGCGGAGAGTTCAGGCTCTACCAGGCCACCGTGAGCCTCACGCCCCATTGAGGGCTGTGTCGGCCAGACCGCCAGAACTCCCCGACGTCAATGGCAACGTTGAGCTTCCATAGAGAGGGGGGTCCACGCCGCCGGGACCAGGAAACAAACCGTTCGATCCAGTGTTGAACTTCTTGCAGGCTAACCCCAGTTGGTACGGTGCACGCCCTTCGGGTCTTGCACGGAGCCGGGGTTCTGGCTCGTACGCTATCGGGCAGGAAAGCGCGCTGAGGACACCGACGACTCATGGCGACAGGCTCGACCGGGCACCCATCGGCAAGTTGGTGCTGACCGAGACGCGGCACGCACCGTCCCTTTGCCTCGGGTGGCACGCGCACGAGAACGCCTGCCTCACGATGGTCACTGCAGGTCGCTACCGAGAGGAATACAGGCGCGCTGAGCACCTCTGCCGGCCGGGCACGCTGCTGATCAAGCCGGCCGGGGTTGCGCACCGCAACCGTTATGGCGATGCCGGGGCTCAATCTGTGATCTACGAGATGTCAGAGGTGGGCGCCGACGCAATATCGTGGATGGGCGACCCGGTATGTGATCACGCGGGGCCTGCTTCGGCGCTTGGTCGGCGGATGCTGTACGAGTCCACGATTCGTGACGAGCTTACGCCCCTAGTCGTTGACGGGCTCTTGCGGGCAGTGCTCGGTCTACTCTCTCGCAACGCGGCACCGCCCGGCGGGGCCCCCCCTCGTTGGCTCCTTCGGGTGCGCGAACGCTTGAGTGACGATTTTCTCACGGTGCCGTCGGTCGGCGAGCTGGCGGCTCAGGCCGGGGTGCATCCGGATCACCTCGCGAGGTCGTTTCGGGAGCACTTCGGTTGCCTGATCGGCGACTTTGTCCGTGAGCGGCGGGTTGAATGGGCGATGGAACAGATCCGCCGGACCGAAAATCCTCTTTCACGCATTGCGCTCGAGGCCGGCTTTTCGGATCAGAGCCACTTCACTCGAGTTTTCAAAGCCCAGGTGGGTACGACTCCGGGTCGCTATCGGAGAGTCGCTGCCGGCGGCTGACCGCAAGGTAACGTCGGTCCAGGGTCCACGACGTCGAATCCGTTCATCCGGGACCCGTCTCGTTCACGACCTCCTGACCTCTCGGCACAACGGGCTCCGATCAGACAGAGATCCCTCAGTGGCACATTGCCGGCGTACCGATCTGGCCGCTTTGGGCCTTTCCCGGACCTACCCGTCGACGGGCATAGGCTTTGCGACCCCGGGGACTCGCCAGACCCAGCGATTCACCGGCGTTTCCGCGCCTCGGCCAGCAGTGGCCGCGCGCGGCGGGAGGAGCTTGATCATTCTCGTCACCGGTTTGTGGCAAACGTGCTACAGCTGCGGTTCTCCGCCATCCAGGGCGGTGATCGCAGAATCGCTGGACGATCGGATCGCCAGCGGAGAGACCTGACGGCATGAGCGTATGAGTGAGACACAGCGGCCACTGCGAACGGTAGCCCCCCTTAAGCCCGGTGATCACGTCGTGGTCTTGGGCGGTGGGCCGGCGGGTCTGACCGCCGCATACCAGCTCCTTCGCGAAGGCGTGAAGGTCACGGTTTTCGAGGCCACCGACATGGTGGGTGGGATCTCGCAGACTGCACGCTATAAGGGGTTCCGCTTTGACATCGGCGGACACCGCTTTTTCACGAAGATCAAACCCGTTCAAGACATGTGGGACGAGGTGCTCGGAGACGAGTTTCTCACCGTCCCCCGGCTGTCTCGAATCTTCTACGATGGGAAGTTCTTCGACTATCCCTTGAAGCCGATGAACGCGTTGTTCGGTCTAGGACCGTTTCGCGCGCTGTCGATCTTCATGAGCTACATGAAGGCCCACCTGCGGCCGAGTCCCGTCGAGGACAACTTCGAACAATGGGTCACGAATCGCTTCGGTAAGAAGCTCTATGAGACCTTCTTCAAGACATACACGGAGAAAGTCTGGGGCATCCCGTGTACGGAAATCCGGGCCGAGTGGGCCGCTCAGCGCATCAAGGGGCTCTCGCTGGCCAAGGCGATTCTCTCCGCAGCTTCTCTCAACAAACGCTCGACAGATATCAAGAGCCTGATCAACGAGTTTCGGTATCCGCGACTCGGGCCGGGCCAAATGTGGGAACTGACCCGCGACGCGATCAACGACGCGGGAAGCAAGGTCTTGATGAACCATCGCGTCACGGAGGTCGAGGTCCAAGGCGGGCGCGCCACCGCGGTCGTTGCGGAAGGGCCTGACGGTGAAGTGCGGGTCGAGGCGGATCACGTCATCTCCTCGCTCGACGTTCGCGGTCTCGTCCGGTGCATCCGACCCGAGCCGGCGCCAGCCATTACGGAGTCCGGCGAAGGCCTTCGATATCGCGACTTCCTCGTCGTCGCGCTGATTCTGGAAGAGAAGGACCTGTTCCCGGACAACTGGATCTATATCCACTCGGCGGGGGTCCAGGTCGGCCGAATTCAGAACTTCGGAAACTGGAGCCCGCACCTGCTCGGAGATCCGAGCAAATCGTGCTTGGGGATGGAGTATTTTTGTTTCGAGGGTGATGGCCTGTGGTCGAGTTCCGATGAGGAATTGATCGCTCTTGCCACGAAGGAGATCGGGGAACTCGGGCTCGTGGACCCGAGCAAGGTGGAAGACGGATCAGTTGTACGGATGCCGAAGGCATATCCGATCTACGATGCCGAATATCGCGACCATCTCGACGGAGTGCGCGATTTTATCGACCCGATCGAGAACCTGCATCCGGTTGGGCGAAACGGAATGCACAAGTACAACAACCAAGACCACTCGATGCTCACGTCTATGATGACGGTGTGGAACATGCTCGGCGCGAATCACGATATCTGGTCGGTCAACACAGACTTCGAGTATCACGAAGAGCAACGTCTCGAGCGCCCGGAAACATCTGAGCCCGCCGAACTCGCCGCAGCGGGCGGCTGACCCGGTCGCGACGGACGGGGATCAGGTCATGCGCATCGGAGTGGATGCCTGCTGTTGGGCCAACAGCCGAGGCTATGGTCGCTTCACTCGAGAGCTGCTTGGCGCGATGGTGCGAAGGTCACCAGACGATGAATTCTTGTTCTTCGTCGATGACAACGCGCAAGCGAGCCTCGACCTCGAGTCGGACAACCTCGAGGTCATCCACGTGCGGCAAGACATCTCGCCTATGAAGGCGGCCTCGTCGGAAGGGCGACGAAGTCTTGGCGACATGTTTCGGCTAACGCGCGCCGTGGCCGCCGCCGACTTAGACGTCTTCTTTTGTCCTTCCGTGTATAGCTTTTTTCCGTTGCCGTTGGGGCAGAGGGCGGTCGTGGCGATCCACGATGTGATCGCCGAACGGCACCCCGAGCTCACTTTGCCGACGCGCCGCGCTCGTTTGTTCTGGCGTATGAAGGTTTGGCTCGCGCTACGACAGTCGGAGCTGATTCTCACGGTTTCGGACTTCTCGGCCCGAACCATTCACGAGTGGCTCAAGGTTCCGATCGCGCGGATCCGGGTGGCCGTCGAAGCACCGGCAGCGATTTATCAGCCCAGCGCGCCGGAGGAGATCGCCGAAGCATCCGCACGCTTGTTGGGCCTCGAGAACGGTGATCGGTGGTTCGTCTACGTCGGTGGTTTCAACCCCCACAAGCGAATCATTTCGATCGTCGAGGCTCATGCTTCGGTCGTCGCGGAGGAGGGCGACAGCGCTCCATATCTTGTCTTGGTCGGCGACCCCGACTCGGATTCTTTCCACAAGAACGTCGAGGGGATTCGCGAAGCGATCGAAAGGCATGGAACCGGAGGCCGAACGATTTGGACGGGGTTTGTTCCTGACGCGGACTTGCGACACCTGCATTCAGGTGCCCTCGCCCTACTGATGCCCTCGGAAACAGAGGGCTTCGGTCTCCCTGCAGTCGAGGCGGCCGCCTGCGGCACGCCCGTGATCGTGACGACGCAGAGCCCGCTGCCCGACTTGCTTGCAGGCGGTGGAATCTTCGTTGCGCCGGGAGACCAAGAGACGCTCCGGGAGGCCGTGCATCTGTTGTCGCAAAACTCCGCTGTGCGCGAAGAGATGGGGCGGCGAGCGCTCGTCGGTGCCCGCGCCCTGAGCTGGGACCGAGGGGCGGATGCCGCCCTCGAAGCGATCCACGAGGCCGCGGCATGAGCGCGGAGTCTCTACGGATCGCGATGCTGACGACCTTCTATCCTCCCTACAACTTCGGAGGGGACGGAATCGGCATCCAGCGACTGTCTCGCGCGCTCGCTCGACGCGGTCATGAGGTCACCGTCATGCACGACGTCGATGCGTACAACATGCTCCACTCGGGCACGGAGCCCGAGCCGGTCGAAGAAGCCGATGGTATCGAAGTGGTGGGGGTTCGAAGCGGTGTCGGACCCGCCTCATCGCTTCTGAATCAGCAGTTCGGTCGACCCGTTCTCACGGGTTCGCGCATCAAGCGCGAGCTGGCAAAGGGCGCGTTCGACGTTATTCACTACAACAATGTGTCGCTGCTCGGCGGCCCCGGCCTCTTGTCCTGCGGGGACGCGCTCAAGGTTTATGAAGCACACGAGCATTGGCTGGTCTGCCCCTCGCACGTGCTTTGGCGCCACAATCGGGAAGTTTGCACGGGAAGGGAGTGCGTTCGTTGCGTGCTGTCGTACCGGCGTCCGCCACAGGCTTGGCGCTACACCGGACTACTCGAACGCAGTCTTGATGAGATCGATTTGTTTATCGCCAAGAGCGAGTTCAGCCGTGAGAAGCACAAAGAGTTTGGCTTCAGCCGTGATATGACCGTGCTTCCGTATTTTCTTCCAGATCTCGATGACGCGGAGAGGTCGGGGACCAAAGCAGAGTCTCCTCACGATCGGCCATATTTTCTCTTCGTTGGTCGACTCGAGCGAATCAAGGGCCTCGACGACGTGATTCCCGTGTTCGAGGATTACGAGGGCGCCGACCTCGTGATCGCCGGTGACGGGACCTATGCGGAACACTTGAAGAAGCTCGCTGGGGGCAACCCTCGCGTGCGGTTTGTCGGACGAGTGCCGATGGACGAGTTGGCGCGATACTACGCTTCGGCCATCGCGCTGATCACGCCCTCGATCTGTTTCGAGACCTTCGGGATCATCCTGATCGAATCGTTTCGCCAACGGACACCCGTCATCGCTCGCCGACTCGGACCTTTTCCGGAGATCGTAGAGGCCTGCGACGGGGGCGTGCTGTTCGAGTCCCCTCGCGAGTTGGTCGACGCGATGGAGCGGATGCGGACGGATACAGACTATCGGGAGACCTGCGCGGCGAACGCCCAGCGCGGCTTCCGCAAGTTGTGGTCGGAGAGCGCCGTCGTGCCTCGCTATGTGGATCTCTTGAACGAGGCCGGGCAGAATCGATCAAACTGGGCGTCGCCGGCGTCTAGAAAGCAGCACAAGGAGAGGATCGCGTAGTGAAGGTATTCATCACGGGAGGCGCCGGTTTCATCGGGTCGCATCTAGCAGAGCGATTGATCGAAACCGGACATGAGGTCCTGGTGCTCGACAATCTCTCGACCGGTGCGATGGAGAACATCCAGCACTTGGTGGGCAACCCTGCGTTCGAACATCGGATCGGATGTGTCACCGAGGCGCCCCTGGTCGCGGAATTGGTGGACCGATGCGACGTGACGATCCACCTGGCCGCCGCTGTCGGTGTCCGACTGATCGTCGAGCAACCGGTCCATACGATCGAAACCAATGTCCACGGTACCGAGGTCGTATTGCAGGCGGTCGCCAAGAAACAGAAGCGGGTGCTGCTGGCCTCGACTTCCGAGGTCTATGGCAAGAGCGATCGAGTCCCGTTCTCCGAAGACGACGACCTCGTCATGGGGGCGACGACGCACGCGCGCTGGGCCTATGCCTGCTCCAAAGCGCTAGACGAGTGGCTGGGGCTCGCCTATCACCGTGACAAGGGGGTTCCAGTCACGGTGTTCCGACTTTTCAACACGGTCGGTCCGAGACAAACCGGACGCTATGGGATGGTGCTCCCGAGCTTCGCGGCCCAGGCCGTCGAAGGGTCCCCGATCACCGTCTACGGCTCGGGCGAGCAGTCTCGTTGTTTCTGCCACGTCCACGACGTGGTCAAGTCGATCGAGGCGCTCATGATGGAGGATTCCTCGATCGGGGGCGTCTTCAATATCGGATCGGATCGGGAAGTGACGATCAACGCGCTAGCCGAGATGGTCCGAGCTGACGCGGGCTCCGCCTCCGAGATCGTTCACATCCCTTATTCCGAAGCCTACACGGAGGGATTCGAGGACATGATGCGACGCATGCCGAACGTCGCGAAGCTGGAGCGGACGATCGGCTTCAAGCCGACGACGGCGCTCGAAAAAATCGTCTCCGACGTGGTTGCCGAGCAACGCGCTCGGCGGGCGACAGCGTAGAGTAGTCGATTCCTTGCGCGCGATTCTGACGTATCACTCGATTGATCCATCTGGATCGGTGATCTCGGTGGACGAAGGCACCTTCCGTCGACAAGCCGACTGGCTTGTCGCGAGCGGTGTCAACGTCGTGTCCGTCTCGGATCTGCTGAACATGCAGGGGGACGAGGACGGGCTCGCGCTCACCTTCGATGATGCCTTCGAGAACTTCGGGAGCGTGGCCTGGCCCGTCCTCCGAGAGCGAGAACTCCCCGCAACGGTCTTTGTGGTTGCAGGCGTGACCGGCGCAACGAATCGGTGGGGAGGTCGGGAAGCCGAAGGCATACCGACGTTGGAACTCCTGGATTGGCGACGGCTGGCGGAACTCGCCGAAGACGGGGCCGAGATCGGGTCGCACACGCTGAATCACGTCCGGCTGAAGGGCCTGGATGCGGGAGCCCTCCAAGAGGAGGTCGAAGCGTCGGCTGCGCAGATCGAACGCGAGATCGGCACCCGACCCGAGGGCTTTGCCTATCCCTACGGGAGCTGGGATCGCGCGGCTGAGGAAGCGGCGAAGGGGGCATATGATTGGGCGTGTACGACGGACTTCGCCCCCTTGAGCGCCGACTCGCCTCGTCACCGGTTGCCCCGACTCGATGCCTACTATTTCCGCAGCGCGGGTCAGCTCGAAACCTGGGGCACGGCACGGTTCCGCGCGCGATTGGGGTTCCGAAGAGCCGCGCGCTCGGTTCGGTCGCGCCTGATGGGAGCGAACGCGTGAACCCGCAACTCGTCGACTCCTCGTCGCGAACCGCTCCCCGTGGGGACACTGCGACGGCGCCCCGCTTGTCGGTGATCATGCCCGCGCACCGGGGCGGCCCTGATCTGCGAGCCGCCATCAGTTCGCTGTTGGCGTCGAGTCTGGATCGTCGCTCGTGGGAGCTCGTGGTCGCGGTCGACGGCGACTCGATGCAGATGAATCTAGAGCACGCGGCGGTGATCGCGATGGAATACGCCGACGTGGTCGTCCGGTTGCCGGGCAAGCCTCGCGGCCCATCGTACGTGCGCAATCGTGCCTCAGAAGCGGCGCGCGGAGACATCCTGGTTTTCGTCGACTCCGACGTATGTGTCCACGAGGATACGCTTGCCCGATTCCTCGACCGCTTCGACGCTGAACCCGATGTGATCGCCGTGTTCGGCGCCTATGACGACAAGCCCTCGGCAAAGGGGCTCGTTTCGAAGTATCGCAATCTTCTGCACCACTACACGCACGTGACCAATCACGGTGCGGCCGAGACGTTTTGGGCGGGGTGTGGCGCGATCCGAGCGGAAGCGTTCCATCACGTCGGCGGGTATGATGAATGGCACTTCTCGAGCCCCCAAATCGAGGACATCGAGCTTGGTCGGCGGCTTCGAAGAAGTGGCTACCGCATCGAACTCGACGCCTCGATTCAGGCCTGTCATCTCAAGGTGTGGACGTTCGGTTCCGCGCTCATGACCGATCTCAAGAGCCGCGGTGTGCCTTGGACTCGCCTGATTCTCCACGAGGGCCCCAGTCCTGGGGGCTCGGCCCTGAATATCAGCGTCCGGAATCGGATCTGCGTCGCCCTCGCGGCCGTGGCCTTCGGCATCTTGCCGGGACTTCTCGTGTTCCGGGCGCAATGGCCCCTCACGGTCTCCGCCGTGTGCGTGCTGGCCATTTGCCTCTTGAATTTCGGCTTCTTCAGCTTGTTGTTGAGAAGCGCAGGCGTCATCGTTGCGGTGGCATCGATACCGCTTCTTATCATGTTCTATCTAGCGAGCGGGCTATCGGCTGTATCTGGCTGGCTGGCCTACTCTCTCGTGGGCGCACCGTTGCCGCCGGCCGATGTGCTGGCATTCGAAGAACTCGGTGTCGAAACATGGCCGCCGATACCAAAACGGCCGAAAGAAAGTGTGTGGTATGAACACGGGCTTTGACCAAAGCGTCTCGGAACTCGAACAGCTACCTCCAGAGGTTGCACTCGCCTTTGCGCCGCTCCACAAGCGGGCACTCGGCGTTGCCTGCGGGCTCGTCGGCGCCTTGATCGTCGCCGGCGTAACCGCGTTTCACCTCGTCGCTCTTGGGGGCAACGAATCCGGGCTTTCTCTGCTGGCGCAATACTTCGCGGGCTATAGTGTCTCGTGGGCCGGCGTATTCGTGGGGGCCTTTTGGGGCTTCGCTACTTGTTTCGTATTCGGATGGTTTGCCGCGTTTTCACGAAATCTCGTGCTCGCTACGTATCTGTTTGTTGCGCGGACTCGAGATGAGATGAAACAGACGCGAGATTTCCTGGATCATATCTGAAACCAGAGGGGATGGTTTGACTATGGCTGACGCCGATCTCGTACAGGCGGACAATGTGGTTGCCGCCGTCCGGCGCCTGAACGCTCGGGCCTGGGGTATCACTGGTGGGCTGTTGTTTGGTGGTGGTCTCTTTGCCGCTACGATCTTTCTTGTGGTCAAAGGCGGGCCCAACATGGGCCAGCATCTCGGGCTGTTGTCCACGTATTTTCCCGGCTATCAGGTCAGTGTCGTGGGCGGCCTGATCGGCTTCGTCTACGCCTTCGTCATCGGGTACGGCGGCGGCCGGGTCGTGGGAACGGTCTACAATCGTATGGTGGGGTAGATCGTATGGTGGGGTAGGTAGTGCGGCGGACGTAAAATCGGAGGGCTGACGGGCCCTCTTCTTGCATCTTCGGCGGTTTTGAACTGGGAGAAAACAACGATGTATATTGGACCTGAAACTCTGATGCCCCTCGCCTCTATCCTGGCGGCGATCACGGGCTTTCTGATGTTGTTCTGGCGCAGGACCGTGGGTGCAGCAAAAGCGATTACGCGAGGCGTCGGAAAGCTTTTTACGAGATCGTCTTAGCCCGCCTGCCTGGACTCCCTGGGCGCACCGCCGAGTCTGCTGCTGGCGGGTCTCGCCGCCCAGCCAACCCTCAGGAGTTGTAGAACTCCTCGCAGGCATCGACCACGGCCTGCTGCTGAGCTTCAGTAATCTCCGGGAATAGCGGGATCGCCAGCGTCTCGGACGCGGCCTTCTCCGCGTGCGGAAGGTCGCCCGCCCCCAGCCCCAAATCGGCGAAACACTCTTGTTCGTGGAGCGGCAGCGGGTAATAGATCGCGTTGCCGATGTCTCTCGCCGACAGATGTTTCTGGAGCTCGTCGCGCCGTTGGGCGCGGATCACGAAAAGGGCGTACGAATGCCCTTGTACATGCTGTGGGAGCTCGATCGCGTCCAGCGAAGAATTGCCGAATAGCGCGCGATACCGTTGGGCCGCCGCTGACCGCCCAGCCAGCGCCGTCCCGAGATGCTTCAGCTTCACTCGCAGCAGCGCCGCCTGTAGGGCGTCCAACCGAAAGTTCCCACCCACGATCTTGTGAAAGTACTTCGGGCGCGCTCCGTGCCCCCGGAGCAAACGCACCTTGTCCGCGAGATCTTCATCGTCGCTCACGACCATGCCGCCGTCACCGAACCCCCCCAGGCTTTTGCTCGGGAAGAAGGAGAAGCACGTCATGGCGCCGACGGAACCGGCGACCCGGCCATCCGGAGTCTCCGCGCCAATGGCCTGCGCCGCATCCTCGATGACGGGAATGCCCCGCTCGTCGGCAGCCCTGATGATGTCATCCATGTCGGCGCAGCGCCCGAACAGATGGACCGGTATGATCGCCTTCGTGCGCGGTCCGATCGCGTCGATGACCGCCTGCGGATCGAGGTTGAAGCTGTGCGCTTCGATGTCTACGAACACGGGCGTCGCGCCGAGGCGCGAGATCGCGCCTGCCGTGGCGAAGAACGTGTACGTGCTGGTAATGACTTCATCTCCCGGTCCGACACCCAGGGCCATCAGGGCCACGATGAGGGCGTCGCTTCCCGACGAGACGCCGATGCCGTATCCGACGCCGCAACGCGCGGCGACCTCGGCCTCGAGCGCTTGCACCTCAGGGCCCAGGATGTAGTGCTCCGCGTCCAGCACTCGATCGAACGCCTCTTGGAACTGATCTCGTAGCGGACGGTGGTGCGCCGCGAGGTCGAGGAGAGGAACTTTCACGATGCGATCTCCGAGCTGTTGGTCGGTTCTAGGGCGGTCACCATAGTGCCGCTCTTTTCGTAGGCCTGCGCACACGTCCCGCAGGCGCCTTGGCCGTCCGCTTCATCAAACTTGATCCGTTCGCCGCAGTGGCACATCCACCCGACCCGGCGCCCTGGATTGCCAACGATCAAGGCGTGGTCAGGGACGTCCCGGAGGACGACCGCACCCGCTCCGATAAAGGCGTACTGCCCGATCGTCACGCCGCACACGATCGTCGAGTTCGCCCCCAGAGACGCTCCACGCCGCACGAGCGTCGTCCGGATCTCGTGCATGCGGGGCACGGCGCTACGCGGGTTGTAGACGTTGGTGAAAACGGCGGACGGCCCGACGAAGACGTCGTCCTCGAGCGTCACACCAGAATAGACCGAAACATTGTTCTGGATCTTTACCCGGTCTCCAATGGTCACGTTCGGGCCCGCCATCACGTTCTGTCCCAAGGAGCAACCGGTCCCGATGCGAGTGTCCGAGAGGACATGCGAAAAATGCCAGATCTTGGTCTTCGCTCCGACCTCTGCGCCGTCATCGACGACCGCGGTTTGGTGGACGAAGTAGTCTGGCTCGAGGGCCACGCCGGCGGCGGTCGGGACCCGTTTTGGTCCGGCGGCCTCGAGGTGTTCCTGGCAAGCGGCGAGCACGGACAACACCCGCAACGCTTCGTGACCATCGGTCCGAGGCGTCGCGCGAGTAGCGACGCACTCCAGGAAGTGTTCGAACTCCGCGCGTAGGGGTTCGCCGTCTTTAATCTCCACCGGTTCCGCTTCTTCTCGTCGCGGGATCGGGAAACGATTCGTCCACTCGATGGAGTACGGATAGAGCCGGAGCTTGTGATCGGGATCGGTGTCATCGAAGACCGCCATCTTCTGGTCTCCCACGACCACGAGCTTTTGCTCTTTGAACGGATGCAACCATGACACGAAGATGTGAGCTTTGACGCCACTCGGAAACGAGAGGACGCTCACCGTGACGTCGGCGACGTCTTCGCTTACGTACGCGCCGCCGCGGGCCTCGACAGAGTTCGGTTCTTCCCCCAACAGCCCGAGGATGACCGACACATCATGCGGCGCAAAGGACCAAAGAATGTTCTCCTCGCGCCTGATCCGCCCCAAATTGAGACGATTCGAATAGACGTATTGGATCCGCCCCAGCTCACCAGAATCGACGATCTCCTTGAGCCGAAGCACCGCCGGGTGGTACCAGAGCAAGTGACCCACCATGAGGATCCGCTCGCGCTCCTCGGCAAAGCGGACGAGCTCGCGACCTTCCGCAACGGACAGGCACAGCGGTTTCTCGACGAAAACATCCTTGCCGGCGTCGAGGGCTCGCCGAACCAAGTCGCCGTGCGTGGCGGCTGGAGTCGCAATCGCGACCGCCTCGACGGCCTCATTCGCGAGGATTTCGTCCACGGAAGAAACGACATCGACGCCGGGATAGGTTTCGGCGACCTGGGCCGCCGCCCGGGGATCGGTTTCGCAGACCCAGCCCAAGGCGCCAAGCTCCGATAAATTTCGAACGATGTTTCGTCCCCACGCGCCAGCGCCGAGACAGGCTACATTCGCGGGACCACTCCGCCCCATTGTGCCTCCGATATCGCAAGTTTCTGTGGGTCCCTTGCAACACGCCAAGGAGCCCGATAAGACAGGGCATGTTATGTACATCAAGCGAGTCGCGACTTGAGCAAGAAGAGCGCCGCAAAGACCTCCCGGGACGGGGAGTTATCCGTTCCTAGCCATCGCCCCCCGCCGGCGGTCATCCATGTAGACCTCGATGGCCTCACGGAGGTCGCGGGGGCCTGGGGCTGGGATGTCCCCGCCGGGCCCGATCTGCTGTTCGAATCCGGCCTCAGGGCCGCTCTGGACATGTTCGCCAAGAACAACGTACGCGCGACCCTGTTTGCCGTCGCAAACAGCCTCGATGACCCGGCGAAGCGCTCGTTGATCGAGGAGGCCGTGACCGCCGGACACGAGATCGGGTCCCACACCCTGTCCCACCCGAACCTTCTCACCCTGACACGGGCCCAAAAGGCGCACGAGCTGGGAGAGAGCCGCCGGATCCTATCTCGCGAGCTGAAGGTCGAGGTCGACGGATTTCGAGCCCCTGGGTATCGAATCGATCGAGAAGGCCTGGAGGTTCTGGCCGACACCGGGTACAAGTGGGACTCGTCCGGGTTTCCCACACCGCTGTTCGCCGAGCGGTACGGGGTTTCGATCGAGGCGTTGGAGCGACCTACGCTGCATTTCGACGGCCTCGGGCTGGGGGAACTGTCGCTCCCGGACCATCGGCCCTCTCCCGTCCCGTTCAATCCTTCCTACGCGATCCTGCTGGGCATGCCGTTCTTCCGCTGGGGCGTCCGGCGCGTCGCTCGCCGCGGATTGCCTTTGGTGCTCCTGTTCCACCTCATCGACTTTGCGGCGCCGCTGCCAAGGGGATCTGTACCGGGCCTTCGGGGTCGGGTCTATACGCTATCCACGCACCGTCAGCGGACGAAATTGGCGCGCTGCCAGACCGTCATCGACGAGCTTCGGCGTGGGTTCGACATCTGTTCCACCCGCGAACTTCTGACGACGTTGGGCGAGGCACCCCTGGGCTAGGAACCTCGACCGCAAAACGCCACGACTGTATCGGTTGCGCCACACCGGCTCTTGCGGGCTCGGCACCCACCAGGGCGCGAAACGTCGAAAAAGCCCCGGGAGCCAGCCATCCGCGCGACAACGGCGCTCCCAAGCCCCAACTCCATTGCGGCCCGGGACTTGAACGTGGAGCGGCCTATGATCTTTGTCCTTCTGCCGGCTTATAACGAAGAAGATGCGCTCCAGCCGCTCCTCGAGAAAATCGACGGGCGTCTGACGGAGGCGGGCTACCGCTACCGCGTGGTTGTCGTGAACGATGGAAGTTCCGACGGCACCGCGGACGAGCTCACCCGCCTGTCCGAGCGATATCCTATCGACACCATCACGCACCGATTCAACCGTGGTCTAGGCGAGACGGCCCGCGACGGATTCGAACATGTCGCAGCCATCGGAAGTCGAGACGACGTCGTGGTGCGTATGGACTGCGATGACACGCACGACCCCAAGTACATCCCCTCGATGATCGCAAAGCTGAACGAGGGATACGAGGTGGTGACCACGTCACGCTACGCGCCTGGTGGCGGTCAGATCGGCGTTAATCTGTATCGCCGTACCTTGAGCCGCTGCGCGAACCTCCTCCTCAAGACGTGCTTTCCGGTGCGCGGCCTAAAGGAGTACACGTGCGGCTATCGCGCCTATCGAGTCTCGTTTCTGCTAGATGCGCTGTCGATTTTCGGAAACCAATTCATCGACCTCAAGGGGATGGGTTTTACGGGGACGGTGGAGAAGATGATCAAGGCGCGTCTGATGAAGGCGCGCGTTGGCGAGGTTCCCTTCACGTTGCGATACGACTTGAAGCCGGGCTTGAGTAAGGTCGCGACGAACATCACGACTCTGGGCTATTTCGTGCTCATCGCCAAGTACATCGTCTATTGGGGCGATATCGGTAAGGAGTGGAAACGGCGCATCGGCGAGCGATATTCCAAAGTGTATGACGAGAAGGGGCAGCTGCGGGCCGGACCCGTGAGCGTCAACTGATGTGCGGAATCGCCGGCATAGTCCACAAAGACCTCGAACACAACGTGCTTCCAGCTCGGATCGAGGCGATGATGGCCGCGATTCATCACCGCGGTCCCGACGATGACGGGACGTACTTCGACGGTCCGGTCGGGCTCGGATTCAAACGCCTCTCCATCATTGATCTCGACGCTGGCCACCAGCCGATGTGCAACGAAGACGGCTCGGTATGGATCGTCTTCAACGGTGAAATCTACAACTACCTCGAGCTGAGGCAGGAACTCACCCGGCACCACACCTTCAAAACAGAGTCGGACACCGAAGTCATCCTTCATCTATACGAGGAGCTCGGCGAGCGGTGCCTGGACCGTCTGAACGGAATGTTCGCGTTCGCCATCTGGGATGAACGACAAGGTCGTTTGTTCGCGGCGCGCGATCGACTGGGCATCAAGCCCTTTTACTGGCACTCTTGGGAAGGTGGGTTCGCGTTCGCGAGCGAGCCGAAGGCGTTGTTCGCGGGCGGCCTACTAAAGCCCGAACCGGATCCGCAGGGGCTGGAACAGTACCTCACGTTCCAGTTTTGCCTCGGTGATCGAACGATGTTCCGCAACGTGCGGAAGCTCGAACCCGCCCACTTTCTGAGCTTTCGCCCCGGACGGGATGACGGCCCCTCGGTAGCTCGGTACTGGGACTTCAACTACGAGATCGACGTCCATCACACCGAAGAGTGGTTCGTCGACGAACTCCTGGATCTCCTTCAGGACTCGACGCGGCTTCGTTTGCGCAGCGATGTGCCGGTGGGCGCGCATCTGTCCGGCGGCATCGATAGCTCGACCGTCGTGTGTCTCGCTTCTCAGGTCTATGACGGCAAATTCCGCACGTTTACCGGGGGGTTCCGCGAGAGCGAGCGGTACGATGAGACGGGCTACGCGAAAATCGTCGCGGACCACGTGGGCTCCGAGCACTATGAGGTGTGGCCGACAGCGGACCAGTTCTCAGACCTGCTTCCCCACCTCATTTATATGATGGACGAGCCGGCCGCCGGGCCGGGGCTCTTCCCTCAGTATCACGTCTCGAAGCTGGCCAGCGAGCACGTAAAGGTCGTACTAGGCGGGCAAGGTGGTGACGAGATCTTCGGCGGTTATGCCCGCTACCTCGTCGCGTATCTGGAGCAGTGTCTCAAGGGTTCGATTTTCGGGACGCAGGAAGAGGGCGAATACATCGTCACCTGGGACAACATCGCCCCCAACCTGGCTCTACTGAGACAGTACAGCCCCATGCTCCAGGGTTTCTGGCAGGACGGGTTGTTCGGTGAGATGGACGCCCGCTACTTCCGTCTCCTCAACCGCTCCACAGACGTTGAGAGCGTCATCAGCGGGGACGTGTGGAAGTCCGATAGTCCAGCGCGAATGTTCAAGGCCTTTCAAGAGATCTTCAACGATTCCGCGACCAAGAGTTACTTCAACAAGATGACCAACTTTGATCTGAAGACGCAGCTTCCCGCGCTGCTTCAGGTCGAGGACCGCATGAGTATGTCGGTTTCTCTCGAGTCGCGAGTGCCGCTCTTGGATCACCGGATCGTGGATCTGATGACCCGAATGGCGCCGCCGGCCCGCTTCAAGGGTGGAGATACCAAGCGGGTGTTCCGAGATGCCGTGCAACATATCCTGCCCAAAGAAGTCTATGAGCGTCGAGACAAGATGGGCTTCCCGGTTCCGCTCAAGGAATGGTACGCGGGTCCGCTGCAGGGCTTCTTGAGCGATGTGTTGCTCGACGATCGAACCCGCTCCCGCGGGGTTTTCCGCATGGAGGGTGTGGAACGGGCCATTCGGACCGAAGGCCAGTTCGGGCGCCAGCTCTGGGGCATGCTTTGTCTCGAGCTTTGGTTCCGGGCGTTCATGGACGGCGACGCGCTCCCCGAGAGCGTGACCGAGAGGGCCGCAGTCTCGTCATTGTAGGGTCAATACGATCGAGACTCGCGAACAAGGGAAGGGGGAGGGATGCGTAACGTCCTCTTGCTGTTGGTCCTAGCCGGTTCTTCGTCTGCCTGTATCTCTGTGAGCAAGTCCGTGCTGACACAGGATTACCGTATGAGCCCCGTCGCCCGCGACGACGTCTACGTCTTTTTCGCCTACGACGAGATCTGCGAGCACGACCGCATCGCGATCCTCGCCGCCGAGGGGGACGAGGAACTCACGAGCGAAGGTCAGATGATCGACAAGCTGCGAGAAGAAGCTGGAAAGCTGGGAGCCAATGCGATCGTTCTGAACCACGTGGACGAACCCGGTGGGGGAGAGCGCGTAGTGGCGGCGGCGACCGGAGATTCCGCGGAGCGGCGGGGGCAAGCCGTCGCGATTCGCTGCGTGGATGGTCTAGCGCGCTTTGGCCGGCGCTAGTTTGGGACTCCGCCCAGATACAGGATCTGGCCGGTCACTGCTTCGCTCTCGGGCCTGAGGAAGAAGTCCACCACGTTCGCCACGTCTTCAAACGTCCCCATGCGGCGAATCGCGAAGCGATTGATGAGCGCTTCCATCTTCTTTTTCGGGACGCCGCGCGTCATGTCCGTGTCGATCGGGGTAGGGCCGACCACGTTGACCGTGATGCCGAACGGACCGAACTCTTGTGCCAACACCTGGGACATACGCTCGACCGCGGCCTTCGCGGCGACGTAGGCCGCCTGCCCGTCCAGTCGCAGGGGCACCGCAATCGTGCTGATGTTGACGATCCGACCTTGCTTCGCCGTCCGCATGAGCTTGGCCGCTTCACGGGAGACGGTGAAGGTCCCGCGGACATTGGTCGACAGCAGCTTCTCGACCGTGGAGTCGGGCGTCAGGAACGCGTGGTTCATCGACGCCGCGCCCGCGTTGTTGATGACCGCGTAGAGGGATCCGAACTCGGAGCCGATCCAACTGACGAGCGTCTTGACGGCCTCTTCGTCACGCACGTCGACCTGCTTGTGGTGGTACCCGTCGAGCTCGAGGTCCGATTCGGAGCGGCTACAGCCTACGACCTGGTATCCCTTCGATACCAGACGACCGGCGAGATCGCGGCCGATCCCACGGCTGGCTCCGGTGACGAGGGCTACGGGCATTTCCGTCGTCGTCAGGAGCTCGCCTCGATCGCCGGCGCGGCTTGCGGGATGGTGTAGGTATATCGGTGTACGGTCTCCCCGCCGTACTCCATCTTACCGAACTCCGCCCCCATCGAACTGCAGAAGATGTTGGAGGCGAGATTCTCTGGTCGAACCAGCAAGTGCACCCGGCCGACTTTCTGAGCCGCAAAGAACTCGACCGCGTCTTCGAACAACCGCACGGCTAGGCGAGTCTCTCCACCCGCCGGGACGAAACCCCGGTAGTCGCTGTCCACCACAAGCGAGATGACCTCGCCGGTATCGCGGCTCTCGGTGTCTTCTTCGGTTCGTTCCCGCATGACCCGCATGATCTGGACGATCTCCTTCGCCGTCCCGGGACGTTGCACGATCCCCGACAACAGCGACCATGCCAGCGCGAAGGGATGCCTCCGTCCGCCCTTGCCCATAAACCCAAAGGGCTCGGTCGTGTAGGAAATAAAGCCGATGATCCGCCCTTCATGTCGATGGAAACTGACGCCGACCAAGCCATCGCGGACCAGGGTTCGATAGAAGAAGCGTCGCAGAAACGACGATCCGAAACGAACGATGGGGCTGTCGTTCAGGTATTGAAAATGTAAGTCGGCGACTTGTTCGGCATCGGCCGTCTTGAGAGGGTCGAGTCGCTCGATGCTCATTATTGCCGCACCTTCTTGAAGCGATAGTTCATGGGCGAGTCCAGTACGACTCGAACCTTCTGCGGAATCATGTAGGACTGCAAGCGTCCCCGGCAATGCTCGTTGACGGCTTTCCGCATTTCTCCTGCGGGCACTTCCTCCGCCATTTGAAGCGTGGCCACCACGACTTGGCCCAACAGTAGGTGCTCCTCGCCCGAGACCACGGCTTCGATCACACCGGGCAAATCCGCCAAAACCTTCTCGACCTCCGCCGGATAGACTTTTTGACCGCCCACATTGATGATGTCTGACTCGCGCCCGAGGATCCGGTAGTACTCACCCTCCACGACCACCGAGTCGCCGGTATCCAGCCAGCCGTCCGCGTCGAAAGGGTCGGGCGCGTTGAGGTATCCGAGCATCGACGTCTTGGATCGAATGAACAAGCGATCATCCACGACCTTCGTCTCGTAGTCCTCGCCGCCGATCTTCACCATCAGCGATGTGTTCGACTGTGACTTCGATCGGAGGATGCCCACCTCTGACAGTCCGTAGGTCTGCTGAAAGCGGACGTCCGGAAGCACCTTGACCGCTGCACCGAGGGTGCGATCCGACATCACTTCAGTGCCGTAGGTCACGACTTGTAGCGACGAAAGATCGAATTTATCGGCGCCGGCCTCCAGCAACAGCAAGTTCAGGAACGACGGGGAAGTCGGGAGGAGCTCGACCGAGTGCCGCGCGATCGCATCGCAAACCCCAGCCACGGATCGGTCCCTCGGGACGATCGTGCAACCGAGATTCGAAAGCGTGTAGAACATGGTGTTGACCCCGCCGATATGGTCGAACAACAGGAAGTTGATCGTGCGGAATCGGTGTCGGGGCGAACGAAACTTGGCGAGCAGCGCTTCCAGGTCGTGAACGATGCCTTTGGGTTTCCCCGTGGATCCGGAGCTGAACAGGATCAGACCGGCCGTGTCCATCTCTCGCAGTCTGGCGAGGAGAGGATGGTCTGCCTTCAGACCCGGCTGGGAAAGATCGAACCCGTCTTCACGGTCGATCGTGATGAGGTGATCCAACTCCGCGATGCGGAAAAACTCTTCGTGCTGGTCGGCGGAGTCGCGCGCGACCGGTACCAAGATCGCCTTGAGCTTGAGGAGCGCGAGCAAGCACGCTATGGCTTCGGGAGAATAGTCCCCGATGACACCGACGGAGTCGCCCGCGACCACGTCTTGCACTCCGAGGGTTTTTTCCCAAGTGAGCACGCGGTCGTGGAGATCACCGAAGGAATATTCGCGATCCCGCCAGATCATGGCGGGAGCGGCGGGCTCGGACGCAAAGCGCTCGAGCTGCCAATCGATGTGGCGCATGGTTAACCCTGTGCGACGCGTCGATCCGGCTCGACTTCTTCGTCGGACGCTGCGGTGCCGCTCAGTTCGATCACGTAATCGGCGAGCGTCTCCACCGTGCGAAACGGACTCTGACTGCGAGAGAGGGCCTGCTCATTCACGAGCGTTACCTGCTGGCCCATATCGGCATCGAGGAAGGCCTCGACGTCGAGGATGTAGGTGACGAGAGCGAGAGAACTCAGCACCGTGTCGGCGCCCACGAGCGCCGAATCAGCCAGGATCTCCATCTCGTGTTGTTCGCCCTGCGCATCGACCGCCGCTCGCAGCAGTTCGGTCATGCTCTCAATCAGCCTTGCGCGATCCATCTATTCAGCCTTCCAACTCTTCAGAAGCGGTCTTCACGAGAAATCTAAATCAGGTCGTCGCCCCCAACACCGCCGAATCGCATCGCGAATTCGATGTGGACTGGCTCCCCGTCCTCGTCGTAACCCTGCAAGAACCCGTCCTCGAAGAGGCGGTGGATAATCTGCTGCGGCGCCGCGGGATTGTCTTCGATCTGTCCCAGCTGCTTTACGAGCTCAAGGTAGCTCACGGTCGACGTGTTGAGGCTCGCGAACAGGGCTTGGTGGGCCGGCGTCAGCGGGAATTCGGCCATAAGATGCCCACCGCCACCGACATACGCGTGCTTCTCCAATTCGAACGACGTGGGGTGAACCGTATACGACTCTGCCAGTTGGACTTCATCCCCCTGCCACCGCACGGCGGCCAGACCGCGCATCGTTCGCACGAGATCGGCGGCCCACCTGACGCGACGCAACGACAGCTTCGTCTCGTCGAACTCCTCCGTCAACTCGTCGCTGTCGTGGTCCCACAGGTCACGAAGGACCGACGCGCGACTCTCGAGCTCGGCGATTCCGCCGTCCTGTCCTGCAAGCGCGGTGAACCAATCCTGGTCCCCAAAACGCTCGTCGTCCGCGCCCTTGATCCGACGGTTATCCCAGAAAGTCGAATCGGGTTCGGGGCAGTGAAAATAGAACGAAGAAAGGAAGCGATGGTACCGGTCGTAGGCGGCTAGATAGGAGTCGTCGAACCAGCGCATGACGGGCTCGACCTCGTCGGCCCCTCCGTTGGAGAAGTAGTCGATCGAGGCGGCCGCCATTCTCGCCGAGTACGCGGCGAGATGCACGCCCTGAGAGAAGAGCGGGTCAATAAAGCACGCGGAGTCTCCACACAGGAAGGCTCGCCCGATGGTCGGAGTTTCCGTGCGGTATGCCCAGTCACGAACGACGCGGACGTCTTCGACGCGTTCCGCATCTTTGAGTGTGTCCGACACGAACTCTGAGCCTGCGATGCATTCCTCGAAGAACGCTTCGGGCCCGATCTCCTTCATACGGCCGTTGAACTCGACGCCCGTGACCGCCCCGACGCTGTAGAGATCGTCCTTCTGAGGAATGACCCAGATCCAGCCGTCGCGGAAAGAGACGGAGAAGATGTTCCCCTCGAGATCTCCCGTGAAGCGTTTGCCGCCCTTGTAGTAGGACCACAACGCCATGTTCTTATAGTAGTCGTCCCATTTTCGGATCTTGTGTTTTCGAGCGAGGATACTGCCGGCGCCTGATGCGTCGATGACGAAATCGGCTTCGAACTCGCCTTGCGAGGTTCCGTTCTTCCAGCTGACGACGGCCTTTTGATCCGGGCCGCCGGCGTCCACGTCCGTCACCTGAGTTTTCATGCGAACGTCGGCGCCACGATCGATGGCGGCGTCGAGAAGAATCTTGTCGAATTCCGCCCGCGTCACCTGCAGCGCGTGGTCCCAGACCCACGGAGCGGTCTTTGGAGTCGCAAACGTAAACGACCAAGGTCGCTCGTTCTTACCCCAGAGAAAGGTCGCCGCACGCTTGACGGGGAACCCGGCGGCTTCGAGCTCGGGCTTGAGGCCGAGCCGGTCGAGGATCGACAGCGTGCCGGGAAGCAGGGACTCACCCACCCGGTAGCGGGGGAACTCCTCGCGTTCGAAAAGCACGGCCTCGTGACCGAGCTTTCGAAGGCAAAGGGCGGCGACCGCGCCGCCAGGCCCGCCTCCGATAATCGCGATTCTGGGCTCTGATCGAGTCCCCGTCATCTATTGTCCTCCATTGGCAGTCGATTCGGATCCACACCCGGTTTCGTCGTCGAACGGGGATCGGATTCATCTTCCTGCACCTCATGCAAGCCAAGTGCCATGGGCCAGCCCATCGTCCCGCCTTTTCCGCCGCCGTAAGTTGTTTCCTGGTAGTATCTTGTGGGGACGGCGGTTCGGGCGCCCGGGTGGGCGGGTCAGAGCGTTGGAGAATTGCCCCACACATGCCTTCCTGCGGTACGGGAGTTGCTCGGATGCGCCGACATGCAAGGAGAAAATATTCATCCCGATGAGCCGACCGTGACGGTCGACGGGGGCCGCTCTCCGAGCCGTGGTCGCACGATAGCCTTCGGAATCGTTCGTCTCGGGATCGGTGTCGCCCTTCTCGTGGTGCTGGGGACTACCGGCATACTCGACTGGCGAGCGCTCCGAGGTCTGCTCGATCGCTGGCAGTTCACCGCGCTCGCCGTTGTAGTGATCGCGACCGCCATTTCTGCCACGGCGTGGCGTCTGTGCATCCTTCTCCGTCCGCGGGACTTCGATTTGGGGCTCGGTTCCTCGCTCAGGCTCACGTTCATGGGGACGTTCTTCAACATCGCGATGCCCGGCAGCAGCGGTGGGGACTTGATCCGTATCTACTACGCGGCGAAAGGCAACGAGGGCCGGAGAGCCGAAATCGCCACGATCCTCCTGCTCGATCGATTCATCGGTCTCATCGCCCTGGTGCTCTACCCGGTGATCCTTGCCCCACTCTATTTGTCGTTACTCGTGGAAAACGCCGCCCTGCGGGCCGTGGTGTTCAGCGCGGCGGGCATTGTCGCGCTGATTGGCGTGGGTGCCTGGCTGTTTCTGCGAGGAGCCGCTGGAGCCGAACGCTGGGTCCGTCTGCTCGATCGGGTGCCCGGGGGAGAGGTCATCCGTCGCGCCGGTGGAACGCTTCGCTCCTATGGCTCCGACCGTCGGCCGCTGTGGAGGGCGCTCAGCGTTTCGCTCGGCGCACACGCGCTCGGGATGCTCGGGTTCGTTCTGCTCGCGAGAGCGGTCTTTACGCCCGGGCTCGAGTGGGTCCTGTTCGTGATTGTGCCGATTGGAATGGTCGTGAATACGATCCCGCTCACACCTGGAGGGTTGGGGGTGGGCGAGGCCGCCTTCGCGGTCCTGTTTGGGATGGCAGGATTGAGCGGCGGGCCAGAGGTCCTGATCTCATGGCGCCTGGTGAGCGTCTTGGTCGGACTGCCCGGTCTCCTGTTCTATTTGCAGGGGAGAACCCAGTTCGTCTCCGCGGTCGTTTCTGGTGCCGACGCAGATCCGCCCGCTGGTTCGGCTTCGACGGGGCCCCGACGTGGCGAATCCGCTTCGTCGGTTGCCCGCACAGCCGGCCTGACGGGGACCTGACGTCATGAGCTATCATCGACGCGCGGACTGTCGCGGCTGCGGGAACACGGATCTCGTAGAGTTCCTGTCGCTTGGACCGACGCCTCTGGCGAACTCCAATCTTCGAGACCTGTCCGAAGCGGAAGACGAGGCGTCTTACCCTCTCGATCTGTTCTTCTGCCCGAAGTGCAGCCTGGTCCAGATCCTCGATGTGGTCTCGCCGGACGTGCTCTTTCGTGACTACATCTACGTCACGGGCACATCCGACACGATCGCCGAACACAATGTGGAGTACGCCCGCGCGCTCGCCGAGTCGGAGAACCTCGGGGCCGATGATCTGGTCATCGAGGTGGCGAGCAACGACGGTAGCCTCCTGCGCGCGTTTCAGGCGCACGGGGTCCGGACGCTCGGAATCGAGCCCGCCACCAACATCGCCAAAATCGCGACCGCGGCGGGGGTCGAAACCGTGAACGAGTTCTTCGACGCGGATCGAGGTCGCATGGTTCGCGAAAGCCACGGTCCCGCGAGAGTGGTGATCGGCAACAATGTCTTCGCCCATGTCGACGAACCGGCCGACTTCCTCGTCGGCTGTCGAAACGTTCTTGGCGATGGCGGTGTCTGCTCGATCGAAGTGCCGTACCTCGGCGATCTCCTCGAGCGCCGAGAGTTCGACACGGTGTACCACGAACATTTGAGCTATTTCTCGGTCACCGCTCTGATGCATCTGTACGAGCGAGCCGGGCTCTACATCGAACGGGTCCAACCGGTCTCCGTGCATGGCGGCTCCATCCGCATCTTGGCGCGGCCGGCGGTCAACGGTGCTACGCACAGCCCCGAAGTCGTGGCACTCGCCCGACAGGAAGCCGCCGATGGTCTGTGCGACGCCCAGCGGTACCACGAGTTTGCCCGCGGGGTGGCCAAGACGCGCGACCTGCTATTGAGAATGCTGCAGCGCTGGAAGCAGAACGGTGCTTCAGTCGCCGCTTATGGTGCGCCGGCGAAGGGCAACACGCTGCTCAACTATTGTGGTATCACGACGGATCTCCTGCCTTATACGGTAGACCGAAGCCCGCTCAAGGTCGGACTCTACACGCCTGGGGCGCACCTTCCCATTCTTCCGGTGTCCGCCCTCGTCGAGCGACAACCAGACTATGTCCTAATCCTGGCCTGGAACTTCGCTGAGGAGATCGCTCGCCAACAAGACGAGTACTTCCGCAACGGTGGTCGCTTCGCCGTACCTGTTCCGGAGCCGAGAATCCTGATGGATCGCTGACGTGAAGACCGTGATACTCGCCGGGGGATTGGGCACTCGTCTCGCCGAAGAAACATCCATCACGCCGAAGCCGATGGTCGAGATCGGCGGTCGACCCATTCTCTGGCATATCATGCAGATCTATGCGGCCGCGGGTCACAAAGACTTCCTGGTTGCCTGCGGGTACAAAGGCGAACTCATCAAGGCGTACTTCGCTGGATTCCGGCTCCGCGACAGTGACTATGTCATCGACCTGGCCAGCGGATCTGTCGATTTCGTGCGTCCCAGTAATGTCGATTGGCGAATCGGGGCGATCGACACTGGGCTCCATACGAGGACCGGCGGTCGCGTCTTACGTCTCCGTGAATTCATCGGCGACGAGACTTTTATGGTCACGTATGGTGATGGCGTGGGCAACATTGATCTCAAGGCCCTTCTGCGTTTTCACAAGGCACATGGCGGCGCGGCGACGGTGACAGCGGTCCGACCACCGGCCCGTTTTGGCGACTTGGTATTGGATGACGATCGCGTCAGTCATTTCGAAGAGAAGCCGCAGACGCAAGCGGGATGGATCAACGGTGGTTTTTTCGTGTTCGAGCCCAAGTTGTTCGACTATCTCGATGGTGACGAAACGAGTCTCGAGCGGGAGCCGCTGGCCCGCCTCGCCGATGACGGGGAGTTGTTCGCGTATCGACACCGCGGCTTTTGGCAGCCGATGGACACGCTACGCGAACGCAATCTATTGGAAGCTCTGTGGGCGTCTGGCGACGCACCGTGGAAGGTCGACAAGCCGCCGACGGGCGACAGGAGTTTGTAGAGATGATCTTAGACATTAGAAAAATGGACCGGGAGTCACTGCGGGAGGCCCAAGCGCATTACGGCGAACACGGCTACGTGCGGCTTACCGGGCTCCAGGAGTCCGTTACACCGCTGTTCCGCGACGTGCTTGCGGCCCAGCTAGGTCGAGACGAAGTGGCGATGGCCGAACTGCTCCAAGCCGACGGTCCCCCCTTCGCGTTCACGAGAGACGAGCGGGCCGCCGTTAGCCGAATCGACACCAGTCCGGAGTTGGCCACCGCACTCTTCAGCGAGGTGGGAGATCTTTTGGCCGCCCTCATCGGACCGCTCGCGCATGTGAGCAGTACGTTTCACGGTCAGTTCAAGGGCGGTGAAACGGTTGGCGTCGGGATGGGTGGTGGGATCGAAGACTTCATGGAGGTCCAGCGGCCGTATCTTCTTCATCAAGACTTCGCGGGAGCTCGCATCCCCACGAGCCCGAGCGCGGTCACCTTCTGGGTCGGCGTCAACACCTCGCCGGACTGGAAGCTCCGGCTGTATCCGAAGACGCACAAACTCGGGCTCCTCTGTCACGAATGGATGGAGCTCAATGACGAGCGGCTCGCGTTGTTTGGCGACCCCGTCGAGATCCCGGCCAATGAGGGCGACGCCGTGATGTTCAACGCGCTGCTACTCCACGGTACCGGAGAGTCCGGCCCCGCGCGGCGCGTGAGTTGCGACATCCGATTCTTCCCATTGTGTGGTTGGTTGCCGTCGACGGTGCATTCGATCGTGGATCGTCCGCTGGATGCGCTTCGGGCCGCGAGAAACTCGCTCACTGACGAGACGCTGCGTGCTCCGATTCTCGAAGTCGGTGCCTATTTGGGCGAAGAGGGCGGGGTCGAAATCGCGCCCCCCCAATCGATCTTGAACTGGGCCGCCTATCTCACGGCGCTTCTCGAAGGTGACCCGGACACGGCGTCGGAGCACATCGCACGCTTTGTAAACGATGAACTCGGAATCGATCCTCCAGCGGCCTATATCGAGAAGTTTCACGGCCGGCCGTTCGAGCAGCAAACGCTCGATCGCGCCAAACGCCAGTTGGTCTGAGTAAGACCGCACCGATGAATTCCGCGACGATTCCCGACGTATCGATTGTCATCCCGTGCTACAACGAGGAGGAGTGTCTCAACGACACGATCCCTCCGCTGGCCGAGGCGTTTCACAAGGCCGGAATCGACCTCGACTTGATCTTGGTCGACAACGGATCCACGGACGCGACCGGCGCCGTCATCGACCAACTGATCGCCGACGGCCTACCCATCCGGAAGGTCGTCGTACCGGCCAATCAAGGTCAGGGTCTGGGGTTTCTGTCAGGGTTGGAGCAGGTGACCGGGCGCTATGCCGCCAACTTCTGCGCGGACGGGCAAGTCGAGCCGATCGACGTGGTCAAGGTCTATCAGGCTGCCGCCGGCG
Organism: Gemmatimonadota bacterium; assembly: GCA_029262175.1. Lineage (GTDB taxonomy): Bacteria > Gemmatimonadota > Gemmatimonadetes > Palauibacterales > Palauibacteraceae > Palauibacter. Next base: position 64,374 of record JAJCZV010000019.1, read on the forward strand.
CGGGCCGACCCACGCTCGCCAAGGCTCGCAGGCGGTACCGCAACGACAATTGGGTGCGCAAGGTCATCTCGATCGGCTACAACGGGATGATGCAGGTGTTGTTTTTGGGTCTGCCCTCTATCGACGTAAACGGAAACCCGAAGGTGCTTCCAACGGATATCCTGAAACAAATGGAACTTTCGGCTACCGACTGGTTCGTCGAAGCAGAGGTGATGCTCAAGGCGCGACACCTCCAGATGCCGACGATCGAAATCGACGTGTTCGGGTTAGCGCGAGAAGGTGGCCAATCACACGTGCGGTTCAGCGCGGTCGTGGAGTTTCTCAAGAACATCGCGATCTATCGATTCGGTGGGCCGTGGCGCGATTGGAAAGCTCGTAATGTAGGAGAGGGATATGGCCCGAGTTCCTTGATCGCGCACCGGGACGAGGAACCCGAGGCACGCGTCGCGGCAGGCGCCGAATGAGCGATTTCTTTTGGCGTGATCGAAACGTATTCGTCACCGGAGCAACCGGTCTTCTCGGGTCGTGGCTCACAGAAGCCCTTTTGGATCGCGGCGCCGAGGTCACCTGCTTGGTGCGCGACTGGGTACCCGCGAGTCGGCTCGTGGAGCAACGATTGACCGATCGCGCCAACCTGGTGCGCGGCGAGCTCGAGGACCTCGAACTCCTCACGCGAGCGCTGAACGAATACGAGATCGATTCCGTGTTTCATCTTGGCGCGCAAACGATTGTCGGGACCGCGAAACGGTCGGCATTGTCGACCTTCGAAAGCAATGTGCGCGGGACGTGGAATCTTCTAGAAGCGTGTCTTGCGTGTTCGTCTCTTATCGAACGCATTGTCGTCGCGTCCAGCGACAAGGCCTACGGCGACCACGAAGTCTTGCCCTATACCGAAGATGCGCCGCTTCAGGGTCGCTTTCCGTATGACGCATCGAAGTCGTGTACCGATCTTATCTCTCTATCGTACTATCACACGTTCGAGACGCCGATCGCGGTCACGCGGTGCGGGAATCTTTTCGGCGGTGGCGATCTCAACTTCAATCGCCTCATTCCCGGGACCATCCGTTCCGCGCTTCGGGGCGAGAACCCCGTCATACGAAGCGACGGCAGCTTCGTCCGCGACTACTTCTACGTGCGCGATGCGGTCGAGTCCTACTTGACCCTGGCCCAACGACTGCCCGAGGCCGGCCTGGTCGGTGAAGCGTTCAACTTTGGAAACGAGACCCCCCTGACCGTGCTGGACGTGGTGGAGCGGGTTCTCGGGTTCATGGGAGCCGAGGGCCTGACGCCGGAAGTCCGCGGGGAGGCCTCGCACGAGATTCGCGCTCAGTACTTGGATTGCGCGAAGGCGAGGGAACGCCTGGATTGGGCGCCGAGTTGGGACTTCGAGAAGGCCTTGGCCGAGACCGTTCCGTGGTATGAGTCGTGGCTGGCGAAGCGAGGTTGAAGGCCGACGCTCGGATGCGTCCGTTGGGCCTCGCCGCGCCCTTGGTCGCCCTGGCCTCGTGGTGGTTCACACAGGGGCTGGGTCTCCCGTTTCCGCCATGGCCGCCAGGAGGTGTCTTCGGACGTTGGCATCCGCTGATGTTCGGTTTCAATCTCGGCCTGACGGTCCTCGCACTGCTCGTCCTCTACGTGTTCTGGGGAGGCAACACCAAGCGCAGGGCGGGAAACGCGGCCCTGGCGCTGTTCGCCCCGCTTCTCATGCTGGGGCTCCTAGAGTTGCCCGCGCTCGTCGGGTGGATCGACTATCGCCAGACGCTCAACACGGAGATCGACTGGACTCCTTGGGAGGGCGAACACAATCGCCTCGATGACGAGCTCATCCACATCCACCCTCCGAATGATCGGATCCAGGGGCAAACCACGGGTGACCTCACGGCGTTTGGCGTCGACCCGGTTCGCCACTACGAGATCGACTACCAGTACGACAAGAACGGATTTCGAAACCTACGCGACTACGACTCTGCCGCCGTCGTCCTCAGCGGAGATTCGTTCTTGGAGGGGTTGCTCACGCCGGTCGAAGAGGCCGTCGGGGCACGGCTCGAACAAAAACTCGGGCGACCCGTGTACAATCTCGGTCAGTCGAACTGGGGTCCTTCGCATCAGGTTCCAGCGTTGCGCCGATTCGGACTGCCGCTCAAGCCGGAGACCGTGGTCTGGTTTTTCTTCGAGGGCAATGACCTCAAGGACATCGGTGTACATGCCGGAACGCTCGGGAACTTCGAGGACCGAGTAGAGCGATACGACCGCTTCAGCAAGAGATCGTTTGTTCGCAACGCACTATGGTTCGCGGCACTCCTCACCAATCGCGACGACCGACTCGAGCAACGTCGTTCATGTCAGATCGACCCGTCGGTCAGTCCTGCGCAAGAGCGGTTGTATTTTCTCTACGAGGGCGAATCGCTTACGGCGCATGATGACTCGCTTCTGGCGGTCGCGGAGACCGAGATGCTTGCCGCCCGTCAGATGGCGCACGATGCAGGAGCGACTTTTGTCGTGGCGTTCGTGCCAACCAAATTCCGCGTCTATCAAGACCTTTGTTCGTGGCCGGCGACGAGTGACCTCGCCGGGTGGGAGCCCAACGACCTGAACCGTCGACTGAGCGGCTTCGCGGACCAGAATGAAATCCCCTTCGTCGACTTGACCGTTGCGCTCAGGGCGGCGTCGCAGAACGGGGTGCTGACGTACTTCGAAGACGACACTCACTGGACCCCGGACGGACATGAAGTGGCCAGTGAAGCCGTGTTCTCGCTGCTCGGCTCTCTGAACGCCAAGACCCCCTAGGGCCGTGAATTCCGAACGGCGTCCGACGCGGTTTGGCCGTGCGACCCGGTTCGGGTTGATCGCCGTGCTCGTCTACCTGCCAGGATTTTGGTGGGGCGCACCACGTGCGGTGAACGACCAGTCGATTCGTTCTTGGGGCGTCGATGACGAAGCTCCGATCGGGCCGCTTGCCCAGGTCCACAACATCATCGAGCCCAAAGAGGTCCAGAACTTGGGCTATCCGCTCATGCACTCGTTCATGACGACGGCTGCCTACGCGCCCTACCTGGGCACGCTCTGGCTTAGCGGAGATTTCCGAAATCCCACTGGAGAGTTCCCTTACGGCCTCTCGAATCCAGAGCGGAGCTTGCAGGTGTTGACTTGGCTCGCTCATCTGGTCTCCGTCCTGCTCGCCGCCGGCGCAGTCGTCGCCGTGTATATCGCGGCCGAACGACTGTGGGGTGGCAGGGAAGCGTTATGGGCTGGCGCGTTCACCATGCTGTCGTATCCGATGTTCTACTACTCGCGTACCGGCAACCCGGATGCCGGGGCGCTCTTCTTCATCGCTGCGGGTCTTGCCGTCTTCGCCGGCATGCTTCGCGACGGTCTCTCGATAAAGTCGGGAGCCTGGCTGGGCGTGTGGGTGGGCTTTGCGCTCGCCACCAAAGAAACTTCGTTCGCGTCCTTTATCGGCATTCCACTCGTCTTGATCTGGCTCGCGTGGCGCCAGCGCTCGAACCCCGACTTTGAATGGCTCGGCTTCGCGAAGTCGGCGGGCGCTGGCTTGGTCGGGTGCATCTTGGCCTTTGGAATCGGGAGCGGGCTGTTCGTCGATCCCGACCGCTATTTCGCGCATCTCGAGTTCACGAGCGGGCGCATCGAGTCGCTGCGGCGCGGTGAGATCGACTTCATGACGTACTACCCTCGCGACTGGGACGGGAACCTCGCGCTCTTCCGTCTGCTCGGAGGGTATGTCGCGGACGCCGTGACCTTGCCCGGGATCGCCCTCGCGCTCGTCGGCATAGGGGCGGCGCTGCGGCGACGGACCGCCGCACTCTGGATGGTGGTGCCTCTCCTTACGTATTTGCTCGTGCTGTTTTGGGCGACCCGAAACGGACAGCTACGCTATGTGATGCCGGCCACACTCGTGCTCGGTCTTTTTGCGGCGCGAGGTCTCACCGTTGCGCTCGGATCTGCAGGCGCGCTCCGTACCGCGGCGGCGATCGCAGCGGCGTGGATCCTCATGGCCGGCGTGCTTCGTGGAGCCGATCTTACGTATCAGATGATCCGTGATTCTCGATACGAGACGACGGCTTGGCTCGAAGCTCGTCTGCAGCCAGGCGATCAAGTGGACTTCTTCGGGCCCGACGCAAAGCTCCCTTGGATGCCGCACGGCGTCGTGTTCGATCGCGCGAACGAATATCTCGGGGCCGTGTTCCCACCGAGGCGCGGGGCCGATGCAGCTCGTGAGATACGTACTCGTTGGGCCCTGCAGCGACCCGAAGTCATTCTCGTGATGCCGGATGTGTCGAGCCGTGATGGAGAGCCGCACAACGCGACCCTTCCGCCGGAAGTGTATGCGGAGCTGTTGGACGGCTCACTCGGATACGAGCTGGCGAATCTCTTCCAAACGCCGCCGCTGTTTCCCTGGCTGCCAACGCCGAAACTCGATTACCCGTCGGTCAACGCGCCGATCCGCGTGTTTGTCCCCTCAGGCCAAGCAAACGCGGCGGCACGGCCATGAAGGTGCTCACCGTGCTTGGCGCCCGTCCCCAGTTCATAAAGGCAGCGCCCGTGAGCGTCGCCTTAGCCGTTGGCGACCACGAGGAGCGGATCCTTCATACGGGGCAGCACTACGACGCGGACATGTCGGACATCTTTTTTCAGGAGCTCCCGATTCCCGTGCCGGCGATCAACCTCGAGATCGGGTCCGGCACACATGGCGCTCAAACCGCGCGAATGCTCGAAGGGATCGAACAGGCCCTGATCGCTGAACCGCCGGATTGGGTCCTCGTGTATGGCGACACGAATTCGACGCTCGCGGGGGCGCTGGCGGCCGCGAAGATGGGCGTACCGATTGCCCACGTCGAAGCCGGGCTTCGGTCGTTCAACCGCGAGATGCCAGAGGAGATCAATCGGATCGTAGCGGACCACACCGCCGATCTGCTGCTGTGTCCGACGGCGGTGGCGATGCAGAATCTCGCCACGGAAGGGTTGGCGGCTCGAAGCCGCCAGGTCGGAGACACGATGCTCGACGTGCAGCGAAGTCAACTTGCCGCGGCCGCGCACAGCCAGATTTTGGATGCGATGGGTCTCGAGCCGAAGAGCTACTGCCTCGCGACATTGCACCGCGCGTACACCGTCGACGATCCCGATCGCCTGGCCGCCGTGCTGGGTGCGCTCGATCGACTTTCCAAGCCTGTCGTCCTCCCGCTGCACCCGAGGACGAAGGCGCGAATCGAAGCGTTCGACCTACCGGTGTTCACCGGATCGCTGCGTCTCGTGGATCCCGTCGGCTATCACGACATGCTGTACTTGGAGTCTCACGCCGCCCGCATCCTCACCGATTCTGGGGGGGTTCAGAAGGAGGCGTATTGGCTCGAGGTGCCGTGCGTCACGCTTCGACCGGAGACGGAATGGGTGGAAACCGTGGAGCAAGGATGGAATCGGATCGTCGACGTTGATCCGGAGAAGATCGTGGCGGCGGCGGAGGCTGAGGACTGGCCGACTCGCCCGCCGCCGATGCTCTACGGAGATGGCGCCGCCGCGGATCATATCGTCCGAGAGTTGGAGCGCGGACCGGAGCCGCATGGGGTCGGCGATTCCACATGAGTCGATTCGTTGGGTGGGCTGCGGCGCGCCTTAGAACCGTGGGGAGCGCGGCGCGCTCCGAGCCTGCGTACTTCGGGTATGCTGCCGTCGCGGTTTATGCGCTCGGCATTGGGTGGGGTCTTCCGTACGCGACGACCGCCGAGCGGATGTTCCCATGGGGTCCGGACGAACTCGCCCCGCTCCGCTCTTTGGGCGAACTCTATCGATTGTTCGGGCCACCCGGCGCCACTTTTAGCCCGCAGTACCCGATGATGCAGTACTTCGTCCAGGCGGTATTTGCCGCGCCATACGCTCTGTTGCTCATGCTCACCGGAGGGATCCAAGGGCTCAACGGCACGTACCCCTTCGGTCTCGAAGATCCGGTTGGCTCGCTCGCCGTATTCACCGTACTGGCTCGGATCCCCACCGTACTGATGGCGGCGGGCACGGTGGCCGTCGCCTGGTGGACGGCGGATCGCGTTTGGAGTCGACCGGCCGCGCGGTTCGCCGCCCTGGCCACGATGTTGTCGTATCCGATGTTCTACTACGGTCGCACGTCGAACGTCGACGTCCCTGCGTTGTTTTGGCTTGCCGCCGGTACGGCCGTGTTCGCCTTATCGCTCTGCGAGGGGCTCACCACGAAACGCGGCGCGATGCTCGGACTCTTCGCCGCGTTGTCGATCGCGACCAAGGATGCCGGCTATGCGTATTTCGCGGGTGTCGGCGTCGTTCTACTCGGCCTGCAGTTGGGCGCCGCTCGTGAGGCGGGGACGCGCCCCCGCACGGTGTGGCTGCCGCTTCTGGCTGGCGCTGGCGTCGCAGCCGTGGTCTATGCGGTGGCCAGTGGGCTCGTGTTCAGCGTCGATCGATTCCTCGCTCATGTCGACTTCATCGTTCATGGGACGCCGCTTCCGGAAGGAGTCGAGCACCCCTACTACTACAGCGGTGAGGCCACCCTCGGCGGTTACGCCACGCTCGCGATCACGACCGCGCGGCACGTCAGCGATTCGCTGGGTCTGCCGCTCGCATTGTGCGCCCTAGGGGGGCTCGGGTGGACGATTCGTTCCCGACCGAGACTGCTCTGGCTGCTCTTGCCCGCCGTGACCGTGTTTCTGGGCTCGATCGTGCCCGTCCGCTTCGTCCTCATCCGTTTCGTGCTGCCGATCGGATACGTAGCCGGCCTTTTTGTCGGCCCGGCCCTGGCGGCGTTGGTTCAAGCCGCCCGGGCTCGTGGAGGCGCCGCGGTTCGCTTGGCGCCCGTGGCGGCCGCCGTCTGTCTGCTTTGGGCGGGGGTGCGCGGCGCGGATCTCACCGTTCAGATGTGGACCGACTCACGCTACGCCCTGGGCGACTGGCTCGCCGAGAACGTCACAGCGGGCGCCGAAGTCGCCTACTACGGCTCGCAGATGAAACTGCCCCACCTACCGACCGACACCCCGATCGGAGCGATGCCAGGGCAGGTCGTTCCGCCCGACGCGGGGCAACGGGTCGCCGAAGATCCGGCACTGATCTTGGTCATCCCGCAACAAGACAATGAGCCGGTCCACGAGTGGACGCTTTTGCCCGAAGACTACCAGAGACTGATCGACGGCTCAGCCGGCTACCGCGAAGTCTACTCGGACGCGGGCGGAGGTCGGTTTAGCGGCCGCATCATCCCCTTCGTGAATCCCCCGATCAAAGCGTTCGTCCGTTCGAGGTAGGCCCGAGGCACCGGCGTTGCCTAGTGGTTTAGCAACGCCTCCACCACCGGCTCCAACTGGGCGAGGCTAGCCGTCCAGCCGCCCTCGATGATCCCGCAGATCTCATCGGGCATCCCGAAATGAGTCAGGGTCACCTGGGTCCGCCCACCGAAATCCTCGAGCTCGACCCGGACCCTCATCTCACCCACGCCGAGTTTTGGATCGGGGTCCGATGCGTACTCCAAAAGGTTCGGCGGATCGACCTCGGTAAAACGCCCGGTCCCCCAGGTCTCGAACACGCCCGGCTGAGCCATGTGCGTCTTGAACTCGGCGCCGACTTCCGGCACCCAATTCTCGACTTCGAGCGTAGCCTCGACGTCGCACTTCATCCATTTCGTCACGTGTTCAGCGTCGGTCCACGCGCGATAAACGAGGTCGATCGGGGCGTCGAAGACCCGCGTCAGGGTGACCTCGTTGATCACCGCCTTCGGTTCCTTCATCCTGCACCTGGCCGACCCGGGTCGGTCGCGTCCTTCTGGCCCGTCTCGAGCAGGCGCTCGGTGAAGTCGAGGCGCTCGGTGAGTTGGTGTACGCGCGACTCCAGATCCTGGAGCTGACCCTGCACGTCCTCCTGT